>NZ_JBXAKW010000001.1:951506-1025696 GCF_058798815.1 Janthinobacterium sp. GW822-FHT07A03 | reverse complement strand
GCCCCGAAGACCAGCATTATAGAGAGGCTTTCCCAGAATGACAAGGGCTCTTTTGCAGGAAACTTTAATCATTTCTCCGGGCGTCAGCCCCCTTTATATGGAGAGGGCCCGGCGCACGCGGAATGCCGCTAGAATCGGGGCATGAACTCCACCCTATTAGCCTGGCTGAAAACCCTGAGCCGCATCTGCGGTTTTGAAACGGCCGACTCCTTCCCGCCCAATCACCCCTACGCGCGCACGCGCTGGGAAGCCGCGTATTTCGATATCGCCTCCGACGTGAAGCCCGACGAGATCGAACGGCGCATCTGCGCGGCCATCGCCAACACGCCAAGCGTCTTCGCCTACATCACCAATCCCACGCCGCGCATGCAGCGCGCGCTGCTGAACGTGATCCACGACCGACTGCGGCGCCAGCCCGGCGCGGGCGCCACGGACCTGGTCTTGTTATTGATCAATGCCTATGCCAGTCCCCACATCGCGGAAGCCGTACCCGGCTTGCGCACCTTGATCTACAACACGGAACATGAAGATACGAATCTGCGCGTGCATGCGATCATGGAATTGCTGGTCGGCACGCCACGGGGACTCGACGTGATCGACATGTAATACTCGACATGTAATCGTCATGCGTGATTGGCGGGCACATAGCGCGCCCGCAAGCGCATGAACGGCGTTTCCACCACTCTATACAAGAGCCAGCCCGTCAAGATACTGACGGCGATACTGATCAGTATCGCCGGCGCCCCGTCCGGCCCATACCCCATATCCTGCAAGAGCGGGCGCAGCAGGATGCACAGCTGCTTGTGCAACAGATAAATCGCATACGACCACAGGGCCAAGCTGGCAGCACCCGGCACGCGCAGTCGATACAGCGCACTGCCGGGACTCAGCGCAGCGATCAGCAGCAGGGTAAAACCGGCGGCCAGGGCCGGATAGCCGAACACGGTCACCGCATAGCCATAGTGATCGGTGAGAAACACATAAAACATCAGCGCCGTGGCAACGATTCCTGCCAGCAAGGTGCGGTTGCCGCAGGAGGTCAGGCGCGCCCAGGCACCCGGATGGTAATTTTTCAGCAGCGCCAGCGCCACGCCCGCCACCAGCTCGTCGAAGCGGCACCACGACGCGTAATAAATATACTTGTAATAGCCGAGACCGCCACGCGACACTTGCACGTACTCATCCCACAGGTAGGCGCGCACCAGCATGCCGACGATCAAGCTGGCGGCCACGGCCAGCCAGGCCCACAGCAGCGACTTGCGGCAGGCGGCGATCAACAACGCCACGGCCGGCAGCAGCACGTAGAACTGCTCTTCCACGCATAGCGACCACGCATGGGAAAACGCCGTGCCCGGCGTCAAATTGATATTTTGCGTAAACGTCAGGAATTTCCACAGCGGCAGCAGCGCGTTATCGCCGCGAAACGCGGGCCACACATAATACAAAGCCAGCACGACATAGAAATTGGGCAAGGTACGCAGGAAACGCCGCGCATAGAAACGGGGCAAGGAAAACCCGTGTTCGCTGCGCAAGGCCGCAAAGATCTGGTTGCCGATCAGATAGCCGCTGAGGGCAAAGAACAGGTCGACACCCGTCCAGCCGATTTCTCCCCAGAAACCAAACGCCCCGCCCTCGCTGACGAACAGCAAATAATGGTTCATGAAGACGAGCACGATGGCCAGCGCGCGCAAGGTATCGACGCCGTACAGGCGGGAAGGATGGGACGTACTGGACATGGAATCGGCAAGGGAAAACAACGGTGGCGCCGATCATGCCATGCCGCACCTTGCCATGGCCAACTTTTTGCAGGCGTGCACGGCGAATCCCGCTAAAATATGCCGACCCCGCTTTCCCTTCCCGCAACAGCATAGGATATGTCCAGCATGAGCAGCGCACTCCACTTCAAATCCATCAACTACACGGGCCAGGGCACCGGCCCGCGCCTGATCGTCACGGGCGCCGTGCACGGCAATGAAACCTGCGGCACCAAGGGCATCCACCGCGTGATGGCTGAACTCGACAGCGGCGCCCTCTCGATTCTGGCCGGCAGCGTCACCTTCGTGCCCATCACCAACCCGCTGGCCTACGCCAAGGGCGTGCGCAGCGGCGACCGCAACCTGAACCGCAATCTGTTTCCAAACGACAATCCGCAGGATTTCGAAGACCGCATCGCCAACTGGCTGTGCCCCTTGCTGGGCCAGCACGACGTGCTGCTGGACTTGCACTCGTTCAATGCCGACAGCCAGCCCTTCGTCATGGTGGGTCCGCGCAACAACGATGGCCCGCTGCAACCGTTTCAACATGAAGACAAGGAACGCGCGCTGGCGCGCCGCCTGGGCGTGCGCCGCTTCGTCGATGGCTGGCTGCATGCCTACGGCCAGGGCGTGCAGCGCCGCCTGGGCAATAGCGACCAGGTGGGCCTGGTCTTGCGCTATGGCGTGGGCACGACGGAATACATGCGCTCGACGGGCGGCTATGCCCTGACCCTGGAATGCGGCCAGCACGCGGACCCCGCCGCACCGGACGTGGCCTACCGCGCCATCAAGAATACGCTCGCTTTCCTCGGCTTCATTGATGCACCGCAACCGGAAGCCATCGCGGACGCGGACATGGAAGCGCTGAACATGGTCGTCGTGCACGACAAGCTGCATGCAAGCGACCGCTTCATCAAGACCTGGTCCAGCTTTGACAAGGTCAAACAGGGCGAACAGATCGGCGTGCGCGCGGACGGCACGCCCGTGACGGCCGAATTCGACGCCTATATCCTCTTCCCGGACGTCAACGCGCAAGCCAATGCCGAGTGGTATTACCTGGCGCGGGTGGCCAGCAGCTTCTGATCAATGCCCCACTGATTTGGAGAAAAGATTAATCACCAGCACGCCGGCAATGATCAGCCCCAGGCCGATCAAGGCCGGCGTATCGAGGCTTTGCTTGAACCAGAACCAGCCGACGGCGGAAATGAGCACGATGCCCACACCGGACCAGATCGCATACACGATGCCGGTAGGAATAACCTTCAGGGTCAGCGACAGGCACCAGAAGGCGATGCTGTAGCCGACCACGGTGATGACGCTGGGCCACAAGCGGCTGAAGCCGTCGGACGCCTTCAAGGCGCTGGTGGCGATGACTTCGGCGATGATGGCGATAGCCAGGTAGAAATACGTCATGGCGAGACTCATGCTGGCATCCTTTATTGCGGGCTGAGCAGTTTCAAGCCCAGGATGCCGGACACGATCAGGGCGATGCAGGCGATGCGCGCGGCGCTGGCCGGTTCGCCCAGCACCATGATGCCGAAGATGGCCGTGCCGACGGTGCCGATGCCCGTCCAGATGGCGTAGGCCGTGCCCAGTGGCAAGGTGCGCAAGGCCAGGCCCAGCATCACCACGCTGCCCAGCATGGACACCGCCGTCAAGACGGAGGGCACGAGGCGGGTAAAACCGGCACTGTACTTGAGGCCGATGGCCCAGCCAATTTCCAGCAAGCCTGCCAATACCAGAATGATCCACGCCATCTATTTCTCCCGAGGCGGCAGGGTCGTCCCCGCCATGCAGCCCCCACATCGAGCGGGGTCGTCCCCACAGGAGCAAAGGGAAAAGTATACCATCGGGTGAAAACTCTTGCCGCAAGCACATTTTTCTAGTGCGGCCGCTCCAATCAAATATTGCCAAAAAACATGCTGATGGCAGCATAATTGCTGCATCCACTCACTCTCGGGAACAATGATGCTGCTACTGGCCCAAATCCTTACCGCCCTCATCCTGCTGCTGCACGTCTACATCGTGTTGCTGGAAACCGTGCTGTTCGATGTGCGCGGACGCAAGGTGTTTGGCCTGTCCAGGGAAAAGGCGGAGATCGTGCGCCCCGCCATGTCGAACCAGGGCTGCTACAACGGCTTTCTCGTCGCGGCGCTGGCGCTGGGCTTTTTTCATCCGGACGCGGCCATCGCCCATGCATTCACCGTCTTCGGCCTGGCCTGCATCGCCGTGGCCGGCGTGTGGGGCGCGGCGACCGTCATGATGCGCATCCTCTACCTGCAAACGGTGCCCGCCGTCATTGCCTTGCTGCTGTTCCACTTCGCCTGATGCCTGCCGGGGGGGGCGGGCGCCCCCCCCCGTCCTTCCCGCACATACCCCCAACAGGTGGCGTTTCCCAAAAAAATGCTCGATACAATTCCTTGTAGCAATAAAAAAGATACCACCAGACACATGGTGGCAAATCACAGTCCACAGGGGAAATCATGCAAGCACATCCAACCACCTTTGCTGTCACTCTGCTCGGCTGCCTCATGCTGTCCGCCTGCGGCGGCAGCAGCGACGGCAGCGGCTCGGGCAGCGACTCCACCAGCGCCGGCGGCACCAGCGGCACTTCGGCAAGCTGCCAGTACAGCAATCTGATCAGCGATGCGGAACGCAAGCAGGCCAGCGCCTGCGGCATCCAGGTATCGGGCAACTACGCCCAGGCGGACTCCGGCTACGACAGCGTGGTCGCCGCCTGCAAGCAGGGGCAGAAAACCGTTGCCGACACCTACTACAGCGGCACCTACCAGAAAATGGTCGATTACGCGCGCGCCGTGAGCAAGGACCTCGGTTGCGGGCAAAACACCGGCCCCACTTTGCCCAACAACACCACGGCCAGCAACTACAATTTCTGTGTCAAAAGCACCACCGTCAATGGTAAGCTCAGCTATGAAGGCACTTGCTACGGCCCCGTCAAATCCGGCGAAGGCGGCTGCGGCAGCGGTTATAACTATGTCAGCCAGTACGCCAGCCTCAGCACGTGCACGGCCAGCGGCAAAAGCTGGCTGGAATCGCATTAAGGAAGGCGGGCGGCCCATGCTGCGGCCGCCCCGAGATGTGTCTTGTCCACCGCTTGCCGCCATGAGGATCGCCAATGACGCCATCGCTCGCCGTCGCCAGCCAGGCACTGATTACGCTGATTTACGAGGCGGCCACGCGGCATGGCGCCTGGTCGCAATTCCTGTCCGCCTTTGCGCAACAGCTGAAGTCGCACGCGGGCTTGATCTGGGCCAATGATTTCAGCAACCGCTCGGTCGACGTCCAGCTGCCGGGCAGCGGCCTGTCCGCCACGTATGGCTTCGAATCGGACGCCATGGCCAGCTTTGCCAGCTATTACGGCGCGCGCAACGTCTGGCTGGAAGATGCCACCCTGCACCGCGAAGGCGCCGTCGTCACCGGCTCCATGCTGTTTCCCGACCATTGCCTGAAGAAAACCGAATACTGGACGGACTGGCTGCGCCCGCAAGACATCTTTTATACGGCGGCGGCCATCGTCGAACTGCGCGCCGAGCGTTCCACCAACGTCACCGTGGTGCGCCGCGAACGGGCGGGCGCCTACGACGCGGGCGAGCTGGCGCTGATCCGCAGCCTGATGCCCCACCTGCAAACGGCCTTTGCCCTGCAGCGCAAGCTGCGGCGGCTGGAAGTATTGTCCCAGAGTTCCACCCAGGTGCTGGAATTGCTGCCGTTTGGCGTGCTGCTGCTCGACGCCACCTCACAATTGCTGTACGCCAACGAGCGAGCGCTGGCCATGACGGCCGCGACGCGCCTGCTGCAGCTGCGCGAAGGCGCGCCCCTGTATTGCCCGCGCGAAGCGGACAACGGCGCGCTGCGGCGCATGCTGCACGAGGCCGCGCAAACGGGCACGGCGACGGCAGGCGGTCCCGGCGGCGTGCTGAACCTGAACGGCTTGACGGGCGAACAGTTGCGCCTGCGCATCACGCCCCTGCCCTCCTGGCACAGTCCGTTCGGCTCGGCCAGCGCCATCGCCGTTTTCCTCAGCGACAGCAGCGACCTGATCACTTCCCTGGCGGCCACCTTGCGCAATTTCTATGGCATGACGGTGGCCGAGGCGCGCCTGACGGAAGCGCTCGTCAACGGCTATTCCCTGCAGGAATACGCCGAACGCCAGCGCATCTCCATCCACACGGCGCGCACCCAGATCAAGAGCGCCACCGCCAAGGCCGGCGCCCAGCGCCAGGTGGACCTGGTGCGCATCGTGTTGACGGGCCCGGCCGTGCTGCAGCGCAATCCCCTTCCTGCCTGAACCCGTCAAAAAACGCGTGCCGCCAGCACGCTTTTCATTTATATCGTAAGATAACTATATCGTAAAACAACGATATTAGAATTGAATAATCGCGATATATACATCGCTGAAAAGCGAATTGCATGCTCAGGAGAAACAACATGGATATCGACGCCATCCACAAGGCGCTGGCCAATCCCGTGCGCCGGCAGATTTTGCAATGGCTGAAGGAACCCGAGCAGTATTTCCAGGAGCAGGACCACCCGCTGCACCTGGGCGTATGCGCCGGCCTGATCGACCGCCGCCTGAACCTGTCGCAATCGACGGTCTCGGCGCACCTGGCCAGCCTGCAGAAGGCGGGCCTGATTTCGGCCACCAAGGTGGGCCAATGGAGTTTCTTCAGCCGCAATGAAGCGACCATCCAGGCCTTTCTCGACCACATGCAACAAGGTTTGTAAGCATCCCCATCGTAACGCCGCCCGACCGGCCCCCACAAGGAAATGACAATCATGGCAACTTTATTCGACCCTATCACCATTGGCAGCCTGCAACTGAAAAACCGCATCATCATGGCGCCGCTGACGCGTTCGCGCGCCGGCAATCCGGGCCGCGTGCCCAACGCCCTGATGGCCGAGTACTACACGCAGCGCGCTTCGGCAGGCATGATCATCTCGGAAGCGACGGCCGTCACGCCGCAGGGCGTGGGCTACGCGGATACGCCCGGCATCTGGTCCGACGAACAGGTGGAAGGCTGGAAACACATCACCAAGGCCGTGCATGACGCGGGCGGCCTGATCGTGCTGCAACTGTGGCATGTGGGCCGCATTTCCGCGCCCGTCTTCCTCGATGGCGACCTGCCCGTGGCGCCCAGCGCCGTCAAGCCGGCCGGCCATGTCAGCCTGGTGCGCCCGAAGCAGGAATTCGTCACGCCCCGCGCGCTGGACACGGAAGAAATCCCCGGCATCGTGGCAGCCTACCGCCTGGGCGCAGAAAATGCGAAAAAAGCGGGCTTCGACGGCGTGGAAATCCATGGCGCCAATGGTTATCTGCTCGACCAGTTCCTGCAAGACAGCACCAACTTGCGCACCGATAACTATGGCGGCTCGATTGAAAACCGCGCCCGCTTGATGCTGGAAGTGACGGACGCGTGCATCGAAGTATGGGGCGCCGACAAGGTCGGCATGCACCTGGCGCCGCGACGCGACGCGCACGACATGGGCGATTCGAACCCGCGCGCCACCTTCGGCTACGTGGCACGCGAGCTGGGCAAACGGGGCATCGCCTTCATCTGCGCGCGCGAAGCGCTCGGTGAAGACCGCCTGGGCCCGTACCTGAAGCAGGAATTTGGCGGCGTGTACATTGCCAATGAGAAAATGGACAAGGCGGCGGCCGAAGCCCTGCTGGCCAAGGGCGAAGCCGATGCCGTGGCCTTTGGCCTGTGGTTCATCGCCAACCCCGACCTGCCCATCCGCCTGCACAGCGACGCGCCCTTGAATCCGCTGAACCCGGACACCCTGTATGCACCGGATGCCGCCGGCTACACGGACTACCCGGCGCTGGCGGCACAAGCCTGAATGGCACACTGAGAGCACCCTGAGCGGCACCAGGCTGCTCATCCCCCCACTGGCGGCGGGCGCAACGATACCAACGCAACTGGCTGCGTGATGATCGCAGCGTCCGCCGCCTTGCCTTATTTGCGCCGCTGTTCCCTGCCCCTCAGCGCCATCGGCGCCGGGCCGGCCGGGCCGGACGGCGCGCCTGCACGCTGCTGAAGACGCGGCGTATCACCTCGGCCGGCACGGCGTGCTCGCGCAAATAGGCGGTCGCCACTGTCCGGCCCAGGGCGTGATGAAACGCCACGCCACGCTCGACGAGCTCGGCCATTATTTTGTCCGTTCGGACATTGTTTCCATGTACATCATCGACACTGTTTTTCATGCCATGGCTCCATAGCGGGTGGATCAACCTTGCATCAAGTTTTGACCACATTATGCGCATTTAGTGCCCGACACGGAGGCAAACCATCGTTAAAATAGCAGCAGCAACCGCCCCGACACCGCATGAATAGCGGCCTCGGCTGCTTGTCGCCATCGCCAGCCCCGTATAGAATGCCTGCGCAGAATTTTTGCTTCACGGAAAATGGCCACCAGCGCCATCCCATTAAGAACAGTGTCACTGAAGGGTATCAATGGACGATTTATTTGTACAAGCGGGCGACTTGCCGACCTGGCACCAGCGCTGCGCGCTGCGCGTGCTGCACCTGTTCGGCTGGCGCATGCGCTTCCGTCCCCTGCCGGGGCCGCGCGGCATCGCCGTCGTCTACCCGCACACGTCCAACTGGGATTTCATGGTCGGCCTGTTCGGCAAATGGGCGCTGTCCTTGCCGTTCCGCTGGCTGGCCAAGGATTCGCTGTTCCGCGGCCCCATGGGCAAGGTGCTGCGCTACCTGGGCGGCGAACCGGTCGACCGCAGCACCACCAGCGGCACGATTCAGCGCCAGGCCGAGCGCATGCTGGCGGCCGACTGGTACTGGCTGGCCATCACGCCGGAAGCGACGCGCAGCTACCGCCCGAACTGGAAAAGCGGCTTTTATCACCTGGCCGTCGCCGCCAAGGTACCGTTGTTGCTGGTCTACATCGACTACCCGAACAAGGTGCTGGGCGTGGTCGACCACTTATACTTGACGGGCGACAAGGACGCCGACATGGCCGCGATTGCCGCCGTGTATGCGGGCCACCAGGGTTTACATCCTGAAAAGGCGGCGCCCATCGTGCTGTCCGAGCGCCGCCCCGGCGCTTAATTCATTCCCATCAGCACCACGCCGGCAGCCGTCAAGGCCACGCCGGCCAGGCGCAGCACGCGCTCGGCCAGCACCTGGCCGGTGAAACGTCCCGCACACAGCAAGGCCGCCGAGGCCAGCATGAAGCCGCACGCGGCCGAGGCGGCCGGCAATTCCTGGCCATGCGCATTGCCATGCGCCAGCGCAAACATACCCACGAGCAACATGCCGAGCCAGTTCGGCAAGGCCAGCGCCAGCGCGATGGCCAGTCCCACCAGGGCCACCGTGGCGGCGATGCCCGTTTCCAGCCCCTGCATCGTCAAGCCCGCCATGCCGGCCAGCGCGCCGAACAGCATCATGCCGAGGAAAGTGGCGGGCTGGCCCCAGCCGCGGCGCTGCTGGCCGCCCCAGATGCCTACGCCCAGCATGGCCAGCAAATGGTCGATGCCCGTGAACGGATGGGCGAAGCCGGCCAGGAAGCCCACGCTGTCGCCATGACCGGGGTGGGCCATGGCGGGCACGGCCAGCAGGCACAGGGCCGCCACGGCGGCCGTTTTTGTCATCAGTCTTGCGCTCATTGCAGCTCCTTGCCGGGTTGATCGAGCAAACCTTGCTCGCGGATAAAATCGATCACGGCCTGCACGCCGTCGCCGCTGCGCAGGTTGGTGAAAACGAAGGGACGCTCGCCGCGCATGCGCCTGGCATCCTGCGCCATCACGTCGAGGTTGGCGCCCACATACGGCGCCAGATCCGTCTTGTTGATAATAAGCAAATCCGAGCGCGTGATGCCGGGTCCGCCCTTGCGCGGTATTTTTTCGCCGCCGGCCACGTCGATCACGTAGATCGTCAGGTCCGACAGTTCCGGGCTGAAGGTGGCGGCCAAATTGTCCCCGCCCGATTCGACCAGGATCAGGTCGAGATCGGGAAAATCGGCCTGCATGCGCGCGATCGCTTCCAGGTTGATCGAGGCATCTTCGCGGATGGCCGTGTGCGGGCAGCCGCCCGTCTCCACCCCCATCAGGCGCTCGGCCGGCAAGGCGTCGGCACGCAGCAGGATTTCCATGTCTTCCTTGGTGTAGATGTCGTTCGTGATGACGGCCATGTCGTAGCGCTCGCGCATGCCCTTGCACAGCATTTCGCACAGGGCCGTCTTGCCCGAGCCGACGGGGCCACCGATGCCTACGCGCAGGGGATTTGAGGTAATCGATGTCATGTTGTAGTCTCTCGTTGTAGTATTCAGGAACGGTACAGGCGGCTGTACTGCACTTCGTGGCGCATCGACAGCAGCGACAGGCCCGGTGCCCAGTTGCCCATCTCGTCGTCTTGCAAGGTTTGCGCCGCGAGGGCCGCCGCTTCCAGGTCCGGCCGCAGCGACAGCAGCAAACGCTGGCCCGCCACCTGCCCCAGCGGCACGGATTTCACGCAGACGAGCACCTGGTTTTCCGCCCAGGCAAACAGCATGGCCAGCAGCGCTTCCTCGCGCGGGATCGCCAGCGCCGCCACGGCGCAGGCATACGCCGTGGGCAGCGCCACCTCCGGCTCGCCCTGCAGCATGTCGATCAGCACGCCGTCGGCCACGCCCAGCTCGGCCAGCAGCTTGGTCAGTGAATAGCCCATCTGGATGGTCTCGGCGCGAAATTCCGCCGTGTCGCGCGAAGCGATGAAACGCTCGCTCCAGCGCTGCACGGCGCCCAGGTCCTGCGCTGCAAACGCCTGCATCAAGCGCCAGCACAGGGGCGCTTCCCAGCGCGCCACCACCTGCGCCAGATGCTGCGCAATCCAGTCGCGCGCCGTGGCCGCATCCGTCACCAGGCCCGATTCCAGCGCCGCTTCCAGTCCCTGCGAATAGCTGTACGCGCCGATCGGCAAGGCCGGGCTGGCGAACTGCAGCAGATGCAGCAGGGCCGAGGCCTGCATCAGGCGGCGCCCGGCGCATCGCCGGGACGGTGGATTTTCTGCCGCAGCGGCACGGGCGCCAGCAAGTGCTGGCCGTGGCCGTCGTGGTGGCCGTGACCGCCGCCATACGCGCCCGCTTCCGGCTCGAACGGCGCGCTTTCTTCCGTCACGGTCGCCTGCAAGCCTTCCAGCATTTCCTTGAGCACCACGTCCTTGCGGATGCGCAAAAAGCCGTCGCCCACCTGTGCCTGCGTGTGGCGGTTCCCCAGGTGAAAGGCGCAGCGCAGCAGGGTGTGCGCATCCGCGCAGCGCACAAGATAGGTCGGTTCGCGCGCGGCGACAATCCGCACCACCTGCCCTTCCGGCCCCGTCATGCGCTCGCCGTCGCGCAGCACCGTGCCGCGCACGGTGAACACGGCCACCTCGTCGCCATTCGACAGCACGGCGCGCAGCCGGCATTTTTCGCGCTGGTCATAGGGCAGCACCAGTTGCGCAAACGGCGCGCGGTCATCGTCGGGACCCAATTTGGTATGCAAAGTGAGCATGATGTCTCCCCCTTAAAATAGAAAATAGCGCTGCGCCATGGGCAGCACGGACGCCGCCTCGCACACGAGCAGCTGGCCGTCGGCGCGCACGGCGTAGGTTTCCGGGTCCACTTCCATGTGCGGCGTGGCGCCGTTGTGGATCATGTCAGCCTTGCGCAAGCCGCGCATATTCTTCACGGCGATGACGGATTTATTCAGTTTGAGCTGATGCCCGATATCGAGGTCGTAGGCCGCCTGCGAGACAAAGGTAAACGATTTTTTCAGGCCGCCGCCGAAGGCGCCGAACATCATGCGGTAATGCACGGGCTGCGGCGTGGGAATCGAGGCGTTCGGGTCGCCCATCTGCGCGGCCGCGATCATGCCGCCCTTTAAGATCATCGATGGCTTGACGCCGAAGAAGGCCGGCTTCCACAGCACGATATCGGCGATCTTGCCCGCCTCGATGGAGCCCACCACGTGCGATATCCCGTGCGTGATGGCCGGGTTGATCGTGTACTTGGCGATGTAGCGCTTGGCGCGGAAATTGTCGCTGCGCGCCGTGTCGGGCGCCAGCGCGCCCCGCTGCACCTTCATCTTGTGCGCCGTCTGCCAGGTGCGCATGATCACCTCGCCCACGCGGCCCATGGCTTGCGAATCGGACGACATCATGGAAATGGCGCCGATATCGTGCAGGATATCTTCCGCGGCGATGGTTTCGCGGCGGATGCGCGACTCGGCAAAGGCCACGTCTTCGGCAATCGCCGGGTCCAGGTGGTGGCACACCATCAGCATGTCCAGGTGCTCGTCGAGCGTGTTGACGGTGAACGGGCGCGTGGGGTTGGTCGAAGACGGCAGCACGTTGGCCTGTCCCACGGCGGCGATGATGTCGGGCGCATGGCCGCCGCCCGCCCCTTCCGTATGAAACGTGTGGATGGTGCGGTCCTTGAAGGCGGCCAGCGTATGTTCGAGGAAGCCGCCCTCGTTGAGGGTATCGCTGTGCAGCGCCACCTGGATATCCATGCGGTCGGCGACGGACAGGCAATTGTCGATGGCGGCCGGCGTGCTGCCCCAGTCTTCATGCAGTTTCAGGCCGATGGCGCCCGCGCGCACCTGCTCTTCCAGCGGCAGCGGCAGGCTGACGTTACCTTTACCCATGAAGCCCAGGTTCATCGGGAAGGCGTCGGCGGCCGCCAGCATGGCGTGCAAGTGCCACGGTCCCGGCGTGCAGGTGGTGGCAGCCGTGCCCACGGCCGGCCCCGTGCCGCCGCCCAGCATGGTGGTCACGCCGCTCATCAGCGCTTCCTCGATCTGCTGCGGGCAGATGAAGTGGATGTGCGTGTCGACGCCGCCGGCCGTGACGATCATGCCTTCGCCGGCGATGATTTCCGTGGCGCCGCCGATGGCGAGCGTGACGCCGGGCTGGATGTCCGGGTTGCCCGCCTTGCCGATGCCGAAGATCAGGCCGTTTTTCAGGCCGATGTCCGCCTTCACGATGCCCCAGTGGTCGAGGATGACGGCATTCGTGATGACGGTATCCATCACCTCGGCCGCGCAGCGCTGCGACTGGCCCATGCCGTCGCGGATCACCTTGCCGCCGCCGAATTTCACCTCTTCGCCGTAGATCGCATAGTCATGCTCGATCTCGATGAACAGTTCCGTGTCGGCCAGGCGGATGCGGTCGCCCTTGGTGGGGCCGAACATCTCGGCATACGCGCTGCGGGGAATGCTGGCCATCTCAATCCTTTCCCGGTGGTGTGTCTTGCAATTCGCCCATCACTGCGCCATTGAAGCCGTAGACCTTGCGTTCGCCCGCCAGCGCCACCAGTTCCACCGTGCGCTGCTGGCCCGGTTCGAAGCGCACGGCGGTGCCGGCCGTGATATTGAGGCGCATGCCGTAGGCGCGCCAGCGCTCGAAGGCCAGTGCCGGATTGACTTCAAAAAAGTGGAAGTGCGAGCCGACCTGGATAGGCCGGTCGCCGCGGTTGGCCACCACCACGGTGGCCGTGGCGCGCCCCGCATTCAAGCTGATTTCGCCTTCTTCCAATTGGTATTCGCCTGGGGTCATGCGGGCCTCCTTCAAAGATCGCGTTACGCTTGCCGGCGGGTGGCCGGCGCCAAAACAGCCCTGGCGCGGGTGGCGCCCTGGCCAGTCAAAGAACTACGGTATCGGGTGGTGCACGGTCACCAGCTTGCTGCCGTCGGGGAAGGTCGCTTCCACCTGGATGTCGGGGATCATCTCGGCGATGCCGTCCATGACGTCCGCGCGCGAAAGTATCTTCGTGCCGTCCGACATGAGCTGCGCCACCGACTTGCCGTCGCGTGCGCCTTCCATGATGGCGGCGCTGATCAGGGCCACCGCTTCCGGATAATTGAGCTTCAAGCCGCGCGCCAGGCGCCGTTCGGCCAGCAGCGCGGCCGTAAAAATGAGCAGCTTGTCTTTTTCGCGGGGAGTCAGGTCCATGGTTTTCCTTGTGTTCAAGTGTTCCAGATGCGGGGCACGACGGCGTCGCGCCCCAGCATGGCGGGACGCAGCAACTGCCAGGCGGCCAGCATGACGCGGCGCGCCGCCTCGCTGTCGCCGCACAGCAGGCGCACCGCCACCAGCGCTTTCATCTGCGTGGCGCCAAACATGGCGCCGGCAGGGACATTGATCTCGCGCAAAGCGGCCAGCACGGCGGGGGAAACGGGCATGCCGACGGCGATCAGGGTGGCGCATACTGTGTGGCCCCCCAAGCCCAGGGGGCTGGCCATCAGGGCGCCGCCGGCGGCCAGCACGCCCTGCTCCCACCACAGCAGCTTGCCGCCGCGGCGGATCTGCACCTGCTGGCTGATGCTGCCCGTGTTGAACATTTCGCCCGCGGCGCTGCGGCCCAGGCAGACGATGTCGCAGCCGATGTAGCCGGCGTCCGGCGCCAGTTCCACTTCATGGCGCAGGCGCACGCAGGCCTGGTCGAAGAAGATGCTCTCCTGCGGCAGCCACTCGATGGCGGCGCCGCTGCCCGCGCGCAGCACGATGTGCTGGCCCGAGACGTGGCCATTCGCGCGGTACCATTTGGCGGCGCCCGGCGACGTGAGCAAGGCGTGCGCGCCCTCGCCCGCCGTGGCGTCGACGGCCAGCTGGTCGCCGCCCACCACGCCGCCGGGCGGATGGATGATGATGGCGTGGCAGACGCCACCGCCTTCCGGATACAAAGGCTTTTGCACGCGCAGGGGGCCGCTGTGCGTGCGCTCGACGAGGCGGCTGACGCCATCGTGCAGCGCGAAGCCCAGGCGCAGCTGCGCCTGCCAGGCGCCGTGCGCGCTGGCTGGTGTAGGCATGACTGGATGGCTGCTGTCTGGCATGCGGGGCAATCGCGTAAATAAGCGATTACCTAAGCAGGATATGTGCCAGCGTCAGGGGATGGAAAAGTGAGAATCGCGCACCGCGCTGCAGCGGACGCACCGGCATGGTGCATCGGCCGCACCGCGGCGCTTATGCCTGGGCCATGGCCAGGGTGCGCCGTTCGCGCAGCAAGGCCGTAAACGGTGCGGCCGCCAGGGGACGGCTGAAATAATAGCCCTGCATTTCATCGCAGCCGTGTTCCGTCAGGAAGTCGACCTGCTCGCGCGTTTCCACGCCCTCGGCGATGACGCGCATGTCGAGGTTGTGCGCCAGCGAGATGACGGAGCGGGCGATGGCCGCATCGCTGCTGCTGGTGGTGACGTCGTCGACGAAGGATTTGTCGATCTTCAGCACGTCGATGGGAAAGCGCTTCAGGTAGCCCAGGCTGGAATAGCCGGTGCCGAAGTCGTCGAGCGAAATGCCCACGCCGATGTCCTTCAGGCGCGTGAGGGCCGCCACCGCCTTGTCCGGGTCGCCCATCACCGTGCTTTCCGTGATCTCGATGCCCAGGCAGGCGGGCGCGATGCCGTACTTGCGCAGGGCCGCCTCGACGAACGGCACCGTGCGGTCCTGCGCGAACTGCTTGCCGGACAGGTTGACGGCCACCTTGATGCTGCCCAGGCCCGCGTCGTGCCACACGCGGATCTGCGCGCAGACGCTTTCGAGCACCCACTCGCCGATGGCCGTGATGGAACCGTATTCCTCGGCCAGCGCGATGAACAGGCCGGGCGGCACCTTGCCCAGCACAGGGTTGTTCCAGCGCAATAACGCTTCAGCGCCCAGCATGGCGCCCGTGCGCAGGCACATCTGCGGCTGGTAGTGCACCTCGAATTCATCGCGGCCGATGGCGCCGCGCAGCTGCTGCTGCATGGCCAGGCGGGCGCGGATATCGCTGCCCATGCGCTCCGTGAAGAAGGCGTAATGGTCGCGCCCCATTTCCTTGGCGCGCACCAGGGCTGTGTCGGCATGGCGCAGCACGTCGTCGAGGCTGTCGCCGTCGGCCGGGCACAGGGCGATGCCGATGCTGGTCGTCAGCGCCAGGCGCTCGCCATCGACGCTGAGCTCTTCGCGCAAGCCGGCCAGGATGGTTTGCGCCAGCGCAAGCGTGCGGCCCAGCAGGACATCGTCCTGCAGCAGGATCTGGAATTCGTCGCCGCCCTGGCGCACCACCGTGTCGCCCTCGCGCACGCAGCCGGACAGGAAACGCGCCACCACCTGCAGCGCCTTGTCGCCCACGGCCTGGCCGTGCGAATCGTTGATGTTCTTGAAGCGGTCCAGGTCCAGGCACATCAGCACCACCTGCTGGCCGTCGCGCACGGCGTTCGCGCGCGCCTGCTCGAAGCGCTCGCGCAGCAGCACGCGGTTCGGCAAGCCCGTCAGCGCGTCGTGGTAGGAGAGGAAATCGATCAGATGCTGCTCGGCCTTGCGCTCGCTGATGTCGAGGAAGACGCCGATGTAGTTGACGACGGCGCCGTCCGGGCCGTGCACGGTGGAGGCGCTGAGCAGGCAGGGATAGGTGTCGCCGCTCTTGCGCCGCGTCTGCACCTCGCCCGACCAGCAGCCGCTGCTGCGCAAGCCCTGGCGCAGGGCCAGCAGCACCGCTTCGCCCGTGTATTCGGCATGCAGGCGCATGATGTCCGTGCCCACCACTTCCTGCGCCGCATAGCCGGTGATGCGGGTAAAGGCGGGATTGGCCGTGACGATGACGCCGGCCGGATCGGTGATCAGGATGGCGTCCTGGGTCGCTTCGAAGACCTGGCCCGACAGGCGCAGCAATTCTTCATTGGCGCGGCGGATCTGCACTTCGCGCGCCAGGGTGCTGGCCACCTGCTCCAGTTCGGCCGTGCGTTCGGCCACGCGCCGCTCCAGGTTGGCGCGCTCCTGCGCCAGCTGCAGCTGCGCCCGCGCCAGGCGCACGTGCGCATCGGTACGGGCCAGGATTTCCTCCGCCTGGAAGGGCTTGGCGATGAAATCGACGGCACCCAGCGCAAAGCCGCGCACCTTGTCGTCCGTATCGTACTGGGCCGACAGGAAGATCACCGGCACCTGGCACAGGGACGGTATTTCCTTCAGGCGGCGGCACACTTCAAAGCCGTCGAGGCCCGGCATGCGCACGTCGAGCAGGATCAGCTCCGGCGGGCGCGCCTGGGCCGTCCACAGGGCCAGTTCACCGTTCGGCGCCTGGCGCACCGCGTAGCCGGCGCCGCCCAGCAAATCGCTCAACAGCTTCAGCGAAGCCGGCGTATCTTCAACGATCAGTACTTCGCCCTTCGAATTCACTTCCGAAAAATCGCGGTGCATGTAGCAGTTCTCTCAGCTTTGGATGAGGCGCGGCGGTCCGTTGCCGCGCTGGACAAGACATTTCTTTGCGATGAACTACGTACTATCATCATAATCTTTATTGCAATTTAGCACCATCCATCGGCCCTACTTAGTCCGTCTTTTCAGCGAAACCGATGTTGTCAGCCCACACTTTTACGTGTGCGCCAGCGCCCCCTCATTCTCCAGCAAGTCGCACAGCTGGCGGTACTGATGCTGGTCAAGCATGGCTTGCAGCGGCGCCAGCACGGGCGCTGCCGCCGGCGGCAAGGCGCCCAGCAGCAGGGCTACCCTGGCCAGGTTCAATTCACGCAGCGCCACCAGCAAGGCGGCGCGCTCTTCCCGGGCCAGCAGCAGCAAGTCTTGCGCCCGCAGTGCCGGCGGCGCCTCGGGCGTCTCCGGTACCGGCAGCGGCACGGGCGCCTGCACGGGCGCCTCGGCCGCCTGCGCGGGGATGCAGAAACGGAAGGTGGCACCCTGCCCGGGCGTCGACTCCAGCGTCAGTTCGCCTTTCATCAGCTGCACGAATTCGCGCGAGATGGCCAGGCCCAGGCCCGTGCCATCCTTCGGTCCCGCGCTGTCGGCCTGCACGAAGGGCTCGAAGATGCGCTGCTGGTCTTCCGGGGCGATGCCGATGCCCGTGTCGCTGACGGCGAACGACAGCATCCATTCATCGCCGGCGCGCGGCGCGCCGCGCACGCGCAAGGTCACCTCGCCGCCGCCGGCGAACTTGACGGCGTTCGACATCAGATTCAGCAGCACCTGGCGCAGGCGCGTCGCGTCGAGCAGCACGGCCGCCGGCAGGTCCGCGCAATCGAGGCGCAGGGCCAGCCCCTGCTGCTCGGCGCGCATGCCCAGCATGTCCATCACTTCCTGCAGCAGGGGCGCCAGCGCCACCACGGCCGTCTGCGCCTGCAGGCGCCCCGCCTCGCCCTTCGACAGTTCGAGGATTTCATTGATCAACGTCAATAAATGATTGCCGGAACGGTGGATGATGGCCAGGTTGCGCTTTTCATCGTCCTGCATGTTGGGCGAGGCGGCCATCAGGCGCGAAAAGCCGATCACGGAATTGAGGGGCGTGCGCAGTTCATGGCTCATGTTGGCCAGGAAGGTGCTCTTGGCGCGGTTCGCCGCCTGCGCCTGGCTGACGGCCACCGACAGGGCGCTCGTGCGCTCGGCCACCAGTTCTTCCAGGTGATGGCGGTGGCGCAGCAGTTCCAGTTCCGCCTCGCGGTGCGCCGTGATGTCGTAGTTCGAGCCCACCAGGCGCATGGGCCGGCCCTGCCCGTCGCGGAAGATCACGGCATCGGCCTTGATGTAGCGGATGGCGCCATCGGGCCACAGGATGCGGTACTCGTGCGTAAACGCCTGGCCGGCGCCCAGCGCGGCGCGCAGGGCCTCCTTGGCGGCCGGCACGTCGTCCGGCATCAGCGCCGCGCGCCAGATCGCCGCCGGCGCCATGCCGCTGCCAGGATCGGCCTTGAACTGCGCATACATCTGCTCATCCCACTGCAAGGCATCGCTGCGGACGTTCCAGTCCCAGATGCCGATGCTGGCCGCGCCGGTGGCCATCTGCACGCGCTCCTCGCTGCGCTGCAGGGCGCGGTAGCGGCTGTCGAGCAGCGCCACCATGTCGCGGATGGAGCGGTACAAGGTGCGCAGCTCGCCCAGGAACCACGCTTTCGGCGGCGTGCCGAACGCTTCGCCCTGCCCTGCCTGGATGCCGGCCGCATACTGGCCGATGGCTTTCAAGGGCTTGAGCATCAGACACCACATGAGCAGCCAGATGCTGGCCACCAGGATCACGTCGAGCGCCACGATCATGGCGCCGATGCCCAGCGCGCGCTGGCGCAGCTGCGCGTGCAGCAGGGCCGGCGTCGCATACACGGCAACGCTGCCGATGACCTGTCCGCCCATCGTCACGGGGCGCCGCTGCACCAGCCAGCCGGGTTCCGCGGACAGCGAGGAAAAGCTGCCGATGGTGCCGGACGCAGTGCGGCGCAGCACCAGCGCTTCCTTGCCGATGCCCGGCGTGAGGGAGCTGGCCACCAGGTCGCGCTTGCCCAGCATGCTGCGCATGATGGCCTGCATCTGCTTTTCATCGAGATTCCACAATGGCAGTTCGATGGCCACGGCCAGCTGGTCCGCGCTCACGGACAGGCTGCGCTGCAGCTGCTGCCAGCGCTGCTCGCGTTCGGACTGGTAAAACAGCACGGCAAACACCAGCAGCAGCGCGGTGACGACAAAGGTCAGCGCCACGCTGACGGCCAGCACGATGGACACGCCGCCCAGGCGCGCGCCCTTGGATGCGTGCAAAGTCATGCGTCTTCGCCCTGCGGCTCGCTGGCCGGCTGCGCCAGCAAGGCGCACAGCGGCTGGTACTGGTGCTGTTCCAGCATGGCGGCGATGTGCGCGGTCAGCTGCGGCAGGCTGGTCGCCACGCCGGCCAGCACGATGGCGCTGCGCCGCAAATCGAGGGCTTGCACGGATTCGAGCAGCGCCTGCCGCTCGGCCCCGCCCAGCTGGCCCAGCGCCTGTTGCAGATCGAAGGCGGCGGCCGGCACGCGCGGCGCCGGGGCGGCAGCGCGCTGGAAGCGCAGGCCCAGCTGCTGCTCCAGCATGGCGTACAGGTGTTCCTGCTCGATCGGCTTGCGCAGGAAGCCGTCGGCGCCGGCCGCCAGCGCCTCCTGCTTTTCCTCCTCGAAGGCGGAAGCGGTCATGATCACCAGGCGCGGCTGCACCAGCGCCGGCTGCGCGCGCAGCCAGCGCGTCAGCGCCAGGCCGTCCAGGTCCGGCATGCGCCAGTCGCTGAGCACCATGTCGTAGCGCTGCGCCGCCAGCATGGCTTGCGCCTGCACACCGCCCGCTGCCTCGTGCAGCTGGAAGCCCAGCGGCGCCAGCAAACCGGCCAGCAGCTTGCGGCAATTGTCGTCATCGTCGACCAGCAGCACCATGCGCCCGCGCTGGGACGGCGGCAGGCGCGCCACGCGGCCCGGCGCCAGCGCCGCGATGGCCGGCTGCTGCAGCAGCGGCGCGTGCAGCGCGAAACTGAAGCGGGAACCGGCGCCCAAGGTCGATTCGACGCGCAGCTCGCCGCCCATCAGGCGCACGAATTCGCGCGAAATGGTCAGCCCCAGTCCCGTGCCGGCCTGCGCCACGGCGCTGTCGGCCTGCACGAACGGTTCAAAGATGCGTTCCAGGTCCTCTTCCGCGATGCCGCTGCCCGTATCGCGCACGGCAAACACCAGCGCGACTTGCCCATCGTCGCCCGCCTGGCAGGCCAGCGACAGGGTCACGCTGCCCTGCTCGATGAACTTGAGCGCGTTCGACAGCAAATTGAGCAGCACCTGGCGCAGCTTGGCGCCGTCGAGGCGCACCAGCGGCGGCACGCCGGAACGCTCGAGCCGCAGCGCGATGCCCTGGTCGCCCGAACGCATGCGCACCATCTCGAGCACCTCGTCGAGCAAGCCATTCAAGTCCACGGGCCCCGCCTGCAGCTGCATGCGGCCCGCCTCGATTTTCGACAGTTCCAGGATATCGTTGATCAAGGTCAACAAGTGGTGGCCGGCGCGGTTGATGATGGCCAGGTTATGCTTTTCTTCCTCGAACATGCTGCTCGAGTCGGCCATCATCTGCGAAAAGCCGATCACGGAATTGAGGGGCGTGCGCAATTCGTGGCTCATGTTGGCAAGAAAAACGCTTTTCGCGCGGTTCGCCGATTCGGCCTCGGTGACGGCCACCGACAGCGCCGCCGTGCGCTGCTGCACCAGTTCTTCCAGGTGATCGCGGTAGCCGAGCAATTCCTGCTCGCTTTGCTTGCGCTCGGAAATGTCGACGATGCCGCTGCGTACCAGGCGCCGCCCTTCCATCGGCAAGCGCACCAGCCGCACCTCGCAGGGAAAAATGCTGCCGTCGGCGCGCCGCACATGGCGCTCGACCAGGATGGGTTCGCCCAGCATGGCGCGGCGCAGATGCTCTTCCACCATCAGGCCCAAAGGCAGGCCGTCGGGCTGCTCCGTGCTGTACAGGTCGAACGGCCCGCGCGCCAGCAGCGCTTCGCGCGACATGCCCAGCATGCGCTGCGCGCTGCTGTTGGCGTCGATGAAGCGGTCCTGGTCCAGGTCATACACGACGATGGCCTCGGGCGCATGCTCGACCAGGATGCGGAAGCGCTGTTCGCTCTCGCGCGCCTCGCGCTCGGCACGGCGCAAACGCCGCCGCTGCAGCAGCAAGGCGCTCAGCAAGCCGGCCATGACGATGAAGACGCCACCCGCCAGCAGTACTGCGGCGCGGTGTTCGTGCCACAGCTGCGGCGGGCGGTTGAAGAACAGGGTGTGCGGCGGCAGCTGGCTGATGTCGGCATCCCAGCGCTGCAGCTGCTCCCAGTCGTACATCGGCACCGGACGGACCGGCGGCAGCAAGGCGCCCGGCGCGGCAGGCGCCTTGCCGTCCAGCACGACCAGCGACATCTGCGCCACCTGCTGCGCGGCCCGTTCGATGTGCAGGATGGAGCCGCCCAGGATGCCCTTGCCGACCGTCGCGTTATACATGCCGAAGGACGGCACATTGGCCAGCCGCGCCAGCTGCACGGAAAACTGCACGGGCGTGGCGATGTTGCCGTCCACGTCGCGGTTGACATTGCCCGCCACCAGCAGCGTATTGGCGGGCAAATGCGCCACCGCCGCGCGCATCTGCTCCAGGGACAGGTTGTCGAGATACCGCATGGCCACCTTGCCCTGCCACGCCAGCGCCGCCTGCTGCATGCTGCGCTTCAAGGCCTGGTCGGCCTCGCTGGTGCCGACGGCCATGACGATGGTTTTGGTCTCCGGGAACAGCGCCATGGCTTGCGCCAGGGTGCCGGGAAAATCGACATTCGCCTTTTGCTGCCAGATGGAAGCCGGGCTGCCGGCCGGCAAGGCCTTGCCCGAGGTGTTAATCGCCAGCACGGGCACGCCGCGCGCCAGCGGCGCCAGGTCCGACAGCAAGAAATCGAGCGCCGGCTGCTGCATCGCGATGATCAGGTCCGCCTTGCGCCCCATCATCTGGGTGTATCTTAAAAGCAACAAATCACGCATCTCATTGCGCAGCGCCGGGTCGCCCTGGGTATTCAGGTTCAGGTGCTCGACCATGATGTCTTCGCTGGCCAGGCCCGCGGCGGCCATGGCGGCCACATAGGTGCGCGTGTACGATTCCACGCCGGCGCGGCCGTAATCGTAGGCGTTGAGGAACAGCACGCGCTGCCCCTGGTGGGCCGGCGTCGCGGCCTGAACGGCGGCAGGCGCCGCGGCGGCACAGAACGCCAGCAGCAATGCGCGGCCGCAGCGGCGCACCGCTGCCCCGCCCATCCCGCCGCCTGGCACTTCACGCATCACTCGCCATGCCCATGCTCACCCTCGCCTGTCACCATGTTTCAACCATGCGCCGACGATTCAGCCACCGACACTTACAAAAACATGATAACGTCAACTGCGGGGGCAAGTCTATTGCTTAGGGCAATCATTTGTCACTACACCCGCTCGCAAAGCCCACCATCGTTACGCGGCGGTGCCGCTGATACCGAACAATTCCAGCTTCAGCCCTTTTATGCCAGACGGCACATAGATCGCAATCGCCTGTGCCTTGATCATGCTGTCATAAATACTGCCCTTGCTTTCGATCGAAAAGTAATACGTATTGGGCCGCACCGGCACCTCGGCGGGAACCTGCGCCATATGGCGCAATTCGGCTCCCGGCAGCGCTCTGCCCAGTAGCAGTTCAATATTGTCCGGAGATGAAATCTTGAACTGCAACGGCACCGTGGCGACCAGTTCCAGCGCCGGCATATCGGCATTTACCGCAAGACAGAGTTCGGTCTGACGATCGATGCGCGTGGCATCGAGCAAACCGTGATAGTGGGTGTTTTGTTGCGCGTCGTTCGATAGCGCGATCGGGAAGTAACGCGACAGGAGCACAGTATCGATCAGGTCGCGAATGATGCCATCGAGCTTGCCGAAACCGGGAGCCGCGTCATCGTGACAATAAGACGGCAAGTCGCTCAGCGTGTATTTCTTCGAAAACGTCATCAATCCACCGGCCAATGCCATCAATTTTTCAAACAAATGCACGGGATGGTGGCGCCGGTAACTGGCGCAATGACTGAGCGTGGCGCTGGCCGCGCTCAAGGTATGGAGCATCCAGAACGAGGAAACATCCCCGCCATGAAATTCCACCATATTGTTACCGGGTTGACGATGGCGGCTGTACAGCGCCTCAATTTTCGCGCCCATGCGGTCGATCAGCGAATCGAGCATTTTCTGCAGCGAAGACTCGGCACTGATGGTCAGGCTTGGCGGAATGAAGGAGGCATCGATTTCAAAGCCGCCGTTGCCAGCGCGGTACAAACGGATCAGCGGGATGGCAAGGTAATCATGCAGAGGGTCCAGTTGGGACAGCAGATACACGCGTTTCTTCAGGTAGGCCACGTCTATGCTGACTGCCTCGCTGTACAGATCCGGTGTTTCGATATCCGCCTGGACATAGCGAGCGCCGGCAGAATGCAAATTGCCGCCATGTGCCTGCAGCGCAGGCAGCGCGGCATAAAAAGTAAAACCATGTTCGCTCGAAGGCAGCTTGGACAGGTCAACCGCACTGGGCAATACATCGCCCAGCGGCGCTTCAAACAGTTCGCCATCCTGAAAGACGAGCGACATGGCATCCGCCCGCAGGCTATTGTTGGCCAGTGCATCCATATTCCAGCTGACGCCATGCACGCCCCATAAATGTGGATTGATTAATGAAGCCAGACGCTGCAGGCGCGCTTCATGGTAGCGGTCCAGCTGCTGGAATTGCTGGGGACCGATGGCCAGGCCTTCGGACCAAAGTAATTTGGATGGCAATGTCATTGCGTTCTCCATGTTAACCGTCGGAATCTTTCTGCCTTGCCAGTCTGATGTTGCCAGCGTGGGAGTCCTTGATGTTGCGCAGCAAGCTTGCTCAATTATTTGCGCAAACGCAATTTACCCTTGAGCAAACGCTCGGATACTGGCCATTCCACCGCCAGGACACAGGAAAAGAGAGATGGAGGACTTGCTGCCGTATTTCGAACGCGAGCTGGTGATGCTGCGGCGACATTGCCGTGAGTTCTCCGAACGCTATCCGAGAATCGCCGGCAAATTGCACATGTCCGGCGAGTCGTGCGAAGACCCGCACGTGGAACATTTGATCGAATCGGTGGCCATGCTGGCGGCACGTATTTCAAAACGGCTCGATGACGACTATCCGCAATTTACCGAAGCCTTGTTCGAAGCCCTGTTCCCGCATTATCTGCGTCCATTCCCGTCTTGCAGCATCGTGTGCCAGTCCGCCCCGGCGGCTGGCGCGGGCGTATTGCACCTGCCGGCCGGCAGTGAAATGGACGCTACGCCTGTACGTGGCGTGCGCTGCCGCTTCAAGACGGTCTACGACATGACGACCGGTGCATCGGTACTGGACAGCGCGGTTTTCGATGCGATGATCAAGGCGCCGCAAGGCGTACGCCTGCCAGCATCAGTCAGCTGCTCGCTGAACATCGGCATCCGGCATCTCGATGCGGCGCCCGCATCGCTGCGCGTTTTCATCGATGGCGAAGCTTCTTTTTCCGCTGCATTGCGCGATGCCTTGTTCATGCAGACAGTCTGCGCTTTTGTGTCGACCGACGCGGTGCAATGGATGGCATTGCCCGCCGTGCCCTTGACGCCCGTCGGCTTCGCCGACACGGATGCATTGATACCTTTCGGCGCCCGTTCGCAGCCGGCATACCGCATCCTGAGCGAGTATTTTGCGTATCCGGAAAAATTCAATTTCTTTGACATCGATATCGCGGCGCTGGGCACCGCCCTGCCGTCCGGCAGCCAGCGCCTTACCCTGCATCTGTGCATGGCCGGTTTGCGGCCCGATTCCCCTAGGGCGCGCATGTTGTCCAGCATTTCCAGCGACAACTTAAGACTGGGCTGCAGTCCGGCAGTCAATCTCTTCCGCCAGGAAGGCGTGCCGATCTCCGTCACCCGGCAGAAAACCGACTATTCCGTGCTGGCCCATGCTACCCATGCGCATGGCTACGAAGTCGTCACTGTCGACGCGGTGCGTTTGCTGCGCCAATGCGGCAGCGAAAGCACGCTGACCGAATTTCGCCCGCTGTACAGCCTGCGCCATGGCGAGGGTACGTCTCAACAGGGCCATTACTGGGTCATGCGCCACGATACGGCTTTGGCCATCAAAAGTCCTGGCCACGAAAAGAAAATCACGCTGGTCGACAGCGATTTCAATCCCCTGATCCATGAAAAGGCCAGCCTGTCGCTGTCGCTGACATGCAGCAACCGCGATCTCCCGCTATCGCTCAAATACGGCCAGCCGCAAGGAGACCTGCAGCCATGCGCTGGCGGCCCCATGCTGCGATTGCTGCGGCGCCCCAGCCGGCCGCGACGCTTTTCGCCGGGCGCGGGCCTGCACTGGCGCCTGATTTCGCATCTGGCGCTGAATCATCACGCGCTGGTCCAGGAGGGTCTGCCGGCGCTGCGCGAAATGCTGACACTGTATGACCTGTCCCAATCGGCCACCTCGCAGCGCCAGATCGGCGGCATCGTCGCACTGGCGCACTCGCCGACCACGACATGGCTGCGGCACCGGCGCGGCACCTCTCTGGCGCATGGCGTGGAGGTGCGGATCACGCTTGACGAGGAAGCCTTTATTGGCAGCGGCATGCACCTGTTTGTGCAGGTGATCGATCACTTCCTCGGGCTGTATGTACAAATCAACAGTTTCATCGAACTGGTGGTGCTGTCACTGCAAAGCGGAGAGGAGCTGATCCGATGCAAACCAAGAAGCGGATTGCAGAGTCTGGTGTAATCCACCACTTGCTCGCCGAACCTTACCGCTATCAGTTCGTGCAGGCGGTGCATATTCTGCTGTGCTGGCTACGTCGGCAGAACGTGTCCCATGCGCAAGCCTTCAGCCAGGTGCTGCGCTTCAAGAACAGCTTGTCGCTGAGCTTTCCAGCCAGTGAAATCGAGCGACTCTCGCTCGACGAGCATGAACAACTGATCCTGATACCAACTTTCATGCGGTTTCTGGGCGTCGGCGGCACTTTGCCCTTGCACCACTCGGAACGCATCGCCGCCTACCGCTTGTCGGGCAAGGACGCTGGCGTCTCGGCCTTCCTCGATATCTTTTCGCACCGCATGCTCACGCTGTATTACGAGGCGTGTGAAAAGTATCGGCTGGAATCCATGCTCCAGACCCAGGCAAGAGATGCGCAACTGCCTTTGTTGACGGCACTGGCCGGTGTGCAGCGCAATGCGCTGCCGTCGAGCGCTGAACCTGATGCCGTGACGCAGGACGTCGCGGCCTGGTACGCGGGTCTGCTGCGCTGCCGCCCCGTCTCCGCGCAAGCAATTGCCCCCGTGCTGGCCGAATACTGTGGCGTACCAGTCGCCCTGCAACAATTTGTCGGGGGCTGGGACTATCTGGAAAAAAACCGGCGCAGCCTGCTGGGCAGTGCCAACTTCACCCTGGCGCGCGGCGCAACGCTTGGC
Organism: Janthinobacterium sp. GW822-FHT07A03; assembly: GCF_058798815.1. Classification (NCBI taxonomy): domain Bacteria; kingdom Pseudomonadati; phylum Pseudomonadota; class Betaproteobacteria; order Burkholderiales; family Oxalobacteraceae; genus Janthinobacterium; species Janthinobacterium sp. GW822-FHT07A03. Next base: position 999,206 of record NZ_JBXAKW010000001.1, on the reverse strand, counting down.
CTGCGGCTGTGGCGTCAGGACATGCGCATCTGCCTGCATATCGGCCCGCTGGATCCCGCCGGCCTGCAACGCTTCCTGCCGCGCAGTGCAGGTGCGGCGGCTTTGGCAAAGATGCTGGCGCTGTTTGGCGTACCGGATTTGCAATATGAAGTGCGGCTGATACTGAGTCCGCCATGCATCAGGCCCCTGCTCCTGAGCGCCAGCCCTTCAGACAGGCGGCGCCTGGGCTGGACGACGTTCTTGCAGACGCCACAAGGCAAGGTACGCGGCGCCGAGGTGCGCTATTTGCTGCAGCTGGACTGAACAGTTCATCCCTGGAAAGCGAGGCTAGCATGAAACATGCGGGACGCGGCGTCATCCGGCTCGGAGACGCGACCGATCACGGCGGCAAGGTCACCAGCGCATCGTCGGGCAGCACCGTGATGGGAAAGACGGCGGCGCTGGCCGATGACACAACCTTCTGCCCCAAGTGCAAGGGCAGCTTTCCCATCACGCCGGACGGCGCCGGCGCAAAACACATGGGCAAGCCGTACGCCTATGACGGCGATGCCACCGCCTGCGGCGCCCGCCTGATCACATCGCTATAAGGGAGGCAGGACATGCATGCAAGCATCCAGGCGGCCCTATCGGCCTTCGACCTCGCCGCGCAAGAGCGGCGCCTGCTGAAGATCGAATTCCCCCATGCAGATGGACCGGCAGGCGCCATCCTGCTGGTCAATTCGCTGACCGCCAGGGAAGAGGTGTCGCGCGACTTCCGTTTCGAAGCCGAGCTGCTGTCGGACGACGCGCACATCGCGCTCAAGGCCATGATGGGCCGCATGGTGACCATTTCCATGGTGCGCGACGATGGCACGCTGCGCCACTTTAACGGCTATGTGGGCGAATTCTGCCTGCTGCGCGCCGACGGCGGCTTCGCCTGGTACGGGATGGTGCTGCAACCTTGGCTGGCCTTTGCCCGGCTGCGCCAGGACAACGTCTCCTTTCATGGCCAAAGCGTCATGCAGCTGACCGAAACAACGTTTGCGCACTACGGGCAGCGCGACTGGAAAACCAGCATCCATGGCGACGATCCACAGATCACCTGCGCCAACCAGCACAATGAAACCGACTACAACCACCTGCACCGGCGCTGGGAAGCGCTCGGCTGGCATTACTGGTACGAGCACCGTGCCGATGGCCATACCTTGTGGCTCGCGGACAACAGCACCCTGGCGGACATGATCGCCACGGCATCCGGCGACGGCGCCATGCGCTTTCACTCCGAATCGGGCTCCCTGGCAGACGATGGCCTGCAGCAATGGCAAGCCATACGCCGGATCGGCTCCGGACAGCTGACCTTGGCCAGTTTCGACTATAAGAATCCGCAGCCACGCCTTGCCAGCGGCTACTCCCTGAATCGCCAGGGCGATGTCTTTGCCCACGAGTTGCATGAAGATACGGGCGCCTATGGCTATAGGAATATCGATGACGGGGAATCCCTGGCACAGCGCCGCATGGAAGAAAACGACCATCTGCGCCAGTATTTCGAGGCGGCAGGCAATCACCGCGGCGCGCAGCCCGGCCTTTGTTTCCGGCTCGATGGCCATTTCAGCGCCGAGGAAAAGCGCTATCAGCCTGGCCAGGAACGCCCGGACAGTATTGCCGAACGCGAGTACCTGATCCTGTCAGTGGTGCATAGCGCCAGCAATAACTATCAGGCGGGCCCCAGCGCGCCATCGGATTATGCGAACACGCTGGTGTGCGTGCGGCGGGACATCCGCTGGCGACCCGGGCGCGGCTACAACAGCACACCGTGCGTGGTTGCCGGCGTGCAGACGGCCCTGGTGGTCGGGCCGGCCGGGGAAGAAATCCATACCGATGCCCTGGGACGCATCCGCCTGCAATTTCACTGGGACCGCCTGGGCAAATTCGATGAGCGCAGCTCGCCATGGATACGGGTCATGATGCCGATGGCGGGACCGCAAATGGGACAGATCACCTTGCCCCGCGTGGGCCAGGAAGTGGTCGTGCAATTTCAGGATGGCAATATCGACCACCCCATCGTCATCGGCGTCGTCTACAACAGCGCCAATCCGCCGCCGTGGCAACTGCCGCAGCAGCGCGCCCTGTCCGGCGTGCGCAGCCGCGAACTTGGCGCCCGCAGCGCCAACCACCTGGTACTCGACGATACCAAGGGGGCGATCCAGGCACAGCTGCGCAGCGAGCACCAGGACAGCCGGCTTTCATTGGGCAACATCACGCGCATCGACGACAATGCCGGCCGCACGGAAGCGCGCGGCGCGGGCTTTGAATTGGCCAGCAACGCCTGGGGCGCCCTGCGCGCTGCCAAAGGCATGCTGATCACCACAGAAACACCGGCAGGAACGGGATCGGTCAAACAGCTCGACGAAACGCAGTCCCGCCTGGCGCAGGCACGCCAACTGCATGAGGGACTGGCCGGCATGGCCGTCGACGCAGGCGCGCAGGACAGTACCGCACAACAGGGCTCCGTGGCAGACGCCATCCAGCGGCAAAACACCGCCATCAAGGGCAGCGGCGGCGATTTCCCGGAATTATCGGAACCACATCTGCTGCTGGCCAGCCCGGCCGGCATCGAACTGAGCACTGCCCAGTCCATCCACCTGGCCGCCAGCGAGCACGTGGCGCTCACCAGCAGCAAGCATATTTCACTCGCCAGCGGCGACAGCATGTTTGCCAGCATCGCCAAAACCTTCAGCCTGTTCGTGCACAAGGCCGGCATGAAACTGATCGCCGCCAGCGGCAAGGTGGCCATCCAGGCCCAGAGCGACGAGGTGGAAATCATCGCCCGGAAAGTGCTGTCGCTGATCAGCGAAGCGGACTGGGTCAACATCAAGGGCAAGAAAGGCGTACGCCTGCATGGCGCCAGCCACATGCTGGAAATCAGCGACAAGGTGCAGTTCTTCACCTCCTCCCCCGTGCTCTTCAACGGCAACCTGGAAACCCTGGCGCCGAAGAGCGTGTCGCAGGAATTTAATGAGAGGCCACACAGCAGTTTTGATCAGGAAGTGTTGCTGGTGAATGCCGACGATACGCCGGCTGTTGGCCTTGCTTTTGAAATCCTGCGTGATGACGGCAACATGGCCGGCAAAAGCGCGGAAGACGGTTCCACGCAACTACAAAAATCCACGGGCATGGACAGCTACATCATTCGCTATAAGGGAGAACTGCCATGAGCAAATGTGAGGACTTGAATAACCGCGGCAATCATCCTGCCAAGTTTAGTCAGGGCGTGGGAGGGTGGGCGGAACTCGCTGTTTCGATGACGGAAACAAAAGATACTGTTCGGCATGACGTCACCGTGCCGCCAGGCAAAGTCATTCCTGTCATTTTCCTGCCAGGCGTGATGGGTAGCAATCTAAGGATGAGCAAGGTTCGCCAAGAAGAATTGCGCCGTCCAGACAATCGGGCTTGGCGACCAGACGATATGATGGGTGCGGGAGGCAAGACGGCGGTCCTCACAGGCAACGGCTTGGGTGGCTGGTTCAAAGATGCATCGCCACGGCAGCGTCAATTGGTGTTTGATCCCACAGAAACCGAAGTCGAGTATTACCACTATACCGAGAGCAATAGCCGCTTCGATCCAGATGGTGCGGAAACCAAAGCTGCAGATGCACGGCATCAAAATGTGCCAGATAGTCTTTTCCCCATCCCACCCTTGATTGGATCCTTTGGGATATCTCCAGGAACGGGACCATTGCAAGCTCAAGCACGCGCCCGTCAAAGTCCCGCCCAAATAGCACGCTGGCGCGGGTGGAGTGAGGTGCTTTTCGACGGCGCATACGGAACCATGTTGCGCACCACAGAGCAGCATCTCAACAATATGATTTCCAACGGAGAAGTACATCCGTTCTGGCACAGGAGAAGTGGCCTTGGTGCCATGCTAATGCAAGACCCAACAGCTTTTGGTGCGTCATCTGGCAAGGCCATTAATGTCAACGACTTGAAGAAAATTTCGCCCTGTTGGTATCCCGTGCACGCGATGGGCTACAACTTCATAAAGAGCAATGGTGAATCTGCTATCACCATTGCAGAGAGAATACGCGGCCTAGTCAAAGGCTACAAAAAACGCGGATTCAAATGTAGTGAAGTCATTCTCGTCACGCACAGCATGGGTGGTTTGCTGGCCAGGGCGTTGATACACCCCTGCTATGGAAATATGCTTGACGATAAGGATGTGAAAATCCTCGGCATTTATCACAACGTGATGCCGACCATTGGCGCCGCAGGAGCGTATAAACGAATGCGTTTTGGCTTTCAGGAAAGAGAAGGTTCAATAGCAGAAATAGAAGCCAGCATTCTAGGTATCGACGGTATACATGCCACGGCCATTCTAGCAAATGCACCAGCGCCACTGGAAATGTTGCCAGGTGCGGCATATGGCCAGCATTGGCTGAAAATTGTAGATGCACAGGATAAAGTTTTATGGAGCTGGCCTCGCGACAAAGCCACTGCACTGGAGAGCATTTACCTTCAGCCACCCACTGCATGGTGGCGACTAATCAATCCAAACTGGGTAAATCCGGCACGCATATCATCCGATAATGGAGGCGGCTTAGAAATGGCAATGAACCGATTAAAATTAGCCGCAGAATTTCTATCATCCATAGAAAAAAACGTTTCACCCTAACACTTATGCAAGCTATTGCGCATCGAGGAATTTCTTAAGTTATGGTGATGTCGTATTTAAATTAATTGACGGTCTTCGCAGCGGCTCTAACGATCCATGGAATAAATTTGAGCCGCTACCTGAAAAATGGAAATTACTTGAAGATAATGCAAAGGGACAACTCCTGGTCCAAGCCGGAGGGAAACGCTTAAAATTGCAGCTACAGCCAGCTAGTGCACGCGGTGACGGAACCGTACCATCAGATCGTTCTGCTCAACACATCACGGGTACATTGTTCGTACACGGCATGGCAGCAGAGACTGGTTATGAACACCAGAATAGTTACGCCGATTTAAATGTACTCGCATCTATGCTTTATTCTATCGTGCAAATTTCCAAAAAAGCAAAGTGGGATTAAATCATGGGGAATAAAACAAAAATGAAGGAAATTTCAATCATCACATTTGTGATAATCACATTTATTTCCGGATGCACACAAAAAAATTTAGATAAGGAACCCCAGATGCCTGACAATTTAAAAATCAGCAAACGTCTTGAAGTACTTTTTCTAAAAACAAAAATTGTCTGTTTCGGACGTTACGCTATAGAAATCCCAAAGGAGGCTGAATTGATATACGGAAACATATCATTCCCGTCAAGAATTGAAGTTATAAAAGGCGGAATTTTTGCAAAAGATGAAAAAATAGCAGAAGACATAAGAAAAATAAAGATGAATAGCCAGTCTTCTGAAATCATATCCAACGGAAATGGCCCCATAGAAAATAGCTGGCAATTTCGCTATTTTGACAATAAATTTTCCAAAGAAGATGGCAATGTTTTATTCAGTACGTATGTCAACAAAGGAGATATCACATTCGTTCTTACCGGCTCCATCCCCAGAAATGGAACGGTTAAAAGTGCGGCCACCACACAGTTAATGCGCGCGAATAGTCTGCGCCTGCGTCACCAAGATGAAATTCCTACCGAACCCGGTCATTGCTTAGAAGGTGGTTTCATGAGCGACAATAAGTATGACAATCAAGAAATGGCGGACGCAGGTCTGTATTTTCCCAGCCTGCCAGACGTGACATTTTCCATCACTGCGAATAAAGACGCCTACGGCGATTATCCTCCTGCCGAATATGATGCAAAAGTACGCGGGAAATTATCATTACTTGCTCGCATCCAGGAAGCAAAAGACCAGCAAGGCAAGAACTACCCCCCTCGTACTCTGCTACGCGAAGGCAAGCGTGACGTGCAGCATTGGCATGGCGAGGAATCGTTGATACGGCGTACCGATGGCGTGCATGATTTTGAATGGACACTGGTGGGTACGCCGCGCGATATCGCTTATCCAGCGGTATTGGAAGCATCCATGTACACCAAAGTCGCCCACAACATGGTCGGCGCCGCCGAAGCCGCGTCGCTGACGGACGAAGAGGCCATCGCCTTGTGGGACAAGCTGCTGTCCGGCCTGAAGTTCCGGGTGAAGGTGCCGGGGGCGCCGCCGGGTTCGTATTACATCGATCCGGACAAGCCGGCGCAGTGATGGACGCACGACCCCGGCAGTAGGCCATGCTGGCGTGCTGCAGTCTATTGCGCTAGCATGCTCCTTTTGCCCGGAATGCCCCCATGCCCATCACCCTGCGCCCCGCCCTGCCCTCTGATATCGACGCCCTGTGGACCCTGCGCACGGTGGCCGTGCGCGTCAGTTGCGCCACGCACTATGCGCCGGAACAGATCGCCGCGTGGACGGCCTCGCCCGTGCCGCCGGCGTATGGCGCCATGCTGGCTGCCGGCGGCGGCATCGTGGCGATGCAGGACGAGGCCATCGCCGGCTATGCCATGCTCGATGCGGACAAGCAGGAAGTCGATGCCGTCTTCGTCGATCCCGCGCGCGCGGGACTCGGTATCGGCAAGCGCCTGCTGGCGGCGCTGGAGCAGCTGGCGCGCCAGCGCGGCATTGCCCATTTACACCTGTCCGCCTCGCTCAATGCAGAGCCGTTTTACCGGGCCGCCGGTTTTGTTGCCTTGCGCGCGGAAGCGTATGCGCATCCCAGCGGCATCAGCCTGGCCAGCGTGGCGATGGAAAAGGCGCTGGCGGCGGCCTGAGCCTTCAGTCTGCTGCCGCAGCAGCGCCGGCCTCGGACTCGGCCAGGCATTGCTGCAGCTTCGCGATCAGGGCGCGCACCTCGTCGTCGCCCAGGTCCAGCGGATCGCCGTGCGCACCGACGGCGATCAGGCAGATGGCCGAGCCGTCATACCAGGCATCCAGGCGTTCATCCTTGCCTTCACTCATATTGTTCTGCCTCACGTTGCAAATCCATCAATAGATCAGCCGGCGCCGCGATGGCGCCCGGTCCTTGCGGCACGGGGAACACGGACGCCAGCTGGCCGTTGCCTGCCATGCCCGGCAGCCACTTGCTCAAAAAATCGTCGAGCGCGATGGCGCGCGGCTGGAAATGTTCCCACTCGCCGCTGGCGCACGCTTGCGCGTATGCCGCTTCCGGCCAGAACGGTATCGCCACCTTGGCGCCAGCTTGCGCCGTGGCCCAGCCGTCGTCGTGCAAGCCCCACACTTCTTGCGTATCAGCTACCTTGCGCACAAAATAGCCATGGCGTTCGGCGAACGGCAGGCCCATCACCTGCTTGAACTTTTCAGGATGCACGGTTTTCCCCTAGCTCGTCCCATACCCGCAGCTGCGGCGTGCACCAGCCCGTCACCATGTCGAGGGCATCCAGTATCACGTCTTCCCGCGCCTCATCCTGCGCGCCGTCCTGCGCAGACGCGCGCAATTCCTGCAGCAAGCCGGCCACTTGCGCCGCCGTCACGCCGCTGGTCTTGTAGCGCAGCAGGATGGCGCGCAGCGTCAATAAACCTGCCCGGGCATCGAGCGCCGCCAGCAAGTCTCTGTCGATCTCGGCGATGATGGTGTGCGCCATATCAATCCGCCTCCCAGGCGATGGCGGCCGGCCGCGCGCCGCCCGTCCTGAAAAAATCGGCAAAGGCACGCCGGCAGTGTTCCACGTCCACGCTCCAGGCTTCCGGATATTCGTCCACCTGGCCATTTGCCAGCAGATAGCTGCAAACGCCGTCCGCCTCCTCGTCGCCCAGCGAGTGAAAACTCCGGTCATCCTGGCCCGACAGATACATCAGCCAGGCGTTGCCGCCATTGCGCAGCATGCACAGGGCCGGGCCCTGCTCCGCATCGGTTGCCATGGTCAGCCACAGCTCGCACTGGGCCGGGGCGCGCGCTTCCTGCAGCATTTGTTCCAGCGCAAGGATATCGTCGACGGCACGCGCCTCGCCATGCAGATTCAATTCCATCGTCATGTTGTGCTCCCGCTCAAATCGTTCGTCGCCAGCGCCGTGCTCAGATACAGCTTGCCGCTCAGGTCTTGCAGCAGGCTGCTCTGGCGCAGGCGGTCCATCACTGGGCCCTTCACTTCGGCCAGGTTCAGGCTGATGCCGCGCTTGGCCAGCGTGCTGTTGAGCTCGATCAAGCCCAGCAGGGCCGTGCTGTCGATCTGATTGACGGCAGACAACACCAGCACCAGGTGGCGCGCCGTCGGGTGGCCGCGCAGCTCGTCTTCCACGCGCTCCGTGACGGCTTCCACGTTGCCGAAGAACAGGCCCGCATCGATGCGCAGCAGCAAGACGTCAGGCAAGGTTTGCGCTTCGTAGCGCTCCACGTTGCGGAAGTGCTCGCTGTTCGGAATACGCCCCAGCACGGCGATATGGGGACGGCTGGCGCGCCAGATCAGCGTCCCCATCGACAGCAGCACCCCGATCACCACGCCCGCTTCCACGCCCAGCACCAGCACGCCGGCCGTCGTCGCCAGCAGGGCCAGCGCATCGCTGCGGTCGTAGCGCCACGACAGTTTCAAGGTATCCCAGTCCAGCAGGCTGCTGACGGCAAAGATGATGGTGGCGGCCAGCACGGGCAGCGGCAGCAGGGCCAGCCAGCCCGTGGGCGCCACCAGCGCCAGCGCCAGCAGGCCCGCCGTGATGATGCTGGCCAGGGGCGTGTTCGCGCCCGCCTGGAAATTGACGGCCGAGCGGGAAATCGAGCCCGTGACGGGAAAGCCGCCCGACAGCGCGCTGGCCACGTTGGCCGCGCCCAGGCCCAGCAGTTCGCGGTTCGTATGCAGCTTTTCACCGCGCTTCTGCGCCAGGGTCTGGGCGGCGGACATGCTCATCAGAAAGATGATGAAGGCGATCAGGAGCGCCGGCGACAGCAAGGTACGCCAATGGGCGCCGGAGGTGGCCAGGTTCAGCCCGGGCAAGCCGCTGGGCACGTGACCCGTCGTCTGCACGCCCATCGCTGCCAGGCCGCCATAGGCGACGAGCGCGATGCCGGCCAGCACCAGCGCCATCGGCGCCAGGCGCGCGCCCACATCGGCCGCCACCTTGTTCAGCCCGCAGCGATGCAGCAGGCGAGACGCATAGCGCTTGGCCAGCCACAGGAACAGCAGGCCGGACAGCCCCAGCACGAGGCTAGGCGCATGCCAGTGGGGAAGCGTTGCGCCCAGCAGGGGCGTGATCTGGCCCCAGATGATCAGGATGGCGGCGCCGTTGCTGAAACCGCTGATCACGGGACGCGACAAAAAGCTGGCCATGAAGCCGAGGCGCAGCACGCCGCACAGCAGCAGGACCAGGCCGCTGATGAAGGCCAGCTGGGCGGCCAGCACGATATACAGGGAGGAGCCGGGGTCGGCCAGCGGCGCCAGGGCGGCGGCCGTCATCAGGGAAACGATGGCCATCGGGCCCACCGATTGCGTCATGCTGCTGCCGAACAAGGCGTACAGCACGGGCGGCAAGATGCTGGCATAGATGCCGACCACGGGCGGCAAGCCCGCCACCAGCGCGTAAGCCATGCCTTGCGGCACCATCATCATGGCGACAACGATACCGGCGGTGATGTCCCCGGCCAACAGAGGACGCCGGTATTGCCTGAGCCAAAGCAGCATGATGTGTTCCCAAAATCTGAAAACCGAAGCCTATCATGCGACGAGGCCGGCTGACAGGGGGAAAGCCATCAGTCTGGCAGCAATTGCGCCTTCACGGCATCGAGGATTTCTTGCGACAGCGCTTCGTCATCGACGGAGCGGGCCAGCACCATGGCGCCCACCATGGCGGCAAACGTGGCGATCGCCTGCTGGCGCCGTTCTGCCGACGCGCCTTCCGGCAACAAGCCTTCCAGCAGCGCGAACTGCTGCCGCGTGGCTTGCGTAAACACGGGGCGCGCGCCGGGCGACATGCGCGCCACGTCGACGCCCATGGCCGCCGCCGGGCAACCTCCGCCGGGCTGGTCGCGGTGCCGGGTGGTCAGATAGCTGTCGATAATCGCCGGCAGCGCCCGCTGCGGGTCGCTGGCAACCTTCGCCCGCCAGCCTTCCAGCGATTTCTCCAGGGCATGCTGGCACGCCTCGATCATCAAGTCTTCCTTGGACGCGAAATGGCCATAGAAGCCGCCATGCGTGAGGCCCGCGTTCTTCATCAGGTCGGCCACGCCGATGCCGTCATAGCCTTTTTCGCGGAACAATCTTGCCGCTACGTCAACGATGCGCTCGCGGTTCAGCGCCGCCTGCTCCCTGCTCACTTTCATGTTGCCTCCTACATTTATGTCAATCATCATATAACTTTACGCCCGTTTGCGCCACTCTGTTAGCAAGCGCACCGTTTGATGCCGGCGCCGCGCCGATACTGGATCTTCGTTTCCAGGGAGGCCAGCATGAACGAAAACAAGGACCAGTCCGCCGGCAACTTGCAGCGCGCCATCCAGCAGGAGCAGGATGGCCGCGATGCCGCCAAGCCAGGCAAGGAAAGCAAGCAGCCCGTGCAGACGGGCCACCGCAGCCAGCCGGCGCCTCCCCTGCCTGCCCAGCACCTGGCCAAGCCGGGCATCGAAGCGCAGATGGCATTGAAACCGCGCTTCCTGGCGCCTGATTATTGCGGCAGCGGCAAGCTGGCCGGCATGGTGGCCATCATCACGGGCGGAGATTCGGGCATCGGCCGCGCCGTGGCCGTGCTGTATGCGCGCGAAGGGGCCGATGTCGCCATCATTTACCTGAACGAACATGCGGACGCCAACGAAACGAAGCGCTACGTGGAAGCGGAAGGCCAGAGCTGCCTCTTGATTCCCGGCGACGTGCGCGACCAGGGCTTTTGCCAGCAAGCCGTCAGCCAGGTGCTGGAGAGGTTCACGCACATCGACGTGCTGGTGAACAACGCCGCCTTCCAGGAACACGCCGAATCCCTGCTGGAACTGAGCGAAGAGCGCTTCGACCTCACCATGAAAACCAATGTGTACGGCTACTTTCACATGGCCAAGGCCGTGCTGCCCCATTTGCAGCGGGGCGCGTCCATCATCAACACAGGTTCCGTGACGGGCTTGCAGGGCTCGAAACACCTGCTCGACTATTCCACCACCAAGGGCGCCATCCATGCGTTTACCATGGCGCTGGCCGGCAACCTGCTGGACAAGGGCATCCGCGTCAACGCCATCGCACCCGGCCCCGTCTGGACGCCGCTCAATCCGGCCGACAAGTCGCCCGAGGAGATCCAGAAATTCGGCCAGGACACCGACATGCGCCGCCCGGCCCAGCCCGAGGAACTGTCGCCCGCCTACGTCTTCCTGGCCTCGCCCGCCTGTTCCAGCTACATCAGCGGCATCGTCCTGCCCGTCACCGGCACGGTAGGAGACTAGGCGATGGCGCGCGCACTGTGGAAAGGCGCCATCAGCTTCGGCCTCGTGCACATCCCCGTCGAGCTGATTTCTGCCAGCCTCGACCATGAACTGGATTTGTCCATGCTGGACCGGCGCGACTTCGCCCCCATCGGCTACAAGCGCTACAACAAGCAGACGGGCAAGGAAGTCGAGTGGGACGACATCATCAAGGGCTATGAATACAAGACGGATGAATACGTGGTGCTGTCCGACGAGGATTTAAGGCAGGCGAACGTGAAGGCCACGCAAACCATCGACATCCTCACCTTCGTCGATGCGGCGGAGGTGCCGCTGACCTTTTACGAGCACCCGTATTACTTGCTGCCGGCCAAGGGCGGCGAGAAAGTCTATGCGCTGCTGCGCGAAACCTTGCGCAAGGCCAATAAAGTGGGTATCGCCAGCGTAGTCATGCGTACCAAGCAGCATTTGTGCGCGCTCGTCTGCGTGGGCGACGCCATCGTGCTCAACACGTTGCGCTACGCCGATGAGCTCCGGCCCACGGATGACCTGGACTTGCCCGCCAGCCCCCTGAAGGCGGCCGGCATTTCCGAAAAGGAACTCAAGATGGCCCTGTCGCTCGTGGAAGGCATGAGCGAAGCGTGGAAACCGGAGCAATACCACGACAGCTACCGCGAAGACGTGCTGGCGCTGGTCAAGAAGAAAATCAAGGCGAAACAGACCAAGACCATCACGCCGCCCGCCCCCGAGCAGGAAGTAGAGCACGGCAGCAATGTGATCGACCTGGTCGCCCTGCTGCAGCAAAGCCTGGGCAAGAAGGCGCCCGCCGCGCCGGCCCGCAAGCGGACGGCCTCGGCCACCGCCCGCAAAGGGGCGCCCGCCAGGCGCAAGGCAGCCTGAGCCGCAAGACCCGGCCCGGAGGCAGCGTCAATAATATAAATGCATTGACTTTGATCAGGCTTCTCGCTACGTTATGCACAGGCCTGCCAGCCGGCAAGCCCTGTCACGCGTGCGGAAAAAATGGATGCCGAGTTAGATCAGCTTATCCTCAGCGGCGCCCCTGGCGGCGTTGTCATCACGAACGAAGAGCATGCCGTCGTGCGCTGGACGGTGGGTGCCCAGCGCATCTTCGGCTATGCCAGCGACGAAGCGCTGGGCCGCACGCTGTGGGAACTGATCTCCCTGCCCGGACAAGCCGAAGCGGCCCTGCTGATCGACGAACAGCTGACCCTGCACGGCAGCTACGACCGCGAATCGCTGCGGCGGCGCAAGGATGGCGAACTCATCCATGTTGACGTGGCGTGCCAGGCCGCACAGGCCGGGGCGGATGCCCCCCGCTACCTGATTTCCACCATGAAGGACACGACCTTGCTGAAGGCGGCGCGCGACGCCCAGTTCGTCGAGGTGCGCTACCGCGTGCTGTTCGAATCGACGCCGGACAGCGTCATCATGGTCAATGCCACGGGCGCCATCGTGCTGGCGAACCAGCAGGCGCAGCGCCTGTTCGGCTACGCGGAAGGCGAATTGAACGGCAGGCAAATCGATAGCCTGCTGCCGCAACGCCTGCGCCATTCACACGTGGCGCACCGCGCGCGCTATTTCGACCAGCCCCGCACGCGCACCATGGGCGCCGACCTGGAGTTGCTGGGTTTGCGCAAGGACAACGTCGAGTTCCCCGTCGAAATCAGCCTGTCACCCATCCAGACGGAAATCGGCACCTTCGTCATCAGCGCCATCCGCGACGTCAGCGACCGCCGCCGGGCCGAGCAAAAGTTCCGCGGCCTGCTCGAATCGGCGCCGGACGCCATCGTCATCGTCAACGGCGATGGCGAGATCGTGCTCGTCAACTCGCAGACGGAGCGCCTGTTCGGCTACTCGCGCGCGGAGTTGCTCGGGCGCAATGTCGAAGTGCTGATCCCGGCCCGCTACGCGATGGATCATCCGCAACACCGGCAAGCCTTTTCCACGGCACCGCGCGCCCGCTCCATGGGCGCAGGACTGGAACTGTACGGCTTGCGCCGCGATGGCACCGAATTTCCCGTCGAAATCAGCCTGTCGCCGCTGGAAACGGACGAAGGCGTGCTCGTCTCGTCGGCCATCCGCGACATCTCCGAGCGCAAGCGCATCGAACGCACGCTCAACGAACAGAAAGTCGAGTTGGAGCGGGCCAGCCAGGCGAAGGACCGTTTTCTCACCAGCATGTCGCACGAGCTGCGCACGCCGCTGAACGCCATCCTCGGCTTTGCCCAGCTGCTGGCCAACGAAGCGCTGCCCGCGACCGTGCTGCAAAAACGTACTTTCGTGCAAAACATCGTCACCTCGGGCCGCCACCTGCTGACCCTGATCAATGAAATCCTCGACCTGGCGAAGATCGAATCAGGCAGCCTGAGCCTGTCGATGGAAGCGGTGACGCTGCCCACGCTGATCGAGGAAGTGCGCGTGATGGTGGAAGAACAGGCGCAGCAGCGCCAGATCCACCTGATTTTTCCCGCCTGCGACGCGCTGACGCTCAGGGCCGACCATACGCGCCTCAAGCAAGTGTTGCTGAACCTGCTGTCGAACGCCATCAAGTACAACCGTCCTGCCGGCAAGGTGGAGCTGGAAATCTCGCAGCCCGATGCGCTGTGCGTGCGCATCGCCATCCGCGACACGGGCAAGGGGCTCGATGACGCGCAGATGGCCGAACTGTTCCAGCCGTTTAACCGCCTGGGGCAGGAGGCCGGCAGCGAAGAAGGCACGGGCATCGGCCTGGTCGTCACCAAGCGCCTGGTCGAACTGATGGGCGGGCGCATGGGCGTGCACAGCTGCCTCGGCGTGGGCAGCGTGTTCTGGATCGAACTCGACACCATGGACGCGCCGCCCGACAGCATGCCGCCGGACACGGAAGGGCCGTCCGAGCCTGCCGGCGACGCCGCGGACGATGCCAGCGGCCAGGCCCTGCTGCTGTACGTGGAAGACAATCCGGCCAGCCTGCGCCTGGTGGAAGACATCGTCAGCTTCCTGCCCCACCTGCGCATGATCTCGGCCACCGACGCGCGCCAGGGTATCGCGCTGGCGCTGGAACGCCATCCCGATGTCATCTTGATGGATATCAACCTGCCCGGCATGAATGGCAACCAGGCGCAACGCATCCTGCGCAACGATCCGCGCACGGCGCACATCCCCGTCATCGCCCTGACGGCCAACGCCATGAAGGGCGACATCCGGCATGGCCTGGCCGCGGGCTTCTTCCGCTACCTGACCAAACCCGTCGAGATTCCCCAGCTCAACGCCGCCATCGACGAAGCCCTGCAGCTGGCGCGCGCCACCTTGCCATTCAAGCCGGGGGCGTAAAGGCCAGCTTTTTCATCGCCGCATCGAGCCCTTTCGCGCTGCGCGCATAGCCAGCCCACGGCGCGTTGCCCACGTCGAGGCGGCTGTGGACGTTGCCCACGTTCCATTGATCGCCCGCCTTCAGCTTGTCGAGCTCATCCCAGGCCAGCGGCACGGAAATGCCCAGTCCCGAACGCGTGCGGGCCGACCACGCACACACGGTGGTGGCGCCCCGCCCATTGCGCAAATAATCGATGAAGATCTTGCCGACCCGGTTCGACGGTCCGCTTTTCAGCACAAAACGCTGGGGTATCAGCTGCGCCATATGCGCCACGATGGCTTGCGAAAACGCCTTGACCGTATCCCAGTCGTGTTTCGGGCGGATCGGCACGACCACGTGCAAGCCCTTGCCGCCGCTGGTTTTCAGCCAGGCGGGCAAACCCAGTTCCGTCAGGAAGGCGCGCAGCAGCACGGCCGCTTCGCGGATGGCGGGCCAGGCCACGCCCTTGCCCGGGTCGAGGTCGAACACCAGGCGGTTCGGTGTGTCGTAGGCGCTGGCCAGCGCGTTTTGCGTGTGAAATTCCACCACATTCCACTGCGCCGCCGACAACAGGCCCTGTACGCTGGCCACTTCCAGCATGGAAGCATGCTCGGCATCGAGGCCGGGATCGAGCTGCCTGACGCCGGGCATGGTCGACGTGTCCGCATGCTTCTGGAAAAACAGCTCGCCGCCCACGCCGGCCGGCGCGCGCACCAGCGACACGGGCCGGCCCCGCAAATGCACGAGCATCAGCTTGCCCACCAGCGCGTAATAACGCACCAGGTCGATCTTCCTGGCGCCGCTGTCCTGGTCGATCACCCTGTCCGCATGGCTGACCTTGAAACTGGCCGGCAAGACGCTGTCCGGCGTGGCTTGATGTTGCATCGTCTTCTCCCTGTCGATTTGCTGTGGCCGCTCGCGCACGATGGCGGCCGGCTGTTTGTCCTGGCGCAAGCCGTGAAACACGGCGTGGCGCACGGCGCCGCCGCTGGTCCATTGCGCAAAACCGACCTCGGCCACCAGCTGCGGCTGGACCCAGATGGGCTGGCGCACGCCGCCCGCCTTGCCCGCGAACGGGCTCGCCTCGATGGCCAAGGCGTCGAGGCGGCGCCGCAAGTCGCGCAAGGCCGCATCGTCAAAGCCGCTGCCCACATTGCCCGCATAGCGCAGCTTGCCCTGTGCATCGTGCACGCCCAGCAGCAGCGAACCGATGCCTTCGCGCGCGCCCTGCGGCGCCGTGTAGCCGCCGATGACGAATTCCTGGCGCAGCCCGCATTTGAGCTTGATCCAGTCGCCGGAACGCCGCGTGACGTAGGGCGAACCGCGGCGCTTGCCGATCACGCCTTCCAGCCCCAGGCGGCAGGCATGGGCCAGCAGTTGCCGGGGCCTGGCGTCAAGCGCACCGCTGAAGCGCACCAACGGCGAGGCCGGCAAACTCTGCAGCAACTGTTCCAGCAAGGCCCGGCGCGCCTCGACGGGCTGGCCCCGCAGATCATGGCCGTCGAAAAACGGCACGTCGAACAGGTAATACACGATCTCGCTGCTCGTGTCAGCCTCGAAGGCGCGCTGCAAGGCGCCGAAATCCGGGTGGCCGCCGGCGTCGTTGACGACGATTTCACCGTCATACCAGCCTTGCGGCAAGCCCAGCTGCTCCAGCGCCTGGCGCAGCTTCGGCAGTTTGGCCGTCCAGTCATTGCCATTGCGCGTGATCAAACTGACCCGTTCGCCATCGCAGCGCGCGAGGATGCGGTAGCCGTCGAATTTCACCTCGAAAATCCAGTCTTGCGCGTCCGGCGGCGGCGCATCGACGAGGGTGGCCAGCTGCGGCGACAGGGTGGCGGGCAGCCTGACGGCGGGCGCTGCCGCCTGCTGCGCGCTTTGTTTGCGCTTGGGCATGGCCTTGTGCTTGACGCTGTCCGGGAACTCGTCGACGACAGAAAATTCCAGCGCCGGCCGGGCATATTCGTCTTTTTCCTTGATCAGCAGCCAGGCGGGCTGCTTTTCGCTGCGTTTATCGCCCTTGCCCTTCATGCGCACCAGCACCCACTTGCCATGCATCTTGTGGCCGTACAGGGTGAATTTCAGCTCGCCGGACGCCAGCGCAGCGCGCGCATCGGGCGTGGCCGGCTGCGGCTGCCACGTGCCCTTGTCCCAGATGATGACCTTGCCCGCGCCATACTGTTTTTCCGGAATCGTACCTTCAAAACCGGCGTAGGCAAGGGGATGGTCTTCCACCTGCACCGCCATGCGCTTGTCGCGCGGGTCGTAGCTGGGCCCTTTCGGCACGGCCCAGCTTTTCATCGTGCCGTCCAGTTCCAGGCGAAAATCGTAGTGCAGGCGGCTGGCCCAGTGCTTCTGGATGACGAAGGCGAGCCCCTCGCCCGCCGCCTCGCCGCCCTCCGCAGGCTCGGGCGTGACGGCAAAATTGCGCTTGGCTTGATAGGTTTTCAAGGCGGCTTTCATGGCGGACCCATGCGGTGACGATGGCATCGAGTCTAGGCCGCCAGGGGCTGGGGCGCGGTACGCCAGCTAACAGAGTGCCTGCCCCGGCAAATGTAAGTGTTTGTAATTGAGAGAAAACGTGTCAACGCAATTGCCCTACGGCGCGTTTTTGCCTCAGTGACAGGGGATTGATCTCCTGAACTACAACCCCACTTCTCGAGGAACTGCACCATGAAAAAAGTAATCGCTACTCTGATCGCCGGCTTGTTCGCTACCGCAGCCTTTGCTCAAACGCCAGCCGTGCCTGCCAAGGCCGAAGCCAAGCACACCAAGGAAGTGGCTAAAGCAGAAGCAAAAGAAACCAAGGCCGTCGTGAAAGCCGATGCCAAGGAAGCCGCCGTCGCCGCCGATGCGAAAGCCGATGTAGCCAGCGCCAAGGCCGATGCCGCCGCCACCAAGGCCAAAGCCCATCACAAAGCGAAAAAAGCCAAGGCCAAGGCTGACGAAGCCAAAACTGAAGCGACCGCAGCAGCAGCCAAGTAATCCCTTCCGCGCATTTTTTGCGCCACACAAAAAAGACAGCTTCGGCTGTCTTTTTTCGTTTTCATGCCGGCATCACACAGCAACATCCGATAAAACACCTGATTGTAAGAAAGTGTAAACAAGGTCAACGACAAGCTTCCGGGGCGCGTTTTATGCTCAGTGACACGGGAATCATCCCGGCACCAACAGACGTACCAGACAAACCACCACTGAGGACTGCACCATGAAAAAAGCAATTGTTACCCTGATCGCCGGCCTGTTCGCTACCGCTGCCTTCGCCCAAACGCCTGCAGCCCCAGCAGCTCCGGCAGTGCCCGCCAAAGTGGAAGCGGCCCACACCAAGGCCGTCGTGAAAGCCGATGCCAAGGAAGCGCAAGCCGTCGGGAAAGCGGACGCGAAAGAAGCGAAAGCCGTCGTCGCCGCGAAAACGGAAGTCGCCAGCGCCAAAGCGGAAACAGCCACCACGAAAGCCAAGGCCCATCACAAGGCCAAGCACACGAAAGCCAAGGCTGACGCCAAGCTGGCTTCGGCCACCGCTGAAGCAGCACCGGCAGCAGCCAAGTAATCATCGACACACCTTCGCTTACCAGTCACCAGGACAATACAATGAAAAAAGTTATCGCCACCCTCGTCGCCAGCCTGTTCGCTACCGCAGCCTTCGCCCAAACCCCTGCCGCCCCGGCAGCGCCGGTTCCCGCCAAAGCGGAAGCGGCCCATACGAAAGCCGTAGCCAAAGCGGAAGCCAAGGAAACCAAGGCGGTCGTGAAAGCCGACGCCAAGGAAGCGGCCGTCGTCGCCGATGCGAAAGCCGACGTGGCCAGCGCCAAGGCCGACGCCAAGGTCAGCAAGGCCAAGGCCCATCACAAGGCCAGCAAAGCCAAAGTGAAAGCGGATGCAACGAAAGCGGCAGAGGCCGTTCCGGCAGCGCCAGCGCCAGCGAAGTAATCGCGGCAATCGCCACAGGAGCGGGTCCGCCGGGTCTGCGCTTCCGTGGCGGCTTCGCCCGCAGTACCAAAGACAGCTTCGGCTGTCTTTTTTTTCGCGTCCGGCACTGGCGGCGCATGACCGATACTTACGCTCGCAAGCAGAAGCTTTCGACGTAAAACCATGTAAAGATGTAAAAAAACAACGCTTTTCAGTCACAAAAATTTCCCATCCTGACGGCCGCTCAAATAGAATTGAGAATTATTCTCATTCTCATCTTTGATTCAGGAGCCGTTTCAATGCCAGGTCGCACCGTTCTTTCCGCCGCACCGTCCACCCCATCCTCCCCCGCCGCGCTGTCGTTGCGCCCGCTGGCCCTGGCCATTTCGCTGGCGCTCGGCGCCGGCATGGCGCATGGCGCCGACGGCGCCCCCGCCGATGACGCTGGCGAAGAGACGCCCGTGATGCAAACCATTACCGTCACGGGCAGCAGCGACGCGACCGCCTACACGGCGCGCAAAAGCGCCTCGGCCAGCAAGTTCGACCTGTCGCTGCGCGAGACGCCGCAGGCCGTTTCCGTGGTCACGCGCGCGCAAATGGACGATTTCAGGCTCGACAACGCCAGCAAGGTGCTGGCGCAAACGACGGGCGTGACGGTGGAAGCGGTGGAAACGGACCGCAGCTATTACACGGCGCGCGGCTACGACATCACCAACTTCCAGTTCGACGGCGTGGGCCTTCCTTTCGTCTTCGGCAATGTGATGGGCGACCTCGATACGGCGCTGTTCGAGCGCGTCGACATCGTGCGCGGCGCGAATGGCCTGATTTCCTCGACCGGCAATCCGTCGGCCACCGTCAACTTCGTGCGCAAGCGCCCGACCCAGGGCCTGGCCGCTGCCGCCGGCGTCACGCTGGGCTCCTGGAACACGCGCCGCCTCGATGCCGACGTATCGACGCCGCTCGGCGCCGATGGCAAGGTGGCGGCCCGCTTCGTCGTCGCGCATGAAGAAGGCGATTCCCATCTGGACCGCTACTCGCCGCGCAAGGATGTCGCCTACGCCATCGTCGAAGCGAAGCTGACGCCGGACACCAGCCTGGCCGTGGGCCACAGCTATCAGAACAACCTGGCCAGGGGCGGCATGTGGGGCGCCCTGCCCGTCGCGTACACAGATGGCACGCCGACCGACTACCCGGTTTCCGCCTCGACGTCGGCCGACTGGTCGCGCTGGAGCATCCTCAACAACAGCACCTTCGCCGAACTGGCGCACCAGTTCAATGCCGACTGGCGCGTGACGGCCACCGCCACCTACAACCGCTCCACCTCCGATTCCAAACTGTTCTACGTCTACGGCACGCCGGACAAGGCCACGGGCGACGGCTTGTTCAGCTACCCTTCGCGCTATGCCTCGGCCAACAAGCAGCGCCTGCTCGATGTCGCCGCCACGGGCAAATTTGCGCTGGCCGGGCGCCGGCATGACCTCAGCATGGGCCTGGCCTGGTCGAAATCCACGCTCGACGACGTGTCGTATTATGGCCGCGGCATCGGCACGGCCCTGCCGAACGGCACGGCCTTCGACGGCTCCTACCCGGAACCGCTCTTCGACGCCTCGACCGATGGCAGCGCCTACAAGGACGAACGCAAGAACGCCTACCTGGCCGCCCGTTTCAACCTGGCCGACAATGCCAAGCTGCTGGCGGGCGTGAACACCGTCAAGGCCGACAGCACGGGCAGCGCGTATGGCGTCAGCCAGGCCAAGTCGCAGAGCGACACCACGCCCTACGTGGGCCTGGTGTACGACATCGGCCGCCATGTGTCCGCCTACGGCAGCTACACGGAGATCTTCAACCCGCAAAGCAGCATCGACCGCACGGGCCAGACCCTGGCGGCGGCTACCGGCAAGAGCCTGGAAGCGGGCTTGAAAAGCGACTGGTTCGACGGCCGCCTGAACCTGTCCGGCGCCCTGTTCAAGACGCGCCAGAAGAACGTGGCCGAAGCGGCCGGCACCACGCCCGACCTCAAGACGTTCTACAAGGGCGTCGATTCGGAGTCGCAGGGTTTCGAGCTCGACGCCTCGGGCGAACTGGCGAAAGGCTGGCAGGCGAACGCCGGCTACGCGCAGCTGCGGATCCAGGGCGACGACGGCCAGGATGCGCGCACCTTCATCCCGCGCAAGCGCTTCCACCTGGCCACCACCTACCACGTCCCGGCCGTACCGGCGCTGAAGGTGGGCGCCAGCCTGACCTGGCAGGACGCCATCTACAACAAGGTCGATGACAGCACCACCCTGCACCAGGGCGCCTACGCGCAACTGGGACTGATGGCCAGCTATGCCATCAGCCGCAACGTCAGCCTGTCGCTGAACCTGAACAATGTGACGGACAAGAAGCACCTGACCAGCCTGTACTGGACCCAGTCGCTGTACGCGGCCGGCCGCAATGGCAGCGCCACCCTGAGCTGGAAGTACTAGGGAGCCGCCATGCGACTGCGTCCTCCCATGGTTGTTCTGCACCGCTGGTTCGGCCTGGCGGCGGCGCTCTTCCTGTTCATTTCCGGCCTGACGGGCGCCGTGATCTCGTGGGATCACGAGCTCGACGCCTGGCTCAACCCGCAGCTGTTCCACGCCGCCGGCACCGCCGGTGACGGCCCCGCAAAATCGGGACTGGAGCTGGCGCGCCAGCTCGAGGTGCAGGACCGGCGCCTGCGCGTGAACTACACGCTCACGGCGATCGAGCCTGGCCACACGGCGCTGATCTCGGTGGAAGGCCGGCCCGACCCGGCCACCGGCAAGCCGTTTGAGCCGGGCTTCAACCAGGTGGCCGTCGACCCGGCCACGGGCGCCATCCAGGGCACGCGCCAGTGGGGCGTGGTCTCGCTGACGCGCGAAAACCTGCTGCCCTTCCTGTATAAACTGCACTACACCATGCACATTCCCGATGGCTGGGGCATCGAACTGGGCGTGTGGTTCATGGGCATCATCGGCATCGTATGGGTCGTTGACTGCGGCATCGCCCTGTACCTGTCGTTTCCGAACTGGCGCAGCTGGCGCAAGTCGCTGGCCTTCCGCTGGCGCGAAGGGGGCCACAGGCTGAACTTCGACCTGCACCGCTCGGGCGGCGTGTGGGTCTGGTTGCTGCTGCTGGTACTGGCCGTCACCTCCGTGTCGATGAATCTGCAAACCCAGGTGATGCGTCCCCTGGTGGCGAAGTTGTCCACGCTCAGCCCGAACGCCTTCGACAGCCGCACGCCGCAGCCGCCGGAACACCCCATCGAGCCGCTGCTGACGCGCGAACAGGTTGTCGCGCTGGCGAAGACGGAAGCGGCAAGGCGGGGCTGGACGCTGCCGGCCGGCGGCGTGTTCTATTCTTCCGCCTACGGCCTGTATGGCGTCGGTTTCTTCGCGGCGGACAACGACCATGGCGACGGTGGCCTGGGCAATGCGTGGCTGTACTTCGACGGGCGCGACGGCAAGCCGGCCGGCGGCGTGGTGCCCGGCACGGGCAGCGCGGGCGACATCTTCCTGCAGGCGCAATTCCCCCTGCATTCGGGCCGCATCCTGGGCCTGCCCGGGCGCATCCTGATTTCCGCCATGGGCCTGGTAGTGGCCATGCTGAGCGCGACGGGCCTGATCATCTGGTTGAGAAAACGCCGTGCCCGCGCGGCGCAGACCGGCAAGGCGGCGGCGCCGCTGCATGCCAACTTCAGCAAGCAGGTGCAGTAAAAGGCCACAAAACGGCGCAACTGGGCGACACTGGCAATCCGACCATCGCCACGAAAGCTGTCCATGCGCCGCCTGCCCTTGTCCTTGCTGAGTACCCTCCTCCTGTCCTGCGCCGCCCTGGCGCAGGACAGCGCCCCCGGCACCATCGCGCAAGTCCTGCAAGCCCAGGACCGCGACAGCCATGGCGACCTGCGCGCCGTCGTCGTGCTGCGCGACGGCGCCATCGTCGCCGAGCGCTATTACAACGGCGAGACGGCCGACACCCTGCACGACATCCGCTCGGCCGGCAAGAGCATCACCGCCCTGCTGGCCGGTGCCGCCGTGGCGCGCGGCCAGCTGGCGACAACCAGAACGGTGGGCGACTACTGGCCCGAAGTGGCCGGCAGCCCGGCGGGCAAGGTCGTCCTCGACGACTTGCTGACCATGCGTTCGGGCCTGGCCGCCTTCGATGAAGACGAACAGTCGCCCGGCAATGAAGACAAGCTCGATGAAGCGCCCGACCCCGCCGCCTTCGTGCGCGGCGTGCCGGCCGCAACAAAGCCGGGCAGCGCCTACCGCTACAACTCGCTGGGGGCGTACATCGCCGGCAGAGTGGTGGAAAACGCCAGCGGCGCCAACCTGGAAGACTATGCCGCCAAGGTGCTGTTCGCGCCACTGGGCATCACGCGCTGGAGCTGGGGCCGCGACGTAACCAGCCATCCGAAGGGCCAGGGCAATCTGTCGCTGCGCGCGCGCGACACGGCAAAGATCGGGCAGATGGTGCTGGACAAGGGCATGGCCGATGGACGGAGGATCATCGACGCCGCCTGGCTGCACGCGGCGCTGGCGCCGCGCGTGGCCATCGGCGCCGTGGACCGCTACGCCGACAGCTACGGCTATTTCTGGTATGCGAAGACGCAGGATATCGGAGGGCAGCAGATTGGCGTGCATTTCGCCTCGGGCAATGGGGGCAACAAGATCTATGTGATACCGACGCGCCGCATGGTCGTGAGCATCGCTTCCAGCGCATACGGCAAGGGTTACGGACAGCGCCGTTCGGAAGACATCCTGAAGGCCATCCTGAAGGCGGATACGCGGTAGTTGTAAGCGTTTGTAATGACCGTCAACGCAAGCGTCCGGGGGCGCGTTTTATGCTCAGTGACACGGGAATCATCCCGGCACCAACAGACATACCAGACAAACCACCACTGAGGACTGCACCATGAAAAAAGCAATTGTTACCCTGATCGCCGGCCTGTTCGCAACCGCTGCCTTTGCTCAAACGCCTGCAGCTCCTGCAGCCACCCCGGCAGCCTCGGTTCCCGCCAAAGTGGAAGCGGCGCACACCAAGGCCGTCGTGAAAGCGGACGCCAAGGAAGCCCAAACGACCGTCAAAGCGGACGCGAAAGAAGCGAAAGCCGTCGTCGCCGCAAAAACGGAAGTCGCCAGCGCCAAAACGGAAGCGGCCGCCACCAAGGCCAAGGCGCACCACGCTGCGAAAAAAACCAAAGCCAAGGCAGATGCGAAACTGGCATCGGCCACCGCCGCCGCACCAGCTCCGGCACCAGCCAAGTAATCCAGTCCGTCAGCACCCGAATTCATTAGCCACTCTACCTTATAGGATTTCATCATGAAAAAAGTTATCGCCACCCTGATCGCCACCCTGTTCGCCACCGCCGCTTTCGCACAGACGCCAGCCGCGCCAGCAGCGCCGGCCGCTCCAGCAGCTTCCGCCGCAGCCGTTGCACCTGCAGCCAAAGCCGAAGCGCCAGCCGCCGCCGTCAAGCCAGCGACGCACAAGAAAGCCAAGCATCACAAGGCGAAGAAAGCCGCTACTGGAGAAAAGGCAGTTCCAGCGACGCCGGCAGCTTCCGCACCGGCAGCCGCACCAGCCAAGTAATCGAGGCCGCAACAACAAAAAGACAGGGCACGCCCTGTCTTTTTTTCGTCCGCTTTTTCGTATATTTATTTCGGCATCAGCACTGTATCGATGACATTGATCACGCCATTCGATTGATACACATCATAGGTGCTGATGTTGGCGCTGTTGCCGCCTTCATCCATCACGACGATGTTGTGCATGCCGTTCATGGCGAACATCAGCTTGCCCCCGCTGGCCGTAGGCAAGGTGGCTTTACCGTCATGCATCTTGATTTCCTTGGCCAGCGCCTTGAAGTCGTATTTGCCGGGCACCACGTGGTAGGTGAGGATTTTCGTCAGGGTCGCCTTGTTTTCCGGCTTGACCAGGGTTTCGACCGTGCCTGCCGGCAGCTTGCCGAAGGCCGCATTCGTCGGCGCGAATACGGTGAACGGCCCCTTGCCTTTCAGGGTGTCGACCAGGCCGGCCGCCTTGACGGCGGCGACCAGGGTCGTATGGTCGGCCGAATTGACGGCGTTGTCGACGATGTCCTTGCTCGGGTACATGCTCTGGCCGCCCACCATGGTCGTCATGTCGGCGGCAAAGGGGGCGCTGGCGGCCAGCATGGAGGTGATGAACAGAGCTGCGGGAACGATGATGCGCATGATGATCTCCTGATCGGTTATGAACTGCGGTGCGTGTTTGCACAGTCATTTACGCGGCCAGGCAGAAATCGGATTCAACTGGTTTTCAAAAAAAAACGGCGCCGTGCAGATGCACGACGCCGTTTTCGCGATGTTTTCCTTGCCGCGGGCCGGGGATGCCAGCCCGCGATGCCGGAAATCAGTTGGCCGCCACCTGCGGCTCCGTCTCGCCCCAGCCGCCGCCCAGGGCGCGGATCAGCGCCACCGTGGTGACGGCGCGGTTGCCGCGCAGTTGCACGGCGTTGCGCTCGATGGCCGCCAGGTTGCGCTGCGCGTCCAGCAGATCGAGATAGCTGGAACGGCCCGCGTCGTACAGCTTTTGCGCCAGGTCGGCCGAACGGCGCGCCGAGACGACGGCTTCGTCGATCTGCTGCGTCTGGCCCGACAGGATGCGCAGGCCGGCCAGGTTGTCTTCCACCTCGGCGAAGGCCACCAGCACGCTCTGGCGATACGTCGCCACCGACTCTTCCAGCTGCGCTTCGCTGCGGCTCACGGCCGCCTTGTTGCGGCCGCCGTCGATGATAGGCATCGACATCAGGGCACCCAGCAGCCAGGAGCGGCTGCTCCACTTGAAGATGTCCGAGAAGGTATCGGACGCGCCGCCGCCGGAAGCGTTCAGGCTCAAGGCGGGGAACATGGCCGACTTGGCCACGCCGATGCGCGCATTCGACGCTTCCATGGTGCGCTGCGCCGAGGCGATGTCGGGACGGCGTTCCAGCAGCGACGACGGCATGCCGGCCGGGATCACGGGCAGGAAGCCGCTGTCCTGCAGCGGGTTGACGCCCGCCGTGAAGCTGGCGGCAGGTTTGCCCAGCAGGACGGCCAGCGCATGCTCGCTGGTGGCGCGCTGGCGCTGCAGGCCGATGGCTTCGGCGCGCACGGTCGACAGCTCCGTGCGGGCACGGGACAGGTCGAATTCGCCGATGTCGCCCAGGTCGTAGCGGCGCTGGTTCACATGCACGCTTTCCTCGCGCAGGCGCACCGTCTGCTCCAGGGTCGCCAGTTCGGCATCCGTGGCGCGCAGCTGGAAGTAGGTTTGCGCCACGTCAGCCTGCAGCGACAGCAGCACCGAGCGGTAAGTCGCTTCCACGGCCAGCGCATCGCTGCGCGAGGCGCTGACGTTGGCAGCCACCCTGCCGAACAGATCGACTTCGTAGCTGGCCGTCAGGTTGGCCTGATAGACGTTGGTCGCCGCCACCGGCGCGCCGTTCGGCAAGCCGAGCGACACGGCGGAGGCGCGGTTGCGCTGGCCGCCCACGTTGACGCCCACTTGCGGGATGCGGTCCGCTTCGGCGATGCCGGCAATGGCCCTCGCCTGCTTGACGCGGGCGGCGGCCACGGCCAGGTTGGCGTTGGCTTGCGTGGCCTCGCTGATCAAGCCAGTCAAAGCCGGATCATTGAACGCCAGCCACCACTCGCCGCGCGCCTGGCGCTCGGCCGGCACGCCCTGCTTCCAGCGCGTGCCGTCGGCTGCGGTCTGCACGGCAGGCGCTTGCGCTTCCTTGAACGCTGCCGGCGTCTCGATCTGCGGCTGCCTGAACTCGGGCGCCGCGCAGGCGGCCAGCAAGACTGCGGCGGCCATGGCGCTCAAGACGGGCGCCGCGCGCCGGATGATTGCATTGGTTTTCAATATATATCTCCTTCCAGGTCCAGCGCTGGCGCGGCGACAGGCTTGGCGGCAGCGGCGGCTGGTTTTTTCTCAAAACGCTGCGCCAGGGTGCGCAGCAGTACGTAGAACACGGGCGTCAGGAACAGGCCGAAGAAGGTCACGCCCAGCATGCCGGCGAATACCGCCACGCCCATCGCATGGCGCATTTCCGAACCGGCGCCGTGCGAGAACACCAGGGGCACCACGCCCATGATGAAGGCGATCGACGTCATCAGGATCGGACGCAGACGCAGACGGCACGCTTCCAGCGCCGCTTGCACGACGGTGCGGCCATGCTCTTCCAGTTCGCGGGCAAATTCCACGATCAGGATGGCATTCTTCGAGGCCAGCCCCACCAGCACGAACAGCGCGATCTGGGTAAACACATTGTTGTCGCCACCGGTCAATTTGACGCCCAACAAGGCGCAGAGGATCGACATCGGCACGATCAGGATCACGGCCAGCGGCAGGGTCCAGCTTTCATACTGGGCAGCGAGTACCAGGAACACCAGCAGCACGCACAGCGGGAACACGTAGATCATCGTATTGCCGGACAAGATGTCCTGGTAGGTCAGCTCCGTCCACTCATACGAAATCCCCTGCGGCAGCACTTCCTTGGCGATGCGTTCCAGCGCGACTTGCGCCTGGCCGCTCGATACGCCAGGTGCGGCGCCGCCGTTGAAATCGGCTGCTGCATACGCGTTGTAGCGCTGCACGCGGTCAGGACCGTAACTATCCTTGACGCGCATCAACGACGACAGCGGGATCATTTCGCCTTTGTCATTGCGTACCTTCAGCTGCGCGATATCCTGGGCATGTGAACGGAAGGCCGCATCGGCTTGCACGCGCACCTGGTAGGTGCGGCCAAACTGGTTGAAGTCATTCACGTACAGCGAACCGAGGTTGATCTGCAAGGTCTGGTAGATCGTTTGCAGCTGCACGCCCATCTGCTTGGCTTTTACACGGTCGACGTCGGCGAACAGCTGCGGTACGTTGATCTGGTAGCCCGAGAACACGCCCGCCAGTTCCGGCGTCTGGTAGGCCTTGGCGGCCAGTGCCTGGGTGGCGTTGTACAGCGCGTCGTAACCGAGGTTGCCGCGGTCTTCGATCATCATCTTGAAGCCGCCGATGGTGCCCAGGCCATTCACAGGCGGCGGCGGGAAGACCATGATGAAGGCATCCTGGATGCCGCCCAGGCGCTTGTTGATCTCGGCCGCGATGGCACCGCCGGACAATTCCTTGGTGGTGCGTTCGTCGAACGGCTTCAGGGTGGCGAAGACGATGCCAGCGTTCGGCGCATTGGTAAAGTCGTTGATCGACAAGCCGGGGAAGGCGATGGTCGATTCGACGCCGGGCACCGACTTGATGACGTCGGACATGCGGCGCACGACATCTTCCGTGCGGTCCAGCGAAGCGGCGTCGGGCAATTGCGCAAAGCCCACCAGGTATTGCTTGTCCTGCGCCGGCACGAAGCCGGCCGGCACGGACTTGAAGGTGAAGATGGCGGCAACGACCAGCAGCGCATACACGCCCAGCGAGGCGCTCTTGCGGCCCAACACGCCCTTCACGCCCGCTTCATAGCGGTGCGAGGCGCGGCCGAAGAAGCGGTTGAACCAGGCGAAGAAGCGGCCGAAGACCATGTCCATGCCGCGCGTCAGCGCGTCTTTCGGCGCATCGTGCGGTTTCAGGAGAGCGGCCGACAGGGCCGGCGCCAGGGTCAGCGAGCTGAAAGCGGAGATCACGGTCGAAATGGCGATCGTCAGCGCGAACTGGCGGTAGAACTCGCCCGACAGGCCGGGCACGAAGGCGATCGGCACGAACACGGCGCACAGCACCAGGGCGATGGCGACGATGGGACCGCTGACCTCTTTCATGGCCTGGATGGTGGCGTCGCGCGGCGAGAGGCCTTCCTCGATGTTGCGCTCGACGTTTTCCACCACGACGATGGCGTCATCGACGACGATACCGATGGCCAGCACGAGGCCGAACAGCGACAGGGTGTTGATCGAGAAGCCAAAGCCCAGCATCACGGCAAAGGTACCGACAATCGACACGGGAACGGCCAGCAGCGGGATGATCGATGCGCGCCAGGTTTGCAGGAAGATGATCACCACCAGCACCACCAGGGCAATGGCTTCGAGCAGGGTATGGATCACGGCTTCGATGGACGAGCGCACGAATTGCGTCGGGTCGTACTCGATGCGGTATTCCACGCCTTGCGGGAAGTCTTTTTTCAGTTCGTCCATCTTGGCGCGCACGTCGGAAGACAATTGCAGCGCGTTGGCATTCGGCGCCTCGAAAATACCCATGCCGACGGCAGGATTATTGTTCAGCAGCGAACGCAGCGAGTAGCTGTTGGCGCCCATTTCCACGCGCGCCACGTCCTTCAGGTGCGTCACGGCGCCGTCGGCATTGGTGCGCACGATGATGGCGCCGAATTCCTCGGGCGTCTGCAGGCGGCCCTGGGTGTTGACGGTCAGCTGGAAGTCCGAGTTCTTCGCTGGCGAGGCGCCGATCACGCCGGCAGCCACCTGCACGTTCTGCTCGCGGATCGCGTCGACGACGTCATTGGCCGTCATGCCGCGCGCCGCTACCTTTTGCGGGTCGAGCCAGATGCGCATGGCGTAGTCGCCGGCGCCGAAGATCTGGATGTCGCCCATGCCGGGCAAACGGGCCAATTGGTCCTTGACGTTCAGCACCGCGTAGTTACGCAGGTACATGTCGTCATAGCGCTTGTTGGGCGACACCAGATGCACGACCATGGTCAGGTTGGGCGACGACTTGACGGTCGTCACGCCGATCTGGCGCACTTCCTCGGGCAGGCGCGGCAAGGCGCGCTGCACGCGGTTCTGCACCTGCGTCTCGGCCTGCTCGACGTTGGTGCCGATCTTGAAGGTCACGGTCAGCATCATCGCGCCATCGGACGTGTTTTGCGAGGACATGTAGAGCATGTTCTCGACGCCGTTGATCTGCTCTTCGAGCGGCGCGGCCACGGTTTCGGCGATCACTTTCGGGTTGGCGCCCGGGTATTGCGCGCGCACCACCACGGATGGCGGCACGACGTCGGGATATTCGGAGATGGGCAGGCCGAATATCGACAGCAGCCCGGCCACGAATATGACAATCGACAGCACCGCCGCGAAAATCGGCTTGTCGATGAAAAAGCGGGAAAAATTCATGTTTATTCCTTGGAAGTCGATGCTGCTTTCGCGGCGATCTTGGCGTCTTTTGCTTCAGGTTTCGCGGGGGCGACGGGCGCGGTCGGGTCGAAATCCATCGCCACCATCTGCGGCGTCACGGGCGCGCCGGGGCGCACGCGCTGCAAGCCGTTGACGACGATTTTTTCGCCCGCCTTCAAGCCTTCGCGCACCACGCGCAAGCCGTCCGAGGTCGGACCCAGCTTGACGGCGCGGTATTCGGCCTTGTTGTCGGCACCCACCACGTACACGTATTTGCGGCTTTGATCCGTGCCGACGGCGCGGTCGGAGATCAACAGGGCCGTGCTTTGCGCGTGCGGGCCATTGCCGCCATCGAGCTGGATGCGTGCGAACAGGCCCGGCACCAGCTGGCGCTCGGCGTTGGCGAAGGTGGCGCGCATGCGCACGCTGCCCGTGGCCGGGTCGAGCTGGTTGTCGACGAATTCCAGCTTGCCTTCGTGCGGGAAGCCCGTTTCATTGGCCAGGCCTACCTTGACGGTGACGGGCGTGCCCTTTTGCGCCGTGCCGGCCACGCGCAGATACGTATCTTCATCGCCGTCGAAGCTGGCGTAGATGCGGTCCGTCGACACCACGGAGGTGAGGATGGCGGAAGCGTCGATCAGGTTGCCGACGGTGATTTCCGCCTTGCTGACGCGGCCGCTGATCGGCGCCTGCACCTGCGTGTACGACAGGTTCAGCCTGGCCGCTTCATACGCGGCTTGCGCCGAGCGGACATTCGCGTCCAGCTCTTTCAGGCCCGAGGCTTTTTCATCGAATTCGCGCTGGGCGATGGCTTTTTCGGCCAGCAGCTTTTCAGCGCGCGACAGTTCCAGCTTGGCCAGTTCCGCCTTGGCGCGAGCCGATGCGGCCGTGCCTTCGGCGCGCGACACTTCGGCCTGGAACGGGCGCGGATCGATGACGAACAGCACATCGCCCTTTTTGACTTCGCTGCCCGGCTTGAAGTTGACGGCAGTGATGAAGCCGCCGACCCGCGAGCGGATTTCCACGCGCTCGATCGCTTCCAGGCGGCCCGAGAATTCCTGCGTTTCCGTGATCTGTTTTTCAACGACGGCGGCGGCCGAGATGGGCGGGCCGCCGGCCGCTGGCGCGTCGGGCACCTTGCTGTTGGCCGAATCGCAGCCGGCCAGGCTCACGGCCACCAGTCCCGCCAGCGCGAGCGAGGCAGCCAGGGGCTTGAGCAGAGTGGAAAATTGTTGAACGTTTTTCATTTTATTTCCCTGTTTTATGAAAATTTCTAATGGTATGGGCGGCAGGAAGCAACCCAGCTGAAAAAGTGAATGGTGGTGCCATGGCGCCCGACGGCGCTCGATCAAAGGTAAACAGGCCGCCAGCTGTTTAAAAGCGGACGGGGACGACGAAGCTGGCTGTGCGAGCGCACAACGCAGACAGGAAGGGAACTACACTGCGTAGTGTAGCAACCGAAACTCAAAAAGTAAACTGATTAGTGTAAGTTTTTTTGCAGTGCCGCAAATGGCGGCTTTATGACTCGGGCTCCTGCCCCAGTCCGGCGACGAAACTGCTAATTTCGCTCAATACCTGCACCTTGCAGGCGCATTCATTACGGGCGGTAGCGTCTTGCAGCGGCGCGGCGGCCATGCGCCGCACGGTGGTCTTGATGCCGCAGGCGATCAATTTGCTGCCGTATTGTTCAGCCTCGTCGCGCAATGGGTCGTCTTCGCTGGACAAGATCAAGGCTGGCGGCAGGTTCTTCAGGCGGCTCGACTGCAATGGCGACGCGTACGGATGGGTACGGTCAGCAGCATTCGGCAGGTAGCCGCGATAGGCGGCGGCGCACTGGTCGGCCACTTCGGCCAGGTCCGGACAGGTCGGCAAGTGGCGCATCGAACACGTCGACAGGCCGGGGTCGAGCATGGGCATGATCAGCACCTGGCCCGCGAGGGGCGGTCCGCCCCGGTCGCGCGACATCATGGCGCACACGGCAGCCAGGTTGGCGCCCGCTTCGATGCCCGACACCACCATCTGCTTGCCCGTCCAGCCCAGCTTGGACTTGTTCTTTTTCGCCCACAGCAGCACGGCATGCGCGTCTTCGACGGCGGCGGGAAATGGCCGCACCTTCGCCAGCGTGTAGTTCGCGGCCAGCACCACGTGGTCGGGGTTGCTCAGCACGAGGCAGCGCAGGAAGTCGTCCGCGTCGTCCAGGTCGCCGTCGACGAAGCCGCCGCCATGGAAGAAGACCATCAGGTTCGGCTGCTTGGCGCCCGGCACGCCAGCCGTGTAGACGCGCGCGCCGAGCGCATCCTGCGCGCCCTGCACCTGGATGTCGCGTATCTTCAGCGCCAGGCCAGGTGCCAGTTCGGCCGCGGTGTCGGCAACGCTCATTGCGCCACCACCGGCTGCACCGCAACATCGAGTACCGCGTCGTTCAGGCACAACAGGGCGACGCCGCCCACTTCATGGGTCAGGGCGCTATAACCGCTGGCTTCGCTTTGCGCCGCCAGCGAGTAGGCATCCGTCGATACCATCGCGGCCAGCGCAAGCGAGCTCACAGCGAGAGCAAGCACTGCAAAGATTCCATTCCGATATGCCATGATGTTTCTCCTGTTGTCCTTCCTGCGGCATCACATTTATGCTGCAGTACAACAACTATAGACTTGATCTACAATCTGATAAAGAGTGCAATGCCGAATTGATTGTTCAGGATTCTGAATAATCACGCGGAAAGTGATAGGAAATCAAGTGAACAAGCTGCAAGCCATGGAAGTCTTCATCCAAGTCGTCGATGCGGGCGGCTTCACGCGCGCGGCGGAAAACATGCAGCTGCCGAAAGCCACCGTCTCGACCCTGATCCAGTCGCTGGAAAGCAGCCTGTCGGTCAAGTTGCTCAACCGCACCACGCGCCACGTCAGCATCACCTCCGACGGCGCCGCGTATTACGAACGCTGCGTGCGCATCCTGTCGGACGTGCGCGAAGCCGAGGAATCGCTGTCGCGCACGCGCCTGAGCCCCAGCGGACGGCTGCGCGTGGATGCGCCCACGGCCCTTGCCAGCGAACTGATCATCCCCGCCCTGCCCGATTTCTTCGCCCGCTACCCCGATATCTCGCTGGAACTCGGCTGCAGCGACCGCCCCGTCGACCTGATCGAGGAAGGCGTCGACTGCGCCGTGCGCGGCGGCGAACTGGGCGACCTGAACCTGATCGCGCGCCGCGTGGGCGTGCTGCATTTCATCACCTGCGCCGCGCCCGGCTACCTGGCGCGCCATGGCACGCCGCAGCACCCGAGCGACCTGGCGCAGCACCGGGGCGTGAATTTCTTCTCCGCCAAGACCGGCAAGACGTTTGACTGGGATTTCACGCGCGCCGGCGAACGCATCCAGATGTCCATGCCCAGCCATATCGCCCTGAACGACTCGAACGCCTACGCAGCCGCCGGCCTGGCGGGCCTGGGCATCGTGCAAATGACGCATTTCATGCTTGCGCCCCTGCTGGAACAGGGCAAAATGGTGGAATTGCTGGGCGATTGGGAATCCGACCCGCTGCCCATCCACGTGATCTATCCGCCCAACCGCCACCTGTCCGCCAAGGTGCGCGTGTTCGTCGAATGGGTCGCCGACATGTTTACCAACCACCCGGCCACGCAGCTGAAGGGCAAGAGCACCCTGCCCGCGCGTGCCACCCTGACCGAGGCCCAGCCATGACCGCAGCAAGCACACCGCCGCCCCCGCACCGCATCGTCTTTCTCGACCGCGACAGCCTGATCGCCACCGTGCGCCCGCCCGCCTTCACCCACAGCTGGGAAGAGTTTGCGCACACCAAGGGCAGCGAACAGACGGTAGCCCGCCTGCAAGGCGCCAGCATCGGCATCACCAATAAAGTGCCGCTGCGCGCGGCCGAGCTGGCGCAGCTGCCCGACCTGAAAATGATCGCCGTGGCCGCCACGGGCACGGACATCCTCGACCTGGCCGCCTGCCGCGAACGGGGCATTATCGTCGCGAATATCCGCGACTATGCGCGCGCCACCGTGCCCGAGCATACCCTGGCGCTGATGCTGGCCCTGCGCCGCCAGCTCGTCGCCTACCGCGCGGACGTGGAAGCGGGCCTGTGGCAGGCGTCGGACCGTTTCTGCCTGTTCGGCCACCCGATCCGCGACCTGACCGGCAGCCGCCTGGGTCTGCTCGGCTACGGTGCGCTGGGCAAGTCCGTGGCCCGGCTGGGACGCGCCTTCGGCATGCAGGTGATCGTGCACAACCGTTCCCCGATCCAGGAAGACGGCGTGCAGGAAGTGGGTTTTGACGAATTGCTGGCCACGTCCGACGTGCTGAGCCTGCACCTGCCCCTGACGGACAAGACGCGCAACATCATCGGAGAGCAAGAACTGGCGCGCATGCAGCCCACGTCCCTGCTGATCAACACGGCGCGGGGCGGCCTCGTCGACGAGGCGGCCCTGGCGCAGGCATTGACGCAGGGCGTGATCGCCGGCGCCGGCTTCGACGTGCTGTCGAAGGAACCGCCGCCGCCCGACAATCCGCTGTTGAACTTACGCCTGCCCAACTTCATCCTCACGCCCCATACGGCCTGGGCCAGCGGCGAAGCCATGCAAAAGCTGGCTGACATATTGATCGGCAATATCGAAGCGTTCGAACGCGGCGCACCCGTGAACGTGGTGGCATGAGCGTCTTGCAGGAGCTCGATGAACTGCTGGGGCTGGACGGCGAGGAGTACGACCGCCTCGACCTGTTTCAGGAGGCGGATGAGCTGATCGGGCAACTGCAAGCGGCCGACGTGCCCGCGCTGCTGGCCCTGTGGCAGGCGCGCAACCTGTGCTGGCAGCAGCGTTTCACGCAAGCGAGCAGCAACATCGACGGCGCCGTGCTGCGCGCCCTGCTGGCCGGTTTGCTGCAGATCAAGGAGACGTGCCACGGCGTGTTCGAACTGATGAGCCGCCTGCCGCCCATGGCCGACCATTCCCCGCTCAGCGACGCGCTGCTCGATTATGCCGAACAAGCCTGGCATGCGCAGGGGCCGGCAAGCCACCGGCAAATCCAGATCAGTTGCTGGAGCTGCGGGCTGTCGGGCCGGCTGCTGAAGCGGCTGGGGCTATCTGCTTGGAAGGAAGCGGGGCTGTAGCCGCTACGGCGCGGCGGGACGCTCAAAGCTGAAACCCGGCGCATACGCATGATAGCCATCGAAATCGCCCTTGCCGATGGCCGCGCCAGCGCTGCGCGCAATTGCATACGCCATGCTGAAGTGAAAGTAGAAATTCGGCAGGATGTACAGATTCAAGTACTCGCCGGCCGGCAGCGCGATGTCGGCAAAGCCGGCGCGGTCGCGGCAGATGCGCTCAAGCGGTCCGTCAAAGCGCTCCACGGGAATCGCCTTGAGGTAGCGCATGGTCTGCGCGATCTGTTCCTGCAGGCTGGCGGCAGCGCTGAAATCGGCCACGTCCAGCCCCGCCAGCGGGCAGCAGCCGCGCAGGGAAAAGCTCACGGCCGCGCGCACCTGCTGGGCGAACGGCAGCATGTCCGGGTGCAGCCGCGCCGCCAGCAACTGCGGCTGGGCATCGAGCTTGTCCAGCATGGCCGACAACTGGCCCAGCGAGCGGCAAAAGATGGCGACGGGGTGGCTGTTCATCATTTCCTTGTGCAAGATTCAAAATGACAAGAGTGTGCCACAGGCACCCGCGTCCCCGCAGCGTTATCGCCGGTGCTGGCTGAAAAATTCCCACATCACCTCATTTGCATCGATGGCGCGCGTGGTCTTGCCGATGGGCAGGCCAACATTGAAGGCATCGGCGCCCGGCCACGTGTGGCCGCCATCCTTGACGGTGAGCAAGGCCACGCCGGCGCCGCCCGTACCACTGCCCTGCTCCACATGCGTCACTTGCGTATCGTCACCTGGCGCGGTGGGTAGCAGGCGCGCCGCGGGTACGGCGCCGTCGATGCCGTTGTGCCTGCGCCAGTAGGCAAACGTATCTTCCGCCGACAGGTAGCTGGCAGCCTTGCCCTCATACAGCACCACCTTGTCGGCCGTGCCCTGTATCAGCAGCATGCCCACCTTGTCCTTCTGCTGGTGATGCTGCAGCACGGGTTCCGGCATGGGCGCGCCCACCGAGGCGACGGCGGCGAACTGCTGGGGCAGCTCGGCCGCCAGGCGCAGGGCAAAGAAGCCACCGCGCGACAGGCCCGTCGCATACACGCGCTTGTCATCGATGCGGTAATCCTGCTTGAGCTTGCTCAATATCGCCTGCGTAAAACCGACATCATCGGTGCCGGCCAGGTAATCCATGCCGAAGCCCACGTTCCAGTCCTGCTTGATACCTTGCGGATACACGACGATGAACTGGTGCCGCTCGGCCGTCTTGTTCATCTGCGTGTACAGCATCTGTTCCGCCATGCTCATGCCGCCGCCATGGAAATTGAAGACGACGGGAAACGCCTGCCGCGGCGCCTGGTCGTAGGCGGCGGGCGTGTAGACGATGTAGCGGCGTTTTTCCTCTTTGTGGACGAGGCTAGTCACTTGCGCCAGAACAGGGATGCTGGTGCACGCCAGCACCAGCAGGCTGATAAGACATTTCATGCGGTTTTCTCCGTTAATCAAGAGCTTGCAGCTTATGCAGGCGCCGGTGAAATCGCGGTGAAATCTTCCTGTTTTTTATTGTGTCCGGTGGGGAATGATGTCGACGCGGTAGTGCGCCTCGCCCGGATGGAAACGGATATCCCAGCGCATGGCCTGCGCCACGCGCCCAAGCAAACTTTGTCCGTGCGCAAAGCCGTGGATGCGCCGCGACTGCCCCGCCGGCAGCGTATTGCCGATGCTCAGGCGGCCTTGCGCAAACGCAATGTTGATGCGGCAAGCGGCGCCGCCATGGAACAGGGCATTCGCCAGGCAGTTATTGATGAGCAACATCGTCAGCTGCGGGTTGCCGACGACCTCCAGGCGCTCGGGCAAGTCCAGCGCCAGCAGGCTGGCGTCCCACGGATGTTCGTCGAGCAGGCGCAGCAGGCATTGCTCGATGCAACCACGCAACTCCACCACGTCGCCCGGCAGCTGCTCGGCCCGCGCCAGCGCGAATAGCACCTCGATGGTGGCGCGCATCTCATTGACACCCTGGCGCAGCTGCGTCTGTCCCTCTGCCGCCAGGGGCTGTGCGCCGGCCAGCGCCAGGCTGTTGTGCATCAAAGTGAGCGGCGTGCGCAGTTCGTGGCTGACGTCGCGCGCGAATGCCTGTTCGCGCTGCAACACCGTTTGCAGTTCGGTAAACGTGGTTTCCAGGCGGCGCGCCAGGAAACCGATCTCGTCGGGGCGGTCGCGCTCGCTGAAATGGACGGCGCCGCCGGGCGCCAGCTGGCGCGCTTCCCGGGCCAGGCGCTGCAAGGGCAGCACGAGGCGCCGCGCCAGCCAGTACGCCAGCAGCAAGGCCAGGGCGATCAGTGTCAGGGCCACGCCAGCGACGACACCGCCCACCTCCCGCGCCAGGCGCTGCACCACCAGCACGGGTGCCACGTCGGCCAGCAGATAGCTGCGCTGCGGCTTGCCCGCGGCAACGAGGTCCAGCGCCAGCACGTGATAATGCTGACCCGTCGTCGTGAACACTTCGCCGCGCGGGGCGGACGGCGGCACTTGCGCGCGCACGGCTTGAGGCAAATCAAGGTAACTGCCATGAACCGTGATGAGGTCGCGGCCAGACGGCGTAAGCTCACCGTGCTGGCGCAAACGTTGGCTGACCACCGCCGCTTCGCGTTCGAGCAGGCGCTGCACCAGCATGTCTTCCGTCACGTAGGCGATCACCAGCGCCAGGCCCGTGTAGCACAGGCACAGCACGACGGTGAAGCCGGCCAGGGCCGCGAACAGCCGGCGGCGGATCGACCTAGCCATCGCCGGCCGCCGCATCGAAGACCAGGCGGTAGCCCAGTTGCGGGATGGTGACCAGCACGCCTGTCGCACCAAGCAACTCCAGCTGCTTGCGCAGCGCATAGATATGCGATTTGAGGGCGTCGCTGTCGGGCGGCTGGCTGCCCCACAGGGCTTGCAGCAAGGCCGAGCGCGATACGGCATGCGGATGCTCGCGGCACAGCAGCAGCAATATCTTGAAACCCGTCTGCGTCAGCGGCAGGGGTGCGTCACGGTACAGGGCGCGTCCTGCGCGCGTCTGCAAGGTGAATGGCCCCACGCGCATTTCCTGGTGCACGTGCAGCTGCTGCCGGCGCGCCAGCGCTTCGCAGCGCAAGGCCACTTCGCGCAAGTCGAAGGGCTTGGTCAGATAGTCGTCCGCGCCGTCGCGAAAACCGCGTGCCTTGTCTTCATAAGAGTCGCGTGCCGTCAGCATCAGGATCGGCACATTGCTGGGCGCGCCCGCCTTGATGGCGCGGCACACTTGCAAGCCATCGATGTCGGGCAGGTTCAGGTCCAGCAGCACCACGTCATAGGCGTTGCGCGTGGCCAGCGCGACACCGAGCGCGCCCGTGCCCGCATGGTCGGTCTGCCAGCCCAGGCCGTCGAGGAAGTCAAGCACCTGGCGCGCGATGCCCAGGTGGTCTTCCAGCAGCAGGATGCTCAAGGGTGCTTTGCTCATGGCACGCCGGCAAGGCGCGCATACAGCCAGAAGTTGCCCGATCTTCCACGGATTTGCCGGTAGCTGCGCAAATAGCCTTCCCGCTCGAAAGCGCAACGTTCGAGCACGCGCAGCGAACGTGCATTGCTTTCCAGCACGGTCGCCTGGATGCGCAGCAAGCCCAGGCGCTGGAAGGCCCAGTCCACGACAGCGTCCACGATGGACGTGGCCACGCCCTGCCCCCACACGGCGGGAGAAAGGTCGTAGGCGATTTCGGCCGTGCGGTGCTGCGGAGAAATCGCATTCAAGCCGATGGTGCCCACCAGCTGGCCGCCCTCGCGCAGCACCACGGCCAGACGCATGGGCGACGCCGGCTGGGCCGACGCGTAGTCATCGAAATTGGCCTGCAGGTCGTCGATGCTGCGCAAGTCCCAGCTCGTGTGTTCGATGACGGCAGGGTCGGCCAGGCAGGCATACCAGGCTGGCGCGTCGCTGCGTTCCAGGTGGCGCAAGGTCACGAGGGGATGGGTGGAACGGGGCAAGTCGGCCGGCTTCATCGTTGGCTCCTGGAATAGTCAATCGACGGGGCAATCGGCGGCCAGCCAGGCGGCGAAATCATCGGCGACCCGCTCGAAATCGTCGCGCTGCATCGAGCCATGCCCCACCAGATACACGGCGCGCTCGGCGCCATCAAGCGCCAGCATGACGGCGCGCCCGCCGCTGTCGTCGCCGATGGTGAGGTAGCCGGGGCAGGATTGCTGCGTGTCATATGTTTCGTTGCGCTCCATCAAACTTTCTGCGCCGTACAGCAATACCTGCTCGCCCCGCATGCCCTCTTGCCAGTGCTGCAGAAAGCCCTTGTAGTACGCCGGCAAGGCGTGGCCCAGCCAGCGTTCAAGCACGTCGATCACTTGCCCGCTCACGCGGCGCCCTTGCGCCGCGCTTCCCACTCGCGCCGCAGCAAGCCGTACAGTGCCGAATCGCTGACGTGGCCGCCCACGATCCAGCGCTCCGGCAAAAAGCCTTCCCTGTTGAAACCCTGGCGCTCGAGGGCGCTGGCCGAACCGGTGTTGAGCGGGTCGATATCGGCTTCCAGGCGGTTCAGGTCGCGCTCGACGAAGGCGTACTCGATCAGCGCCGACAGCGCTTCGTGCATATAGCCACGGCCCCAGTGCGGACGCGCCAGCGCGTAGCCGATCTCGGCGCGGCGGTTCTGGCGGTGCACGGAAAACAGCGTGCAGCTGCCCAGGTATTCGCCCGTCTCCTGCAGTTCGATGGCGAAGCGGAAGAACTCTTCGTTCTCGAAGGCGGCGCTGTCCTCGGCAATCTGGCGCGCGGCGCGGCCGGCATCGTCCCAGGGCGGTTCGCTGAAATAGCGCATCACTTCAGGGTCGGCATGCATGGCGAACAGGGCCGCCTCATCGGATGGCTGCGGCTTGCGCAGGATCAGGCGTTCGGTGGTAAGGATTTTCGTGTAGGCCATGCAACTCCAATCGAAGGTTCAAACGGACGATGCTTATTATTCCATGCAACTATAGTGATGTGGCAACTTTGCAAGCTTGCTTTTTAATGTAGTATGGCAATGTTTTATCAT
Organism: Janthinobacterium sp. GW822-FHT07A03; assembly: GCF_058798815.1. Classification (NCBI taxonomy): domain Bacteria; kingdom Pseudomonadati; phylum Pseudomonadota; class Betaproteobacteria; order Burkholderiales; family Oxalobacteraceae; genus Janthinobacterium; species Janthinobacterium sp. GW822-FHT07A03. The sequence goes on along the minus strand of NZ_JBXAKW010000001.1, from coordinate 959,399 downwards.
ATCATTGATGCAACTTCATAATCCGCTTATGCACGCAGTAAAGAATATCCCCGACACCGACGCCCTCGCGGCGCAGCCCGAGATCTTGAGCCGGCACAAGCGGCCGGTGACCGCCTGGGCCAGCATCGCCTTTTTCTGCATGTGCGCCATCTTGCTCGGCATGACGGTGTGGATCGTCTGGTCTTCGCGCGACGTGCGCTTGCGCGAAGCGCGGGCGACGACGGAAAACATGGCGCGCACCCTGGCCACGCAAGCGTACATGGAACTGGAAATCGCCGATGTGATGCTGGAAGATATTGCCGAACACGTCAGGAACGAAGGCAATAACGACCATACCGGCGAACGGCTGCAGTCGCATCTGCAGCAATTGTCGAAGAATATCGTGGAAATTGCCGGCGTCTTCATCTTCGACGCACAGGGAGAGCGGCTGGCCGCCTCCTCCGGCGCCGGGCACGATGGCAACAATGCCGAACGTAATTACTTTATCTACCACCAGACGCACGCGCAGCTGGGCAGCCATATCAGTGCGCCCGTGCGCAGCAAATCCAGCGGGCAATGGGTATTGCCCGTTTCGCGCCGGGTCGAAGCAAAGGATGGCACGTTTGCCGGCGTGGTGCTCGTCACCCTGGGGCTGAACTCCTTCGAACGCATCTACGCCACGCTCAACCTGGGCAATACGGGCACGGCCTTCTTTGCCCTCGATGACGGCACCCTGATCTACCGGCGGCCATTCCAGCCCGAGGTGATCGGCATGGATATTTCCTCGGGCGCCATCTTGCAGGCCTACCGCGACCAAGGGCCCGTCGGCACGGCGATGATGACGGCGAAAGTGGACGAAATCGAACGGCTGTACAGCTATCGCCATCTGCAGCGCTTTCCCGTCATCGTGGCGGCAGGCTTGTCGAAGGACGACATTTTTGCCGAATGGCAATGGTTGAGCACGCAAATCGTACTGGCCTCGCTGGCGGCGGGGGCGCTGCTGCTGTACCTGTTCCGCAAGCTGATGCGGCAAATTGCCATACGCGACCGTATCGAGGCCAGCCTGCGCCTGGCCAGCACGCAGTTGCAGCGCGCCAATGCGGACCTGGCGGCGCGGGCGTCGCAAGACGGCTTGACGGGGCTGGCCAACCGCCGCTGTTTCGATGAAACGCTGGCGCATGAACTCAATCGCGCCCAGCGCAGCGGGCATCCGGTGTCGCTGATCATGCTGGACGTGGATTTCTTTAAAAAATTTAACGACCAGTACGGCCATGTGGCCGGCGATGCCTGCCTGCAGGCGGTCGCCAGCGCCGTGGCGCGCAGCGTGGGCCGGGCCGAAGACCTGCCGGCGCGCTATGGCGGCGAAGAGTTCGCCGTGATCATGCCCGCCACCGATGCCGCGGGCGCGCTGGAAGTGGCCGAAGCCATCCGCTCGGCCGTCGAGGCGCTGCAAGTCCCCCACGCGGCCAGCGCGAACGGTGTCGTGACCGTCAGCCTGGGCGCGGCCACGCTCCAGCCCGGCCAGGAGCGGCGCGCGGACAGCAGCGAACTGATACGCCAGGCCGATGCCTTGCTGTACCAGTCGAAAAACAGCGGCCGCAACCGCGTCACCATCCATGCGCCAGCAACATGACACAGACATTTTCCATGAAAAAAATTCACATCACCATGCCGCTTGCCCTGGGTGCACTGGCCGTCTGGCTGGGCTTGAGCATGGGCGGCCGCTGGCTGGAATCCGCCGGCTACGCCTTGCCGGGCGCAGCCGTCACCGGCCGTATCGGCCTGTCGTGGGCGCTGGCCGCCCTGTTCGCGCTGGCGCTGCTGCTGGCATCCAGCCAGCGCCGCGAAGCGGGCCTGTGCGCGCCGCATCCGTGGAAAAGCACGTGGCTGGTCTGGCCGCCCCTGCTGTATGCGCTGCTGATGCTGTTGCTGGCCTGGGCCGGCGGCTGGCCGCAACCGCGCGTGCTGCTGATCGTCGCTTGCAATGCGGCGCTGGTGGCCATCTCGGAAGAGCTGATGTTCCGCGCCATCTTGCTGCAAGGCATGCTGGACCGCTACGCCGTCTGGCCCGCCGTGCTGATGTCTTCGGCGCTGTTCGGCCTGGCCCATACGGCCAACGGCCTGGCCACGGGCGACGTCAGCGGCGCCCTGTGGCAAGCCGTGGCCGCCACCTTGCAGGGCGTCGGCTATGCGGCCATCCGCCTGCGCACCCGCTCCATCTGGCCCATGGTGCTCGTGCATGGACTGTGGGATTACGCGCTGGTAACGGCCACCTTGCCGCACCCGGCCGAGGATGGCGCGTCCATCCTGCCATATATCGCCCTGCTGGCCGTGCTGCCCCTGTGCCTGTACGGCGTCTACCTGCTGCGCCCCAGCCAGCGGGCGGTCATCTCTCAACTGCAACGATAAGGACTGTGCATGGCGTTTTTTTCACGTGATTACGAGGTATTCCTGCTGCTGGCCGCGCCCGATGCCGCACCGCTATGGGACGCGGCGCAATGGACGCCGTTCGCCGCCAGCCTCGACGGCCTCGTGGCGCAAGCGCGGACGAGGGGCCAGGCCGGCGTGCGCAGCCATCAATACAATCCCAAGGGCAAGTCGATTCCCTTTGGCCGCCTGGGCTGGGACGCCAAATCGCACGCCAAGTGGACGCACACGCCGGCCACGACGGAAGCGCGCTTCATGAGCCTGGAAGCGTGGGCGCCCACCTGGACCGTCTGCGAAAAGGACAACCGGGCGCCCGATGTGTTCCTCGCCCTGGCCAATGAATCGCTGCTGGGACTGGCAGGCAAGCGCTTGCAGTTCAGCCAGCGCCTGGTGTGCGCCATCGCCACGGACATGGGCCCGGAAGCGGCCGCCACCCTGCGGCAAGCGCTGGCGCAACTGGCCGCGCAGCAAGGTGCCGTCGTCTTCGCCCATACGCACCGCCAGTGGGGCCGCGCCTCGTCGTACGGCGGTTTCACGGGTGCCGTCCAGGACATGCTGATCGGCGGCCTGTTCCAGGCAGACGACCCGCATGCGCGACCGCTCGATGACGCCGCGTTCCAAGATGTGTGGAGCAAACTCGACATCCACCACGCATGAACGGACTCCCATGCCACGCCTGAGCTTTGCCATCCTGCTGTGCTGGAGCCTCCATGCGGGCGCCTTCGAACTGAGCGGCACCATCCGCAGCAACGGCCCGCCGCTGCCGCAAGCCATCAGCATCGTGGCCGAGCGCATGCACGGCGAGCCGCAGATACATGGCACGGTCGAAAATGGCCGCTACCGCATCGATGTACCGGAAGGCGGCACACTGGCACTGCTTCTGCAATCGCCCGGCTGGGAAGCGGAACCCAAGCTCATCTTCAGCGCGGCCACGGCGGGCGCACTGGACTTCCTGCTGTATCCGGCCGCGGTGCCCGAAGCGGCGCTGGCAGCCGAATTGCGGACCATGGAACAGGAAGACCAGGCCCTGCGCGCGGGATTTCCGCCAACGGGGCCGGACCTGGCCACACGCCAGCGCATGCTGGCTACGGACAAGGCACGCGAGCAACGCTTGCGGCAAATCATCGCCAGCAAGGGCTGGCCCACGCAAACGATGGTCGGCTACAAGGCGGCGGCCAGCGCCTGGCTGATCGCCCAGCATGGATCCAATACCTTCCTCAAAAGCAGCCTACCGCTGATGCGCGCAGCAGCGGCACGGGGAGAGATCACGCCCTCGAAGCTGGCACTGGCGATCGACCGCGACTTGAGCAATGACAAGCTGCCGCAGCTGTACGGCAGCCAGTTCCAGACTGGCAGCGACGGCAAGAGCGTTGCCTTTCCCATCGCGGATCCACTGCATCTGGAACAGCGCCGCGCCAGCATGGGGCTGGAGCCGTATGCGCAGTACCGGCGATTCTTCGAGTAAAGACCAAGTATTGACAACGCCATCCATCGCATGGCATCGTTGCGCCATGCCATCGCCATTCCCGCCCCTGCCATCGATTATTGCCGCCATTTCAAGCATGGTGGCTGGACAGGAATGACATTGACCAAGCCGCCTGCAAGGCGGCTTTGATCGGCAACAAACAATCAAGACGTCTCGCAGGCTTTGTTTTCACTTTCAGCGAGCGACCATGCACACCACTTCCAGCACCCCGGTTATCCCCACCCTGCACCTCGTGTGCGGCAAGATTGCCTCGGGCAAATCCACCTTGACCAGCCAGCTTGCGCAAGCGCCGCATACCGTGCGCATCAGCGAAGACACCCTGCTGGCGCAGCTGTATCCGGGCCAGATCGCCAGCCTGGCCGACTATGTCGCGTGCGCGGCGCGGCTGCGCGCGGCCATCGCGCCGCTCTGCCTGCAGATGCTGAAGGCGGGCGTGTCCGTCGTGCTCGATTTCCCCGCGAATACACCCGCCAGCCGGGCCTGGATGCGCGAGCTGTTCCAGCAGGCGGGCGTGCCGCACGTGCTGCATTACCTCGACGTGACGGATGAGGAATGCAAGGCGCGCTTGCGCCAGCGCAATGACAGCGGCTTGCACCCGTTCTCCACCAGCGACGCGCAATTTGATGAAATCACGCGCCACTTCGTGCCGCCCGACGCATCGGAAGGCTTTGATATTGTGCGGATTGCCGCTTAAAACGTCCCCGGCAGCAGTATCTTTTTATCCACCTGCTGCAGATCGCGCAAGCCGCAAAAGGCCATCGTCAGGTCCAGTTCGTTGCGGATGATGTCCAGGCATTTGGTCACGCCCGGGCCGCCCATGGCGCCCAGGCCGTACAAGAATGGACGGCCGATGTAGACGCCCTTGGCGCCCAGCGCCACGGCCTTGATCACGTCCTGGCCCGAGCGGATGCCGCCATCCATGTGCACTTCGATCTGGCTGCCGACGGCGTCGACGATGGCGGGCAAGGCTTCGATCGACGATTGCGCGCCGTCGAGCTGGCGCCCGCCGTGGTTCGAGACGATCAGCGCGTCGGCGCCGCTGCTTACTGCCAGGCGCGCGTCTTCCGGGTCCATGATGCCCTTGATAATGAGTTTGCCGCCCCAGCGCTGCTTGATCCATTCCACGTCCGCCCACGACAGGCTCAGGTCGAACTGCTGCTGCGTCCAGGCCGACAGCGACGACATGTCCGACACGGACGTGGCGTGGCCGACGATGTTGCCGAAACCGCGGCGTTTCGTGCCCAGCATGCCCGCTACCCAGCGCGGCTTGGTGGCCATGTTGAGGATGTTCGGTATGGTGAGTTTCGGCGGCGCCGACAGGCCGTTGCGCAAGTCCTTGTGGCGCTGGCCCAGCACCTGCAAGTCCAGCGTCAATACGAGCGCGCCGCATTTGGCCGCCTTGGCGCGGTCGATCAGGCGATTGATGAATTCGCGGTCTTTCATCACGTACAGCTGGAACCAGAACGGTTTGCTCGTGTTCGCCGCCACGTCCTCGATCGAGCAGATGCTCATGGTCGACAGGGTGAACGGCACGCCAAACTTCTCGGCGGCCTGCGCCGCGAGGATTTCGCCATCCGCATGCTGCATGCCCGTCAAGCCCGTGGGCGACAGGGCCACCGGCATCGATACGGCCTGCCCCACCATGGTCGAGGCCAGGCTGCGGTTTTCCAGGTTGACGGCCACGCGCTGGCGGAACTTGATCTTGGCGAAATCGCTGTTGTTGGCGCGGTACGTCGATTCCGTCCAGGAGCCGGAATCGGCGTAGTCGTAAAACATGCGCGGCACCCGTTTCTGGGCCAGCACGCGCAAGTCTTCGATGCAGGTGATGATACTCATGCGTTTCCTCGGTCGATGGCTAGTCGGACCATGATCGTGCATTTGGCCGCGCTTGTCTATCCGCCGGGCAAGACCAGCGCCTAAGGCGTGGCTTGCCAGTCGCGCGCGCCGAGTATCTGCTCGCCCAGCGCAGTCAGGCGCGCCTGCGGGTAGCGCAGCTTTTCCTTGTCCTCGGGGTCGCCGGGAAACGCGTAGCCCTGCGGCGCGCTGCGCTCGCGCCAGCTTTGCACCCGCCAGTCGCGCAGGGATTGATTATCTTCCTGGGCGGGCGTAAAGGAAATGTATTGCGCCAGGCGCACCTGGTCCGTCGACGTGTTCGGGCGGATGCCGTGCGCCAGCAGGCTGTTGAAGATCAGCAATTCCCCCTTCTTCATGGCGATAAATTCCATCGGGTACGGCACCGTCGCCAGGTCCGGCTGCCATGGATTGCGGTCTTGCGGCACCGTCTTGCGCCAGCTCAATAAGTTATTGAACAATTCCGGATAGCACTGGAAACCGCCGCTCTCGGGCGAGGTGTCGGACAGGGCCAGCACGCCCTGCACGTTGACGGGCAGCGGGTCGAGCGTGGTATCCGCATCCCAGTGGATGAAGCCGCCAAACTTGCGCTTGCCGTTGTTCGGCGTGTTCAGGTTGGCGCGGTCGATCGTCACCCACAGATCCTGGCGGTCCCAGATATCGACGAAGGCGTCGTAGACGCGCTGGGTCTGGCGGTTATCCCACAGCGTCTGGTTGTGATAGGCCTCGACCATGCCGGAGCCGTTGAGCTCTTTCATCGCATGGTCGCGCAGCTGGTCCCGGTTCCAGGTGGAGGGATCATTCTGGTCGAGTCCCTGGAATTCCCACAGGAAATCTGTCGTGCGCCGCACTTGCTCGGGCGACACCGCATCCTTGACGATGACGTAGCCATAGGTTTGCCAGTGCAGGAAATCGCTGTCGGACAGCACGCGCAGGGGCAGCTGTTTGCGGATATCGCGCAACTGGGTCTGTTCCGTGTAGGCCACGGACGGGTTGCCGGGACGGTCTTCGCCGTATTGGTATGGGTTCTGCATCGCTGTCTCCTGTGTGGGTGTGAGACAGATTGTGCGATGACGCGGCCAGTTGAAATGCGCGCCAAGCGGCCAATACTGATACTATCCTGACTATACACTCCACCAAAACGTCACAATGACGCCTTTATTCGAACAAGTCACGATCCCGGCGGGCCACTCCTGGGGCTTGCTGTGGCGCGAACTCGATGCCATTCCCTTCATCTGGCACTACCATCCGCAGTTCGAACTGACCCTGACGGTGAATGCACGGGGGCAGCGCTACATCGGCGACCACCTGGGCGATTTCGAACCGGGCGACCTGGTGCTGCTGGGGCCGAATTTGCCGCACACGTGGTCGGCCAGCGAGCGCATCGACAGCGCACAGCCGATGCTGGCCGTCGTCGTGTGGTTTTCGCTCGAGTGGCTGGAACAGCTGGCGGCCTGTTTTCCGGAATTGCACAGCTTGCGGCAACTGGCGGCCCGCGCCGGGCCTGCCCTGCATTTTTCGCCGCGGACGAGCGCGCGCTGCGCCGGTCAGCTGCTGCGGCTGAACGCCCTGCCCGTGCCGCAGCGCCTGCCGCTGCTGCTCGACGTGCTGCTGGAACTGGCGGGCGATACGGGCGCGCAGCCGCTGGCCTCGACGGCGCAGGCGCCGCTGCCCGATAGCCAGCACAAGCGCATGGCCGGCGTGTTCGATTTCATGCACGCACATTTCCGGGAAGAAATCGCGCTGGAAACCCTGGCACAGCGGGCGGCCCTGTCGCTGGGCGCCTTTCACCGCTGTTTCAAGCGCCACGCGCATTGCACGCCGGGCGAATACCTGGCGCGGCTGCGCATCGGCCGCGCCTGCCAACAGCTGATCGAGAGCAATCTCGCCATCGCCGTCATCGCGCAAGAGGCGGGCTACCGCAACCTCGCGCATTTCAACCGCCAGTTCCGCGCCGCCAAGCACGTCACGCCGCGCGCATTTCGCCTGCAATACCGGCGCGGCGCCAACAGCGCGGCGTAAATCCGTTCGGAAACGAAAAAGGGGATCAGATTTTACAATCTGATCCCCGATATTCTGGTGCGGCTGGCAGGAATTGAACCCACGACCCCTTGGTTCGTAGCCAAGTACTCTATCCAGCTGAGCTACAG
>NZ_JBXAKW010000001.1:810954-951408 GCF_058798815.1 Janthinobacterium sp. GW822-FHT07A03 | reverse complement strand
CTGGTGCGGCTGGCAGGAATTGAACCCACGACCCCTTGGTTCGTAGCCAAGTACTCTATCCAGCTGAGCTACAGCCGCGCAGGCAAACATTATAGCGTATTCATTTCGCTTTGAAAAGTTCGATTTTTCAATCGCTTAGCTGATTTTGCAGAATACCGCCCCGCATGACCGACTACCTTTTCACTGCCAAAAAGCTCACGCCTTTTTATCGATGGACACTTCTGCTTTCACAGCGGTGTCCAGCGAATCGAGAAGTTGCTGTCTCGAAAGAAGCGGGATTATAGGGACTGCTTTCCAGCCTGTCCAGTGCTATCTGCAGGCGGCGTGCAAGCGTGCGGTGGCGGCGCGCCGCTTGGGGCTACAATACCAGCCAGACAGGGGCGCTTGTGCCTCCCCTAATTCATGACCGCGGGCATTTACCATCATGACCCAATTAACTGAGCTTAGCGGCGGCCCGGCGGGGCAAGAGCCCGTGCGGCAGACTCACTGTTGCAGGATTTCCGATGGCCAAGCATGACCGCGAGCAAGATCTGCTTCCCCCATCAGCGCCGCTGAGCCTCTCCGACGAGCGCCTGGCCAACTTGCTGGAAGGCATTACCGACGGCTTCTGCCTGCTCGACCGCGACTGGACCATCCGCTACCTCAATACGCGCGGCGCCGACATGCTGGCGCCGCAGCACGCGCCTGGCGCCAGCCTGGCGGGCATGAACCTGTGGCAAGCCTGCCCCGACCTGCCGGGCACGGAACTGGAAACGCAGTACCGGCGCGCCATGGCGCAGCAGCACAGCTGCAGTTTCGAACTGCTGTATCCGCCGCTGGGGCGCTGGCTGGAAGTGCGCATCTTCCCTTCCAGCGACGGCTTGAGCACGTATATCCAGGACATCAGCCAGCGCAAGGCGGCCGAGGACAGCCTGCGCCAGAGCGAGGAAGACTTGCGCGCACTGGCCAATTCCATCCCGCAACTGGCCTGGATCGCCAGCTTCGACGGCACCATTGCATGGTACAACCAGCGCTGGCACGACTACACGGGCACCAGCGCCGAACAGATGGCGGGCGACGGCTGGAGCATCGCCTATGACGCGCAGCACCTGCCGCCCATGCTGCACGCCTGGAAGGCCGCCTTGCGCGATGGCACGCCCTTCGAAATGGAATTCCCCATCCGGGGCGCCGACGGCCAGTACCGCTGGTTCCTGACGCGCGCCAATCCCGTGCGCGACCGGGGCGGCCAGCTGCTGCGCTGGTTTGGCACGAGCACCGATGTCGACCAGGTCAAGCGGGCGCAGGAGGCCTTGCGCGACGAGACGCGCGTGCTGGAGTTGCTCAACAATACGGGCGCGGCCCTGGCCGGCACCCTCGACTTGCCGGCCCTGCTGCAGGAAACCGTCGACGCGGCCACGCGCATCAGCGGCGCGCGCTTCGGCGCCTTTTATTACGACGATGCGGGCGATATCCACGACGATCCCGACGCCCTGCCCGCCGCACGCGCCGTCAACAACATCAGCCTGCGCCAGGCCGATGCCATCGCCACGGAACTGCGCCAGGGAGCGGCCATGCGCCAGAACGACTTGCTGGCCGCGCCCGACGCCAGCGCCGGCGGCGCGCCGCCGCTGCGCAGCTGCCTGAGCCTGCCCGTCAGCTCGCGCTCGGGCCTGCTGCTGGGACGCTTGCTGCTGGGCCACCCGCAGGCGGGCATGTTCAGCGCGCGCAGCGAACGCATCGTCTCGGCCATCGCGGCCCAGGCCGCCGTCGCGCTCGACAATACGCGCCTGTACGCGGCCGCCACGCGCGCCGCCGAAGAGCGCAAGGTGCTGCTCGACAGCGAACGCGAGGCGCGCGCCGAGGCCGAACGCACGAACCAGCTGAAAGACGATTTTCTCGCCACCCTGTCGCACGAACTGCGCACGCCGCTGTCGGCCATCCTGGGCTGGGCCCAGGTGCTGCGGCGCGGCACGCGCGACCAGGCCGACCTGCACCGCGGCCTGCAAAGCATCGAACGCAATGCGCGCGCGCAGGCGCAACTGATCGAAGATTTGCTCGACATGAGCCGCATCACCTCCGACAAGGTGCTGCTGGACCTGCAAACCATCGTGCCCGCCAGCATCATCGCCTCGGCCATCGAAACCCTGCGCCCGGCAGCCGACGCCAAGCACATCGCCATCCACAGCAGCATCGCCAGCGATGCGGGCAGGATCACGGGCGACCCCAGCCGTATCCAGCAAGTGATCTGGAACCTGCTGTCGAATGCCTTGAAATTCACGCCGCAAGGGGGACGGGTCGAGATCGGCGTGCGCCGCGAGGCTACCCGCCTGGCCATCACCGTGAGCGACAACGGCGTCGGCATCAAGAAGGATTTCCTGCCGCACGTATTCGACCGCTTCCGCCAGGCCGACGCCTCCACCACGCGCCGGCATGGCGGCCTGGGCCTGGGCCTGGCCATCGTCAAGCACCTGGTGGAGCAGCATGGCGGCACGGTCGCGGTCAGCAGCGCCGGCGACATGCAGGGCGCCAGCTTTACCGTGCGCCTGCCCCTGGGAACGCGGGCCGCGCCAGCGCGCCTGGAGGGCGGCGCCCCGTCCGCCAGCCTTGACTTGCGCGGCGTCAAAGTGCTGCTGGTCGATGACGAGGCCGACGCGCGCGAACTGACGGCGCGCATCCTGCGCGACAACCATGCCGAAGTGCATGGCGCCGGCAGCGTGGCGCAAGCGCTGCAATTGCTGGAGCAGGTGCGCCCGCACGTGCTGGTCAGCGACATCGGCATGCACGACGCCGACGGTTTCGACTTGCTGGCGCACATCCGCGCGCACGCTTCGCCCGACGCGGCCCATCTGCCCGCACTGGCCCTGACGGCGTTCGCGCAACCGCAGGACCGCCAGCGGGCGCTGGCCAGCGGCTTCCAGGCCTGGGTCTCGAAACCGCTCGACCCGGCCGAACTGCTGGTGGCCGTGGCACAACTGGCCGCGCCGCGCGTGAGCGCCCTGCCCCCTGAACCGGGCGACACAACACCGTCTTAAAAAGATGATGCAAAGAAATACATAGTGCAATACAAAATGACTATCTTCATGGGTTAGCCTTCCTACTTTCAGACGCGGCACTGTCCTACAAGCAACTAAGCCGAAGTTTGCTACACTGAAATGCAGAAGCACACCTGCACGGCAGGCTGGAGACAGCGGCCCTGGCCGGCGAGAACGTCAGAAGCGAGCTCAAGCGCTGTTGTGCGCCCTATCTTGTTGCAAGGCGCTACTATCTTTCCCACCGCCGTCAGCCCATCATCTGCGGTAGAAGCCAGCGTTGCATAGACCGTATAACCGAGACCTTACATGCCCAGCCAAGATGAGATTTTGAAAGCCAAAATTTTGGTCGTCGACGATTCACCCGACAATGTCGACCTGATGCTGGAGATCCTGCGCGATGCCGGCTACACCAATGTCACGGCCACCATGCGTCCGGCCCAGGTCTGCCCCCTGCACCGGGAGCATTGCTACGACCTGATCTTGCTGGATCTGCAAATGCCGGAACTGAATGGTTTCCAGGTCATGAAAGGCTTGAAGGAAATCGAGCATGGCGGCTACCTGCCCGTGCTGGCCCTGACGGCACAGCCCAGTTTCAAGATCGCCGCCCTGGAAGCCGGGGCGCGCGACTTCATCAGCAAGCCCTTCGACCTGATGGAAGTGCACAAGCGCATCCACAACATGCTCGAAGTGCGCCTGCTGTACAAGGAACTGGCGCAATACAGCAAGCAGCAGCAGGAACTGGCGCTGCACGATCCGCTGACGGGCTTGCCGAACCGGCGCCTGCTGGAAGACCGCATCGAGCATACCCTGCAGCAATCGGCCCGCAGCCGCGGCAAGTCCGCCATCCTGTACCTGGACCTGGACGGCTTCAAGGCCATCAACGACAGCTACGGCCACGGCTATGGCGATGAAATCCTGAAAATGGTGGCGGCCCGCCTGGTGGGCGCCTCGCGCAAGGAAGACACCGTGGCGCGCATCGGCGGCGACGAATTCGTCATCGTGCTGGGCAACCTGGCCGGCAAGGGCGACGCGCGCGAGCCGGCCGCCAAGCTGATCGAAGTCATTTCCGAGCCGTATTTCATCAACGACCTGACCCTGCGCCTGTCGACCAGCATCGGCATCGCCATCTACCCGGACGATGCCAGCACCGTCGAATCCCTGCTGGGCGCGGCCGACACGGCCCTGTACGAAGCCAAGCGCGCCGGCAAGAACCGCTTTTGCTGCACGCCCCACGAAGTGATCGCCGCGCAGGTGAACATGCAGAAAAGCAGCATCCCCTCGATCGCCTGAGCCTACTTTCCGCACGGAACATAAAAAAACCGGCAAGCCACGATGATGGCTTGCCGGTTTTTTATGGCCAGGATGCTTTATTTCTTGCCAGCCGTCACTTCATGCTGGCCCGCGTGCTGGTGGTCCGTTTGCGCATCGACGGTTTCCGGCGACACTTCGATGCGCGTGATGCCGGCATCGACGGAGATCGGGTCGCTGGCGGGGAAGGTCATTTCCACGGCGTCGTCCAGCAGCTCTTCCTTGGCCCGCTCTTCGCCGCTCATGCCCTCTTCATCGGCCAGGATGGCCAGCGCGCTGGCCCATTTGACAAAATTGAGGTTGGACAACTCGCGCACGGTGGTCACGCCAAACGCTTGCTGCAAGGCCTTGGCATCCTTCGCGCTGACACCGCGCAAGGCGCTGATGGGGGCATTGACGATGTCGCGGAAGCTTTTGTCGAGGTATTCCTTGTCGACGATGGTTTCGATATTCATGGCATGTCCTTTCGTTTCGGTAATCGGGCCTGTGCTGCACCCTGCGCCGCGGGGCGGCTATGCTGCATGGAGAAAATGCACACCCTCACTATGGCAGCGTGCAGCGCCCCGGTATGTGCGCAGCCGTACGTAACGGCGGGAACGATGCCCCCCCTGGCGCAACGAATAATATTGCCTATGATATAAAAATGATGGGAGGAGATTAAAATTGCCGAAAAGACAGAAATTTTCCATCCATGCGCCCCACGATGAAATCATCATGTATGATCCACAACTTGAATTTGGTCCACCTTTCACCATTCACGGGGCGCTATGTCCGCACAAACAGATCCGAACAAGGAAGCGGCCCAGGCCGATGCGGAACGCGCCGCCGATCTCAGCGAGTTGCTGGGTCATGTCAACACCAGCTGGGACAATGAACGGCGCGCCCTGTCGCGCCAGCTGCACGACAGCCTCGGCTCGTCGCTGACGGCGCTGACCATGCACCTGTCGCTGCTGACGCAAAAAATGCCGCAGGAAGCCGCCTTGCTCGACCGCGCGGCGACCATGAAGCAATTGCTGCTGAACGTGATCGAGACCAACCGGCAAATGCAGATGAAGCTGTGGAACGACAAGCTGGAGTTTCTTGGCGTGAATGTGGCGCTGGGCGAGCTGGCCGCGCAATTTGCCGAACAGCACAAGATCACCGTGCGCTGCAGCCTGCCCGAAGATGAATTGATTTGCCCGCGCAACGTGGGCGTGGCCCTGCTGCGCACGCTGGAAGAAGCGCTCAGCAACATCGCCGCGCACGCCCATGCCACGCAGGTGGACATCATCATCGACGACAATGACGAGGCGCTGATGATGACCGTCAAGGATAACGGCAGCGGCCTGCCGGCCAGCGAACCCGTCGAAATGAGCAAGCACGGCCTGCGCTCCGTGCGCGAGCGCGTGCATTACCTCGGTGGCAGCCTGAGCCTGGCGGCCAATCCGCAAGGCGGCACGGCCCTGACCGCCGTCTTGCCGCGCATTAGCCCGAAAGAATAATCCTTGCCAGGCCGCATCGGGCCGGAACACCGCCGGGCGCCCTGCCCCGCTGAACGATACAACGACAGGAGACCGCATGCAACGACTCATCCCCTCCCTGCTGGCAGCGCTGCTGGCCATGGGCGCCGCCCAGGCCGCCGAAAAGACCGTGCCGCCGCCGGAAACCGTGGACAAGCTGGCCTGGCTGGCCGGCTGCTGGAACGTCGACGGCGCCGAGCCCGGTTCCGGAGAACAATGGAGCACGGCCGCCGGCGGCACCCTCCTGGGCACCAGCCGCACCGTCAAGGGCGGCAAGACGACGGCGTTTGAATTCGTGCAGATCCGCCTGACGGAACCGGGCCAGCTGGCCTATATCGTGCAGCCGTCGGGCCAGCCGCCCGTGACCTTCAACCTGTTGCGCCAGGACAAGCCGAATGAATTCATCTTCGCCAACTTGGACAATGACTTTCCCAGCCGCATCATCTACCGCCACGACAGCGAGCGCATCTTGCACGCCAGCATCACCGGCACCTTGAAAGGCAAGCTCACCACGATCGACTTCCCCATGACGCGGGGCCGCTGCGAAGCGGCGCCCCTCGCGCGCAGCAAATAAAAAGGGGCCGCAAGGCCCCTTGTTCTGATACGGCGCAAACTGCTTAATGCAACTTGACCTGCGGCGTGCTGCGCTTGATCAGGAAGCGGCCCATGGCCATGACGGCCGTGCGCACGCTGCCCAGCACGGCGTTGTGGTGCATCAGGTGCAGGCTGACATACATCATGCGCGCGACAAAGCCTTCCACGAACCAGCTCAGGCCCTTCAGGGAACCCATCAGGGTGCCGACCGAGGTGGTGCGTCCAAACGAAACGAGCGAACCGTAGTCCAGGTATTCGTACGGCTTGCTCTGCGGCGGCTTGCCCTTCGCTTGCAGCAGGAACGTTTTCAGCAGGTAATCGGCTTGCTGGTGGGCCGCCTGGGCGCGCGGCGGCACCAGTTTGCCGTCGGGCCCCGCGCAGGCGGCGCAGTCGCCCAGCGCGAAGATATTCGCATGGCCCTGCACATTCAGCATGCCCGTCACTTCCAGCTGGCCGGCGCGGTTGGTCGGCAAGCCCAGGGTAGCCAGGAATTCCGGCGCGCGGATGCCGGCGGCCCACACGCAGATGTCGGCCGCATAGCTGGTGCCGCTGGCCACCGTCACCTTGTCGGGGTCGATGGACGTCACGCGCGTATCGGTCACCACGGTGATGCCGTGCTGGTGCAGCAGTTTCGAGGCGGCGATGGAGACGCGCTCGGGCAGCGGCGCCAGGATGCGCGGCGCCCCTTCCAGCAGGGTGATGCGCACATCCTTGATGGCGTTGAGATTCTGGAAGCCATACGCGGCATACACGCCGCTCGCTTCGCGCAGCTCGGCCGCCAGCTCCACGCCCGTGGCACCGCCGCCGATGATGACGATGTCGACGCCGGGATGGCCCGCGTCGCCCTGGCGCTGCTCGGCCATGGCCAGCAGCTTGAGCAGGGTCAAACGGAAACGTTCGGCGTCTTCCGTGGCATTCAGGGAAATCGTGTTTTCCTTGGCGCCGGGCACGCCGAAGTAATTCGAGGTGCTGCCCACGGCCAGCACCAGCTGGTCATAGCTGACCTGGCGCTGCGGCAAGAGCTGCTCGTCCTTGTCGGTGGCGATGGCGCCCACGGTGAGGCTGTTCGTGGCCGCGTCGAGCGCGGTCAGGGGGCCATAGACATAGGTAAAACCATTGTCATGCGCCAGCATCTGGTACGACAGGCCCTCTTGATGAATGTCCAGGGTGCCGGCCGCCACTTCATGCAGCGACGGCTTCCAGATATGGTACAGGCGGCTGTCGACCAGGGTCACCTGGCCGGGGCCGAGCTTGCGGCTGAGTTTGCAGGCCAGCTCCAGGCCGCCTGCACCTCCCCCTACGATTACGATTTTACTGTGCAAAGATCCTCCTGCTTATTTGTTAGTCCCTGTGCCCGTTGCCGTTGCCGTGGCCATTGCCATTGCCTCGGCCCGGCTTGTCATCATGCTTGTCGCGCTTGTCATAGTGCTTGTCATAGTGCTTGTCATGCTTGTCATCATGACGGCCGCGGTCGCCGTAATCGGGACGGCCATGATCGCCATGTTGCTGGCGGTAACGGGGCACATACTGGTTGTTATACCAACTATCTTGGACAAAATATACCTCTTGGTTACAGGCATTATACTTGCGGCAGTGCTTGGACCAGTTTTTCGCATGGCCGGGCGGCACGCGCAAATAGATGGGACGGGCCGAATAGTATTGCGGGCGCTGCACGATGACGGGCTGGGCGTAGATCAATTGCGGCGCGGGATAGTCGCCTATGTCGAGGCGTCCGTAAAAGCCTGGCTGGCCGACGGTGACGGAGACGCCAACCTGGGCGACGGCGGCGGTAGCTGCCGACAGCAGGACGGCGGCGAGAATGAGGGTTTTCATGGGGACACTCCTTTTATCAGTTATGCCGCAATTGTAGACCTTGTGCAACCAACTGTTTGTTCGCAAGGACACATAAGGTGCGCCGTGGCAAACTCACCACAGCTTGCCCAAAGGCACGACCAAGCCGCTGAACAGCGACCAGTCCGGCGACGCCGCCGTCAAGCCGCGCGCCATGCCGAAATCGATGGCCAGCCGTGGCGTGGGACTGTAGGTGGCGGCCAGCAACAATTGCGCCGTGGCCGGTGCACCGCGCAGGCGCGTGCCCGACACTTCCGCCGTGGCGCCGCAGCGCTCGCTGACGGGGGTGGAAAAGGATGCCGCCCAGCCCGTTTGCACCCTGCCCGTGCCAGGGTCGGATGCACCCAGGCGCGTGGCGTTCAGGTTGACATCCATGTGCACGGCGCCCAGGTCGCGGCTGACAATGCCGTTCAGCGAGAGATCGCTCTTGCCGCTGCCTATGCTGTCCTTGGCCGTGGGCAACTTCCAGCCCAGTTCCAGGCCCAGCGCCGTGGCGCTGTCGAGCAAAAAGGCGCGCTTGAGCACGACGGTCGTGTCGCCCACGCCCGTGTCGCGCCGGCCCGCGTCATCGCGCGCGCGCACGAAGCCCTCGCCTTCCAGCAACACGCCCCATTCGGGCGTGAACGCCAGCTTGAACGTATATGGCAGGCTGGCGCGGCGCGTGTCGTCCGTTTTGGACAGCAGGCCGCCCGCCTCGAATTCCAGCTGGCCCGGTACGGGCAGCTGGGCGGGACTGGCGACGGAAGGACGGTAAGGCAGGACGGGATCGCTATCCTGCGCCTGCGCCAGGGGCGCCAGGGACAGCAGCAACAGGGAAAAACTGAAGGACGGCAGGCAAGAAGATGGCATGGGGGACCCGGAAGTGGCAAACGCGCAATAACCACAGCCTACCACCGCCGCGCCGATTGCGCCCGATCCCAGGCGCTGTCAGGCCAGGCGCCGCACGCCCTGCCTGGCGGACGGCACTGGCCGGCGTAGCGGCGTGACGTTGCTCGATGCGGGCACGGCGATGCGTTCGGCCTGTGCATGCAGGCGGAACACGCCCACCAGCTCCGTCAGGGTTTGCGCCTGGTCCTGCAGCGATTCGGCGGCGGCGGCCGCCTCTTCCACCAAGGCCGCATTTTGCTGCGTCACCTGGTCCATCTGCAGCACGGCCTGGTTGACTTGCTCGATGCCGGCGCTTTGCTCCGCGCTGGCGGCCGTGATTTCCTGCATGATGTCGGCCACCTGGCGCACGCTGGTGACCACTTCATCCATCGTCTTGCCCGCGTCATGCACGAGTTTGGAGCCGATCTCCACCTGTTCGACGGAGTCGCCGATCAGGGTCTTGATTTCCTTGGCGGCACTCGCGGAGCGCTGGGCCAGGTTGCGCACTTCGGCCGCCACGACGGCAAATCCCCGCCCTTCCTCGCCCGCCCTGGCCGCTTCCACGGCCGCGTTCAAGGCCAGGATATTCGTCTGGAAGGCGATGCTGTCGATGACGCTGATGATGTCGACGATCTTGCGCGACGACGCGTTGATCGATTCCATGGTCTGCACCACCTGCCCCACCACGGCGCCGCCCTTGCCGGCCACGTCGGACGCGGCGCCGGCCAGCGCATTGGCCTGGCGCGCATTGTCCGCATTCTGCCGCACGGCCGAGGTCAATTGCTCCATCGACGACGCCGTTTCTTCCAGCGAACTGGCCTGCTCTTCCGTGCGCGACGACAGGTCGAGATTGCCCTGGGCGATTTCGCTGGAAGCCGTATGGATGGTATCCGTACCCGAGCGCACCTGGCTGACGATGCCTACCAGCTTGTCGCGCATGGCTTTCATGGCGAACAGCAGGCTGGTGCTGTCATGGCTGGCCGTGCGGATATCCACGGTGAGATCGCCCTCGGCGATGGCGCCCGCGATCCTGACGGCATACGCCGGTTCGCCGCCGAGCTGGCGCGTCAGTCCGCGCGTAATCAGCGCGCCCAGCGCCAGGCCGGCCGCCACGCTGCCCAGCACGAGGGCGAGCATGAAGGTGCGGCTGGTCTGGTACACGCTGGACGCTTGCTCGGCTGCCGCCCTGGCCCGCTCTTCTTTCTGCGAGGATAATTTATCGAGCACGCTGTCGAGTTCATCGGCATGCAGCCGCGTCTTGTCGAGCAGCTCCGTCAAGTTCGCGCTGCGCTGCGCCAGCGGTTCGGCCGCCGCCAGGGTCAGCGCCTGTTGCATGGTGGCAATGTATTCCGCTTCGACGGCCGCAAAGCGGGCAAACAGCTCCTTGGCGGCCGGCGAGACGAACAGCGGTTCGGCCTTGGCCAGGTAGTTTTTATTGTGTTCGAGAAATTTGGTGATATCGGCCTGGCGCTTGCTGCGCTCTTCCGCCGTAGTTGCCAGCAAGAAATTGCTGCGCGCCCGGCCCACCTTGATCAGGGCGATATTCGCTTCCTTGATGTACGACAGCCCCAGCAATTCATTGTTGTACATCCTGCCGGCCATGGTGTCGATCTTGCCCATGTTGAAAATACCGATGCCGGCCACGATGGCGCCCAGCAGCGCCACGCAAAAAAATGCCGCCAGCAAGCGCGTGCCCACCTTCATCCGATTCAACATGATTCCTCCATAGTCTGCGGCCAATACCCGGCGAAGCGTATGGATTTGAATATAGAGAAAAATCGCTGAAAAAAATGCTCGGATTGTCACTAAACAACAATTCCTTGATTTATAGCAACATGCAAAACGGCTTGCCATGCTAGGCAAGCCGCCAGGTTTATCCGCGCCAGCGGCGCATGTCAATGCCCGCCGTGCGCTGCCGGCTTGCGCACCGTCATCTCGACGCTACTTTTCGCCGCCGGTTTGCCCGTGCCCTGGCCGCGCACCGCTTCCGGCAAGGCGCCCGTCCATTCATACGCCACGCTGCCGGCCGGGTGCTTGTACCAGCCCGGGTCGCGGTAATCGCCCGGTTTCTGATCCTTGCGCACCTTGACCGTGGTAAACATGCCGCCCATGCCGATGGCGCCGAACGGACCGTCGCCGGCCATCATCGGCAAGGTATTGTCGGGAATCGGCATCTGCATCTCGCCCATGTCGGCCATGCCCCGCTCGCCCATCACCATGTAGCCGGGCACCAGCTGGTTGATCTTCGCCGCCACGCCCTGGTGGTCGACGCCGATCATGGTGGGCACGTCATGCCCCATGGCATTCATCGTGTGGTGCGACTTGTGGCAGTGGAAAGCCCAGTCGCCCAGGTCCGTTGCCGTGAACTCGACGGCGCGCATCTGGCCCACGGCGATATCGGTCGTCACTTCGGGCCAGCGCGATTCGGGGCGCGTCCAGCCGCCGTCCGTGCCCGTCACCTCGAATTCGTGGCCATGCATGTGGATCGGGTGGTTCGTCATGGTCAGGTTGCCCACGCGCACGCGCACCTTGTCGCCCTGGCGCACGACCATGGGATCGATGCCGGGGAAGACGCGGCTGTTGAAGGTGAACAGATTAAAATCCGTCATGGTCATGATCTTCGGCGTGTAGCTGCCCGGGTCGATGTCGTAGTTGCTGAGCAGAAAGACGAAATCGCGGTCCACCTTCATGAAGTTCGGGTCTTTCGGGTGCGTGACCCAGAAACCCATCATGCCCATGGCCATCTGCGTCATTTCATCGGCATGCGGGTGGTACATGAAAGTGCCGGGCCGCTTGGCAACAAATTCATAGACGAAAGTTTTGCCTGGAGGAATGCCAGGCTGGGTCAGGCCCGTGACGCCGTCCATGCCGTTGGGCAAGCGCTGGCCATGCCAGTGCACGCTCGTGTGTTCCGGCAACTTGTTGGTGACGAAGATGCGTACGCGGTCGCCCTCCACCACTTCGATGGTGGGACCGGGCGACTGGCCGTTGTAGCCCCACAGGTTCGCTTGCATGCCGGGCGCCAGTTCGCGCACGACGGGCTCGGCCACCAGGTGAAATTCCTTGACGTTGTTGTTCATGCGCCAAGGCAAGGACCAGCCATTCAGGGTGACGACGGGGTTGTACGGACGCCCATTCGGCGGCGGTGGCGGCGCCTTGGTGTCCGCGCCGGCCACGCTGACGGCTTCCGGCAGGGATGCCGCACCCACGCGGCTCACCGCGGCCGCACTCAGGGCGACGGCGCCCGCATTCATGAAAAAGTTTCTACGTGTAATCATCATTATTCCTTGTTGGCAAGACCGCTGCCATTGATGGCGCCTTGCATTTCAGTTTGCGCGATCCAGAAATCGCGCTGGGTCTCGATGGCGCTGTTCACGCTGGCGACCTGCTCGCGCGCGTCGGCCAGCAGCTCGAACACGCTGGCCAGCATGCCGTTGTAGCGCAGCAATACTTCATGCGAGATCGTCTTGCGCAGCGGCACGACTTCATCACGGTAGTGGCGCGCCAGGTCGTAGGCCGTGCGGTAGCTCGAATACGCCTCGCGCACTTCCGAGCGGGCCCGCACCGCCGTGCCCGCCGTGCGCTGCAGTGACTGCTCGTACAAGGCTTGCGCCCGGGCATTGCGCGCCGAACCCCAATCGAACAAAGGCAATTCCAGCGATACTTCATAGCCGTTTTCGCGCGGCGCCTCGCTCGTGCTCTTGTTGCTGTAGCCCACGTCGAGCACATTGACGAAACCCGTGACCTTGGCCAGGCCCAGCGCGTCGGCCGTCGCATGGGCGTCGAGTTTCGCTCTTTGCACGTCGAGGCGCTGCTCCATCGCCTGCGCCTCGATATTGCCCGCCTCCGCCGGCTGGGCCGGCAAGTCGGGCAGGCGCGACGGCAAGGTAAACGCCGTCTGCTTGCCCCACAGGCCCAGCAGGCGCGTCAGATGCTCGCGCGTCACCAATGCCTGGTGGCGCGCGCGGGCCAGGTCGCCGACGGCGTCCGCATAGAACACTTGCTGGCGCGCCTGGTCGAGGCGGCTCCAGTTGCCCGCCTGCTGCAGGCGCGTGGCCAATTCGGCGCCCGCCTCGGCCGACAGCAGCGCCCGCTGCATGAACGCTTCCGTCTGCACGGCGGCCACGGCATTGAAATACGCGCGGCGCGTCTCAAGCGCCAGCTGCACGGCGCTGCCGGCGGCCTGCAGCTTGGCTTGCTCGAAACGGCCCCGCTCGATGTTCACGCGCATCGGCATGGTCAGCAGTCCCGCCAGGTCGAAGCTGACGCCCCGGTCGATTTCATTGCCATGGCTGCCGTGCGAGCGGCCGAACGACAGGCCCGGGTTGCGCAAGCGTCCCGCCTGCACCAGGTCCGCCTCGGACGCGCCCAGTTCGGCCAGCGCCACTTTCATGCCGTGGTTGTTCATCAGGGCGATGCGCACGGCGCTGTCGGCGTCCAGCGGCTGGGCCAGCAGGGAGGCCAGTTTTTCTTCGCCGCCCTTGTCCGTCAATGCCGCCGGGGCGCCCGTGCGGGCGTCGGCCAGCGCGGACACCGCCTGCATGCCGCCATCGGGGCTGAAGCTGGCGCAGCCGCTGAGCAGCAAGACGGCCGCCAGGGCCAGCGGCGTCAGGCAAGTTGATTTTGTGAAACGTGCCATCTCAGTGTCCTTCGTGCTGGTGTTGCGGGGCGGGCTGGGCGGCCGGCTTGGCATCGGGCTTCTCCATCGGCATCTTGTGGCCTTCCATCTTGTGGCCGTCCATCTTGTGACCTTCCATCTTCATCATGCCCATGTGGCCGCCGGCCTTGCCGACCTTCTCGTTGACGGCGCGCCAGGTCTGGTCGGGCGTGGCGTCCTCCTCGGCGGCGGGACGGTAGCCGGCGAAGGCGGAGCGGTAGGTGGCGGCCGGCACGGGCGCTTGCGCGTCTTGCGGGGCGGATGGGGACCGCGATTGCGCGGCGGCGGCCAGCGGCAGCGAGGCAAGCGCAACGCCGGCGGCCAGCGCGAGGCTGAATAATTGCTTCATGGTATTCCTTGAATGACAGGGTATGGCGCGGCGGGCGCGCGACTGGAACGCTGGCGCGGCCAAAGCAACGTGCAGGGACGTGCGACGGCGGCACCGCCAGGTTCAACGGGCGGTCAGGCGGAGCGCGTGCTTCTCGGGGGACGTTCAGGGCCGGAGGGGATGTGCCCGGCGAACAGGGAATCGGGCGCCAGCGCCGGGGGCGGCGCGCGCAGGGTCAAGGCGTGCAAGGCAGGCATGCCCGGGGGTGCCGTGGCGCCCACCGTGCAGGCGCCGTGGTTGCTGCAATCGTGGCCAGGGTGGCCGGCGCCGCCATCGTCCATGGCCATTTTTAGCGGCTGGTCCTGCATGTGGGACATGCCGGCCATGTCGCCCATGTCGTGGCACTGGGGCGCCTCCATCGCTACGGCGGCGGCGGTGACCGCTGCCGCCCGCTCGTCCACGCAGCAGCTGCGCATGGCCGACGCAAAGCCCTGCAAGGGCAGCGTGACGGCAAGCAGCCAGAGCAGCGAGCGGGCGAGAAAGCGGAAAAAGGCACGATTCATGGCAGGACTATAAACCTTCCCACATGAGGAAGGTCAAGTGCCTATTTGCACCCGCCGCCGTGCGTCAGCCAGATGATGTAGGTGCCGTAGTAGCCCTGCCCTTCCAGGATGACCTGGCCATCGGCAAAATAGATTTTCTCCACTTTATTGACGGTAAAATACGCGCGGCCATCGGCCGCCTCCACGTCGCCCAAGCAACGGGCGCGGGGCCGGCAGTAGCCGCTGGCGCGCCCGATGGCCCGCATCAGGTCGCCGATCATGAAGTCGTCAATCATTTCGGCCAGCAGCGGCCGGTGGCCCGCCAGCATGGCCGTGATGTCGGGATAGCCGGCGTGCATCAGCTCGGGCAAGTCGCTTTCCTCGTACTGCAGGTCGTCTTCGCGGCAATCCTGCACGAAACTGTTGAACGGTTCGTCGAGCAGTCCCGCCAGCGCCGCTTCCGGCACGCTCAGGCGAAACGGGTGCAGCGGCAGCACGCTGTGCTGGCCGTAATTGAGTTCGCGGCAGTCGAGCAGGGCCAACGGGTGGGGCTGATCACCGACCTCGCAGCGGATGCCAAGTTCTTGCTCAAACGTCATCAATATCCATCCCTGCCATGCCCTTTGTCCCCGTTGTACCGCATCAGCGCCACATGGTAAGCGCTGGCGGGCAAACGGAACAGACTCAGATACCACAAAAAACAGCGGATCAGTTCATGCCGCGCGGCACGCCCGTCAGGCGGGTTCCGTGATACCCACGCAATTGCGCCCGTTTTCCTTGGCCACGTACAGGGCAGCGTCGGCGGCCAGCAGCACGGCGTCCGTGCCGCGCTCGCCGTGCGACGACGAGACCACGCCCAGCGAGACCGTGATGGCGCCCGCGCCGGGAATCACGGCGGCGGCCACCTTGGCGCGCAGGCGCTCGGCCACCTGCATGGCCACGTCC
Source organism: Janthinobacterium sp. GW822-FHT07A03 (assembly GCF_058798815.1). NCBI lineage: Bacteria > Pseudomonadati > Pseudomonadota > Betaproteobacteria > Burkholderiales > Oxalobacteraceae > Janthinobacterium > Janthinobacterium sp. GW822-FHT07A03. The sequence continues at coordinate 935,806 of NZ_JBXAKW010000001.1, read as the reverse complement.
AGGTCGGCATCGGGCAGCAGCATGATGAATTCATCGCCGCCATTGCGGCACAGCACGTCGGCATCGCGCGAACAGGCGCGCATCAGCTGCGCCAGGCGCAGGATGACGTCATCGCCCACGGCATGGCCCCAGCGGTCGTTGACTTGCTTGAAATGGTCGATATCGATGGCGATGACGGAAAACGGCCGCGCCTGCGCCTGCCAGGCGTCCAGCGCCGCCGCCATGCCGCGCCGGTTCGACAGGCCCGTCAGCGGGTCCGTCTCCACGTCCGTCTTCAGCTTGCCGATCTTGTTCTGCAACAACGCCAGTCCCTTCAACAGGGCTTTCTTGATCTGCGCCGCTTCCACATACCACGAGCGGATGGCGGCGATGTGCTCGGCCGTGCCGGGCGCGTCCATGCGCCGCGCGCCTTCGGCCAGCTGCACTAGGGGCCGGGAAATCAGGCTGGCCAGCCACCAGATGAATGGCAAGCTCAGCAAGGCGATCGGCAGGGAATGCCATACCGTGTCGGCCATCAGCTGGTTCAGCGGCGCCAGGGTCATGGCCGTGGGACGCTGCGCCACGATGCCCCAGCCCGTCGACGGCATGACGGCGTAGCCGGCCAGCATGTCCACGCCCAGGCTGTTGTCCATGCGCCGGTTGCCGCCGCCCCGCTGCGCGATGATGGCGTCGATCACTTCATTGCGGCCGGCCACGTCGCCCAGGCGCTCGGGGTCCGGGTGGTACAGCAGGCGCCGGTTCTGGTCGACCACGTACAGATACGAGCCGTCGCGGTAATAATGCTGGCCCAGCATGGTGTACAGGATGTTTTTCTGTTTCAGATAGATGCTGCCACCCACATAACCGAGGTAGCGGCCATCCTTGCCAAGGATGGGATGCGAGACGAACACCACCAGGTTGCCCGCCGAGGAGACGTACGGCTGCGTCACCAGCGGGCGCCGCTCGCGCAGCGCCTGCACGGCGCCGGCCGAATCGAGCGTGCGGTGCCTGAGTGCCAGGGTTTCCGGCGAGACGCCCAGCACCTTGCCCTGGGCATCGACGATGAGCACGGAATTGAAACTGTTCGTCTGCAGGCGCAGGCGCTGCGCTTCTTCCGTCAGCCATTGCTCGTCGTCCATGCGCGACGGCAGGCTGCCGGCGCTGTAGGCCAGCTGCTGGCGCGCCGACTGCAGGAAATCCTCGGCCGTGCTGGCCAGCTTGCTCGCGTAGGCGTGGTTCGCTTCCAGGGTGGTATCGATCAGCAGCTGGCGCTGCACGCTGTAGCTGGCATAGAAGGTATTGGCCAGGGACACCAGGGCGCTGGCAAAGGCCACAAGCACGATCAAACGGCGCAAGTTCATGCGCAGAACAGGTTTAGTCCACATGGAGTCGGCAAGAAATTGGAAAGTATTGCGCTAAAGAAAGAGCGCATTATACCGAGACACCCGTGCCAATATTGAAATATTGGCATCCATGGTCAAAGAAACGGTACAAGCGGCAACGCGAGGCGCTGCCGCCTTGATTTGCATCAAGCGTGGATCGCGTGCTTGCGGACCCAGTCCACGTAGCGCTGCATCCAGCCCTGGAAGAAACCGAGGCTGGCCGGGCCGATGCCCCCGTGTTCGTCGAACAGGCCGTCCTTGGCCTGGATAAACATTTCAGGCTGACCCAGCAGCGGCACGTCCAGGTAGGCGAGCACATTGCGCAAATGCTGCTGCGCCAGCGCCGTGCCCGTGGCACCGACGGAAACGCCCAGCACGGCACCGGGCTTGCCGCCCCACACGCTCTGGCCATACGGACGCGAGCCGTGGTCGAGGGCGTTTTTCAGCACGCCGGGGATCGAGCGGTTGTATTCGGGGGTGAGGAAGAGCAAGGCTTGCGATGCGGAAATGTCGGATTTGAGGCGCAGCACCTGCTCGGCCTGCGCGCCATCGTCATCCTGGTTGTACAGCGGCAAGTCGCCGATCTCGATATGTTTAAAGGAAAACTCGGGCGGCGCCAGCTTGATGATGGCGTCGGCCAGCTTGCGGTTGAAGGAATCCTTGCGCAGGCTGCCGACGATGATTGCGACTTGATATTGGCTCATGAAAGTCCCCGATAACGGTTAAAAGAAAGCCCTGGAGTGAAGCTCACACCAGGGCTATCTTGCCACACAATTATCGGTTTTGCGCGCTAGCGTGCGGACTGCGCCAGGCCTTGATACTCGCGGTAATAGCGCCCGCCCAGGTTCGTCAACACCTCATAGCCGATGGTATTGGCCATGGCCGCCACGGCGTCGACCGGATGTTCGGCGCAGATCAGGTCGACCAGGCTGCCCGGCGCGACGCGCTCCTGCGCGATGGCGCTGACGTCCAGCGTGATGGAATCCATCGAGATGGCGCCGATCTGCGGCACTTTCACGCCATCGACGATGGCCAGACCCTGGTTGCTCATGCTGCGCAGCCAGCCATCGGCATAGCCGACGGAAACCGTGGCCACCTGGCGCGGCTCGCTGGCCGTATAGCGGCGGCTGTAGCCCACGTGGTCGCCGGCAGCGATCGTGCGCGTCTGCATGACCTTGCCCTGCAGCCGCACCACGGAGCGCAGCGGATTCGGTTCGCCGCCCTGCGGCCCGATGCCGTACAGGGCCGCACCGGGGCGCACCAGATCGAAGTGATAGTCGGGCGACAGGAAGATGCCCGAGGAATTGGCCAGGCTGGCGCGGTATTGCGGCAAACGGGCGCGGATGGCGATGAAACGGGCCAGCTGCTCGCCATTCATCGGGTTGGCGCGCTCGTCGGCACAAGCCAGGTGGCTCATGACATAGCGTACCTTGATGCCGTCGAGAAAGTGCGGGTCCAGCAGCCAGGCGTCGATTTCCTGCGGAGACAGGCCCATGCGCGACATGCCCGTATCGACCTGCACAATGGCGTCCAGGGCGGTGCCCAGCGCTTTTGCATGCGCGCGCCAGCCCGCCACCTGCGGCTCGCTGTTGAGCACGGGCGTCAGGCCATGGGCCGTGAATTCGCCTTCCGTGCCGACGGGCGGGCCGTGCAGCACGAAAATGGCCGCGTCCGGCGCCACGTGCGGGCGCAGGCTGATGCCCTCTTCCAGATGCGCCACGAAGAAATGGCGGCACCCCTCTTCATACAGGGCCGCGCCCACTTGCGCGGCGCCCAGGCCATACGCGTCGGATTTCACGACGGCCGAGCAGGCGGCCGGGTGCGCCTTGTCGCGCAGCAAACGGTAGTTGGCGCGCACGGCATCAAGGTCCACCGTCAGGATGGCGCCGCTACGTTCCTTTGGAGGCATGCTTCCCGCCATCTCAAGCTCCCGCGTATTGCAGTTTGCCGCCGCGCTGCGCGCCGCTGTAGCGGCTGACGGACAGGTCGTCGGCCAGGATGGCCGGCTTTTTCGACGACATCAGGTCGGCCAGCAATTGCGCCGAACCGCAGGACATGGTCCAGCCCAGAGTGCCGTGGCCCGTGTTGAGGAACAGGTTGCGCAGCGGCGTGCGGCCGACGATCGGCGTGCCGTCCGGCGTCATCGGGCGCAAACCCGTCCAGAACGTGGCGTCTGCCGTGTTGCCGCCGCCGGGGAACAGGTCGTTGACGACCATTTCCAGCGTTTCGCGGCGGCGCGGGTTCAGGTTCAGGTTGTAGCCGGCGATTTCCGCCATGCCGCCCACGCGGATGCGGTCGTCGAAACGCGTGACGGCGATTTTATAGGTTTCATCGAGGATGGTCGACACGGGCGCCTTGGCCGCGTTGACGATGGGCACGGTGATCGAATAGCCCTTCAATGGATACACGGGGATGTCGAGCAGCGGCTTCATGAAGCCCGTCGAGTAGGAGCCGAGCGCCACGACATAGGAATCGGCCTTGACGATTTCCGCGCCGCATTGCACGCCAGCAATTTCATCGCCCTGCGTCAGCAGCGCGTCGATGGAGACGCCGTAGCGGAACTTCACGCCCAGCGCCACGGCCATTTCGGACAGGCGCGTGGTAAACAGCTGGCAATCGCCCGTTTCATCGTTGGGCAGGCGCAGGCCGCCGAACAGCTTGTCCTTGACGGCTTCCAGGGCCGGTTCCGCGCGCGACAGCTCGTTGCGCTGCAGCACTTCGTACGGCACGCCCGCGTCTTTCAACACTTCGATATCCTTGGCGGCGTCGTTGTATTGCTTTTCGGTACGGAACAATTGCATCGTGCCTTGCTGGCGGCCTTCATACGTGATGCCGGCCTCGGCGCGCAGCACCTTGAAGCAGTCGCGGCTGTACTCGGCCAGGCGCACCATGCGTTCCTTGTTCACGGCATACGCTTCCGGTGTGCAATTACGCAACATCTGCCACATCCATTTCAGCTGGGCGGTGCTGCCGTCGAGCGAGATGGCCAGCGGCGCGTGGCGCTGCATCATCCACTTCACGGCTTTCAGGGGAATGCCGGGCGCGGCCCATGGCGAAGCGTAGCCGGGCGAGATTTGCCCCGCATTCGCGAAGCTGGTTTCCAGTGCCGGGCCCGGCTGGCGGTCGATGACGGTCACCTCATGTCCTGCCTTGGCCAGATAGTAAGCACTGGTGACGCCGATGACGCCGCTACCCAGAATCACGATACGCATAGTTTCCTCATTATATTTTTTAGGCTGACGCCAGATTAACCGCTATCATATTGGGAAAGAGCCAGTATTTGTTCACGTATAAATCGAGATATTCAGCAATAAATCATGAGAATCCTTAAAGAATCGGCACGTGGCCTCGACAAGCTGGACCGCCACATCCTGCGCATCCTGCAGCAGGATGGCCGCATCTCGATGAAAGACCTGGGTGAACAGGTGGGGTTGTCGATCACGCCCTGCATCGAGCGGGTCAAGCGCATGGAGCGCGACGGCGTCATCACCGGCTATCACGCCAAGGTGAACCCGGCCGCGCTGGGCGCCAAGCTGCTCGTCTTTGTAGAGATTACTCTCAATCAAAAGTCGGCGTCCGCCTTCGAGCAATTCCGCCGCGAAGTGCTGCAGATTCCCGAGGTACAGGAATGCCACCTGGTGTCGGGCGACTTCGATTACCTGATCAAGGCGCGCATCCATGAAATGGCCGAATACCGCAAGCTGCTGGGCGACATGCTGCTGCAGCTGCCGGGCGCCGCGCAATCGAAAAGCTATGTGGTGATGGAAGAAATCAAGGAAACCCTGGCACTGTCGACCGACGTGCTGCAGAACCGATAAAAGTACCGCCAGACGGCACCGACGGCATCATATGCTGCGCCTTTGTATAATCTTGTAGCACATTCGTGGCGACGCACGCACACTCCCATCCTGACATCACGCCCGTCCCCTCTGAGATTGGAAGCAGTGATGCACACTGGGAGTCCCTATGAACACATTGATAAAACTGGCAGCTTCCTGCCTCGCGGGCCTGGCCGTGGCCATGTGCACCGCCAGTGAATACAAGGTCAACCGCGCGCCCGACAACGGCGCCATCTATCAGAACATCAAGGTGGGCAAGACCACCCGCCTCGACCTCGATGCGGCGCTGGGCAACGCCACCGTCGTCAGCTTCGATCCCGGCTATGAAGTCTGGGTCTACAAGAACCAGCTGCAAGCGCCCAAGGTGACGCGGCTGATCCCCCTGCTGGGCGAAAAAGGCACGCGCGAAGTGGCCGTCATGTTCGACCAGGCGGGTGTCGTGAAGAAATTCCGCATTCACGAGCCGCGCAAGTAGGCGCACAGCGAACGGGCGCCGCCTGCCACGCTGGCTGGCTATACTGGCTGCTGGCTACCGCCGCCCACCGCTCACCTACCCAGCAAGGAGTTTCCATGCGCCTGCCCCTGATCGCTCCGCAAGACCTGACGCCCGAACAGCAGCCGCTGTACGACGATATGCGCAAAGGCATCACCAGCAATTTCAACGATTTCATCGCCGTGCGCGAAGACGGCGCCCTGATGGGGCCATGGAATCCGTGGCTGCACGAACCGGCCATCGGCAAGGCCATCTGGGACCTGACGCTGGCCATGACAGCCAACGCCACGCTGCCCGACAACGTGCGCCAGATTGCCATCCTGGTGGTCGGCGCGCGCTACAACGCCGCCTATGAAATCTACGCCCACATCGCCGTCGCGGAGCGCGAAGGCATGTCGGCCGAGCGCCTGGCCACGCTGGTGGCCGACGTCAAGCCCGTCGACCTGGACCAGCATGAGAGCATCGCCTACGACCTGGCCTACGCGCTCAGCGGCGGCGGCACGCTGCCGGAGCCGCTGTACCGCCTGGCGCTGGCCACCTTCGGTCAGCACGGCACCAACGAGCTGATCTACCTGGTGGGCCTGTACGCGCTGGTCTCGACCACCTTGAACGGCTTCAACGTGCCGGTGCCGGAACGCGACTGAAGGGCCTGGCCCCTCACTTGTCCCCCTGCGATAGGGAACGCCAGCGGACGCGCTCTTGCTCTACACTGGCGTTTTATCCTCGGCAACCTCCATGCAATTACCTGCAAACCTCGCCCCCATCTCGGTCGAACAAGACTGGCAACACACGACAGCGTATCCGCCGCTCGGCTTCACCCCGTTCGCCGAGGGCGCACTGGGCAATGGCGACACGTTCGGCCTGTACTGGCCCATCGGCCGCGAAGCGGCGGAACCGATCGTCGTCGAGACCTGGCACGACGAGTGGCGCCTGCAGCCGCACTTTTCCAGCCTGGCGGCGTTTCTGCAAGCCTACGCAACGGCGGAAGACGAGTACGTCGCCACGCCGTCGCTGGCCGACGACCCCGCCTCGCCCCGCGCAGCCTATCTGGAAGCCAAGGAATGGATTGCGCAGCGCAAGCCGGACGCCGCCATCGCGCTGCTGGAAGCGGCGCTGGCCATCCTGCCCGAATATACGGACGCGCTGGTGCTGCTGCATGGACAGTATGTGCGCGCGGGAAGAATCGACGCAGCCGTCAAGGTGGCCATCCAGGCCATCATCTCTCCACCGTCGTTTGGCGGCCCGCCATTCAAGGCCTTGCAATGGCTGCGCACGCAGCCGGTGCCGGACGGGGAACCAGACCCCATCTGGCGCGCCTGCGGGCAATTGTCGTTCAATTTCGGCGGCAGCAAGGACAATGCCGACTACCCCGTGCTGCTGGCCGCCATCGACACCTACCTCGAACAAGGCAAGCATGTTTGCGCCTCGACCCTGATGCAGACGTATGCCGAACTGATGAGCGCGGAAACCGTTTCGTTCCAGGAACGCTACGAATTTGACCAGACCGCCTTCATCGCGCGGCAAATCGCCGTCAGCGCGCAGCTGCCCAACGGCAGCCGGGATCCAGCGATGATGCTATTCAAAGGTCAGTGACTGGAAGAATCGCTGTCGGGATGCGAGCGACTGTGCATCATGTTCCTTGTCGGCAATGACGCTCAACATATACGTTCCACCAGGCACGCGGAACCACAGTCCATGCGTGATCTTTGCGCCATTGCTTTCAGGTAAAGTTCCCTGCGTGGTGACGGCATCGGCGCCCTTGAACTTGGTGACATTGGCATTCGGCTTGAAATATGCCTCGTCAAACGTTGTGCCCATGCTCGAACCAGGACCGGACCGTTCAAACACAGCCATGAACGTGGAGCCATGACGGTCGGTTCCACGCAGCATGAACGCCGCTTGCCCGCCACTGCCCTTCGTCATATCGGAAAAAGGGCCGGGCATGTCCACTGAAAAACCGCCATCTGCCGAGCGTGCCCGGGTCCAGCCCTGCGCATCGAACGGCGCAGCGATAGGCAGCTGTTTTTTATCCGTATATTCCTTGCGCACCACGGCAATGGCAGGCATGGCCGGGGCGACGGCTTGCACGAAGAAAAAGCGGCGTCCCCCGCCTGCTGTCAGTTTTGTGCCATAAAAGCGCATGCGCTTGCCGACGAGCTGACTGGCGGCGGCCTTACCCCGCACGGGTATTGCGCTTTCTGAAAAACACGCATCGGCGATCAACATGGCACTGAAGAAACGGGGCGAACGCTCAAGCTCGTATTCAACCTTGGCATTGTCAATGCTGACATGAAGGCGCTCAGGGTCGGCATGCATGCGCACGACATCGACGACATCGCCATCGATCACCCAGTCCGCCCTGTCTGCCGCGTTTTGCGCGGACTGGACGATGGCGGTGCAGTCCTTGCCAGTCTGGGCAAGCGCCGTGTTTGAGAACAGGCAGAAGGCCAGTGCAGTGATGGGAAATAGGTTTTTCAAGCGCGTCTCTTTCGGCTGGGTGATGTCAATATATAAAATCCGCGTGAATATTATCCCAGCACAACTAGAAATGCACTTCATTAATTAGCAACAAGAAGGGCCGTGTCCGGACTCAGGCCACGCCATCGGCCGAGCGCTGCCGGAACAGCTTGCGATACGCCGACGGCGACGTCTGCAAGCTGGCCCGGAAATGCTGGCGCAGCGACAGGGCCGTGCCGAAACCGGCTTCTTGCGCCACGACATCGATCGATGCCGCGCTTTTTTCCAGCAGGCTTTGCGCATGCGCAAGACGCTGGTTCAGCAGCCATTGCTTGAACGACGTACCCGTCGCCTGGCGGAAGTGGCGCGTAAAATTGCGCCGGCTCATGGCGGCCCGCTCCGCCAGCGCATCGATGCTGTGCGCCTGGCCCAGGCTGGCCGTCACGCAGGCGAGCACGTCGGCAAAGCGCCCTTCACTGCCGGACACGGGCAGCGGGCGCTCGATGAATTGCGCCTGCCCGCCCTGGCGGTGCGGCGCCACCAGCAGCCGGCGCGCCACCCGGTTGGCCACCTCGGCGCCCGCCAGCTGGCGCAGCAGATACAGGCAGCAATCGAGGCCGGCCGCCACGCCGGCCGACGTCAGCACGCCGCCATCGTCCACGTACAGCACTTCCCGGTCCACCCTGACCCTGGGGTAGCGGGCCGCCAGCCGGTCCGCCATGCCCCAGTGCGTGGCTGCACTCTTGCCATCCAACAAGCCCGCCTGCGCCAGGGGAAACGCGCCCAGGCACAGGCCCACCATGCGCGCGCCGCGCCCGCTGGCCGCCTGCAGCGCCGCGACCAGGGATGGCGCCGCGTCGCGGCAATCGTCGTGCCAGGCCGGCATGATGACGATATCGGCGCCGTCCAGCCCTTCCAGGCCGAACTCGGGCGTGATGCCGAAGCCGGCCGCCGTGCGCAAGGGCACGGGATCGGCGGCGCACACGCGCACGTGGAAAGGCGGCAGGTCGGCCTCGTCCGTCTGGGCGCCAAACACGAGGCAAGGCACGGACAAGTGGAATGGCGTCATGCCGTCGAAGGCGATCACGGCCACGCTCAAGGGGGAAGAAGCTGGAAAAGTAGGCATGGCCCGATTTTATCGCAGATAGGCCTTCGGGCCACTTTTTATTTACGGCGCGCGGCTTGAAAATGACGGTATCGGGGAAGTCCATCCTCTTTCAACCATTCAGGAGTCACGCATGTCCACCACTACCGTACCGCGCCGCGCCCTGCTCGTCATCGACGTGCAAAACGAATACTTCACGGGCGACATGCCCATCGAATATCCGTCCGTCGAGATTTCCCTGCCGAACATTGTCACCGCCATGGCCGCCGCCCGCGCCGCCGGCGTGCCCGTCATCGTCGTCCAGCACGATGCGCCGGAAGCTTCTCCCATCTTTGCAAAAGGCAGCGACGGCTGGCAGCTGCATCCGCAAGTGGCCGCCTTTGCCGCCGACCACCGCATCAACAAGAGCATGGGCAGCGCGTTTGCGGGCACGGACTTGCGCGCATGGCTGGAGAGCCACGGCATCGACACCCTGACGGTGATCGGCTACATGACGCACAACTGCGACGCCGCCACCATCTACCACGCCGCGCACGACGGCTTGCAAGTCGAGTTCCTGCAGGACGCCACCGGCACCCTGCCCTACGCCAATGCGGGCGGCACGGCCAGCGCCGAGGAAATCCACCGCGTCTTCAGCAGCGTGTTCCACTCGAATTTCGCCGCCGTCGCCAGCACGCAGGACTGGCTCGACGCCGTGCGCGAAGGCAAGCCGCTGGAAAAGGACAATATTTATCTGTCGAACCAGCGCGCGCGCAAGGCGGCTGTCGCCGCCTGAGTTGGCTTCTTAAAAGCGCCGGTGCCCGTCATCGGCGTCGCAGCGGCCGCTGAACTTGATCATGCCGTCGACCGTGATCACGCCGCTGCGGCGGTTGATCACCACGGTGGGGCGGTTCAGGGCGTTCAGACGGAAACGGCCGCGGATTTCATCGTGGCCCACGATCAAATCCATCAGATCCCACCAGCCGTCGTTGCTGTCGCCATGAATCGGTGGAATCAGCTGCTTCGGCAAACGGATTTGCGCCGCGCTGCCCTGGATACTGACGTTGACGGCCGTATCGAAACGGCTCTTGCCCGTTTCCACGGTGGATTTCTGCACATATTGATGCTTGTCATTGTCCCATTCCATGCCGGAACGATTTTCCATGACGGTTTTTTCTGCCTCGCCATAGCAGACGAGCTGGATATCATCTCCGCGCCCGGCACGTTCGGCATGCTCATACTGGTCCGCCTGGGCGGCGAAAGCGATGGCAATCAGGATGCTGGATACGGCTGTCATGCTGGTTCTCCAATGCAAGTAAGGGGATCAGGTTGCCAGATCACCAAGCTTAGCATAGGCGAAAATCCACCTGCGTCGGCTTGCGAATGGTCAATTCGCGGCGCGATCTGCTACAGTCGCGCTCACGAAAAACCTGCCGGATGCCTGACGATGCGAAGATTGACACTGACCGCCCTGCTGGCGCTGATAACGTTCCTGCTGGCCACGGCCGCCCTGGTGCTGGAGGGCCTCGACGACAAGCTGGCCCCGGCCGACGTGATCGTCGTGCCTGGCAACACGATCCTGCCCGACGGCACGCCCAGCCCCCGCCTGCAGGCGCGGCTCGACGCGGCGCTGACGCAATTCCAGGCAGGCCGGGCGCCGCACATCCTCGTCAGCGGGGCGACGGGCAAGGAAGGGTTCGACGAGGCCGCGGCTATGGCCCGCTACCTGCTCAAGCACGGCGTGCCCGCCGGCGCCATCCTTGAGGATAATCAAGGCTGGACCACGGATGCCACGGCCCGCAACGCGGCGGCATTGATGCGCGCACGCGGCTGGAAGACAGCCATGGTCGCCACGCAATACTTTCACGTGCCCCGCTTCCGGCTGGCGTTGGAACGGGCCGGCATCACCGTCAGCGGCAACGTGCACGCGCCCTATTTCGAGTTGCGCGACTTTTATTCCACTCCCCGGGAAACTGTCGGTTATGCGGTGTACTATACATTTCACCATTAATTAAAAACAGGATGGAATGCATGCAGAAGTTGCTGATGGTTTTGATTGCCGTTTTCGGCCTCGTTAATTCCAGCTTCTCTCAAAACAAAGAAGAGTTTCCTCTGCGCGATTTCACGAAATGCAGCGTACAGAATAAAGAGGCTGGATATACAAAAGCATGCAAGGATGAATTAAGCAGCACGGACATCGAGAAATCTCGGGAATCCGCCGCAAAAAAGCCCTTTTCCATTGCAGTACAAGGCGATACGCTAACAGTCACGGCCAGGGTTGCCGCTAGCGATATCACGTTCGCGCGCAAACCTTATCTCTGCTGCGACATACAGGCTTATCTCGATCCGCTTGGCGATGATCTCTATGCGGCGAAATTTCGCTGGCATGACATGGATAAATCGCTGCTGGAATTGCGCTTGTTTAATGTAGCTCAACCATCGAATGGTAACGCCACTTACCATGGCAGCAAGGAATTCCTTGCCCCACGCAACGATATCGATCAATCCGTACTGCAAAATGCCGGCATGGCACTGACTGAACGCGCATTTAAAATCAGCCAAGAATTTGGCGTGCGCAAGGTCACTGTCATCAAGGGCCGCGCTTGCCTGCAGAACTTAACGGTTTGCCAGGTGATTTACATGGCCGATGGCCAGTCGCTGGTTTTTCTGGTCAAGAACGCCTTGCTCGACCAGCGCGATTTGAGCCACTTTGTTTTCGTGGGTATCTATAACGCGGAAGCCAAGGAAAATACCAATAACATCCGAATCGATGAGCTGTTATTTGGCTACCATCCGGCACGCTATGACGCTTTCATGCATTTTTCCACTGTAACCCTCATACAGGAAATAGAAGGAGAAGACCTTCCGTTGGCGCGCTACAGTGCTGGCTATTCGAATGGCGGCGCCTGGGCGTACGATATGCTGCTGGCCAGGCCCGACGTATTTTCAGGCGCGATTATCATGTCGCCCGCCGAATGGAAGTCACGAGCGGATACCCGTCTAACGGAGCGCCGCGTCTTCATCGGCGCCGGCCACCTGGAAAGCGGGTTCCTTGCCAATGCGCGCGCGATGGCGCCGGATGTGCGTTCCCGTGGCGCCCTGGTGCAGGAAATCTACGTGCCGAGCGGCCACGGCATGAATACATGGACGAATATCTGGAGCCGCTCACTGCTGGCCCTTTCGGAAGCGGCAAGATACGGTCAATAAGGAGTCACTCGCTCCAGTCGCGCGAGCGCTCCACCGCGCGCTGCCATTTATGCAAGCGCGTCAGCCGTTCGTCGGCCGCCATGGCCGGCTCGAATCGGCGCCCCACCTGCCATTGGGCGGCGATTTCTTCCTGCGAGGCCCAGAAGCCCACGGCCAGGCCCGCCAGGTAGGCGGCGCCCAGGGCCGTCGTTTCCGTCACCACGGGGCGCACCACGGGCACATTCAAGATGTCGGCCTGGAACTGCATCAGCATGTCGTTGCGGGCCGCGCCGCCGTCCACGCGCAACTCGGATAGCGCAATGCCCGCGTCGTCCTGCATGGCGGACAACACATCGACGTTCTGGTAAGCCACGCCCTCCAATGCCGCGCGCGCGATGTGCGCCTTGCCCGTGCCGCGCGTGATGCCGATCAGGGTGCCGCGCGCGTACGGGTCCCAGTACGGCGCGCCGAGTCCCGCGAACGCGGGCACGAAGACCAGGCCGCCCGAATCGGGCACGCTGGTGGCCAGCGCTTCCACTTCGGACGAGTCGCGGATGATGCCGATGCCGTCGCGCATCCATTGCACGGCCGCGCCCGCGATGAAGGCGCTGCCTTCGAGCAAATAATCGGTTTGATTTGCATCAGGTCCCAGGCTCCAGCCCACCGTCGTCAGCAGCCGGTTTTTCGATGGCAGGGGGCGCTTGCCCACGTTCATCAGCATGAAGCAGCCCGTGCCGTAGGTATTCTTCGCCATGCCCGGTTTCAGACAGGCCTGGCCGAAGGTGGCGGCCTGCTGGTCGCCCGCGATGCCGGCGATCGGCACGGACACGCCCAGCAGGTCCACGCGCGTGTGCGCGGCCACGCCGCTCGATGGCACGACGTCGGGCAGCAGCGAGGCGGGAATGTCCAGCAGCGCCAGCAGGTCCGTGTCCCATTGCAGGGTATGGATATTGAACAGCATGGTGCGCGCCGCGTTGCTCGTGTCCGTCAAGTGGGCGCCGCTCATCTTGTAGATCAGCCAGCTGTCGACCGTGCCGAAGGCCAGCTCTCCCCGCTCGGCGCGCGCGCGGGCGCCGGCCACGTTGTCGAGCAGCCATTTCAATTTAGTTGCGGAAAAATACGCATCGAGCACGAGACCCGTCTTGCGCTGGATCACGTCCGCCTTGCCCTGTTCAACCAGCTGCTCGCAGTAGGCCGCGTTTCTCCGGTCTTGCCAGACGATGGCGTTGGCGACGGGTTCGCCCGTGGCGCGGTCCCACAGCACCGTCGTTTCGCGCTGGTTGGTCACGCCGATGGCGGCCACGTCGGATGCCGCCACGCCGCTGTCGCGCAGCACCTGCTGCAGCACACCCTCTTGCGAGGCCCAGATTTCGCCGGCGTCATGCTCGACCCAGCCCGGCTGGGGAAAAATCTGGCGAAATTCCCGCTGCGCGCTGGCGTGCGGCCGGCCCGCATGGTCGAACAGGATGGCGCGCGAACTGGTGGTGCCCTGGTCTAAAGCAAGTATGTATTTGGTCATGGTCGCTACTACATCAATACAGTGAAAAAAGGGCACGGACAAGCGCCCGTGCCCCGGGGACAGCGGCGGCAGTTTACCTTACCTTGCCTTCTTTCCAAGCCTGCAATAATTTATCGTAGGCAATCGTTTCACCCTTCGGCTTTTCATTCGCCAGCTTTTTCCAAGGGGCATGCTGGTCCGACAGATACTGGTTCGGATCGACCTTCGGATTGAGCTTGGGCGCGCACGCCTTCATGCCGGCCCGCTGCAGGCGCGCCATGACCTGGTCCATTTCCTCGGCCAGGTTATCCATGGCGGCTTGCGGCGTTTTTTCCGCCGTGATGGCCGTGGCCACGTTCTTCCACCACAACTGGGCCAGCTTCGGATAGTCGGGCACGTTGTTGCCGGTCGGCGTCCACGCCACGCGGGCGGGGCTGCGGTAGAACTCGATCAAGCCGCCGTATTCATTCGCGTGCTTGGTAAAATAATCATGGCGGATGTCGGAATCGCGAATAAAGGTCAGGCCGACGATGGATTTCTTCAGCGACACGGTTTTCGACGTGACGAATTGCGCGTACAGCCAGGCGGCCGCCTTGCGGTCATCGGGCGTGGACTTGAACAGGAACCAGGAACCGACGTCCTGGTAGCCGTTCTGCATGCCCTCTTTCCAGTACGGACCATGCGGCGACGGCGCCATGCGCCATTTCGGCGTGCCGTCCTTGTTGACCACCGGCAAGCCCGGTTTCGTCATGCCGGCCGTAAATGCCGTGTACCAGAAGATTTGCTGGGCGATTTCGCCCTGCGCCGGCACGGGACCCGATTCCGAGAAATTCATGCCGTTCGCCTGCGGCGGCGCGTATTTCTTCATCCAGTCGATATATTTCGTCAGCGCAAAGACGGCGGCCGGCGAATTGGTGGCGCCGCCGCGTGACATCGAGGCGCCTACGGGCGTGCACTTGTCGGCCGCCACCTTGATGCCCCACTCGTCGACGGGCATGCCGTTCGGAATGCCCTTGTCGGCCGCGCCAGCCATCGACAGCCAGGCATCGGTAAAGCGCCAGCCCAGGGACGGATCTTTCTTGCCGTAATCCATGTGGCCGTAGACTTTCTTGCCGTCCAGTTCCTTCACGTCATTGGTAAAGAAGTCGGCGATGTCTTCATACGCGGACCAGTTCTGCGGCACGCCCAGCTCGTAGCCATACTTGGCCTTGAACTTGGCTTGCAAATCCTTGCGCGCGAACCAGTCGGCGCGGAACCAGTACAGGTTGGCGAATTGCTGGTCGGGCAGCTGGTACACCTTGCCGTCCGGCGCCGTGGTAAAGCTGATGCCGATGAAATCTTTCAGGTCCAGGCCCGGATTCGTGAATTCCTTGCCCTTGGCGGCCATGTAGTCGGACAGCGGTTCCACGGCGCCATAGCGGTAGTGCGTACCGATCAGGTCGGAATCGGAAATCCAGCCGTCATAGATGCTCTTGCCGGACTGCATCGAGGTTTGCAGCTTTTCCACCACATCGCCTTCCTGGATGATGTCGTGGCGCACCTTGATGCCCGTGATTTCCTCGAAGGCCTTGGCCAGGGTCTTCGATTCGTAGACGTGGGTGTCGATGGTTTCCGAGACCACGGAAATTTCCTTGATGCCCTTGGCTTTCAGCTTGGCCGCCGCATCGATGAACCATTTCATTTCAGCAAGCTGTTGCTGCTTGCTCAGGCTGGATGGCTGGAATTCCTTGTCGATCCAGGTTTGCGCCTGCTTGGCGTCGGCCAGGGCCGCGTTCGACACGAGCATGGCCGCAGCCGCGAAGACCGTGAACTTCAATTTCATCGTGAATCTCCTTTTATAGTTTTTACCGGCCGCCTGCTGGCGGTACGGCATCCATCAACACCGGCAAGCCGGTCATCCCCAACGCATAACAATCAACAACACCACAAAACTGATGGCAGCCCCGATGGCCTGCTGCATTTCCGTGAACCCTGCCCACGCCAGGTTCACGTAGGCCGCCGTAAGCAAGCCGATGAACAGGCGGTCGCCGCGCGTCGTCGGCATGGGCAAAAAGCCCTTGCGTTCGATGCTGGGCGAGCGGATTTGCCACACCGTCATGCCGGCCAGCATCAAGCCGATGCAGATGAAGAAGATGGCCACTTCCGGCGTCCACGCCATCCAGCCGAACAGGCTGGCCGTGCTATCGCTTGTATTTTCCATGTCACACCCTCCCCATCGCAAAACCCTTGGCGATGTAATGCCGCACGAACCAGATCACCAGCGCGCCGGGCACGATGGTCAGCACGCCCGCCGCCGCCAGCACGCCCCAGTCCATGCCGGCCGCCGACACGGTGCGCGTCATGGTGGCGGCAATGGGCTTGGCATTGACGGAAGTCAAGGTGCGCGCCAGCAGCAGTTCCACCCAGCTGAACATGAAGCAGAAGAACGCCGTCACGCCCACGCCCGACTTGATCATCGGCAAGAAGATGCGGATGAAGAAGCGGGGAAAGCTGTAGCCGTCGATATACGCCGTCTCGTCGATTTCCTTCGGCACGCCGGACATGAAACCTTCCAGTATCCACACGGCCAGCGGCACGTTGAAGACCATGTGCGCCAGCGCCACGGCCAGATGCGTATCCATCAGGCCCACCGTCGAATACAGCTGGAAGAACGGCACGAGGAAGACGGCGGGCGGCGTCATGCGATTGGTCAACAACCAGAAGAATAAATGCTTGTCGCCGACAAAGTTGTAGCGGGAAAAAGCGTAGGCTGCCGGCAAGGCGACCGTGACCGACATGACCATGTTCAAGGCCACGTAGATCATGGAATTGATGTAGCCGCTGTACCAGGAACGGTCGGTAAAAATCGTGTGGTAGTTGGCGAACGTCCATTGCTGGGGCCACAGGCTCAAGACCCCCACGATTTCCTCGTTGGTCTTGAGCGACATGTTGAGCATCCAGTAGATGGGCAACAATGACGCCAGCAAAAAGACCACGAGGATGGTGCTGCTCATTTTCTTGTGCATCATTTCTGGTCTCCCGTGCCGACGCGCTGCATCCACGTGTACAGCACAAAGCAGAACAGCAGGATGATGAGGAAATAGATCAGTGAGAAGGCCGAGGCCGGTCCCAGGTCGAACTGGCCCACGGCCTTTTGCGTCAGGTATTGCGACAAAAAGGTGGTCGCATTGCCCGGCCCGCCGCCCGTCAGCACGAACGGTTCCGTGTAGATCATGAAACTGTCCATGAAGCGCAGCAAGACGGCGATCATCAGCACATTGCGCAGTTTCGGCAGCTGGATGTAGCGGAACACGGCCAGGCGCGAGGCGCCGTCGATGCGCGCCGCCTGGTAGTACGCGTCGGGAATGGCGCGCAAGCCCGCATAGCACAGCAGCACGACCAGGGGCGTCCAATGCCAGATATCCATCACCATCACCGTCAGCCAGGCGTCGAGCGAATTGCCGTTGTAATTGTAGTCAAAACCCAATTGATTCAGGGTATAGCCCATCAGGCCGATGTCGCCGCGGCCGAAGATTTGCCAGATGGTGCCCACCACGTTCCAGGGAATCAGCAAGGGCAGCGCGATCAGCACCAGCGCCAGCGACGCCTTCCAGCCATCGGCCGGCATGCACAGGGCAATCAAGATGCCGAGCGGAATCTGGATGGCCAGCACGGAGCCGGAAAACAGCAGCTGGCGCAGCAAGGCGCTGTGCAGGTCGCCGTCGAGCATGACCATGCGGAACCACTCGGTGCCCACGAAGACCTTTTGCGTGGGACTCAGAATGTCCTGCACGGAATAATTGACCACCGTCATCAGGGGCAGGATGGCGGAAAAGGCCACGCACAGCAGCACGGGCAAGATCAGTAGCCAGGCGCGGCGGTTGTTATCGGTTTTACCGTTATGTATCATCAGGCCACCCGCTTATCGTTGACATAGAACAAGGTACGCTGCGGCGGAAAGCGCAGCCGCACGGCATCTCCCGCGACGGCATCGATGGCGCGCAGCTTGGCCGCCACCGTGGCGCCGCCCAGCTGGAATTCCGCCAGGTAATGCGTGCCCATGTTGCGCACGGCCGTCACCGTGGCGTCCAGGCAATGATCGCTCCCCGCGCCGCCCTCGCCCGCCTTCAGGCATGCGACGAATTCCGGCCGCACGCCCAGCGTGATCCTGCCTCGTGCGCCAGCCAGGGCCGCGCGGGCGGCGGTGGACACGGCCAGCGGCTGTCCCGCCACCCTCGCCCCGCCATCATCCAGCGTGCAATCGAGCAAATTCATGCCCGGATTGCCGATGAAATAGCCGACAAACGTGTGTTCCGGTTCCTCGAACAGCGCCTGCGCGCTGCCCGTCTGCACCACCTCGCCCTGCGTCATGACGACCACCTGGTCGGCAAAGGTCAAGGCTTCCACCTGGTCGTGCGTGACGTAGATCAAGGACAATTTCAGTTCGTGGTGGATTTCCTTGAGTTTTCGGCGCAGCAGCCATTTCAAATGCGGGTCGATCACCGTCAGCGGTTCGTCGAACAGCACGGCCGCCACGTCGGGGCGCACGAGCCCCCGTCCAAGCGAAATCTTTTGCTTGGCGTCCACGGACAAGCCGCTGGCGCGCAGTTTCAGGTCGCCCGTCAGCTCCAGCATCTGCGCCACCTGCTGCACGCGCTTTTTCACCTCGCTCTCTTTCCAGCCGCGATTACGCAGCGGAAACGCCAGGTTGTCGTGCACGGTCATGGTGTCGTAGATGACGGGAAACTGGAATACTTGCGCGATATTCCTCGCCTCGGTCGGCAACTGCGTCACATCCTTGCCGTCGAACAGCACCTTGCCATGCGACGGCTTCACGAGGCCGGAGATGATATTGAGCAAGGTCGTCTTGCCGCAGCCGGACGGTCCCAGCAAGGCGTAGGCGCCGCCGTCGTGCCACTCCATGCTCATGGGCCGCAGCGCATAGTCGGCGGGCGCCGCCGGGTTCGGTTTGTAGGCGTGGGCCAGGTCCACCAGTTCGATGCGCGCCATGTCAAGCTCCTCCTTGCGCAGGAGCAAACAGCAGCCCGCCGTCGTCGGCGAAGATCAGCAAGGCGTGCGGCTGGCAATACACGGTGCAGGCGCTGCCGATCTCCAGGTTGTGCACGCCGCCCAGCTGGGCCACCAGGGCCAGCTCGCCCCGGCGCGCATGCACATAGGTTTCCGAGCCGCTGATTTCCGCCAGGTCCACCGTAGCTGCGATGGCCACGTCGCCCTCGGACTGCGGCGACAGATGCAGGCTGTGCGCACGCACGCCGAGGATCACCTCCGTGCGGCCCGCCAGGCGCGCGCGCTGTGCGCTGCTCAGGTGGATGGCCAGGCCGTCCGCCGCCTGCGCCACGCCGTGACCATCCACGCGGGCGGGAATCAGGTTGATCGGCGGATCGCTGAAGGTGCGCGCCACGGCTATGGAATTGGGCGCGTTGAAGACGTCCAGGGTCGGCCCCTGCTGCAACAGGCGTCCTTCGTGCAGCACGGCCACGTGACCGCCCAGCTGCAGCGCTTCCAGCGGTTCCGTGGTCGCGTACACGACCGTCGTGCTGCCGCTGGAAAACAGTTCCGTCAATTCGCGGCGCAATTCCTCGCGCAATTTGTAGTCGAGGTTGACTAGGGGCTCGTCGAGCAGCAGCAGCGACGCATCCTTGATCAGCGCGCGCCCCAGCGCCGTGCGCTGCTGCTGGCCGCCCGACAGTTCGCCGGGCGTGCGCTGCAGATACGGCGTGATATGCAGGCGCTCGGCCAGCGCCAGCACTTTCGCTCGGATCTGCTCCTCGGGCACCTTGCGCAAGCGCAAGGGCGAAGCGATATTGTCGTAGACGGTGAAGGCCGGATAATTGATGAATTGCTGGTACACCATGGCCAGGTTACGTTTGCTGACGGGCACGCCCGTCACGTCGACGCCGTCGGCCGTCACCGTGCCCCCGCTGGGCTTGTCCAGGCCCGCCATCACGCGCATCAGGGTCGTCTTGCCGGCACGCGTGGTGCCCAGCAAGACGTTGATGGCGCCCGGCACCAATGCCAGCGACATCGGATATAAAAAGTCGTCAGCCCCCTGCTTCCTGCTGATCTTGTCCAGTACCAGTTGCACGCGCTTCTCCTCCAGTGATGTGTTCTTATTCTTCGCCGCGCCCTCTGCGGGGTGCGGTCGCTTACGTGTGCTGCCTACGACGTCAACGGATGCTGCAACAGCCAGGCGTCGAGCCTGCCCGCCGTCTCGCGCGGCAGGTGCAGGCCCAGCTTGGAACGCCGCCACAGGATGTCGGCCGCGCTGACGGCCCATTCATGGCGCCGCAGATAATCGACTTCCGCCGCATACAGGCCGGCGGCGATTTCCTCGCCCATGGCCGCCATATCCGTCCGCCCGGCCAGCAGCACGTGGATACGCGTGCCATAGGTGCGTGCATAGCGCGCCACCAGTGCCGCCGGCAGCCACGCATAGTCGCGCTGCAAGCCCTGCACGAACTGGCCGAACTCGCGCACGGACCGGTTCTGCGGCGTGCTGCCGAACACATCGCCGCCGGGCAGGCAGGCGTTCGCCGTCCAGGCCGGCCGCGCATTGCCAAGCACCGGCGCCAACAACGGTGCGAGCACATCGAGCGCTTCCTCCGCCAGCTTGCGGAACGTGGTGATCTTGCCGCCGAAAATACTCAGCAGCGGCGCCCCTTCCTGGTCCAGCTCGAAGCGGTAATCACGCGTGACGGCCTTGGCGTCGGCCGCCGCGTCTTCCACCAACGGGCGCACGCCGGAATACGTCCACACCACGTCGGCCGGCACAATGGGCTTGCTGAAATAGTAACTGGAAAGCTCGCACAAGTAACGAATTTCCTCGTCATCGATTTCCACCTTGCCGCTGTCGCCGTGGTAGTCGAGATCGGTAGTGCCGATCAGGGTGAAATCGTGCTCATACGGAATGGCAAACACGATGCGCCCGTCCGGATGCTGGAAGATATACGCGTGATCATGCTCGAACAATCGCCTGACGACGATATGGCTGCCCTTGATCAGGCGCAAATGCCGGCCCTGTCCGCCGGGCGCCGCCTGCTGCAGGAATTCTGCCGTCCACGGCCCGGCCGCATTGACGACGCTGCGCGCGCGCACGGAAAGCTCGCGCCCGTCGCCTTGCAGCAGGGTCGCCAGCCAGGAAGCGTCCGCACCCGCGCCATCGCGCCGCAGCGCCGTGCAGCGCGTCTGCGTCAGGATGGTCGCGCCCTTGTCCGCCGCGTCGATGGCGTTCAGCACCACCAGGCGCGCATCGTCGACCCAGCCGTCGGAATACACGAAGCCACGCTTGAACTGGGGTTTTAACGGTTTGCCGGCCGCGTGGCGCGTCAGGTCGATGCCCTGCGAGCCAGGCAGGATTTCCCGCTTGGCCAGCATATCGTACAGAAACAGGCCGGCGCGTATCAGCCAGGCCGGGCGCTGGCCCTGGGCGTGCGGCATGACGAAGCGCAAGGGCCACATGATGTGCGGCGCCGAGCGCAGCAGCACTTCGCGCTCGATCAGCGCCTTGCGCACGAGGCCGAATTCATAGTATTCGAGGTAGCGCAGGCCGCCGTGTATCAACTTGGTGGAAGCGGACGAGGTATGGGCGGCCAGGTCATCCTTTTCGCACAGCACCACGGACAAGCCCCGTCCGGCCGCGTCGCGCGCGATGCCGGCGCCATTGATGCCGCCGCCGACCACCAGCACGTCGCATGCCATCGTTGTCTCCACACCTTGCTGTGCTGCGGCCATCGGAACTCCGTGCATGTCAGGGAAAGGCCGGCGAGGAAAGACTAGGCATCGCCGGCGACTGTCGTTAAGATCAATACAGATGCATTTCGAATGCAATATGGATAAGATACGCCAGATTTCGAATCGATAGCAACATATTTTTATCACTATTTGTTCGTTTCTGTTCGTTTGTGATTTCTAAAGAGACAAGCCCATGATTTTGAATCCCCGCCAGCGCCGCCTGCTCGAAGTGGTGCGCCAGAAGGTCACCATGTCCGTCGAGGAGCTGGCGCAGCAGCTGGACGTGACGCCGCAAACCGTGCGCCGCGACGTCAAGCAGATGGAAGAAGCGCGCCTGCTGGCCCGTTATCACGGCGGGGTCGGCTTGCCCTCGTCCGTGGAAAACATCGATTACAGCCAGCGGCAAGTGTTCAACAGCGACGCCAAGCGGCGCATCGCCGCCGCCGTCGCCGCGCAGGTGCCGCACGGCTGTTCGCTGCTGATCAATATCGGCACGACGACCGAGGAAGTGGCGCGCGCGCTGGGCCGCCACACGGGCTTGCACGTGGTGACGAACAACCTGAACGTGGCCGCCATCCTGGCCGACAACGCCGCCTGCGAAGTCATCGTGGCCGGCGGCGTGGTGCGCGGGCGCGACCGCGGCATCGTCGGCGAAGCCACCATCGACTTCATCCGCCAGTTCAAGGTCGACATCGGCATCATCGGCATTTCCAGCATCGACGAGGACGGCAGCCTGCGCGACTTCGACGCGCGCGAGGTCAAAGTGGCGCAGGCCATCATCGAACAGTCGCGCGAAGTATGGCTGGTGGCCGACCAGCATAAATTCGGCCGCAAGGCGCTGGTGCGCCTGGCCGACCTGGCGCAAGTCGACATCCTGTTCACGGATGCGCCGCCGCCGCCCCGCTTTGCCGAAGTATTGCGCGAGGCGGGCGTGAAGGTGGTGCTGGCCTGAACGGACCGCCATTTCTGCAGGAAAACCTCACGCTGTCGCGTGGGCAATACGTCGTGTGTGGGGCAGCAAACAGAATGATATGAAATATTTATCAATTCGGCAAAAATGCTGTTACCATTGATACAACATGAGTTATTTTTTTAATCTTCCTCTCTAGCAATACGATTATTTGCTTGATATTGCTTTTTATCCATTTAGAGCAAGAAAAAAGGAAAAAATTTTTGCCGGTAAGTGATTTCCTGTGAAAACAGTGTTAGAAATACCTCAAGCACGACGATTGTTCCCCAACAAACCACTCGACAGCAAGCGTGAAGGCCTTAACCATGCCGGCAACGCCGCCCAGTGAAGGAAGAGAAATGAGCCATAATTTTGAATCGGCCGCCATGCCGCAAGCCGCCCATCCCAACAGCGTCCCCGTCAGCGAGCTGGAAGCCCATCTCGGTTACTGGCTGCGTTTCGTTTCCAACCACGTTTCCCACAGCTTCCAGAAAAAAGCCGAAGCCAATGGCGTGACGGTGTCCGAATGGGTGGTGCTGCGCGAAATGTTCCGCCTGGGCTGCACCTCGCCCACGGTGCTGGCGCAAGTGTCCGGCATGAGCAAGGGCGCCGTGTCGAAACTGATCGACCGCCTGGAAAGCAAGGGCATGGTCAGCAAATCCATCCTGCTGGCCGACCGCCGCCAGCACTCGATCGAACTGACCACGGAAGGCGAGGCGCTGGTGCCCGTGCTGGCCGAGATGGCCGACCAGAACGACGAGGAATTCTTCGGCAAGCTGCCGCGCCAGCTGCGCGACGACCTGCTCGAGGCGATGAAGGAAGTGGCGCGCACGCACCAGCTCAAGAGCGCTCCGCTGAACTAGCTGCAGCCATATTCCGGGCAAGGGTGACACGCTGGCGCGGGCGCTTCGGCTATGATGCAGGCCTGACTGTTTACCAGGAACACGCATGGCCCTGCACATCGAAACTCCCTTGCTCAACTCGCGCGCCCTGAGCCTGCACAGCGAACGCGCCATCTGGCTCAAGCTCGAAGCCTTGCAGCCGCCCGGCTCCTTCAAGATCCGCGGCATCGGCCTCGCCTGCGAAGAATATGCGCGGCGCGGCGCCAGCCGCTTCATTTCCTCTTCCGGCGGCAATGCCGGCATCGCCGTCGCCTATGCGGGACGCCAGCTGGGCATTCCCGTCATCGTCGTCGTGCCGGAAACGACGAGCGAACGGGCCAAGGCCCTGATCGCCCAGGAAGGCGCCGAAGTCATCGTGCACGGCGCCGCCTGGCAGGAAGCCAACGCGCTGGCGCAATCGATGCTCACGCCGCAAGACGCCTTTCTGCACCCGTTCGACGACCCGCTGCTGTGGCAAGGCCATGCCGGCATGATCGATGAAGTGGCCCGCGCGGGCCTGAAACCGGACGCCGTCGTGCTGTCGGTGGGCGGCGGCGGCCTGCTGGCCGGCGTGGCCGAGGGCTTGCAGCGCAACGGCTGGGACGACGTGGCCCTGGTAGCCGTGGAAACCGCAGGCGCCGCTTCGCTGGCAGCCGCCGTGGCCGCGCGCGAACACGTGGCCCTGCCGGCCGTGAGCAGCATCGCCACCTCGCTGGCCGCGCGCCAGGTCTGCGCGCAGGCCTACGCCATCAGCCAGACGCGCCTGCTGCACAGCGTGGTGGTGTCGGACCGTGCCGCCGTCGACGCCTGCCAGCGGTTTATTGCCGACCAGCGCCTGGTGGTGGAACCGGCCTGCGGCGCGGCGCTGGCAGCCGTCTACGGCAAGGCGCCGGAACTGGCGCCCTACCGCAATGTGCTCGTCATCGTCTGCGGCGGCGTGACGGCCACCACGCAGCAGCTCGACCACTGGAGCGCCACCCTGTAGTCGCTACGGCGCCGCCTCGAGCAGCGCCACGCCGTCGCGGCCCTGCCCCTTGGCGGCGTACAGGGCCTGGTCGGCCAGGTCCAGCAGCTGCGCCGGCGTCAGCGCGCCTTCGCGGAAGATGGCCATGCCGACGCTGGTCGTCACCGGCAGCGGGCCGCCGGCCAGCGCAAACGGCTGGCGGATGGCCTCGACGATCTTGGCGCCGACCTGGCGCACTTCGGCCGCGCCGTTCACGCCTTCGAGAATGATCACGAATTCATCGCCGGCCAGGCGCGCCACCAGGTCGCTGGCGCGCACGCTGCGCACCAGGCGCGCGGCAAATTCCTTCAGCACCTCGTCGCCCGCCTTGTGCCCCAGGCTGTCGTTGATGGCCTTGAAACGGTCGATATCGAGATACGCCAGCGCCATCGGCGCGCGCGCTGCCCGCGTGCGCTGCATGCTCAATTCCAGCTGCTCGTCGAAACGGCGCCGGTTGGCGATGCCCGTCAGGATATCCGTGGCGGCGGCGAACTGCAGCGCCGTATGCACGGCCCTGGTCTTGGTGATTTCGTGGATCAGGCCATACACGCCTTCCACCGCGCCGCTCTCGCCCACATCGGGCACGTAGCTGGTCTGGAAGGCGCGCTGGCCGGCGTCGCCGTCGCCGCCGATGGTAAATTCATAGTCGACCTCCTCGCCCGCGAAGGCGCGCCGCAGGTATTGCTCGCGCAGCTGGTAGGCTTCCTCGCCCAGCACCTCGCGGATCGACTGCATCATGCTTTCCCGCCGCGACCTGCCGAACCATTTTTCAAACGTCGCGTTGATGAACTGGTAGCGGTGCTCGCGGTCGATGTAGACGATCACCACGGGGACGTGGTCCGTCAGCAGTTTCAGGCGCCGCTCGCTGTCGCGCGTCTGCGCCTCGGCGATTTCGCGCTCGGCCACCAGCGAGTAAAAATCGCGGCTCAAGTCGCCGATCTCGTCGCGCCGCCCGATCTGCAGCGCCTCGATGCCCAGGCGCTGGCGGCGGATTTCATGCACATGGCGGCGCAGCCGCTCCAGAGGCTGCAACAGGCGCAGCACCACGCGCCAGCCGGCCAGGCCCGCCAGCGCCGCCAGCAGCACGGCGGCCAGCAGGATCTTGCTGCGGATGGCGTGCAGCGGCGCGAACGCGTCGCGCATGGGATACACGGACGCCAGTATCCAGCCCGTCGAGGCGATGCGATGGTAGGCAAACAGCGCATCGACGCCTTGCGTGGTGGTGCCCGTCAGCCAACCCTCGAAACCCTGCATGGCGCGCCGCGTGGGCACGCTGATGGGGCCATGCGCTTCGATATGCTGCATGATGCGCGACTTGTCGGGATGCTCGACGATGATGCCTTCGCCGGTCATGATGTACAGGTAGCCGCCCGTGCCGGGCTTGAGGGCGCCCAGGCGGCCCAGGAAATCGGGCTGGCGCAGGTTGACGCTGGCCGCCAGCACATAGCGCATGGCGCCCTGCGCGTCGAACACGGGCTGCGTCACCACGACGATGGGCATGCCGGAAATGCTGCCGTTGAGCGGCGCCGAGATCACCGAGCGCCGGGTCGCCAGCGTCTGTTCAAAGTAAGGTCGCCCCTTCACGTTCAGCGCCGCCTGCGGCTTGAAGGGACCCACGCTGGCCAGCACGGCTCCGTCGATGCCGAGCACGCCGGCCGTATAGAATTCCTTGCCCAGCACCGTTTGCGCGGCCAGGAAACGCTGCAGGCTGGCGCCGTCGTGCGCGCCGCTGGCCGCCAGGCTGTCGGCGATGGCGCGCAGCACGTTGCGCTTCGCGTCGAGTTCCTCGTCGATGAAGACGGCGGCACTGGCCAGCGAGACGTACTGCTGGCGTCCCGTCACGTCGCGCATGCCGCGCTCGGCCACGGACAGGGTGGCCAGCGCCAGCGAAGCGACGGCAGCGAGCACGAGCAGGAAGACGACCACGCTCATGCGCGCCTTCAGGCTGGCCGGCAGGCGCCGGCGCAGCCGAATTCGCCAGTTCCTCACTGGCGCTGCTGCAAAAGCCGGCAAATGCGTCCGACCGACTCGTCCAGCGCCAGGGCGCCCGTGTCCAGGGTCAGCGCGGCCGCCAGCGGCGCTTCATACGGCGCGGAAATGCCCGTGAACTGCGCCAGCTGCCCCGCCCGCGCCTTTTCATACAGGCCCTTGGGATCGCGCGCCTCGCACACGGCCAGCGGCGTGCTGACGTGGACTTCAATGAAATGCGCGGCGCCGATGATGGCGGCGGCCATGGCCCGGTCGGCGCGGTAGGGCGAAATGAAGGCGGCGATGACGGTCAATCCCGCCTCGTTCATCAGGCGCGCCACTTCGGCCACGCGGCGGATGTTTTCATGCCGGTCTGCCGGCGTAAAACCCAGGTCGCGGTTCAAGCCATGGCGCAGCTGGTCGCCGTCGAGCACCGCCACGGCGCGGCCCTGCGCCTTGAGCTGGCGCGCCAGCGCGTCCGCGATGCTGGACTTGCCGGCGCCGCTCAAGCCCGTCAGCCAGACCGTGTCGTATTGTCCTGCCGTCATCACATTGCCTCCCTTCTTGTAGAGCTGGCAATATAACAAAGCCGCGCGGGAAAGGACAGATTATCAGGCCGCGCTGCGCGCTTCGACCAGCAACTGTCGTATCTCCGGCACGCAGGAGCCGCAATTGCCGCCCGCCTTGACGCAGGCCGTCACCTGCGCCGCCGTCGTCAGCTTCTGCTCCACGATGGCGGCGCAAATGGTGTTGCGCCCCACGCCAAAGCACGAGCACACGGTAGGCCCCGCGTCGACGCCCTTGCCGATGGGCTGGCCCAGCAGTACGCCGGCGCGATCAAGCGCATCCATCTGCGCATGCGCAAACAGGCTGGCCAGCCAGCTGCGCGACGGCAGGTCGGGGCGCGGCGAGACATACACGCATTGCGCGATGCGCCCCTCCTCCAGGTGCACGGCGCGGTACACGCCGGCGCTGGCATCCGCATAATCGAGCCAGTCGGCATCCGGGTCGGTGACGCCGAGCAGCGCGCGCGCCCAGGCGCCCAGGTCGGCGATGCGCTGGCGGCCCGCCAGTTCGTAGCGCAGGAATTGCTCGCCCTGGATGCGCGTCCAGTGCGCCACGCCGTCCAGGTTCAGGGGCGTGCGGCTCAGGACAAACGCATGCCACTGCACCCGGAACTGCTCGATGCGCACGGGCGTGTGCTTGAATTCCGGTTCGCCCGAGACGGGATCGACGACCGGGTTGACGACGGCGCCCACGCGCGCGTCGGACGCATTCGCGTCGCTCCAGTGGATGGGCACGAAGACCTGGCCGCGCGCGATGCCGCCGCCGTGCACGACGCGCGCCACCATCGCGCCCCAGGCGCTGGAGACGCGCGCCAGTTCGCCCTCGCGCACGCTGTACAGCAGCGCATCCTGCGGGTGGATATCGATGAACGCTTCGGCGACATGGCCCGACAGTTTCGCCGCCTTGCCCGTGCGCGTCATCGTATGCCACTGGTCGCGCACCCGGCCCGTGTTCAGGATCAGCGGATAATCCTCGTCCGGCATGTTGCGCGGCGCGCGCGGCGCCGTGGGCACGAAGCGGGCGCGCCCGTCCGCATGCGCGAAGCGGCCGTCGCCGAACAGGCGCGCCCGGCCCTGCGGCCATTGCTGCGGCGCCAGGGCGTCGTATTGCGCCGCATCAAGGTTCTCCAGGCCCGCCAGGTTGAACAGCCGCGCCGTTTCCGCCCCGTTGCGGAAGGCGGACAGCCGTGCATGCTCGGCAAAAATGGCTTGCGGCGACGCGAAATCGAAACCCGCGTAGCCCATGCGCCGCGCCACGTCGCACAGCACGTCCCAGTCGGCGCGCGCCTCGCCCGGCACCGGCAGAAACGCGCGCTGGCGCGAGATGCGGCGCTCCGAGTTCGTCACCGTGCCATCCTTTTCGCCCCAGCCCAGCGCGGGCAGCAGCACGTCGGCATGCGCGTTGCTATCCGACTGCGCGCTGATATCCGACACCACCACCAGCGCGCACCTGGCCAGCGCGCGGCGCACCTGGTCGGCGTCCGGCATGCTCACCAGCGGGTTGGTGGCGATGATCCACACGGCCTTGACCTTGCCCGCTTCGATCGCGTGGAACAGTTCCACGGCTTTCAGGCCCGGCTTGTTCGCCATGCGCGGCGAGTCCCAGAAGGTTTGCACGGTGTCGCGGTGCAGCGGGTTGTCGAGATCGAGATGCGCCGCCAGCATGTTGGCCAGGCCCCCTACTTCGCGCCCGCCCATGGCGTTCGGCTGGCCCGTGAGCGAAAACGGTCCCATGCCGGGCTGGCCGATGCGCCCCGTCGCCAGGTGGCAGTTGATGATGCTGTTGACCTTGTCCGTGCCGGAGGACGACTGGTTCACGCCCTGCGAAAAGGCCGTGACGACCTTGCGCGTGGCGGCAAACGCCTGGTAAAACGCCAGCAAGGCTTGCGGGTCGACCTTGCACACTTTCGCCACCTGCAGCGGGTCGCCGCAGTCCACATGCGCCGCTGCCAGCGCTTCGTCGAGGCCGCGGCTGTGGCGCGTGACGAAATCGCCGGCGATCGCGCCCTCCTTCGCCAGGTAGCACAGCAAGCCGTTGAATAGCCACACGTCGGTGCCTGGTTTCACGGGCAGGTGCAGGTCGGCCAGCTCGCAGGTGGCCGTGCGGCGCGGGTCGATCACCACCAGTTTTACCTCCGGCCGGGTTTCGCGGATGCGGGCGATGCGCTGGAACAGGATCGGGTGGCACCAGGCCGTGTTCGAGCCCACCAGCACGACCATGTCGGCCAGCTCCAGGTCTTCATAGCAGCCGGGCACGATGTCTTCGCCGAACGCACGCTTGTGGCCGGCCACGGCCGACGACATGCACAGGCGCGAATTGGTGTCGATATTCGCGCTGCCCACGTAGCCCTTCATGAACTTGTTGGCCACATAATAATCTTCCGTCAGCAGCTGGCCCGAGACATACAGGGCCACGGCGTCCGGACCGTGCTCGGCTATGATGGCGCGCAAGCCGCCGGCGACTTGATCCAGCGCAATATCCCAGGACGTGCGCTGCAGCACGCCGTCGACGCGCACCTGCGGCTGCAGCAGACGGTTTTCCAGGCCCAGGGTATCGCCCAGGGCCGAGCCTTTCACGCACAGCTTGCCCAGGTTGGCCGGATGGCTGACGTCGCCGGCAATGCGGATGGCGCCGTCGGGCAGGCGAGTCGCTTCCACGCCGCAGCCGACGCCGCAATACGGGCAAGTGGTTTTCACGGGCATGCAAGTGGTCATGGAGGTATCCTGTTGGTCGCTGTCAGGCGGCCTGGGCGCACATCGCCTGGCCAAACAATAAATGGGCGCGCAGCTGGCTGATGTCGCGGCGCTGCTGGATCAGGTCGAAATACCAGGGACCGTCCTGCACGTCGCCATACAGCACGGCGCCGGCCAGGCGGCTGCCCTGCACCACGAGGCGCTTGTAGACGCCGCGGCGCGGATCGCGCAGCACCAGGTCTTCGCTGCCCTCGCCGCCGATGATGTCGCCGGCCGAATACAGGTCGATGCCCGTCACTTTCAACTTGGTGGCGCTGGCTTGCTGCACGTAGCGGCGGTGCCCGGCGCCGGCCAGGTGCGCGCCGCACACGCGCGCCTGCTCCCAGATGGGTGCGACCAGGCCGAAGGTGGCGCGCCGGTGCTGCACGCATTCGCCCACCGCGTACACGCGCGGGTCGTAGCTTTGCAGGCAGTCGTCGACGACGATGGCCCGTTCGCAGTGCAGGCCAGCCGCTTGCGCCAGCGCGATGTTCGGGCGCACGCCGGCCGTCATCACCACCAGGTCGGCGGGGATCGAGGTACCATCGGCAAAGCGGACTGCCTGCACGCGGTCGGTGCCGAGGATTTCCGCCGTTTGCGCCTGCATCAAAAACCGCAGGCCGCGCGCTTCCAGCGCCGATTTCAGCAGCATCGACGCGGGTGCGTCGAGCTGCTGGTTCATCAGGGCGCCGCTCATGTGCACCACGGTGACGTCCATGCCCTGGCGCTGCAAGCCGTTGGCCGCCTCCAGGCCCAGCAAGCCGCCGCCGATGACGACCGCGTGGCGGTGCTGGCGCGCCGCCCGCAGCATGGTGTCGACGTCGTCGATGTCGCGAAAACCGATCACGCCCGGCAGTTCATGGCCCGGCACGGGCACGATGAAGGGCGTCGAACCCGTGGCCAGCAGCAGGCGGTCATAGCGCACCTCGATGCCCGACAGCGCCTGCACGGTGCGCGCCTGGCGGTCGATGCGCACCACGGGGTCGCCCGCGTGCAGGGTGATGCCGTGCTGCGCATACCAGTCGCGCGCGTGCAGCATGATGTCGTCCACCGTCTTTTCGCCGGCCAGCACGGGAGACAGCAGGATGCGGTTGTAATTGCCGTGCGGTTCGGCGCCGAAGACGGTGATGTCGTACAGGTCCGGCGCGAGTGTCAAGAGTTCCTCGACCGTGCGCATGCCGGCCATGCCGTTGCCGACCACGACTAAAGACGGCCGTGCGGCGCTGTTCACAGGGCCACCCACACCATGCCGCCGAACACGCGCGCCGGCCAGGCGGCGACGGAATGCTCGGGCGCTTCGATGCACTCGCCGCTGGCCAGGTCGAAATGCTGCTTGTAGATGGGCGACGCCACCACGACGCGTTCGCCGATGCTGCCCACCAGCCCGCGCGACAGCACGGAAGCGCCCGCGTTCGGGTCGACATTGTCGATGGCGTACACGCGCGGCGCGGCATCGCCGACGCGGAACACGGCCACGTGGCGGCCCCCCAGCAGCGCGCATACGCCCGTGTCGGGCACGATGTCGGTCAAAGGGCAGATCGCCGTCCAGTTGTCGGCGCTGGCGCTGTTCAATTCATTCATCGCATTCATGGCTCAAGCCTCCACGGCAAGGATGGGGATCACGGTGCTGCGCCGTTCAAGGGGCGTGGCGGGCCGGATCTGGCCCCGCTCCTCGACGAACACCACGTTTTCATCGTTTTTTTCGCTGTTGACGAAGTGGCGGAAGCGCTGGCGCACGGCGGGGTCGGTGACGGCTTCCTTCCACTCGCAGGCATAGGTATCGACCACGTGCTGCATGTCCGCTTCCAGTTCGGCACCCAGGCCCAGGCTGTCGTCGAGGATGACGCGCTTGAGGTAATCGAGGCCCCCTTCCAGGTTGTCGCGCCACACGCTGGTGCGCTGCAGGCGGTCGGCCGTGCGCACGTAGAACATCAGGAAGCGGTCGACATAGCGCACCAGGGTCGCTTCATCGAGGTCGGACGCCAGCAATTCCGCGTGGCGCGGCTTCATGCCGCCGTTGCCGCACACGTACAGGTTCCAGCCCTTTTCCGTGGCGATCAGGCCGATGTCCTTGCCCTGCGCCTCGGCACATTCGCGCGTGCAGCCGGAAACGCCGAACTTGATCTTGTGCGGCGTGCGCAAGCCCTTGTAGCGGTTTTCCAGTTGAATGGCGAAGCCCACGCTGTCGGCCACGCCATAGCGGCACCAGGTGGAGCCGACGCAGGATTTGACCGTGCGCAAGGATTTTCCGTAGGCGTGGCCCGATTCGAAGCCGGCCGCGATCAGCTCTTCCCAGATGGCCGGCAACTGGTCGACGCGGGCGCCGAACAGGTCGACCCGCTGGCCGCCCGTGATCTTCGTATAGAGACCGTATTTTTTCGCCACCATGCCGACGGCGATCAAGCCATCGGCCGTCACCTCGCCGCCTGGCATGCGGGGCACGACGGAATACGTGCCATCCTTCTGGATATTGCCAAGGAAGTAATCGTTGCTGTCCTGCAGGCTGGCGTGCACGGGCGACAGCACGAAATCGTTCCAGCAAGACGCCAGGATATTCGCCGCCACGGGCTTGCACACGTCGCAGCCCAGGCCCTGACCATGCGCGCCCAAGAGTTCGCCGAAGCTGCGGATCTTGCCCACGCGGACCATGTGGTGCAATTCCTGGCGCGAGTACGCAAAGTGTTCGCACACGTGGTTGTTCACCATCATGCCCTGCTTCTGCATTTCCGCCTTCATGATCTGCGTCACCAGGGGCACGCAGCCGCCACACGCCGTGCCGGCCTTTGTGCAGCTCTTGAGGGCACCGATGGTGGTGGCGCCATCGGCGACGGCCGCGCACAGCGCGCCTTTCGAGACGTCGTTGCACGAGCAGATTTGCGCCGACTCGGGCAAGGCGTCCACGCCCAGTCCAGCCTTTTGCTGGCCGTCCGCCTGCGGCAGGATCAGGAATTCCGGCGATGCCGGCAGCTCGATCTTGTTCAGCATCATCTGCAGCAGGGTGCCGTATTCGCTGGCGTCGCCCACCATCACGCCGCCCAGCAGGTATTTGCCGCAATCGGAAACGACGATCTTCTTGTAGATCTGCTTGCGCTCATCCATGAACTGGTAGGAGCGGCTGCCCGGCGCATTGCCGTGCGGGTCGCCCAGGCTGGCCACGTCCACGCCCATCAGTTTGAGCTTGGTGCTCATGTCGGCGCCCTTGAACGAGGCTTCGCCCGCTCCTCCTTCTTCCTCCTGCAGCAGGTGGCGCGCAGCGATGCGCGCCATCTCGTAGCCGGGCGCCACCAGGCCGAACACCAGACCGCCCCACAACGCGCATTCGCCGATGGCGTAGATGTCCGGGTCGGAGGTGACGCAGCGGTCATCGATGGCGATGCCGCCGCGCGGTCCCACCTCCAGGCCGCAGGCGCGCGCCAGCTCGTCGCGCGGGCGGATGCCGGCCGAGAAGACGATCATGTCCGCTTCCAGGTGGCTGCCGTCGGCGAACTGCATGCGGTGCGTGGCCGTTTCTCCGTCAAGGATGGCCAGCGTATTCTTTTGCGTGTGCACGGTCACGCCCAGTTCCTCGATCTTGCGGCGCAGGACGCGCGCGCCGCCCTCGTCCACCTGCACGGCCATCAGGCGCGGCGCGAATTCCACCACGTGGGTGTCTAGCTGCAAATCGCGCAAGGCCTTCGCGCATTCGAGGCCCAGCAGCCCGCCGCCGATGACCACGCCCGTACGGGACTTGGCGCCCCAGGCCAGCATGGCTTCCAGGTCTTCGATGGTGCGGTAGACGAAGCAGCCGTCCCTCTCCTTGCCCGGCAGCGGCGGCACGAACGGCGTCGAACCGGTGGCGAACACGAGTTTGTCGTAGATCAAGACTTCGCCCGTGCTGGCCGTGACGGTTTTCGCCGCGCGGTCGATGGACACGGCCCGCGCATTGAGCTTCAACACGACGTTGCCCTTGTCGAAGAAGCCGGGCGCCACCAGCGACAGGTCGTCCGCCGACTTGCCGCTGAAAAATTCGGACAGGTGCACCCGGTCGTAGGCGGGGCGCGGTTCTTCGCACAGCACGGTGACGTGCAGGTGCGGCGCCGTGTCCAGCGCCAGCCGTTCGAGGAATTTATGCCCGACCATGCCATGGCCCAGGACGACGATGTTCAGGGGATGGTTCATTGCGCTCTCCTCAGGCCGCGGCCATGTTCGGTTCGGCCGCCAGGCCCGTGAAACGGGCGGCGATGGCGCACAGGGCCGAGATCACCACCAGCGCGCTGAGGATGATCAGGGTCTGGCGGATGTCGCCCGTGCCCTTCATCAGGAAACCGGCCGCCACGGCGCCCACGTTGCCGCCCGCGCCGATGATGCCGGCCACGCCGCCGAGGGCGCGGCTGTCGATGAAGGGCACCAGCGCGTAGGTGGCGCCGCACGCCATGTGGGTGAACAGGCCGAAGACCAGCATGGCGATGACGGCCCAGGTGACGCTGTCGACCTTGGCAAACCACAGCAGGCCCACGCCTTCGCCGATCATCAGCATGAACAGCAGGGTCACGCGGCTGTTCAGGTTGCCGCGCAGGGCCAGCTTGTCGGACAGCCAGCCACCGAGAGCGCGGGCGAACAGGGCTAGCAAGCCGAAGCTGCCGGCGGCCAGGCCGGCCGATTTCAGGGACAGGCCGAAATGGTCGACGTAGTACACGGCGGCGATGTTGTGGATGAAGATTTCGATGCCGAAGCAGGCGCCGTAGGTGACGAACAGCAGCCACACGCGGTAGTTGCTGCTGGCAGCCTTGAAGCTGGCCCAGCCGCCCTTTTTTCCTTCGACGGCAATGCCGGCGGCGCGCAGGTCCGAATAATTGCCTTCCGGGCAATCCTGCGTATAGCGCCAGTACAGCGCGGCCATGACCAGCATCAGCACGCCCGGCACCAGCAGGGCGATGCGCCAGCCCAGCGATTCGGACACGCCCAGCATCAGCACGGCGCCGAGCAGCAGCGGCATCAGCGCCTGCGCCGCGCCGCCGCCCGCATTGCCCCAGCCGGCGGCAGCCGCATTCGCCGTGCCCACGACGCGGGGCGCGAACATCACGGACGTGTGATATTGCGTAATGACAAAGCTGGCGCCCACGGCGCCGATGCCCAGGCGGAAGAACAGAAAGCTTTCATAGCTTTGCGACGCGGCCACGCCCAGCACGGGGATGGCGCCCAGCAGCAGCAAGCCCGTGTACGTCTTGCGGGGGCCGTAGCGGTCGCACAAGGGCCCGACGATCAGGCGCACGAGGATGGTGATGGCGACGGCGGCGATATTGATGTTCGCCACTTGCGCCAGGGAAAGGCCGAACTCGCCCTTGATGACCGGCATCAAGGGCGCGCAGGCGAACCAGGCGAAGAAACACACGAAAAATGCCATCCACGTCAGGTGGAATGCGCGCATGGGCGGCGTGGCGAGGGAGAAGAGCGCGATGCGCGTTGCTTTTTGGCTGGCCATGATAGGTTCCCGAAGTATCCCGAAAATAACAAAGATGCAAACAAAAACGGCGCCCGCCCCCGCCGATGAAAAAAATCAGCCAGAGCGGACGCCGTTGTCCAGGTGGTCCGTCGTTGGACCGTTGTGCGTTTATTCAGGGGATCGCCGTTGATCCGTATCTCCTGTTTAGCAAGCGCCGTGCCAGGCCCGCCTCAGGGGGCAGCCATCCTATTTGTACGGACTTTGCGCCAGATCATGGCACCTGGCAGTGCAGCCACGCCTCTTCTTGGTGCGCCAAGGAACTCGAACGTGGCAATGATTGTCTAATTATTATTGAGTTCATGAAGCGGAGGCCGGCATGCTCGGGCAACTGCAGCAATGGCAGCGGCGGCGCGGCATGGCGCGCGCGCTGGCATGCGTCTGCGTGGGTGCGCTCCTGATCGCCTGGAGTAACACTGCCGCAGCGCAAGATCGCTCCCCTGCGCCGAGAGAGCACAGCGAACTGGACGCGACCGTCTTCGCGCCGTTCCACGCCGCGCGCGGCGAGCGGGTCACGCAGGCGCGCACATTTGTCGTGCGGCTCGCCTATCCGGACGAAGGGCGCGCGCATGCCGTGCACTGGACCTTGACCTTGTCCGGCCCCGGCCCGCAAGGCGCCGTGCTGCGGCGCTGGTCGGGCACGGAACAGGTCGATGCGGGCGGCAAGAGCGTGAACTTGCCCTGGGATGGCCGCGCCGACGCCGATGCGCGCGAACGGCGCATGCTGGCGCCGCACGGCTTGTACCAACTGCGCCTGCTGGCCGTGGCCGATGCCGGCACGCCGCAAGAGGCGCAGGTGGAGCAGCAATGGCAAATCCAGGTACAGCGGGGCGCCAGCACGGCGCCCAGGGTGCCCGCCTTCCAGGCTGGCCTGCAGCAGCTGCCCAGCCTGGAAGGCCAGCCCGGCTACCGCATCGTCTACGCCAACCTGCACAGCCAAACGCGCCACAGCGACGGCGGCGCCCCGCTCGACGCCTGCCACGGCGCGCAGGAGCCGCAAACGGCGCCGTTCGGCCCCATCGATGCCTATAAATATGCGCAGGATCACGGCCTGGACACCCTGCTGACGTCCGAGCACAACCATATGTATGACGGCTCGGACGGCACCAACAGCGCGGCCGTGCCGGCCGAAGCGAAGGCCCTGTACCAGACAGGGCTGGCCGAAGCGGCCGCCTATACAAACGCCCACCCGGGCTTCCTGGCCCTGTACGGCATGGAATGGGGCGTCATCAACAAGGGCGGCCACCTGAACATCTTCAACAGCGACCAGTTGCTGGGCTGGGAAAGGAATGCCCAGGGCGAGTTGCTGGCCGACGTGGAAACGCCGAAAAGCAACTACGCCGCCCTGTACGCGCTGATGCGCGAACGGGGCTGGATCGGCCAGTTCAACCACCCCGCCTACGCGGGCCAGTTTCTCGTCGATGGCCAGCCGCTCGGCTACACGCCGGACGGCGACGCGGCCATGGTGCTGTGCGAAGTGATGAACACGTCCGCCTTTTCCACCAACGACCAGGAAACGGAAACGCGGCGCAGCAACTACGAAGCCGCCTGCAACCGGGCCCTGGCAGCCGGCTACCACGTGGCCTTCAGCAGCAACCAGGACAACCACTGCGCCAACTGGGGCGCATCGTACGGCAACCGCACGGCCGTGCTGGTGATCACCGATGCAGCGAATGCACCACTTTCACGCGAGCAACTCTTTGAAGCCCTGCGCGCGCGCCGCGTGTTTGCCACCATGGACAAGCACGCGCAGCTGCTGTTCACGGCAAATGGCAAGCTGATGGGCGAGCGTTTCGAGAATCGCGGGCCGCTGCACCTGGCCACCAGCTTCAGCAACAGCGCTGGGCAGCAAGCTGCCGCCATCGCCATCGTCCACGGCGTGCCGGGCGGCAACGGTTCCGTCACGCAAGTATCGGACCAGGCCGAGGTCACCGTCACGCCGGCGCCCGGCCCCCATTTCTATTACGCGCGGCTGACGCAGGACGACGGCAACATCGTCTGGTCGGCGCCCGTGTGGGTGATGCAGGGTCCGGAATCCTGAGCGCATGGCGCCGTGCCGGCAATCCGGGCCCATCCGTACGCCAGCGAACTGACGGAAAGGCGATAAGCATGTTCTTATCAGTAATGGTCAGGCCATTCGTGTCGGCCCATACTGAAAGAGGAGTCTCTGATGAACAAGCAAATCGTCGTATCCGCACTGATCGCGGCCCTGGCAGCAGGCAGCGCGTCGGTATCGGCCCAGGATCGCCATGACCAGAATGACCACGGACCGCAACGGCAAGAGCAACGCGGCGATGCCGCGCGCGACCACATGGACAACGGCGGCCAGCGTGGCGACAACGGCCGCGGGCATGCCAACGGGCACCAGAACAATGGCGCCAAGCATGCCGGCAATCGCGGCGTCGGCCCACGGCATGACCTGTACAAGGGCAACCGCCTGCCGGCCCAGTACCGCAGCAAGCAGCATGTCGTCAGCGACTGGCGCGGCCGCCACCTCAGCGCCCCGCCGCGCGGCCACCAGTGGGTACAGGTCGACGGCGACTATGTGCTGATGGCCGTGGCCACGGGCGTGATCGCGCAAATCATCCTCGGCAATTAAGCGCGGCATGTAATAGCCGCTCTTGACGCCCGCCAGCGCCGCAGAAAATACGGCCTGGCGATCCAGCAGCGAACATTATAGGAAATACATGCCAAAGCTACACTAATATCTACGTCACACTGGTTCCTCAAAGCAATCCATGGCACCATGAGCACGCCGTTTTGCCTGCAACGCGGCCTCCATCGGACCAACCAGGAACCCTATATGTCGTCATATCGCACCTTCGCCGGCAGCATGCTGCTCGGCCTGGCCGCAGCGGGCATTGCTCATGCGCAAGCCCCCGCCCCTGCCGCCGCCAATACCGATCCCCACCTGTGGCTGGAAGACGTCCTCGGCGACAAGCCGCTGGCCTGGGTCAAGCAGCACAACGCCGTCGCCACCAAGGAACTGGAAGCCCGGCCCGGCTTCCCCGCCCTGCAGGCGCGCCTGAAAACCATCCTCAATTCCAAGGAACGCATTCCCTCCGTCAGCAAGGAAGGCGAGTATTACTACAATTTCTGGCGCGACGCCCAGCACGTGCGCGGCATCTGGCGCCGCACCACCCTGGCACAGTACCAGTTGGCGGAACCGACGTGGGAAACCGTGATCGATCTCGACCAGCTGGCCGCCGGCGAGAACGAAAACTGGGTCTGGGGCGGCGCCTCCTGCCTGTATCCGAAAGGCGAACGTTGCCTCATTTCCCTGTCGCGCGGCGGCGGCGACGCCAAGGTGGTGCGCGAATACGACGTGGCCAGGCGCGCCTTCGTCGACGGCGGCTTCAGCCTGCCCGAAGCGAAGGGCAGCGCCAGCTGGATCGACCAGGATACCCTGTTCGTCTCCACCGATTTCGGCCCCGGCTCGATGACCAGCTCCGGCTACCCGCGCATCATCAAAGAGTGGCAGCGCGGCACGCCGCTGGCACAGGCGCACACCTTGTATGAAGCCAGGCCCGACGACCTGAGCGCGGGCGCCTACAAGGACTTCACGCCCGGCCACGAACACCAGTTCATCGAGCGGCAAATCGATTTCTACAGCGGCGAAACCTTCTTGCGCGACGGTGCGGATCTGAAAAAAGTGCCGAAGCCGGACGACGCGACGGCCTTCACCGTGCGCGATCAATTGATCATCACCCTGCGCTCGGACTGGAAAGTCAACGGCAAGACCTACCTGCAAGGCTCGCTGCTGGCCACGGATTTCAAGGCCTTCATGCAGGGCGGGCAGGCGCTGGAAGTGCTGTACGCGCCCACGGCCACGTCGTCGCTGGACAATGTCACGGCGACGAAGTCGGCCATCCTCGTGACCACCCTGGACAAAGTGAAGAACCGCCTGACGGAACTGCGCCACGTGAACGGCAAGTGGCAGCGCCGCGCCGTCGATGCGCCGAAGCTGGGCACCCTGGCCGTCAGCGCGCTCGACTCCGTCGACTCGGATCAGTATTTCCTGACGGTAACGGACTTCCTCAATCCGACCACCCTGTACCTGGGCACGGCGCAGAGCGACAAGCGCACGAAAATCAAGTCGCTGCCCGCCTTCTTCGACTCCGCGCCGTACAAGGTGGAGCAGTTCGAGTCGACGTCGAAGGACGGCACCAGGGTGCCCTACTTCGCCATCATGGGCAAGAAGACGAAATTCGACGGCCGCAACCCCACCGTGCTGTATGGCTATGGCGGCTTCGAAGTGTCGCTGAAACCGAGCTACAGCGGCACCACGGGCGTGGCCTGGCTGGAAAAGGGCGGCGTGTATGTGCTGGCGAATATCCGCGGCGGCGGCGAATTCGGTCCCCGCTGGCACCAGGCGGCGCTGAAGGAAAACCGCCAGCGCGCGTATGACGATTTCATCTCGGTGGCGCAGGATTTGATCAAGCGCAAGATCACCAGTCCGCGCCACCTGGGCATCATGGGCGGCAGCAATGGCGGCCTGCTGACGGGCGCCGTGCTGGTGCAGCGTCCCGACCTGTTCAACGCCGTCGTCAGCCAGGTGCCGCTGCTCGACATGCGCCGCTATAACAAGATGCTGGCCGGCGCCTCGTGGATGGGAGAATACGGCGACCCGGACGTGCCGGAACAATGGGCTTACATCAGCAAGTACTCGCCGTACCAGAACGTCTTCAAGGACAAGCAATATCCGCGCGTGCTGTTTACCACTTCGACGCGCGACGACCGGGTCCACCCTGGCCATGCGCGCAAGATGGTGGCGAAGATGGAAGAGCAAGGCCACGATGTGCTGTACTGGGAAAACACGGAAGGCGGCCACGCGGGCGCCGCCAACAACGACCAGCAGGCGCTGATGTGGGCGCTGACCTATACCTTCCTGCACGAGCAGCTGAAGTAAGTGGTGATGTCGGATTACGCGTTCCGCTAATCCGACCTACCGGGCTGTCGGTAGACGTAGGCCGGCGTAGGTCGGCTTAGCCCAACGGGCGTAAGCCGACAACATCGTTGAAGCGGCCCGCACGCATGGCCTACTTCGCCTGCGCGCTGGGGCGCTCGGCGATACGGTCGCGGTAGGCTTGCAAATTCTGCAATCCTTCCGCGCCGGGACGGTACTTCATCAGGCCGCGCGCAAATTCCAGCGCGCAAAAGGCCGTGATGTCGGCAATCGTAAAGCGTTCGCCGGCGATGTAGGGCTGCTGGGCCAGCACCTGGTCCAGCCATTGCGCCGTCTCGCGCAGCTTGCCCGCCTGCGCCGCAGCGAAATCGGGAAACTGCGGGTTTTCCAGCGCCACCAGGGCCGGATGGCCATGGCGTACCCAGTTGGCGGCGGCGCTGAACAGGTGCAGTTCCACGCGGCGGTCGGCCATTTCAATAAAGGCGCGTTCCTCGAATCCCTCGCCCATCAGGTTCGGCTGCGGCTGCAAGCCTTCCAGGTAGGTGCAGATGGCGCGCGTCTCGGTCAGCACGCGCCCGTCGTCCAGTTCCAGCACGGGCACGCGTCCCAGCGGGTTTTTCGCCAGGAAGGCGGGATCGCGGTGCTGGCCCGCCATCAGGTCGAGCGCCACTTCCTCGATGCCGGTGATGCCCTTCTCGGCGATGAACATGGTGACGCGACGCGGATTGGGCGTGCGGGGGCTGATAGTCAGTTTCATGTGCTTGGGTCTCGTCTCGTTATGGTGGCAGCCAATCCGCTGCGGGAATGGCCTGTGGCAGTACGGTCAGGCGTCCATCATACCAGCGCACCGGCATGGTGCGGCGCCTGTGGCGCGTTGACTTTGCCCCCGTTTCGCCTTAGATTGCTGTACGGGAACGCTGGCCGCCAGTTCCAGCGATGTCCCCCACACGTCATCGACGCCCGCAGCCTATCCGGCTGGCGGGCGTTTTATCCATGAACCAAGGGCATACCATGCATCGCACACCGACTCCGCGCTTCCGGCGCAGCCAACTGGCCGCCGCCGTCCTGGCACTGGCTTCCCTCACCGCAGCCCATGCGGACAACGCCGCTCCCGCCGCCAGGTACGTCTCGGCCAGCCATGCGCCCGGCACCACCACGCAGCTGCCGCGCGGCGTCACTCCCCTGCACTATATCGTGTCGATCACGCCGGACGCCGCCGCCTCTACCTTCAAGGGCGAGGTGGCCATCAAGGTGGCCGTCGACGCGCCGACCGCCAGCATCACCTTCAATGCCTTGAACCTGGCGTTTGCGGCCGCCGCCATCGAAGGCAAGGGCGGCAGCAAGCAGGTGACGCGCAAGATCGAGTTCGATGCGGACAAGCAGACGGCCACCGTGCACTTTGCCGAGCCCGTGGCCAGGGGCGAGTACCTGCTGCGCATCGATTACAGCGGCAAGATCGGCACGCAGGCCACGGGCCTGTTCTCGCTCGACTACGACACGCCGCAGGGCCGCCAGCGCGCGCTGTACACGCAATTCGAAAATTCCGATGCGCGCAGCATGCTGCCGTCGTGGGATGAACCGGACTACAAGGCCACCTTCGATCTCAACGTGGTCGTGCCGAGCGGCCAGATGGCCGTCGGCAACATGCCGATCATCAGCAGCGAGGAACTGGGCAATGGCATGAAGCACGTGTACTTCGCCACCACGCCGCGCATGTCGACGTATCTGCTGTTCTTCGGCCTGGGCGACTTCGAGCGGGCGACAACGATGGCCGACGGCACGGAGATCGGCGTCATCACCAAGAAAGGCGCGCTGGCGCAAAGCCGCTTCGCGCTCGACGAGTCAAGCGCCCTGCTGCGCGAATACAACGATTATTTCGGCGTGCGCTATCCGCTGCCCAAGCTCGACAACATCGCCGCGCCGGGCCGCAGCCAGTTCTTCGGCGCCATGGAAAACTGGGGCGCCGTCTTCACCTTCGAATACGGCCTGCTGCTCGACCCGGCCATCTCGACCCAGGCCGACAAGGAAAACATCTACACCACCCTGTCGCATGAAATGGCGCACCAGTGGTTCGGCGACCTGGTCACCATGCGCTGGTGGGACGACCTGTGGCTCAACGAAGGTTTTGCGTCGTGGATGGAAAGCCGTACCACGGAGCGTCTGCACCCCGAGTGGAACACGGCCCTGTCCAACGTGGGCGGGCGCGAGTCGGCCATGAGCCAGGACGCGCTGCGCACCACGCACCCGGTGGTGCAGCGCATCGCCACCGTGGAGCAGGCCAGCCAGGCTTTCGACGGCATCACCTATCAAAAGGGCGAAGCGGTGATCCGCATGCTCGAAGCGTACGTGGGCGCCGACACCTGGCGCACGGCCGTGCGCAGCTACATGCGCAAGCATGCGTATGGCAATACGGTGTCGGACGACCTGTGGCGCGAAGTCGATGCGGCCGCCGGCAAGCCTGTCAGCGCCATCGCCCATGATTTCACCTTGCAGCCGGGCGTGCCGATGATCACCGTGGGCGAGGCCGTGTGCAGGAGCGGCAATACGCGCGTGCGCCTGACGCAGACGGAATTTTCCAAGGACCAGCCGAACAAGAAACCGCTGTCGTGGAAAGTGCCCGTGATCGCCTCGACGGTCGGCAACGGCAAGCTGGCCACGGTGCTGGTCAGGAATGGCAAGGCGACCCTGAACGTGCCCGGCTGCGGCGCCCTGCTGGTGAACGCGGGCCAGAGCGGCTACTACCGCACCGTGTACGCGCCTTCCAACACGCGCGCGCTGGCGCGCAGCTTCGCGCGCCTGGCGCCGATCGACCAATTGGGCTTGCTGGCGGACAGCCAGTCGCTGGGCCTGGCGGGCGCGCAAAACCTGGGCGATTTCCTGGAACTGGTGAAAGCGACGCCCCTGTCGGCCGATCCGCAGGTGCTGGGCAAGGTGGCCGCCTCGCTGAACGGCCTGTATGAGCAGTACGCCGGCGCCCCCGCGCGCCAGCAGGCCTTCGGCCGCTTTGCCATGGCGCG
This sequence comes from Janthinobacterium sp. GW822-FHT07A03, assembly GCF_058798815.1. Classification (NCBI taxonomy): domain Bacteria; kingdom Pseudomonadati; phylum Pseudomonadota; class Betaproteobacteria; order Burkholderiales; family Oxalobacteraceae; genus Janthinobacterium; species Janthinobacterium sp. GW822-FHT07A03. Next base: position 892,655 of record NZ_JBXAKW010000001.1, on the reverse strand, counting down.
CCTGGCGCCGATGATGGCGCAGACGGGCTGGGAAGCGCGCGCGGGCGAAGCCTCGAGCGTGGCGACCCTGCGCGGCCAGCTGATCGCCATCCTCGGCGACATGGGCGAGCCGGGCGTGCTGGCCGAGGCGCGCCGCCGCCATGCGGCCAGCGAGCAAGACCCCGCCGCCATGCCCGCGCCGCTGCGCCGCACCATCCTGGGCGTGGTGGCGCAGCATGCGGACGCCGCCACGTGGGAGCAGCTGCACGCCAGGGCGCAGCAGGAAAAGACGCCGCTGGTGAAGAACCAGCTGTACGACCTGCTGGCCTCGAGCGACGATCCCGCGCTGGCGCAGCGCGCGCTGGCGCTGGCGCTGACGGATGAACCGGGCGTGACGAACAGCCCGGCCATGATCTCGCGCGTATCGCGCACGCATCCGGAACTGGCCTTCGACTTCGCGCTGGCGCACCTGGAGCAAGTCAATGCGCGCATCGACGCCAGCTCGCGCAGCCGTTACTTCCCGCGCCTGGCGGCCGCGTCGGCGCAGCCGGACATGATCGCCAAGCTGGAAGCGTACGCGCAGGCGCACCTGCCGGCCGGCGCGCGCGGCGACGCCGACAGCTCCGTGGCCGGCATCAAGTACCGCATCAAGCTGCGCGCCGAGCGGCTGCCGGCCGTCGATGCATGGCTGGCGAAACAGGCGGGCTGATTGGCTTTCCCGGCGCCGCGGCGCCGGGAGCTGATGAAAACGCAGGCAAAAAAAACCGGCTTCGCAAAGTGCGGTAGCCGGTTGAAACGCTGTTTCAGAGCGCAGGGATAAAACGGAAAACACATGAAAAAGTGGAAATCGTGCCGGTCATTGAGGTGTCCGGCAACCTTGCGCCCGGGGTTTCCGTGCGCCATGTATCCACTATGCCAGCCCTGCACTGAGACAGGCTTAGGACTTCATTAAATCCCCGGCCGATTCCTGCATTTCCCCTGCCCCGCCCTGCGGATATTGCAATAAAACAAGTTTTACATGTCTGGTGCCGATGGTTGAGCTCACCGGCTAAGCTGTTGAGTCATGCCTGCATCCTATCGCTCCCGGAGCGTAGTGATCTGCGCAATGCATGCTGTGTGCCAACGAAAGCATCATAACAGCGGCATATGACCGCCTTATGACGCAGGCTAAACTTTCACGCTTTCATCGGCATTTTCCAGCGCCGACGGCATCACGCGCGAAACTGCTGCCGCTGTCCCGCGCCGCGCACGGCGTCCACCAGCGCCAGCACGGCCGGCGTATTGTTGCGTGGAAAGGCGTAAAAACGGGCATCGGGTAATGGCGGCAAGCCCTCTTCCGCTCCCAGGATACGCAAGCCGTCGCGCAGCTGGCTGCGCGCCACGGGCGTCACGGCAAAGCCGGCCAGCGCCGCCGCCACGCAGCCGGCCATGCTGCCGCTGTCAAACGCCAGCCGCCAGGCGCGGCCCGCCTGCGCCAAGGCGGCCAGCGCCGCTTCGCGGTACACGCACGGCGCGGGAAACAGCGCCAGCGGCACGGGCAGTTGCGCATCGGGCAGACGGCCGGCCGCATACGCCCAGACCAGCGGCTCAGCCCACAGCAATTCGCCGGCCCCTTCCGTGCGGCTGCATTGCTTGCCGAAAATGACATCGATCTGTTCGTGCGCCTGGCGCCGCAGCAGGTCGGCCGTGATGCCCACCTTCAATTCGATCGACGCTTGCGGATGCCAGCGCTGGAACGTCTGCAGCACTTGCGGCAGCCACGTGCCCGCGAAGTCTTCCGACGCGCCGAGGACCAGCCGCCCCTGCACCGATGCACCGCTGAGCCTGGCCCGCGCCTCGCGTTCCAGGTCGACGATATTGCGCGCATACATGTACAGCAGTTCGCCGGCCGCCGTCAGCTCCAGGCTGCGCGTCGTGCGCGCCAGCAACTGTTTGCCGGCGCTGTGTTCCAGGCGCTTGATATGCCCGCTGACAGCCGACGGCGTCAGCGCCAGGTTTTGCGCGGCCAGCGCGAAGCCGCCCGTATCGACCACTTCCAGCAGGCTGCGCAGGAGGACGATGTCCAGGGTCATTGCCGGCAAGGCGTGCATGGTACGCTCCAATTCATCAAGATATGCTCATAATATCGATGAATTCCTCACGAATCAAATGCATTGCCGGCGCTACCATGACGTTCTCCCCTCACCTTCGTCAGGAATGCCATGCAAGACTATCACTACATCGCCACCCCGCTGCTGGACGTGGCCTACCTGGAATGGAACGCCGCCGGCAGCCGCTGCGCCGTGCTGGTGCACGGCTGGCCCGACAGCCCGGAAAGCTGGGCCGGCACGGCGGCAGCGCTGGCCGCCGCTGGCTACCGCGTGCTGGCGCCTGCCCTGCGCGGCTTCGCGCCCACGCGCTTTCGCCATGCGGACACGCCGCGCAGCGGCCAGCTGGCCGCGCTGGGACGCGACTTGCTCGACTTTATCGATGCGATGCAACTGGACCGGCCCTTGCTGGTCGGCCACGACTGGGGCGCGCGCGCCGTCGCCAATGCCTGCGGCTTGCGCCACGATGCGGCGTCCGGCCTCGTCATGCTGTCGGTCGGCTATGGCACGAATGACCCGCGGCAGGAACTGTCTTACCAGCAGGCGCGCAACTACTGGTACCACTGGTTCATGGCCACGCCGCGGGGCCAGCATGCCGTCGAGCATGACCGGCACGCGTTTGCCCGCATGATGTGGGACAGCTGGTCGCCCGCCGGCTGGTATGGCGAAGCCGATTTCGCGCAGGCCAGCCGCGCTTTCGACGGTCCCGACTGGGCCGAAGTGGTGCTGCATTCCTACCGTCACCGCTGGGCGTTTGCCGAGGGCGACCCCGCGTACGCGACCGACGAAGCGCTGCTGCATCCGGCGCCCGTGCTGCACCTTCCCACCCTGGTGCTGCACGGCGCGGCCGACACCTGCAACCACCCGGACAGCTCGGCCGGGCGCGAACGCCATTTCAGCGGCGCCTACCAGCGCGTGCTGCTCGAAGGCATCGGCCACTTCCCGCAGCGCGAGGCGCCGCAGGCCGTGGCTGGCGCCATCCTGCTGTTTGTCGACGGACAGATAGAATCGCTCTAATCCTTGCCCACGCGCTTGATGCCCGTCAACTCGATCTCCACGCGGCGGTTCGGCTGCAAACAGGCAATCAGGGCCGCGCGCGGCGCCACCTTGTCGCAGGCGGCGACGGGCTCGGCCTTGCCCTTGCCATACGCGTTGATGACGTTGGCGATGCCTTGCTCGCGCAACAACTGTTTCACCGTCAGCGCGCGCTTCTCGGACAGGGCCTGGTTGTAGCTGTCACTGCCAAGCCGGTCCGTGTGGCCCGTCACGGACAGCGTATCGATCTGCACATAGCCCTGCTTCAGGCGCGCCGCCAGTTCGCGGATCCTGTCGAGGCCCTGCGGCAGCACGTCGGCCGGACCGGCCTTGTCGAAGCGGAACAAGGCGTCCATGTCGAGCGTGATGCGTTCGTGCTCGATGCGCGGCGGCGGAATGTCCGGCGGCGGTTCCCGCTTCGGCTGGTCGGCCGGACAAGATGCTGCAGCGGACTGGGCCGCCGCCTGCGCATCCTCGGCCAGCTGCACGTACGGGTTCGCGTGACGCCAGCCCAGCTGCTTGTATTCGTTGCCCGCATGCACCAGTTCCACTTCGCCGCACGCCACCTTTTGCGCCGCGCAGGCGAAACCGGGCGATGCGCGCAGTTTGCCAAAGCTGGCCCATAGATCGTCGCGCAGGCGCGTGGCGTCGTTCACCAGCGGCGTGGCGTCGCCGGGATTGGGCGTGCTGCCGTCTTCCAGCGCGGCAACGATCTTCGCCGATTCCTGCAAGGCTTGCAGGGGAAAGGCCGAGCGGTCGTTGCGCGTGTACTCGTGGAAGGACACGTCGAGCCAGCATTGCGCCTTGGACAAATAGTAATCGCCCACGCGCACGCCGCCGTCGTTGAGCTTCTTGATGCGTTCCTGCAGCAGGCGGTAGGCTTGCTGGTCGGCGGAAACGGCCTGGTCGCTGATGCGCAGCTGGGGCATGGCCAGCGGCGCCGTTGGCAGGGTCGGCGTGGCCGCCTGGGCCAGGCCCATGGCCAGCAGGCTGGCCAGCGGCAGGAGTGTCATCATCGGTTTCATCATCGTTGTCATTGTGGGTGTCATGGTAGTTTTCATGGCCGGGCCAGGGTACGGTTGATGGTGGCGTCTTTGCCTTTGAACAAGTTTTCATCGAACTTGAAGCGCAGGCGCAGATACGGGCCGCGCGCCGTGTAGTCGGCGCCCGTCAGGTCGCGGTCGGAAAAGCCCGACCAGTTGTGGCCGGCCGACAGCCACAGGTTTTGCGCCAGCAGATAGCCCACTTCGACGCCATTCGCCCACTGGCGGCTGCCCCCTTGCGGGCTGCCCATCACGGCCGCCAGCACGCCGATGTCCCAGTTCTTGCTGATGTCATACACGGTGCGCCCGGAAAACAGCCACGCCGTGTATTTCTCTTGCCCCGCAGGCAGGTTCTTGTCGTTGTTGTGCTTGGCGGCGACCCGGCCCGTGAACCACCAGGGACGGCTGGGGTGGTAGTCGAGGTGCGTGGAAACGATGTGCTCGCGGTAATTGTCGCCATCGATCTGCGACTGGTCGCGCACCGTCTTGTACTCGTAGCGGGCCAGGCCGTTGAACCGGTTGTCGTCCACGGGGCGCCAGGCAAAGCCCAGCTGTGCCCGGTCCTGCAGCACGTTGCCGACAGGCGCGCCGCTGGCGTCGTCGTGGTTGCGCGTGTACAGCAAATAATTGCGCGCGAGCAAAGTCCAGTCGCGGCTCAGCTTGCGCGCCCAGGCGATGGTATTGAGCCATTGATCCTGGCGCTGGTCGCCCGGCGCGATTTTGCTGTCGAACAGGCGCCGGTACTCGAGCTTGACGGAGCCGCGCCACAGCGGATTGACCGAGTAGTCGAAGCCTGCCGCCACGGCCACGGCTTGCTGTTGCTGGCCGTTCATGACTTTCAGGTACTCGACATTCGTGTTCGCCGCCAGCCCCTCGCCCAGGTTCCACGTGTTGCGCAAGCCGGACGCCAGCTGCAAGTCGCGCTGGTTGCTCAGGCTGTAATCCATGGCGTCGCGCATGCGGTACTCGCCAAACACGGTGCCGCCCGGCATGTAGCCCGTATCCGCGCCCGCGACAAAGCTGGTGCTGCGGTCGGCCGGATTGAGCGAATATGCGGATGCCAGCCCCGATTGGTTTTCATAGCGCGCATACAGCCGGCTGCGTTCGGCCAGCTGGTATTGCGCACCCAGGCCGTAGCGGTGCTGGTCCGCGTCGGCGATGCTTTTTTCCACGTCGCCATTCAGGGTCCAGCGGTCCGTGGCCTTGTATTGCACGCCCAGCCGGACGGTGGTGGCGTCCAGCGGCACCGTCGTGCCCGCGCCCGCGCCCGGATTGACGGGCGCAAACGTGGTGATGCTGCCGCCCGTGACGGGGTCGATGGCCGTGTTCGCCGTGCCGTTGCCGAAGAAGCCGCCCGTGGGATTGAGGCCCGTGCCCAGCGGCGAGGTATTCGGCGCGATGCCGGCCGTCGACGGCATGCCGCCGCTCTCCTTCATGTGCTGCACGGACACGTCAAGCAGCCAGCGTTCGCTGGCGTTCCACGCCACGCCAAGCCGGGCCGCTTCGCGCCGCGCATCCGTGCTGCGCTCGTCGCTGCGGATGGCTTCGCCATACACGGTGATGGCGGGACTGAGCTTGTAGCCCGCCTTCAGTCCCGCTTCACCGCGCCCGCCCGTGATGCCGGCCGCCGTGTTGTTGAAATCCTGGTCCGAGCGGCTCCAAAAGGCTTTCGCGTCGAGCCTGTCATCCTTGTGCTGCAGCTCGACCCGCGCCGCGTTGCCGCTCACTTCATCGCGCAGCTCGCCCGCCTGGCCGGACGGCGTCGTGTAGATATTGCCGCCCGCGCTGTAGCTGGTGGACGTGGTGCGCGCCACCTCGAACACGAGCAAGCTGTGCTCGCCCAGGCGCAAGCCAGCGTTGACGCTGTGCAATTTGTACGGCGACAAGGGATTCCGGTCTTCCACGGCCGAGCCGCCGAGCGAGACCATCTTGCCCAGCTGCACTTGCCCATCCACGCCCACGGTCCAGAATTTCTCGCCGCCCTGGTCCACCTCGTAGCTGATGCGGATCGATTGCGGGTCGCCATTCGGCGTCAGCGCGGGAATCGCCTGCTTGAACAGGATGCGCCCGCTGAACGGCTCGAAACTGTAATCCTCGAAACGGCGCAGCTGCGTCACTTGTACGATATTGCCGTTCTGGTTCTTGTCGCGCACCACGATCTCGATCTTTTCCGAGTTTTCGATGGCGTTGTTGTTGCGCACGGCAAACGGTCCCGAAGTGCCATTCGCCCGGTATTCCTCGACGACCTGCTTCAGGCTGTCGTTGATGGCGAAGGCATTGGCGACGATGCCGTCTTTTTCGTAATGGCCGCGCCCACCCGTCGCTGTGCGGTTGTACTGGCCCAATTTTCGCTGCTGCAAATTGGCCACGGCGCCGCCGCCCGTCATCTGGCTGAAGCCGTCGCCGGTGGCAAAGTCACCGTACAGCACATAGCTTTTCTGCTGGTCGATGCGCACGTACAGGCGGTCGCTGGAGCGGGCATCGAAATTGCGCACGGAACTGTCACCGTACACGGGATAGAACTCTTCCGGATTGACGTCGCGCAAGAGACGCGCGCGCGTATCCTTGTCCGAATCGTAGGCGGCCGTCAGCAAGGCGTCGCCACGGATCGTGCCTTTCAGGAACATGGCCGCGCGGCCCGCCACGTTGGCCTTGCCGTTGTTGAAGGCCCGGCTCCAGCGCTGGATATCGCGTTCGAAGCCGTCATTGAAGCGCGACGGCGCAATGTCGCTGCTCGACAGGCTGCGCTTGCTGATGATGCCGTCGATCAAGCCCACGGCCAGCATGTCGCGCAGTTCCGGCAGGAAACTGATCGTGCCCTGCGCGGCCACGGCACCGGCCGACACGCGCAGCAGCACGTCCTGCGGCGTGGCCGGGGCCAGCAGGCTGAAGCTCGCCTCGCCGTTTTCCACCGTCAGCTGCGTGCCGGGCGTGACCTTGTCGACGTCGCGCCGCTCCGGGCCCAGTTCATCGGTGCGGGCGCCGGGCAGCAGGATGCGCCCGCCGCTGGCCTCGATGGTGAGCAGGGCCGTGCCCGTCAGCGGCTTGCCGTGCTCGTCAAACAATGTCACCGTCACCTTGACGGGGCTCTGGCCATCGGCCGGCGCGTCGCTGCGGTCCGTTGCGACGACGATGCGCGCCACGCCCCGGTTGATGGCGTAGTCGGCGGCGCCCACCTTGCCAGCAAAGAACGATGGCGCCGCCACGGCGGAACCTGCCGCACGGTCCGGCAAGGGCAGTTGCGCCAGGCCGGCCGCCGGGAATGCCAGCAGCGCCAGCGCGGCGGCCATGCGCCGCGGCGCGGGGAGATGTTTCTTCATGACCTGTTTCTCTTTGGCTGCAATGGCTGGCGGCAAGTGATTGAAAGGAGGCTTATTGCGCATGGCTGCCTCCTGCGGCTGGCGTAACCACGCGGGGTGCGACGACAGGCTGGTTGGCGCTGTCCGTCGCCTGGGCCGGTGCGGCGGCCGGCTGGCTGCTGAAACTCAGTCCCGCACCCCTGCCCTCCGTTTCCACGCTGCGCACTTCGCCCTGGGCACGGCGCGCCTTGACTTGCTCGAGGACGGGATTCGAGCACGAACCCTCGATGAAGTCGGCGCGCAGCAGTTCGCCGTTCTTGGTATCGAGGAACAGGCTGTGCGGATCGCCCAGGTTGCGGTTCGACGCTTCCATCATGCGGCTGGCGCGCGGCAAGGTTGCGCCATCGACCTTGATCACATGGCTGTTCGGCGTGATGCCGCAATAGCTGTACTTGCCTTCCACGTCGGTGGTGAAGTTCGTGCCATCCTCCATGTACAGGCGCACGCCCGGGATACCCAGTTCCTCGTCATCCTGCACGTGGTTGTTGTTGCAGTCGACGAAGACCTTGCCGGCGATGCAGGCATCCGTGGTGAACACGCCGCCCGTCACTTTCACCTTGGCGCGCGCCTCGTTCGAAGGCGGGCCGTTGGTAGTCGTTGCCTGGGCGCGGTTGACGCCGTCGCCCTGCAGCGAACCGACGCCCACGCGCAGGCGGTAGCGGAAGCTGGCGCTGGCGTTTGGCGCCAGCGATTCCAGCTTGAAGCTCAGCTGCGGCCCCGGCTTGCCGGACGGATCGGGCTGCACCACGTTGTTGCGCGTGGTGGTGCCGTCGATGTAGCGGAAACCGGCCGGCAGTTTATCGAGCACGCTGACGCCGAATGCCGTCGCCACGCCCGTGTTCTTCACCTCGATCGTGTACTGCAGGCTGTCGCCGATCTCGGCCTGGGCCTTGTTGACACTCTTGCTGATCAACAACATCGGCTTGTCCGTCGTGTTGAACACGACGGGCGTAAAGCTGGGCGGCGTGGCGCCCGGCGTGGCCGGCAGCAGCAAGGTATCGGCCGAGCTGGCCAGGGCCAGCACGCTGGCGGGCGCCACCGGCGTCGTCGACGTGCCCGTGCCGCTGTAGCTGTGGCCGACGTTCATTCCGCCCCCGTCCGTGCCCAGCATGGTGCTGGCGTAGACCTGGTTCAGTTGCGGCACGGTGGGAATCGCCGCCACGCTGCCGAAGTCGACCAGCACCGTGAAGACGATGTTGCAGCTTTCCTGCGGCTGCAAGTCACCCTTGCCGTTCAGCAAGCCAAACACCGTGACGCCGTTGAAATCGGCATTCGCGATGCAGGCCGTGGCGCCGGCAGGCCGCGCCGTGACGGCCAGGCTGCCCGGCTTGAAGGTGACGCTGGCGGCCGTCGGGAAGACGGCCTTCAGGTTTTCCGCCACCTGCACCATGGTCGAGGTCGGATAACCGGCGGGATAGCGGTTGGCCGCCTGCACCGTGTAGCTGATCTCGAACTTGCTGGCATCGACCTGCTGCTGGGCCGAAACAGCCTTGATGACATCGACCACCTGGCGCAGCAAGACCACGGGCGTGGGTGTGTCTTCGCCCGTGAACGGCACGCCGCCCACGGTCTCCGACGCGTTGCCGTTGTGGTTAGGGTCGGCCTTTTCCGCCAGCGCGGCCACCTCGGCCGCCGTCGCCACGGCGCCCGCATATGCGCCGCCATTATTCGACGCGTCAAACACCAGGCTGCCCGCCGGCGGCGTGTAGCCCGGGTTGGCGGCAATGGCGCCGGCGCTTGGTGCCGGCGGCACGCTGATGCTGCCGCCCGCATTGGCGATGTTGCCGCCCAGCACGCTGGCAAACACGCTGTTGTTGTACTGCGGCGCGCTGCTGTCTTGCACGGTGATTTCCACAGTGAACGTAATGACGCTCAGTTCGCCTTCGGCCAGGGCCGCATCACCGTTGAGCAAACGCAGGTCGCTGCCGCCGCAACCGCCCGTGAAGCCCGGGTTGACGGCCAGCTGCTTGCTGCCGGCTATGGCTGGCGCGGCCGGCGGCGTGACGATGCGGCACGTCACCGGCTCGGGGAAGGCGGCGCGCAGGCTGTCGAGCGCCTGCACGTTCGATGCCGTGCCCTTGCCCACATTCCTGATCACCACCGTATATGGCACGGTGAACACCCTGGCAGACAGCTGCGTCACCTTGCCCACGCCCAGCGCGGCGCCGATGGCCGGATTCGCCACTTCCGTGACGGCCGTGCAATCGGAGGCTTGCGCACAACGCGGCAAGTCGGGACCGGTCGGCACGATGATATTGCTCAAGGTTCCGCTGGCGGCCACCTTGGCGCTGACGGTGACGGCGGCCACGGCATTGGGCGCCAGGCCGGCCGGCACCGTGCACACCAGTTTATTGGCCGCCAGCGGTGCGCACACGGTGGGGGCCGCCGGCGTGACGGCGATGTCCGTCAGGCTGGCGGCCAGGTCATCCGTCAGGACGATGGCCGCCGTGGTGGCGCCGCTGCCGCTGTTGGTGGCCGTGATGGTCCAGCTGACGGTGTCGCCGATGCTGGCATTGGCCTTGTCCGCCACCTTTTTGACCATCACGCTGGGGCTGGTGACGTTGGTGGTGGTCTGGCAATCGGCTGGCGCCAGGCACAGCGGCGCATCGGGACCCGATGGCACGACGCTGTTGCGCGCGCTGCCTGCCTGGGTGACGGTGGCCGACACTTCCACGCTGGCTTCACCGCCATTGCCGATCAGTCCGGCAGGCACGCTGCAGGTGAGCACATTGCCGGCCACGGGCGCGCAGGTGGCGCGCAGCGGCGTCACCACCACATTCGTCAGGCCGGCCGGCAAGGTGTCGACCAGGGTCATGGCGGCGCGCGTGGGACCGCTGCCCGTATTGCTGGCCGTGATGGTCCACGCCACGGTGTCGCCCACGTTGGCGCTGGCGCGGTTGGCGATTTTCTTCACAGCCACTTTCGGCCCCGTCAGCACCACGCCCGATTCGCAGCTGCTGGCCTGCGCGCAGGCCGGATTGTCGGGACCGCTCGGCATGACCCGGTTCGACAGATTGCCTTCCAGGGTACCGGTGGCGGTGACGCGCACGCTGCGCGTGCCATTCCCGGCAGCCAATTGACCTGCCGCAATACGGCAGCTTTGCACGCTGTTCGCCACCCAGCTGGCCAGCGGCGGACAGGTCACGCCCGCGTCGGCATTGACCGCCAGTACCGTCAGGTTACCCGGCAGGATATCGGCCAGGGTCACGATGCCCGCGTTGGCCACGCCGCCGCTGTTGACGGCCGTGATGGTCCAGACGATGCTGTCGCCCACGTTGGCGTTGACCGTGCTGGTGCTCTTGCTGACGCGGATCACGGGACCCGGCATGGTCACCGTTGCCGTATTCGGCAAGTCATTCGCCACTTCCGTGGAACTGGTGGCGATGATGCTGACGATGGTCGACACATTGCTGGCCGGCTGGATATATGACAAGCCAAAGCTGTGCACCTCGTTTGGCGCCAGGCTGGACGGCAAACCCTGCACCGTCAGCATGCCGCTGACGGCGTCATAGTTGCCCACGGCGCCGCTCAAGGTCACGCCCATCAGGCCCTGCGCCAGTTTCAGGCTGTAGCTCACGTTTTCGGCGGTGCCCGGGCCCGCATTGCTGAAGCTCACGATACCGTTGATCTGGTCGCCCGCATTGGTGGTGCCGGGGAAACCGTTCAAGGTGGTGGTCACGTCGACCAGCAGCTTGATGGCCGTGGTGCTGGTGCTGCAATCGGCCGCCTGGACGCATACAGGATTGTCGGGACCGGCTGGCAGCACCGTGTTTTGCAGCACGCCGGCGGCAGCTGCCGTGGCGCGCAGCACGACTTGCGCCTGCCCGCCCGGCGCCAGGCCGGCCGTCACGCTGCACGTGACGATATTGCCGGCCACGGGCGCGCAGGTGGCCAATTGTGTCGACAGCACTTGCACGCCGCTCACGCCCGCAGGCAGGTTGTCCGTCAATACGATGGCGGACTTGGTGGCGCCCGTGCCGCCATTGCTGGCGGTAATGCTCCAGGTCAGCAAGTCGCCCACGCTGACGTTGCTCTTGTCGACACTCTTGCGTACCGTCACCTGCGGCGCCACCAGGGTGGTGGTGGCCTGGCAGGCGCCGGCCGTGTCGCAGGCGGGATTGTCGGCGCCGCCGGGTACGACACGATTGGACAGGTTGCCGCCCAACGCACCCCGGCCCGTGACGACGATCTTGCGGCTGCCATTGCCGGCGGCCAATTGACCTGCCGCAATCGTGCACGCCTGCACGCTGCCGGCAGTCCAGTTGGCGGCCGGCGGACAGGTCACGCCCGCATCGGGCGTCACGCCGAGAATGACTATATTGGCGGGCAACACGTCGGAGATGACGACAGGATGTTGATTCGGCAAGTTGCCCGTATTTACCGCCGTGATGGTCCAGGTCAGGATATCGCCCACGGCCGCATTGCTCTTGTCGACCGTCTTGCCGGCGCGGATCACGGGACCCGGCAAATTCGTCGTCGCCGTGTTCGGCAAGTCATTGGCGATTTCCGTGGAACTGGTGCCCACCATGCTGACGATGCGCGAACTGTTGCTGGCCGGCTGCGTGTAGAACAGGTTGAAGCTGGCGCTTTGCCCGCTGATCAGGGTGGCCGGCAAGCCGCTCAGCACGAACTGGCCCGTGGCGCTGTTGTAGGCGCCGCTGATGCCTGGCGCGCCGCTGACGGGGCTCAGCGACACGCCGGCCAGGCCCCCTTCCAGCTGCAGGCTGTAGCTGACGTTCTCGGCCACGCCCGGACCCGAGTTGGCAAACGTCACCACGCCACGGATGGCGTCGCCCGCATTGCTGCTGGCGGGGAAACCGTTCAAGGTGGTGGTCACGTCGACCAGCAATTTCGACACCACCGTGGTGGTCTGGCAATCGCCGGGCACGGCGCAGGCGGGATTGTCCGGCCCGCCGGGGACCAGCGCGTTGACGAGGCTGCCCGACAGGGTGGCCGTGGCGCTCAGTTTGACGCTGGCGGCGCTGCCTGCCGCCAGGCCTGCCGGTACGCTGCAGGTGACGACATTGCCCACCGGTACCGCGCAGGTGGCGGGCGCCACCGGCGTGACCAGCACGTTCGCCAGTCCCGCAGGCAAGGTATCGCCGAGGGTGGCGATGGCCGTGCTGGGTCCCGTGCCGGTATTGCGCAAGGTCAAGCTCCATGTCAGGGTGTCGCCCACGTTGGCCGCCGTCTTGTCGACGGTTTTACTGGCCGTCAGCAGGGGCGAACTGACCGTGCTGGTGGTGCCGCAATCGCCCGCCTGCAGGCAAACGGGGGTATCCGGACCGCTGACGCTGACGCTGTTGGCCAGACTGCCTGCGGCGACGGCGCGCGCCGTCACCTGCACCGTGGCGGCGCTGCCTGCGGCCAGGCCGGCCGGCACGCTGCATGTCAGGACATTGCCGGCCAGCGGCGCGCAAGTGACGGGCGCGGCGGGCGTGACGACGATATTCGCCAGGCCAGCCGGCAAGGTGTCGGTGATGGTGGCAACGGCCGTGCTGGCGCCCGTGCCCGTGTTGGCCAGGGTGATGGTCCAGCTCAGGCTATCGCCGATATTCAGCGCCGTCTTGTCGACGGTCTTCTTCAGCGCCAGGGCCGGGCTGGTGATGGTCGTCGTGGTCTGGCAAGTGCTGGCCTGGAAACAGGCGGGATTGTCCGGCCCGCTCGGCATGAGCTGGTTGGCCAGGGTGCCGCCCGCGCTGGCCTTGCCGGTCAGCACGATCTGGCGCTGGCCATTGCCCGCCGCCAGCTGGCCGATGGCCACGCTGCAGCTCTGGCTGCTGTTGGCGACCCAGCTGGCCAGCGGCGGGCACGTCACGCCGCTGTCGGGCGTCACGGCCGTGATGACGATATTTGGCGGCAGCAAGTCCGTCAGCACCACGGCGCCCTGGTTGGCCAGGCTGCCCGTGTTGCTGGCCGTAATGGTCCAGATGATTTCCTCGCCCACGTTCGCCACGGCCTTGTTGGCCGTCTTGCTGACGCGGATGATGGAGCCGGGCATGGTGACGGTCGCCACGTTCGGCTGGTCGTTCGCCACTTCCGTCGAGGTGGTGGCGATGCGGCTGACCACGGTCGACAGATTGCTGGCCGGCTGGATATAGCCGAGCTGGAAGCTGAAGCCCTGCCCCGGCGCCAGGGTGGCGGGCACGCCGGTGAATGTCGCCAGTCCGGTGCCCGCATTGTAGCTGCCCGTTACGCCATTGAAGGTGACGCCGGCCAGGCCGGGCGCCAGTTGCAAACTGTAGGTCACGCCTTCGGCCGCGCCGGGGCCGATATTGCTGAAGGTCACCGTGCCGCTGATATTGTCGCCCGCATGCGTGCTGCCGGGGAAACCGTTCAGCGTGGTGGTCACGTCGACCAGCAGCTTGACGGCCGTGCTGGTGGTGCTGCAATCGCCGGCCTGCAGGCAAGCCGGGTTGTCCGGACCGCTCGGCACCACCGTGTTGACGAAGGCGCCGGCCGCGTTGGCCACGCCCTTGACGATGATATTCAAGGTGGAACCTGCCGCCATGCCGGCGGGAATCGCGCAGACGAGCTGGTTGCCATTCGGCACGGCGCAGGTGGCGGGCGCCGACGGCAGCACCTGCCATACGGTCAGGTTGGCCGGCAAGGTATCGGTCAGGGTGATGACGCCGCGCGTCGCCCCCGTGCCCGTATTGGCCACGGCAATGGTCCAGGTCAGCGCATCGCCGACATTGATGCTGCTCTTGTCGACCGTCTTGCGCACGGCCACTTGCGGGCTGAGGATGGTGGTGGTGGTCTGGCACGAAGCGGCCTGCGCGCAGGCGGGATGATCGGGGCCGCCCGGCAGCACTTTATTGCCCAGGCTGCCGCCTGCCGTGCCCGCGGCGCTGATGGTGATGCTGCGGCTGCCATTCACGGCGGCCAATTGGCCAGGGGCAATGGTGCACGCTTGGGCGCTGTTGGCCAGCCAGCTGGCCAGCGGCGGACAGGTCACGCCCGCGCCCGGCGTCACGGACAGTACCGTCACGTTGGCGGGCAGGATATCCGTCAGGGTCACCACGCCCAGGTTGCCCAGGCTGCCCGTGTTGGTTGCCGTGATGGTCCACGTCACCGTCTCGCCCACGTTGGCCGTCGTCTTGTCGGCCAGTTTCGTCACGCGGATGATGGGACCGGGCACCGTCGCCATGGCCGTGTTCGGCAAGTCGTTCGCCACTTCCACCGAGGTGGTGGCGATCGTCGACGTCACCATCGACAGGTTGTCGGCCGGCTGCGTGTAGCCGATATTGAAACTCGTGCTCTGGCCATTCGCCAGGGTCACGGGCAAGCCGGACAGCGTCACCAGGCCCGTGGCCGGATTGTAGCTGCCGACGGCGCCCGTCAAGGTGACGTTCGCCAGGCCCGGCGTCAGTTGCAGGGTGTAGGTCACGCCTTCGGCGGGACCGGGCCCGACATTGGCATACGTGACGATGCCGGAAATGCTGTCGCCGGCCAGGGTATTCGGCGGGAAATTGTTCAAGGTGGTGGTGACGTCGACCAGCAGCTTGACCACCGTGGTGGTGGTGCCGCAATCGCCGGGCAGCACGCAGGCGGGATTGTCGGGACCGCCCGGCACCACGCTGTTGACGGCGGCGCCGGCCAGGGTCGCCGTGGCGCTGACGAAGACGCGCGCGGAAGCGCCGGCGGCCAGGCCGGCCGGCACGCTGCAGGTCAGGGTCGCGCCGGCCAGCGGCGCGCAGGTAGCGGGCGACTGCGGGCTGATCACGACATTCGTCAAGCCGGCCGGCAAGGTATCGCTCAGGGTCACGCTGCCCGTGCTGGCGCCCGTGCCGCTATTGCTGACGCTCAAGGTCCAGGTGATCGTCTCGCCCACGTTGACCGTGGCCTTGTCGACGCTTTTCTTCACCGCCACGTTCGGGCTGGTGACGGTGGTCGTCGTCTGGCACGCGCCCGGCGTGGCGCAGACGGGATTGTCGGGGCCGGACGGCAGCAGGCTGTTGGCCACCGTGCCCGGCGCATTGGCGACGGCTTTCACGACGATGCTCGCTTCCGCGTTGGCGGCCAGGCCGGCCGGCACGCTGCACGTCAAGGTGGTGCCTGCCGGCACGCCGCACGAGGCTGGCGCGACGGGCAATATCTGCAGCGCGCCCACGTTGGCGGGCAGGCTGTCCGTCAGGGTGATGACGGCATTCGTCGGACCGCTGCCGTTGTTGCGCGCCTTCAAGGTCCAGGTGATGGTGTCGCCCAGGTTGACGGTGGTCTTGTCGACGCTTTTCGTCACGGCCACGCTGGGGCTGGTCACCGTGCTGGTGGTGG
The DNA here is from genome assembly GCF_058798815.1 of Janthinobacterium sp. GW822-FHT07A03. Lineage (NCBI taxonomy): Bacteria > Pseudomonadati > Pseudomonadota > Betaproteobacteria > Burkholderiales > Oxalobacteraceae > Janthinobacterium > Janthinobacterium sp. GW822-FHT07A03. Next base: position 876,875 of record NZ_JBXAKW010000001.1, on the reverse strand, counting down.
CGCAATCGCCGGCGGTGGCGCACGCCGGGTTGTCGGGGCCGGACGGCACGACGCTATTGGCATAGGTGCCGGCAGCGGCGGGCTGGGCCGTGACGGTAAAACCGGCCACGCCGCCGTTCGCGGCCAGGCCGGCCGGCACGGTGCAGGTGAGGATATTGCCCACCGGTACGGCGCACGTGGCACCGCCGACCAGCACCACGTTCAGATTCAGCAGATTGGCCGGCAAGGTATCGGTGAGGGTGATGGCCGCCGTGGTGGCGCCGTCGCCGCTGTTCGTCGCCGTCACGCTCCAGCTCAGGGTGGCGCCAATATTGATGCTGGCATGGTCGACGGTTTTCTTCACCGCCACTTTCGGGCTGGTGATGGTGCTGGTGGTCTGGCACACGCTGGCCGAGCTGCAGGCCGGATTGTCCGGACCGCCGGGCATGATGCGGTTCGACAGGCTGCCGCCCGCCGTCGCGTGCGCGGTGATGGTGACCGTGCGGCTGCCGTTCACGGCCGCCAGCTGGCCGGCGGCAACGGTACACGTCTGCGTGCTCGACGCCACCCAGCTGGCCAGCGGCGGGCACGTCACGCCCGGTGCGGCGACCACGTTCGTCACCACCAGGTTTGGCGGCAGCAAGTCGGCCAGGGTCACGACGCCCTGGTTGGCGATATTGCCCGTGTTGCTGGCCGTGATCGTCCAGACGATACTCTCGCCCACGTTGGCGACGGCCTTGTCGACCGTCTTGGTGACGCGCACGTTCGGCCCCGGCACCGTCACCATGGCCATGTTCGGATGATCGTTCGCCACCTCCGTCGAGGTGGTGGCGATGACGCTGGTCACCGAAGAAACATTGCTGCCAGGCTGGGTGTATGACAAGTTGAAACTGAAGCTCTGCCCGGACGCCAGGGTCGCGGGCAAGCCCGTAAACGTGATCAGGCCCGTGCCCGCGTCATAGCTGCCGCTCACGCCCGTGACCGACACGCCTGCCAGGCCCGGGGCCAGTTGCAGGCTGTACGTGACGCCTTCGGCCGCGCCTGGGCCCAGGTTGGCGTAGGTCACCACGCCGCTGATGGCATCGCCCGCGTTCGAGGTGCCGGGAAAACCGTTCAAGGTGGTGGTCACGTCGACCAGCGGCTTGCTGACGACGGTGGTGGTCTGGCAGGCGGCCGGCGTGGCGCAGCTGGCGCCATTGCCGCCCGACGGCAGTACGCTGTTGACAAAGTTGCCCGATGCGGTGGGGCTGGCGCTGATGCTCACCTGGGCGCTGGCGCCCGGCGCCAGGCCGGCCGGCACCGTGCAGGTCAGCGTATTGCCGGCCAGCGCTGCGCAGGTGGCGGGCGCCGTCGGCGTGACGACGATGCCCGCCAGATTGGCCGGCAAGGTATCGGTCAGGGTCAGCGCCGCCGTGGTGGCGCCCGTGCCGGTGTTCGCGGCGCTCAAGGTCCATTGCACCGTGTCGCCCACCGTGGCGGCCGCCTTGTCGACGGCTTTCTGCACGCGCACGAGGGGGCTGACGATGCCCAGCGGTTCGCTGTCGACGTTATTCGCGGGCACCGGGTCCAGGGTGGTGCTGCCCGCCGTGGTAGTGACCGTCAAGCTGCCGCTGGCGGGCAGGTTGAAGGTGGCACTGCAATTGATGCGCGAGCCGGGAATGAACGGCGAGACGGGCGCGCTGCAGCTGGGCGTGGTACCGGCCGGCAAGCCGCTCATGACGCAGGTGGGCGCGGCCGCGTTGTCGGGGCCATTATTCGTGCACACGCCCGTGACGGTGATGGCACTGCCCGCAGTGTAGGGGCCGGGCGGCACCGTGGTGACTGCCTGCATGTCCGCCTGCAGGCGGCGGTTGCTGATGGTGCACGTGACAGGTGCGTCGGGCATGGTGACATTGCCCGAAGTGGCCGTGCCGCTGGCGACGACGGCCGCCGTATCCGTGCGCACGCAACTGTAGCTGCTCTGGTACTGCGCCAGGACGGTGCCCGTGCCCGCGCTTTCCGCAAACGTCACGAGGTTGCCCACGCGCGCCACCGCGCTGGCCGTGGCGCCGTTGCCGCCCTGCACTCCAGCCGTGCCGTTGGCATTCATGATGAACAGGCCGCTGTCGCTGGCGGGCGACAGTGTCTTGAGCACCGTCAAGGTATTCGTCCTGGCCGTGGCCGTGGTGCTGCTGCTGTTGTTGCTGAGATCGCTATCCGTTTCGTTGGGCGAGACGGTCACCGTGGCCGTATTCACGATGCTGGCAGCGTCGCCCGGCGTGGCCGTGACCGTCACTGTCAGGTAGGAGCCCGTGGTGGGATCGCTGACGGCCGTATTCACGGGCAGGTTGCCCATGACAATACTCACACTGTTGCTGCCAGCACCCGAGGTTTTCGTGCCGCAGGACGCGCTGCCGCTGGCGGCGCAAGTCCAGCTGACATTGCTCAGGCTGGCCGGCAGCACGTCGCCGAAGGTGGCGCCCGCGCTGAGAGCCGGGCCCCGGTTCCAGACCTTCATGGTGTAGCTCAAGGGCTTGCCCACGGAAAACTGCGCTGGCCCCAGCTTGCTGACGGCCAGGTCCGTCTTGCTGTTGGTGCAATCGGCATAGGAACTGGCCAGGCTGGGGTTGCGCAATTGCGCAGCGGGAATAATTTCCGTCACATTATCGGGACGCGTCCAGCGCATGTGCAAATAATTGATGCCGCCCACGTTATTCCACAGCACGCGGGCCAGATAACAGCCGCCCGGCGTGGCGCTATTGAAATTACCGGCCAAATTCTGGAAATCCGTTTCATTGTTCGAATATTCGGCCACGCTGCCGACGGCCACGTTGTACACGGTATTGCGGTAATTGGTCGAATACTGGGTCGAGAAATCCACCTTCACATCGTCATCGTGCGCGACGCTGAATTTGTAATTGCCCGCCTGGGGAAAGACCACCAGCGTGTACATCACGCGGCCCATGATCCACGCCCGGCAGGCAGCCGATGTCTGCTGCGTATCGAAGTTGCATAACTGCGCGGGATTGGCGGCCGTGCCGTCGGCCCAGTCCAGCTGCCCCGACGTGCCCGTGCGCGCCGCGTTGGCGGCGGGATTGGCAGCCAGCGCCGCCAAACTGGCGAGCCGGGCCGTACTTCCGGCGTTGAAACTGTTGTCGTAATTGGGCGTCGCCGGATTGGCCGGCACCCGCGAAATACCGCGGTAATCCTCCCACAACACCTGTGCAGTGGCGGGCGCGGCAATGCCCAGCAGCAGGAAAGCAAGCGCCAGCGGCGCAACATGAGACCTGGAAAGATGAGGTAAACGGGCGCGGCCGACAATCGCGGCCAGCATCCCCATGTAGCGTCCGGCGGACGAAAAAGCTGCATGGCGGCCGGAACGGCCTGCCGTTTCCTGTAGTGTTTTGATCATGTTGTTCGCTAAGAAATGTACCGCTGCAAGATGCAGACAAATATAAAAATGACATTTATTTGTCATGATTATATGAACAAGTAACAGTTCAAGAGTACGACAACAGTGGTTTTTTCGTTACCAACAAAGAAATTAAATTATCTCGTTGATATTTAGCAACACATTCATCAAATTAATCAGGCAATACCGCTGGAGTTCTATCTTCTACCGCATACTGATTAGCTGCACATAATCTTTAAATTATCATTTACATAATCATGCGAAACTATCAAACACATAGTTTGTTTTTTAAAAGAAATTATTAATGCTCATTATCAGCATTTATTTCGGCATGCATTTTCATTTCATCGCCAGCGATCCCGCAATACGATTCTGCGCCGCAGCATATTGATTTTCCAGCGCCTGCCTGAATACCAATTTCATGCCATTCACGTGTCCCGCCCTGCAGGACATGGCGCGCGGCAGGCTGAATTGGTCTGGCAAAACAGGGGGCCGCACGCGAACTGGCTATCGCGCCGGTGCCCGGATCGCTTACTATCGCCCCATCGCGCCCCGCGCCACCGCCATCCCTATGCCAGAGGAGTCCTCATTGACGCCACACGCCCACCGCCGCACGCTGCTGGCCTGCGCCTGCGCCTTGCTCGCGGCCTGCACCCCGTTTGCTCCGCCGCCCGCCGCCTCGCTCCCGGCCGCGCCGGCAGCGGCGCCAGCCATGCAGGCGCCGCCGTGGCAACAGGCGGGCGTGCACCTGCTGCACATCGCGCCCGACGAATCCCTGCTGACCATCACCGTGCGCCGTGGCGGCGCGCTGGCGCGGCTGGGGCATGACCATGTGGTGGCCAGCCGCAGCCTGCAGGGCGTGGTGGCGCCCGCGCTGGGACGCGCGCAGTTCCGCTTCCGGCTCGACGAGATGAGTGTGGATGAAGAAAGCTTGCGGCGGGAGGCCGGCTTGACGACGACGCCGTCGGCCGACGCCATCGCCGGCACGCGCCACAACATGCTGGTGCGCGTGCTGGAGGCGGAACGCTATCCGTATGTCAGCATCGAGGCGCGCCGCACGGGCAACAGGCAGGTGTTTGATGCGGACATCACCCTGCATGGCGTGACGCGCGCGGTGCAGCTGCCCGTACGGATCGAGGAAGCGGCCGACGGGCGCCGCCTGCAGGCCAGCGGCAGCCTGCTGCTGAAGCAGAGCGACTTCGGCATCGTGCCGTTCGCCGTCCTGGGCGGCGCCATGGCCGTGCAGGACCAGATGGAACTGGCGTTCCGCATCACCGCCCGGCAGGACGTCAGCGCGCCAGGATCAGGCGCAAGCCCAGGCCGATGAAGATGGTGCCGGCCACGCGGTCGAGCCACAGGCCGGCGCGCGGGCGGCGGTTCAGCCACAGGCCGACGGCGCCGGAAAAATAGCCGAGCAGGCCGAACAGCACGCACGCCTGCGCCGTGAAGACCAGGCCCAGCTGCGCCGTCTGCCAGCTGGCATTGCCCTGGCCCGCGACGATGAACTGCGGCAGGAACGAGAGGAAAAACAGCACGACTTTCGGATTGATACTGTTGGCAAACAAGCCCTTGCCGAACAGGCGCAGCAAGGACTCGTCGGGCAAGGCGGCCGCGCCATCGGCTCTGGCGCCGCCACGGCTGCGCAGGGCGCCGATGCCCAGCCACACGAGATACAGCCCGCCGGCCACTTTCAGCGCCGTAAAGGCCGTGGGCGAGGCAGCCAGCAGGGCCGACACGCCGATGGTCGCCAGCACGGTGTGCGTGAGGCAGCCGAGGGCGCAGCCCAGGCCGAACGCCATGCCCTGGCGGCGCCCGCGCGACATGCCCACGCCCAGCACCATCAGGTTGTCGGGGCCGGGACTGGCGGTGATCAAAACGGCGGCGGCCAGGAAGGCCAGGAACTGGTCGGGACTGAGCATGAAGATCTCGCGGGCAAAAAGCGCCATGATACCGGAGCGGGCGCCATGCGGACAGGACATGAAATTGCCCGTGCGTCACCGAGAGTCGATTAAAATGAGTACTCCACAGCAAACGGCGCTGCCGCCCTTTCCCGCGCGACCATCACCCAACCCATCGATGCCAGCCCACCCGCCCCCCTCCCGCCACCGCGCTTCCAGCGCCCGCGTCTGCGCCTGGCTATGCGGCTGGCCGCTCCTGCTCGGCCTGCTGTTCGGCCTGCTGGTCCTGGCGGGCGCGGCACAGGCGGCACCCATGCCCCTGAGCAAGCAAGGCATCGCTCACCTGGGCAACGGCGGGCAACTATTTCTCGCTGGAAACGATGCCGCGCCTGCCGATGCCGCCGCCCTGCCCGCCTGGCTGGCGCGCCAGCACCCGGCCGGCCAGGTCGACCTGTTCGGCGGCGCCTACTGGCTGCATGCGCAGGTACGCAACGAGAGCAGCGAAACGGCCTGGGTCATCGACCCGAACGACACCCTGATCGACCTGGTCGACGTCTACGTGTATGGCCCGGGGCCGCACGCGGCGCCGCAGACCTTGCTGACGGGCTACCAGCGCCCGCACGAATATTTGCTGCACTACGGCCGCAACGTGCAGCTGGCGCCGGGCGCCACGTACGACATCCTGATCCGCTTTTCCAGCCCCTACTACGCGCGCGCGCCCCTGTTCGGCGTGCAGACGCAGCACGATTACCGCAAGCTGGTGGGCAAGGAAAACTTCCTGATGGTGGCGTCCATCGGCGCCCTGCTGGCGCTGGGCCTGTTCAATTTCTTCATCTTTTCCATCACCCTGGAAAAGGCTTCGGCGTATTACGCGCTGTACGTGCTGACCTATGGCCTGGCCTGGGCCATGACTTTCCACGTCTTTGCCGACCTGTTCGACTGGCACCAGCTGCAGCTGCATTACGTGCCGTTTTTCCTGCTGCCCGTCTTCAGCACCCTGTTCTACATGCATTTCCTGCGCCTGCGCGACTACTCGCCCCTGCTGTACCGCCTCAGCAAGGTCAATCTGGCGCTGCCCCTGCTGCTGCTGCCCAGCTGTTTCGTCGCCCTGTCGTATGCGCACACCCTGGCCACCATCGCCATCAGCATCTGGATGCTGCTGGCGCTGGTCTGCGGCATCGTCGTCTGGTGCCGCGGCTACCAGCCGGCGCGCTTCTTCGTGCTGGCCTTCGTCGCGCTGATGCTGCCCGGCTTTCTGATCCTGCCGGCCAACCTGGGCCTGATGCCGGCCATGGTGGCCAACGCCCAGCTGGTGACCCTGCTGGGCGGCACCTTCGACGGCTTGCTGCTGGCCTTTGCCCTGGCCGACCAGATCCGCCTGCTGCGCAACAACCTGGAACAGCGGGTGCAGGAACGCACCCTGGCGCTCACCCTCAGCAACGACGCCCTGCTGAAGGCCAAGGAGCACGCGGAAGTGGTCAGCCGCCACCGCATCGATTTTCTGTCCGCCATGAGCCACGACATCCGCACGCCGCTGGCCGGCGTGATCGGCATGCTGAAATTTGCCCTGCGCGACCAGTCCGTCAAGGGCCGCACGCAGGAATACCTGCGCATCGGCCTGCACAATGGCGTCTCGCTGTTGACCATTCTCAATGATATTCTCGATTTCTCGAAGATCGACGCGGGCAAGCTGACCCTGGAAACGGTGGACTTCGACCTGCTGGCGCTGATCGGCGACGCGGCCGGCATCGTGCAGGGCCAGGCCGACGCCAAGAGCCTGCTGCTGCGCCGCGAACTGGCGCTGGACCTGCCCCGCTACGTGCGCGCCGACCCCACGCGCCTGCGGCAGATCCTCATCAACCTGCTGGGCAACGCGCTGAAATTCACGGCGAATGGCGAAGTGCTGCTGGAAGTGCGGCGCGCCCGCACGCCGCCGCGCGGCGACGGCCGCAGCGAGATCGAATTCATCATCAGCGACACGGGTCCCGGCATCGACGCGGACACCTTGCCGCGCCTGTTCCAGAAATTCGAGCAGGCCGACCACTCCACCACGCGCCGCTACGGCGGCACGGGCCTGGGCCTGGCCATCTGCAAGGAACTGGTCGAACTGATGCAGGGCACGATCGGCGTGGAAAGCCGGGTCGGCATCGGCTCGCGCTTCCACTTCACCTTGCCGCTGCAAGACGGCAGCGCGCCGGCGGCCGACGCGCGCCGGCCGGCACGCCAGGCGCGCCATGCCTGCCGCCTGCGCATCCTGTGCGCCGAAGACGTGCGCACCAACCAGATCATCATCGGCACCCTGCTCGAAAGCATGGGCCATGACGTGACCATCGTGGAAAACGGCGAACAGGCGCTGCGCGCGCTGGGATCCGGCCCCTACGACTGCGTGCTGATGGATGGCCGCATGCCGGAGATGGATGGCGAACAGGCCGCGCGCCTGATCCGCGACGGCGGCAACGCCCAGTTCCCCATTCCCGACGCGCACATTCCCATCCTCGCGCTGACGGCCAACGCCAGCGAACATGACCGGCAACGCTATCTGGCCGCCGGCATGGACGATTTCCTCAGCAAGCCCGTCGACGAAGCGCTGCTGTTCGAGAAAATCGACGCCATCATCGACCTGCTGCTGGCGCGCGGCCACGCGCTGCCGCAGGCCGCGCCCATCGACGACGATGCCATGGCGCGCCAGTTCGGCCTGGACGACGCCGGCGACGCGCGGGCGGAAACGCCGGCGCCGGCCGATCCCATGACGGCGCCCGTGCACATCCTGCCGCTGACAGGCTTGTCGCCGCAGCACTTGCAGCGCATCGCGCAAGCGTTCTTGACGGAAGCGCCGCGGCGCCTGGACCTGGCTTGCCACGCCGTGCGCGATGGCAATGCCAGCGCCGCGGCCGCCGCCTTCCACGCCTTGAAAGGCAGCGCCGGCTACCTGAGCCGTCCCACCCTGCACGGCTTGTGCCACCAGATGGAAACCCTGGCGTCGAACGGCCAGCTCGATAACGTGGAGCAATTCCTGCCGCAGCTGCAGGCGGCGCTGGACGTGGCGCGGCGCGACCTGGAAGATCAGCCCGCAGGCTGAGGCATCCAGCCATGCGATTGCAGCCACGCCAGCAGCAGTTGCGGCCATGCGGCCGGCTCGCTGCCCGGCTTGCCCAGGCCCCAGCCATGGCCGCCGTGCCGGAACTGGTGCAGTTCAAACGGCACGCCCGCGCGGTCCAGGGCGGCACCCATCAAGCGGCTGTTGTCGGGCGGTGAAATCGGGTCGTCCAGCGCCTGCGCGATGAACATCGGCGGCGTGCGCGCATCGACGTGGCGTTCCACCGACAGCGCGTCGCGCGCCGCCTGCGCGGGATGCGCGCCCAGCAGCTGCCTCTTCGCGTGCGTCGTGTCGAACGGCGGCTGCATGGTCAGCACGGGGTACAGCAGCACGGCGAAATCGGGCCGCGCGGAGACGCCATCGATCGCATCGGCGGGCGCATACAGGGCGGCGTCCGGCTGGACGGCCGTCATGCCGGCCAGGTGCGCGCCGGCGGAAAAACCCAGCATGCCGATGCGCGCCGGGTCGATGCGCCACTCGGCGGCGCGCGCGCGGATCAGGCGCATGGCCCGCTGGCCATCCTGGAACGGCGCGCCGACGCCACCGCCTTCCTGCGGCAGACGGTACACGAGTTCAAACGCCGTGACGCCCTGCGCTTGCAGCCAGGCGGCGGCCGGACCGCTTTCCTTGCCCGCCTCGATATGCGCATAGCCGCCGCCGCTGACCAGCAGGATCGCCGTGCCGTTCGGCTGCGCCGGGCGGTGCACGAGCAGGTAAGGCCGATCGACCTGCGTGATGGAACCCTTGGCGCTGGCGCGCTGCGGGCCGGGCGCCGCGCCGCCGGGCGGCGCGCCCGGCCACAGGAAAATCGCCGCGGCGGGCGCGGCGCCCGCGTGCAGGTGGAGCAGGACAAGGCACAACAGCATCAGGCGGTGCATGCCTAGAAATCCGTCTCGCCCTGGATCACGGCCGGATAGCCCGTCATGGCGCGCGAGGTCTGCATGCCGGCCATCACGGCCGCCTCCACGCAGCCCGCGTTCAAGCCCGTCCTGATCCAGTCGCCCGTGAGGAACAGGTTGCTGAAACCCGACTGGTCGGTCGCCAGCCGGTACTGGGTGCTGCCCACCACCGACATCACGTAGCGCTCGGACGGATCGACGTTGGCGCGCCAGTACTGGCTGTCGAAACGCGCCGGTCCCGTGCCGGCCTTCGCATCGACCAGCCATTGCCACGGGAACGCGCCGGGCGCGCCCGCCTCGGGCCACAGCGCGCCGATCTCGCGCTCCAGCTGGTGCAGCGCGCCCTGCTTCGCCTTGGCCGCGCAGCGGGCGGGAAAGCCCGTGTCGGTGACGGGCGGGTAGCTGTCGACGGGGAAGGCGCTGCAGAAATACGAGACGTTTTTCGGTTCCAGCCCCGCCGGCCAGTCCTCGTGCGCCAATAGTTGATCCATCGGCGCCCACGTGTCATACGGCTCCGTGAAGGCCGACAGCACGGGCTGCTGGCCTTTCGGCTGCGTGGTCCAGCCCATCTGCGCCAGGTTCTTGTTGAGCCACACCTGATAAGCCTGCGTGGCCACCGTTTTCACCTTGTCGGCCGTCAGCTGCAGGGCCGGGCTTTGCGCCAGCAGTTGCGGGCACAGGGCCGGCAGCGAGCCGATGGAAATGCCGAACACCACCTTGTCGAAATCGACGCCCTTCTTCAATACCGTGGCGGGCAGCGCACGGCCGAACGCCTGCTGGTACTGCTGCGGCCAATCGCTCCAGTACGATTCCAGGTTGACTTCCTGCGCTTGCAGCAGCGACGCTTGCGCCGGATCAAGCTGCGCATAGTCGGGCGCACTGGGCCAGCACGCCAGGCCCTTCACGTCCACCAGCGGCGCATAGCCGGCGCCCGGGTCCTTCAATTGCACCTGCTGCGTGATGCGGATGCTGTCGATGTCGCCCGCGCCCGGCACCAGCTCTTCCACGCGCTGAAAGAATTTGAATTCCACGCCGCGCTTGCGCAGCACCTCGTACAGCGGTGTAAAAATCGTGTCGCCCATGCCGGCCTGCATCTTGAACATGATGCCGCCCTTGTAGGCCAGGCCGATGCGCGCCATCGAACGCAGCAAGGTTCCCGCCTCGATGTTCGGCTTGGCGAAATCGCCGCCCTCGTAGGCGAACACCAGGTCGTAAAAGCCCCGCACGGGGGCAGAATTGACGCTGAACTGCTCGTCGCCGCCATGCTTGCGCAGCCAGGCGCGGAAATCGATGTCGTTGATGACGTCAAAGCCGTTCTTGAACACGCCATCCTCGAACATGCCCTTCATGACCGTGATGCCCAGGTCCAGGCAGGTGAACAGGCGGCGCAATTCATCATCGCCATCGATCAGGGCGCGGTAGCGCAGGCGCAGCCAGGCGCGGATGCCGTTCAAGGTGCTGGCCAGCAGCTGGTGGCGGGCCTGGTCGTGGCGCGAGGAGTCCGGTGCCAAATCGGCCACCAGGGCCGCCAGCGCGCCCACGGACAGGCCCACGTCCAGCCCCAGCTCATCGGCCTGCCCCACCACTTCGTCGGCCAGGCGGCGCAGCCAGCCCGGCCACACGCCTTCGCCTTGCGATGCACTGGCGCGCACGATGCGCGCGTCGGCGTCCGCCACCTGCCGGATCTGGCGGATCCACTGCTCGATCCAGCCCACCATGGCGATGGCCATCTGCCACAGGGTGATGTCTTCGCCGCCCTCGCCCGGCTCGCCCGGCAAGGTGGGAAAGACGATGGACCAGTTGCGCCATTGTCCCTTGACGTCTTCCGACAGGGCCACGTAATCGTGCTGCTTGAAAGCGTCGCGCCAGGTGGCCAGCGGCGCGCCAGGCGGACGCTCCAGGCTGGCGTAGGCTTCCTTGATCATCCTGAAGGCGTTCGCATAGAAGCCGAACCAGATGTGCAGGCCGTGCTCCTCGATGCGCTGGCCCGCCTGCGCATTGCGCCCGCTGGCGCCCTTGCCGCCCAGGCGCCAGCCCAGCTGGTAGACGGTGATGGCATGCCGGTTTTGCCAGCCCGGCTGGTTCGTCAAATAATACGCGGTGGTCATGGCCGCCACGCCGCCGCCGAGGATGGCGATCTTTTCCGGCGCGATGCGGGAATTGTCGACCAGTTCCTCGCCCGGCATGGCCGTGAAGTCGAAATTCACATTGAAGGGCAATATCGCCGCCTGCGGTCCCAGCTGCAAGCCCAGGGTCTGGTCCAGCGGGAAGCTGTCGAAGGCGTGCACCGTGCATTCGTATTCATAGCCGAGCAGGCGCGCGCTGTGCAGGCGGTTGATTTCGGCCGGCGCGGCCACCAGGGCCTGGTACACGGCTTTCACGCCCGCGCTGTCGGGGAATTGCTTGAGGAAGATCTGGTCGATGCGCGGGTTGCGCAGCAGCGACAGGATGTCGGCCCAGCCGGCTTGATCCATGTCAAAGAAATCGGGGATGGAAAGGAAAATCTTGAACGCCTGCTCGATGAGTTCAAGGAAACTGTTGACGCTCTTGTGCTGCCCCGTCTGCACGGTGGCATTGACTTCGAGCAACGGGTGCAGGGCCAGTTTCGTTTCCGGCGAAAAATGCTGGAAACCCTTGGCAGCCACGGAACAGCGCAGCGGCTCGCTGCCGGCAGCGGGAATCTCGTAGTCGCACAGGTATTTCGGATAGCCGAACAATTCGCGCCCGTTGATCAGGGCCATGGCGTCATCCACAAAAATATGGCACGGATACCAGTAGATATGCGCGAGCTTGCCGTGTTCATCCATCTGGCCGACCATGATCCAGGTGACGATGTCGACTTCCGTGATCCAGCCCTTGGCCTGGTCGACGGGGTTGGCCGAATCCGCATGGTTGACGCGTGTAAACGTCAGCATCACGTACGGCGACAGGGCTTTCAGGGTCATCTTGCTGCCCGCCACCTGGTTCAGGGTGGTATTCACGGTGGCCTGCAGCTTGGCCAGGTCGCCCCTGACGAAATAGCCGTACATTTCCGACTGTTTCAATTGCAGCGGCGAGTGCATCATCACCGAACCGCCCTGATAGATATACGAAGGTCTTGCCGAAGGTATCGCCGTCATTGCCCTGCCCCTAATTGAAGTTTCAGACAAACAAGATTGCTATAGTGTATTTGAGAAAGAACAATGAATGATATGAAATAAATTAAAGGATTTGCCAAGATGCATAGGCTCAACAGCCCGCCGCTTGCGCACGGCAGCCGGGGCAAGCCCATGCCATCGGGTGTACGATGAAGTATCTTGAGCGTTCCGAGCACCATGCCATGGCAATGATTACCACCGACTACGTTTCCACCTATTCAGGCAACCGTTTTTATCCCTTGCGTCCGCATATCGACAAGGTAGTCATTGAAGACATTGCCCACGGCCTCGCTTACCAGTGCCGCTTCAATGGACAGACGCAAGTGTTCTACTCGGTCGCCCAGCACAGCCTGATCGTTGCCGAACTGGTGCCGCCCCATTTGCGCCTGGCCGCCCTGTTGCACGACGCAGCCGAAGCCTACCTGGGCGACATGGTGAAGCCCCTGAAAGTGTTGCTGCCGGAATTTGCCGTGCTGGAAGACAAGGTCAGCGCCATCATCGCCGCCACGTATGGCCTGGATTTTTCCGATTACGCGCCCATCAAGCGGGCCGACCTGATCGCGCTGGCCACGGAAAAGCGCGACCTGATGCCGCACTCGGCCGAACGCTGGGCTTACCTTGACGGCATCGCCCCCCTGCCCGGTATAATCGAAGCCATGGGCCCGGCCGAAGCCAAGCAGCGCTTCCTGCATGCCTTTGCCCAGCTGAGCGGGCTTGGGCTGGCCGCATGAATGCTGTCACCTTGCCGCATGAACGGGCGCTAAGCCCCGGTTTTTGCACGGCTTTTTTAGATATCCACAGCAACTGTGGATAAAGTTGTTGATAAGCCCCTCTTGACAAGCCGCAACACCAGTATTGATGCGGGTTTCAACAATTTGCTGATTTCACAGGCAATTTTTTACCCCAATGAAATCAATGACTTAGAATCACGGATTTGCGCTTGCGCAAAGTTATTCGGCCACCATGAAAATATATTTTGCTGTGCATAAGCAATCCTGGCGCCAGGCTGTCTTGCTTGAACAGCATTGTTTTGACAAACCCCGCAGACTGGCATAGTGTGGAGTGGCGAGCACGATCAACGGTGGAAAAACGCATGAACATGGATAGCGACAGCGCCGCCAAGGGGGCGGACGAACCGGACTGGCTGGTCGATGAGCCGCTGGCACGGACAGACGCGGCGGCAGAAACTGCCAATGCGGCGCCATGGCGCGTGCTGATCGTCGATGACGATGTCGACGTGCACGTGGTGACCAAGTTCGCCCTCAGCCAGGCCAGCTTCCAGGGCCGCAGGCTGAGCTTTCTGCACGCGTATTCGGGCGCCGAGGCGCTGGCCTTGCTGCGCGGCACCCCCGATATCGCCGTGGTGCTGCTCGATGTGATCATGGAAACCCAGGATGCCGGGCTGCATGTGGCGCGCCAGATCCGCGAAGACCTGCACAACAGTGCCGTGCGCATCATCCTGCGCACGGGCCAGCCGGGCCAGGCGCTGGAACACCGCATCATCATCGACTACGACATCAACGATTTCTGGTGCAAGACCGACCTCACCACGCGCAAGCTGTTTACCACCGTGATCGCCTCACTGCGCACCTACGCCACCCTGCGCGAAGCGGAGCAACAAGTCGCCGAACTGGCCGCCGCCCTGGCCCAGTGCGGCGACGCGCCAGCGGCGCCGGCCGGCGGCACGCCCTGAACGCGGCCGCTACTTTCAGTCATAAAAACAGGAGCACTGGATAGGCATACAGGCTTGTGCCATGCTCCATTTTGGCCCATCTTGCGCACCGATGGCGGGCGCTGGCCGGCCCCATTTTCCTAAGTGGCGGATTGTTAAGCGCTTTTTCAGATATCCACACGGACTGTGGATATCTTTGTGGATAAGGGCCTATTGACAGCCTTCAAAGCCACAGCCCGTGCGGCTTTCAATAAACTGCTCAATCAAACAGCAAAAATAAAAACCATTAAAATCAAAGACTTAGAAACTCACACATAATCACGAGAAAATTATTTCACCAATTTCGTTAGCCCATCATTTGTGCATAACTGAGCCGTAATGAACAATCCGACAACACCAGGCTGACGCTGCCGGCAACACAGTTGCCGCGAGGATACTCAGTGCACGGCCTGGCGGCGCTGCTCCGGATGCAGCAGCACGCGCTCGATCAGTTCAGGGGCGACATTGTATGACTTCAGGTATTCCAGCGCGCACAAGGTACTGAAGGCAGCCTGCACGGCAATACCCAGGTTGACGATATCGCACATCTTCTGGTCGACCCGCGTATGCAGCACCACGGTTTTGACGGGCATATGCAGCGTTTCTGTGGAATGAGGCATGATAGACAACTCCTGCGAAGGGGACGGAGGGATGAGAGGGCGTAGCGGGGCGAGCCACGCCAGCGCGGACAGGGACAGCGGTCATGTTGCCGCTAAAAGTATTGCCGATAAACTCTCGATGTCAATGGCAGGGAAACATGAGCCACGGTTTTTTTCTTGCAAGCACAAGCAGAGCCGAAAGCAATGGACAAGCGCGATCGGCCACGGCGATAATCAGCCATGCCCTCGCCTTCCACGCCCCAGCCTGACCAGCCCCGCCCGCAACCCGCCTCGCTTGCCGACCTGTTCTTCTCGTTCACCTGGCTGGCCCTGCAAGGCTTTGGCGGCGTGCTGGCCGTGATCCAGCGCGAAATGGTGGAGCGCAAGCGCTGGCTGACGCAGGAGGAATTCCTGGAAGACTGGGCCGTGGCGCAGATCATGCCCGGGCCGAATGTCGTCAACCTGTCGCTGATGGTGGGCGGGCGCTATTTCGGCTTGCGGGGTGCGCTGACGGCGCTGGCCGGCATGCTGGCCGTGCCCCTCGTCATCGTCCTGCTGCTGGGCGTGCTGTACACGCGCTTTGGCGACAACCCGCAGATGGCGGGCGCCCTGCGCGGCATGGCCGCCGTCTCGGCCGGCATGATCGCCGCCACGGGCGTGAAGCTGGCGGCCGCGCTGGCCAAGCATCCGCTGCCCCTGTGGCTGACCTTGCCCATCTCCGTGCTGGGCGTACTGATGGTGGCGGTCTTCCGCTGGCCCCTGCTGTACGTCCTGCTGGGACTGGGCGGCATCGGCTGCCTGCTGACATACCGGAAGCTGTCCTCATGAATCCGCCCCTGCAACTGGCCTTGAGCGCGGGCGACTGGCTGAACCTGTTCGGCCACTACCTGATGCTGTCGCTGATGTCGATCGGCGGCGCCATTTCCACCACCTCCGAAATGCACCGTTTCCTCGTCGAACAGCATGGCTGGCTGACCCAGGCGCAATTCAATGAGTCGATTGCCATCGCGCAAGCAGCTCCCGGCCCCAACGTGCTGTTCGTGGCCCTGATGGGCTGGAACGTGGGCATGAATGCGGGCAGCTACGCGGCCGCGTATCTTGGCGTATTCATCACGATGGTAGGCATCATGCTGCCCAGCACCACCCTCACCTATGTGGCGGCCCAGTGGGGCTACCGCAACCGCGAACTGCGCCCCGTGCGCGCCTTCAAGCAGGGCATGGCGCCCATCGTCGTCGCCCTCCTGATTTCCACCGGCATGATCCTGGGCGGCGCCAACCACGACATCCGCACGGACTGGCCCCTGTGGAGCTTGTCCATCGTGGCCGGCCTGATCATCTGGCGCACGAAGATCCATTTATTGTGGCTGCTGGCGGGCGGCGCCGTGCTGGGCTGGTTCCAGCTCGTCTGACCTTACACGGCCAGGTGCCGCTTCACGTCCTCGCCATCCATCTGCGCCGCCAGTCCGCTGGCCACCACGCTGCCGCGCGACAGCACGATGAACTCGTCGGCCAGTTCGCGGGCGAAATCAAAATACTGTTCGCACAGCACGATGGCCATGTCGCCCCGTTGTTTCAACAAGGAAATGACCCTGCCGATATCCTTGATGACGGAAGGCTGGATACCCTCCGTCGGCTCGTCGAAGATGATCAATTGCGGCTCGGCCAGCAGGGCGCGCGCGATGGCCAGCTGCTGCTGTTGTCCGCCGGACAAATCGCCGCCGCGCCGCTGCAGCATCTCTTTTAGTACGGGAAACAGCTCATACACGTGGGGATCGATGCGCGAGGCCAGCCTGCCCCGCTTCACCGCCATGCCCATCAGCAAGTTTTCCTCGACCGTCAGGCGCGCAAAGATGTCGCGCCCCTGCGGCACGTAGGCCATGCCCAGCCTGGCGCGCGCATGCGGCGCCAGCCCGGTGATGTCGCGGCCATCGAGCACGACCTTGCCCTGCGCCACGGGCAGCACGCCCATCAGGCACTTCAGCAAGGTTGTCTTGCCTACGCCATTGCGCCCCAGCAAGGCCAGGCATTCGCCCTTGCGCGCCGACAGGCTGATGCCGCGCAAGGTGTGCGAGGAGCCATAGTATTGATTTAATTCTTGCACTTCGAGCATGGTTACCTTCCCAGATAGACTTCGATGACGCGCTCGTCGGCTTGCACTTCGTCCATGCGGCCCTGCGCCAGCACGGCCCCTTCATGCAGCACGGTGACGATGCCTTGCTGGGCAATGTCCGTAACAAAACCCATGTCGTGCTCGACCACCATGATGGAATGCTTGCCGCGCAATTCATTGAGGAGTTCCGCCGTGCGCGCCGTTTCCGCGTCGGACATGCCGGCCACGGGTTCGTCCAGCAGGATCAGCTGCGGCTCCTGCATCAGCAGCATGCCGATTTCCAGCCACTGCTTTTGCCCGTGCGACAGCAAGCCCGCCGGCCGCGCCTCGTGGCCGTTGAGGCGGATCAAGCGCAAGATCGCTTCGATCCTGCCCGCCTGCTCGGACGTCAGGCGCGCAAACAGGGTGGGCGCCACGCGCTTGTCCATCTTCATCGCCAGTTCCAGGTTGTCGAACACCGTGTGCTGCTCGAACACGGTGGGGCGCTGGAACTTGCGGCCGATGCCCGCGTGGGCGATTTGCGCTTCCGTCATGGTGGCCAGATTCATGGTCTGACCGAACCAGGCCGTGCCGGACGTGGGCCGCGTCTTGCCGGTGATGACATCCATCATCGTCGTCTTGCCGGCGCCGTTCGGGCCGATAATGCAGCGCAACTCGCCCACGGAAATATCGAGGCTCAGCTTGTTGATGGCCTTGAAGCCGTCAAACGACACGCTGATGTCTTCCAGATACAGGATGGCGCCATGCGTCGTATCGACGCCCTCGCCTTTTACGCGCGAATATGTCGGCCCCGCTTCCGCGCTGGCCATGCCGGGCAACATGCGGATACTCATGCGGCCTCCTCTGCCACGGCGGCGGTCTTCCTGGATTTGATCTTGCGCAATACACCGAGCATGCCTTGCTGCATGAACAGGGTGACGCCGATGAACAGCAGGCCCAGCGCGAACAGCCACAGTTCCGGCAAAGCGGCCGTGAACCAGCTTTTCAGACCGTTGACGGTGAAGGCGCCCAAAATCGGGCCGAGCAGAGTGCCGCGCCCGCCCACCGCCACCCACACGACCATCTCGATGGAATTCGCTGGCGACATTTCGGACGGGTTGATGATGCCCACTTGCGGCACGTACAGGGCGCCGGCGATGCCGCACAGCACGGCCGACAAGGTCCACACGAACAGCTTGAACCACAGCGGGTTGTAGCCAAGGAACATCAGCCGCGCTTCGCTGTCGCGCACGCCCTGCAGCACGCGGCCCAGCTTCGAGCGGACGATGGCGCGCCCACCCACCAGGGCCGCCAGCAGGAAGGCCAGGGTCAGCAGGAACAGCACGGCCCGGGTGGCGGGCGCCGTGATGCTGTGCCCCAGTATCGTCTTGAAATCCGTGAAGCCGTTGTTGCCGCCAAAGCCAGTGTCATTGCGGAAGAACAAGAGCATGAAGGCATACGTCATCGCTTGCGTGATGATGGAAAAATACACGCCCTTGATGCGCGAGCGAAAGGCAAAGTAACCAAACACGAAGGCCAGCACCCCCGGCACCAGCACGACGAGGGCCATGCAGTACCAGAAATGTTCCGTGAAGGCCCAGTACCAGGGGTAAGTCTTCCAGTCGAGAAAGACCATGAAATCGGGCAAGCTGCTGTGGTACTGGCCCTGGTCACCGATGGCGCGCATCAGATACATGCCGTGCGCATACGCGCCCAGGGCAAAGAACACGCCGTGTCCCAGCGACAGGATGCCCGTGTAGCCCCAGACGAGGTCCAGCGCCAGCGCGGCCAGCGCATAGCACATGAACTTGCCCACCAGCGCCACCGTGTAGGCGGACACGTGCAGCGCATGCCCTTCGGCAAACGCCAGGTTAAAAATCGGCAACAGCGCCGCCAGCAGCGTAAATGCTGCGATGGCCAGCCAGACGGGCCGCGTAAACAGGCCCTGTTTGATCGGGTAGGAAGTAGTCATTCGACGCTGCGTCCCTTCATGGCAAACAGGCCCTGCGGCCGGCGCTGGATGAAAATGATGATGAATACCAAGATGGCGATCTTCGCCAGCACGGCGCCCGCCACCGGTTCGAGGAATTTGTTGACTTCGCCCAGGCCCAGCGCGGCGATCACGGTGCCGGCCAGCTGGCCCACGCCGCCCAGCACCACCACCATGAAGGAGTCGACGATGTAGCTTTGACCCAGGTCCGGGCCCACGTTGCCCAGCTGCGACAGGGCAACGCCGCCGAGCCCCGCGATGCCGGAACCGAGGCCGAAGGTCAGCATGTCGACCTTGCCCGTGGCCACGCCCACGCAATCGGCCATGCGGCGGTTTTGCGTGACGGCCCGCACGAACAGGCCCAGCCTTGTCTTGTTCAAGATCAACCATACGGCCGCCACGACGACGATGGCAAAGACGATGATGGCCAGGCGGTTGTACGGCAGCACGAGGCCGCCCAGCACGGTGACGCCGCCCGACATCCACGCCGGGTTGGCCACTTCCACGTTTTGCGCGCCAAAGATCGTGCGGACCAGCTGCATCAGGATCAGGCTGATGCCCCAGGTGGCCAGCAGGGTTTCCAGCGGCCGCCCGTACAGCCAGCGGATCACCGTGCGCTCGAGCGCCACGCCCACCAGTCCGGCAACAAAAAAGGCGGCCGGCAAGGCGGCCAGCAGATACGCATCCTGCATGCCGGGGAAATAGTTGCGGAAAAACAGCTGGCACAGATAAGTCGTGTAAGCGCCTATCATCAGCAATTCGCCATGCGCCATATTGATGATGCCCATCAAGCCGAAGGTGATGGCCAGGCCCAGCGCGGCCAGCAGCAGCACGCTGCCCAGAGAGATGCCGTAAAACACATTGCCGGCGAATTCCATGCGCGCCACCCTGCCCTTGATCTGGCGCATCGTCTCGATGGCGGCCAGCTGCACGGCTTCATCCGGTTCACCGCCCCGCTCCAGCATGGCTTGCAGCACGGGCAGCAGACGCGCATCGCTGCTGCCGGCCAGCGCCTGCACGGCGGCCTTGCGCGTGGCGGCATCGGGCGCATGCAGGTTGGCGCTGGCGATCAGCACCTGTAATATCTGCTGGATCTCGCCATCGCTTTCCCGCGCCAGCGCGGTGCGGATCAGGGGGAGCTGCGCGGGATCAACAGCCTTTTGCAAGGCTTGCGCGGCGGCCAGGCGGGCGCTGCGCTCCGGCGCCAGCAGCTGCAAGCCCGACAAGGCGCCTGCCACGGCCGCGCGCAAGCGGTTGTTGACCATCACGCCATCGATGCCGTCGGGCAATGCACCCAGCTGGCCCGTGGCGGGATCGTAGGCGTGCTCGCCATCGACGACATACACCTTGCCGTCGGACGCGGCGTACAAAGCGTCGTCCTGCAGCGCTTGCAGCACCTTGGCGGCCTCGGGCGTGGCCAGGGCGGCGATCCGCGCCACGGCGGCGACCCTGGCGTCGGGATCGTCGCCGGACAGCGGCTTGAGCAGGTCGGGAGGGATGGCGGCCTGCGCCAGCGAGGATAGCAACAGGCAGGCGAGGACCAGCAGTTTGGGGATGAACCTCATTGTAAGTTCCATGGAAAAACTGCACGGGGCGAATGCTTACCCCAAAGGCGAGGACTGGGGTCGGATGGGGACGCCTAGTCCCAGAGGGTCCGACCCCGGCATTTGCTGGTGGGTGATAGCTCTTACAACTTCTGCTTGCCCTCATTGCCCTTGATATACGGACTCCACGGCTGGGCGCGTATCGGTTCCTTGGTTTTCCACACGACATTGAATTGCCCATCAGCCTTGATTTCGCCGATCATCACGGGCTTGTGCAAGTGGTGGTTCGTTGCATCCATGGTCAGGGTGAAGCCCGATGGCGCTTTCACGCTCTGGCCCGCCATGGCGGCGATCACCTTGTCCGTGTCCGTCGATTTCGCCTTTTCCACGGCTTGCGCCCACATGTGGATGCCCACATAGGTCGCTTCCATCGGGTCGTTCGTCACCACCGAACCGGCGTTCGGCAGCTTTTGCGCCACGGCATACGCCTTCCACTGCTTGATGAAGGCGGTATTTACCGGATTCTTGACGGATTCAAAGTAATTCCACGCCGCCAGATGACCGAGCAAGGGCTTGGTATCGATGCCGCGCAGCTCTTCTTCGCCCACGGAAAACGCGACGACGGGCACGTCCGTGGCTTTCAGGCCCGCATTGCCCAGTTCCTTGTAGAACGGCACGTTCGAGTCGCCATTGATGGTGGAAATGACGGCCGTCTTGCCGCCGGCGGAAAACTTCTTGATGTTGGCGACGATGGTTTGATAATCGGCGTGGCCGAACGGCGTGTAGACCTCGCTGATGTCGCTGTCCTTGACTCCCTTGCTTTTCAGAAAGGCGCGCAGGATCTTGTTGGTGGTGCGCGGATACACATAATCCGTCCCCAGCAGCACGAAGCGCTTGGCCCCGCCGCCATCTGTGCTCATCAGGTATTCGACGGCGGGAATCGCCTGCTGGTTGGGCGCAGCGCCCGTATAAAACACATTCTTTTCCAGCTCCTCGCCCTCGTATTGCACGGGGTAGAACAGCAGGCTGTTGAGTTCCTTGAAGACGGGCAAAACCGACTTGCGCGAGACAGACGTCCAGCAGCCGAACACCACGGCCACCTTGTCCTGCGCCACCAATTGTCTCGCTTTTTCCGCGAACAGGGGCCAGTTCGAGGCCGGGTCGACGACGACCGGCTCCAGCTTCTTGCCCAGCACGCCGCCCTTGGCATTGATTTCCGCGATCGTCATCAGCGCCACGTCCTTCAGCGACGTTTCGGAAATGGCCATGGTGCCCGACAGGGAGTGCAAGATGCCTACCTTGATCGTATCGGCGGCCCAGGCTGCCTGCGTATAAGTGGACGTGGCCAGGGCGAATGCGCCGGCGGCAGCCGCTTTCAGGATGATGCGTCGTGACATGGGGACTCCTGTGATGGGTTCGTGGGGATCGAGCTGGGTCTGCGTTGTTGTTAAAGCAGAATGCATGCCAGCGCCAGCAGGTGTCCGCCATGGTGCACGCGGCTCTCGCCGCACGAAAAAAAACCTGGCTGCACAAGGACTGTGCAGCCAGGTTTCAAATTGCCGTAAAACGGTGCGCCGGAGGCTTTAATCCTTGCGCGGCGCGCCACGAAGACGGCGCCAGCCCTTGCGGCCCAGCGGGAACAGCAGCACGAAAGCCACCAGCCACGGCAGGATGTAGGCCATGGCCGTGATGGCGTTGGCCACGCCTTCCGACAGGTTGTCCGTGAAATTGCCCAGCGCCCGCTTGACGGGGCGCCAGAACGATTGCTTGCCTTCGGCGCTGATGGCCACGTTCAGCAAGTCCGTGTCGATGCGCTGCATCAACAGCGCATTGGCCGCCGTCGCCTGCTCCAGCTCCACTTGCACGGTGGCCAGTTCCTTGGTCACCTTGATCAGCGCATCGACATTCGCGCCCGAGCGCTTTTCCAGGTCCTGCAATTGCGCCTGGTACTGTTTCAGCATCTCCAGGCGCTTCTTGCTGTCAAGCACGGGGCGGCCCAGGTCTTCCACCTTCGTGCCCTGGCTGGTGACGTCGCCTTCGGCCGCGACCAGCGCGACGAGCTTCTTGATGCCGGCCGGCTTGGCGCGCATGCTGATGCGCGCGTGCACATAGCGGCCGCCGTCGATGCTGGAATCGAGCAACAGACAGCCGTTTTCCGTGTCGGCCTTGCAGGCAGCGACCACTTTTTCATACAGGGGCCGCACTTGCGCCTCGTTCGTATCGACGCTGACATTGTGTTCATAGGCAAGAAACTCGCTTCCTTTTTCCTTGCCGTCGAGACGCGCGGCGCTCGATTGCCCGCCGCTCTCGCCCTTGCCGCCGCAACCGGCCAGCAACATCAGGCCCAGCAGGCCAAGATACACTTTTTTCATGATTTCTTTCTTCGAGTTATTTGTGCTGCGGCAGCAATTCAATATCGGGCAAATGCGCCGCCACGTCCTGCACCGTGGCATATTGCGTCAGCGCGGCCACCACCTGGGGCAGCGGCTCCGCCCAGATTTCCGGCAAATCGCGCTCTTCCGGCGCCAGCACGGGGAACGCCAGTTGCTCCTGCGGCGGCGTAAAGGCGGCATTGACCCCGGGCTTGTTGCCGCGCGCATCGATGCGGTACCAGCCAACATCGTGCAGATACACGGCATTCAAGCCATGCAGGCAAAACGGCGGGCCCGCCTCGCCCACGGCCAGGCGCTGGTAGCACAGGCCAGCGGGGATGCCATTGGCGCGCAGCAGCGCGGCCAGCAGATGGCTTTTTGCATAACAGTATCCGGTACCATGCTGCAACACGTCGGACGCGCGGCAGGTGACGGGATTGCGCCGGCAATCCCAGCTGTGGGCGATCTCGTCGCGCACGAAGGCAAAGCAGCGGGCCGCGATGGCAGCGTCGCCCACGGCGCCGGCAGCCAGTTCGGCCGCCCGGGCGCGCACGGCCGGATGGTCGCTGTCGATATACGTGCTGCTGGCCAGGTATATGGAAAAGTCGATGGACATGGCGTCAGGGTCATGCAAAAAGATAATGCGCGATTCTAGTCGAAACGGCCCGAAATCGAGCGTTTCCTTGCGCAAAATCAAAGAAAATGCACACCTCAGGTCGGCTGGACGGCGGGCGGCGGCTTTGGCCGAGGCGCCGTAGCTGGTATCATGCGGGCAAACGCCAGCCGGCCCGACATGCATGACGGGGCCGGCGCATGCACCACCTTGCGAAGCGGCCCCCGCCGCCGCCGCCACCCTACAGATCAGAGAAACGAGTTCCCATGAGCACATCATCGTCCCACCCATCGTTCTGGCGCAGAGTCCCGCTGGCCTTCGGCGCCTTCTTCAGCACCCTGTCGGACGCCGCCTATGCGGCCCGCGTGGAAAAGCTGTCACTGCCCGAAGCCGCCCCGGTAGCGCCGGTGCCCCCTGCTCCGGCGCCTGCTCCCGTGCCGACGCCGGCAGCCGCCCCCGTCATCTTGAAAGAAGCGACGCCGGACGCGGCCCTGCAACTGCTGGCGCTGCTGCAGCGCGAAGCGCGCCTGATCGACTTCACCCAGGAAAACCTGGGCAGCCATGCCGATGCCGACATCGGCGCGGCCGCCCGCGTCGTGCATGAAGGCTGCGCCAAAGTCATGCGCGAATATTTCACCATCGAGGCCGTGCGCCAGGAAGCCGAGGGCAGCCGCATCGTGCTGCAGGAAGGTTTTGATTCCGCGCAAGTACGCCTGACGGGCAACGTCGTCGGTTCCGCGCCGTTCACGGGCACCCTCAGCCACCGCGGCTGGCGCGCCTCCAGCGTGCGCCTGCCGAAACTGAGCGGGCAGCACGACGCCGCCATCCTGGCGCCAGCCGAGGTGGAACTGTGAGCGATCAAGCCAACAACACCCCGCGCTACGCCATCGGCATCGACCTGGGCACCACCCACAGCGCCCTGTCGTATGTGAACCTGGTCGAGAGCGACGGCGAAAAGTCCAGCCACGGCGTGCTGAAAGTGCCGCAGCTGTCGGCACCGGGCACCGTCGAGGAATTGCCGCTGCTGCCCTCGTTCGTCTACCTGCCGCACGCCGAAGAAGTGACGGCGGGCGACCTGGCCCTGCCCTGGGTCACCGAGGAAGCCGAAGCGCCGTTCGTCGTCGGCGAAATGGCCCGCAGCCGCGGCGCCACCACGCCGATCCGCCTCGTCTCCAGCGCGAAAAGCTGGCTGTGCCACCCGGGCGTGGACCGCCGCGCAGCGATCCTGCCGAACGACGCGCCGGCGGAAGTAGCGCGCATCTCGCCGATCACGGCCGCCACGCGCTACCTGACGCACTTGCGCCAGGCCTGGGACAACGCCCACCCGCAAGCGCCGTTCGCCGAGCAGGAAATCACGGTGACGATACCCGCCTCGTTCGACCCGGCCGCGCGCGAGCTGACGATGGAAGCGGCGCAGGCGGCCGGCTACACCTCATTGACCCTGCTGGAAGAGCCGCAGGCGGCCCTGTACAGCTGGATCCAGACCAGCGAAGGCCGCTGGCGCAAGGAAGTCAAGCCGGGCGACATCATCCTGGTCGTCGACGTGGGCGGCGGCACCAGCGACTTTTCGCTGATCGCCGTGCTGGAGCGCGACGGTGTGCTGGAACCGCACCGCGTGGCAGTCGGCGAGCACATCCTGCTCGGCGGCGACAATATGGACCTGGCCCTGGCCCACCTGGTGGCGCGCAAGCTCGCCGCCAACGGCACCCAGCTGGACGCCTGGCAGATGCGCGCGCTCACGTATGGCTGCCGCAGCGCCAAGGAAAGCCTGCTGGCCGACAGCGGCCTCGATGTGGCACCGATCGTCGTGCCGAGCCGCGGCTCGAAACTGATCGGCGGCTCCATCCGCACGGAACTGACGCGCGCGGAAGTGTCCACCTTCATTCTCGACGGCTTCTTCCCGCAGGTGGAAGCGTCGAGCCGCCCCGCCGTGCGCACGCGCGCCGGCCTGACGCAACTGGGCTTGCCGTATGCGCAGGACGCGGCCATCACGCGCCACCTGGCCGCCTTCCTGGGCCGCCAAGTGGCGGCGACCAGCGAACTGGAAGGCTTCGCGGGCCGCCAGGCGGAAGGCGCCAGCTTCCTGCACCCGACGGCCGTGCTGTTCAACGGCGGCGTCTTCAAGTCGGACTTGCTGGTGCAGCGCATCATGAGCACCGTCAACGACTGGCTGTACATGGAAGGCGCGGAGCCGGCGCGCATGCTGGCCGGGGCCGACCTGGACCTGGCCGTCGCCCGTGGCGCCGCCTACTACAGCTACGTGCGGCGCGGCCATGGCGTGCGCATCCGCGGCGGCACGGCCAGCGCCTTTTATGTGGCCATCGAATCGGCCATGCCCGCCATCCCCGGCATGGAACCGCCGATCCAGGCTCTGTGCGTGGCGCCGTTCGGCATGGAAGAAGGCAGCGAGCTGGAACTGCCGGGCCAGCAATTCGGCCTCGTCGTGGGCGAACCCGTGCACTTCCGCTTCTTCGCCTCGTCCACGCGCCGCAACGACCAGATCGGCGATTTGCTCGACTTCTGGGGCCCCGATGAATTGCAGGAGCTGAGCGAAATCCAGGCGACCCTGTCCGCCGAAGGCCGTCAGGCCGGCGACGTCGTGCAAGTCAAGCTGCACGCCAGAGTGACGGAAGCGGGCACCCTGGAACTGCTGGCCGTTTCCCCTGACGGCGCCGAGCGCTGGAAGGTGGAATTCGACGTGCGCGGCACGCCGCAATAAGCGCCATGGGCAGCACTGCGGGCAAGCCGGCCTTCCTGGTCGGCATCGACCTGGGCACCACCAATACGGTGGTGGCGTATGCGGCGGCCGGCGATGCGCAGGCAGGAATCAACCTGTTCGCCATCGAGCAGCTGCTCGCTCCCGGCGAAGTGGGCGCACGCGCCCTGCTGCCCTCCTTGCGCTACCACCCCGCCGCCGGCGAACTGGCGGCGGGCGACTTGCAGCTGCCGTGGCCGCAGCAGGACGCTGAGCATGCCGTGCTGGGCGCGTTCGCGCGCCAGCTCGGCGCCCAGGTGCCGGGCCGGCTCGTTTCCAGTGCGAAGAGCTGGCTGTCGCATGCCAGCGTGGACCGCCAGGCGCCCATTTTGCCGTGGGGCGCCGAAGCCGACGTGGCCAAGGTGTCGCCCGTGGCAGCCAGCGCCAGCTACCTGGCCTACGTGCGCGCCGCGTGGAATCACCGCTTCCCCGCCGCCCCCCTGGAAGAGCAGGAACTGGTGCTGACCATCCCCGCCTCGTTCGACGAGGGTGCGCGCGCACTCACCTTGGCAGCGGCGCGCATGGCGGGCCTGCCCACGCTGCGGCTGGTGGAAGAACCGCAAGCCGCCTTTTATGACTACCTGCACCGCCGGCGCGACACCTTGCGCGCAGACCTGGCGCAAACGCGCCGCATTTTGGTCTGCGACGTGGGCGGCGGCACCACGGATTTCAGCCTGATCGACGTGGCCTTCGATGACGACGGCGCACCGCAGCTCACGCGCAGCAGCGTGGGCAACCACCTGATCCTCGGCGGCGACAATATGGACCTGGCGCTGGCCCACCTGGTGGAAACGCGCATGGCGGCAGGCAGCGAAGGCGGCATGAAGCTGTCCGCCGCGCGCTTGTCGCAGCTGATGGAGCGCTGCCGCGCGGCCAAGGAACTGCTGCTGTCACAGGATGCGCCCGACAAGGCCACCGTCACCCTGCTGGGCGGGGGCTCGCGCCTGATAGGCGGCAGCCGTTCCGCCGACGTCACGCGCGAGGAAGTGGCGGCCCTGGTGGTCGACGGCTTCTTCCCGAGCGTGGAATTGAGCGAGGTGGCCAGAAAGGGCCGTGCCGGCATCGTCGAATTCGGCCTGCCGTATGCGCAGGACGCGGCCATCACGCGCCACCTGGCCAGCTTTTTGCAACAGCACCAGGGCGAGCTGCCAGATACCCTGCTGCTGAATGGCGGCGTGTTCCGCGCCGACGCGCTGGCGCGCCGCCTGGCCGAGACGCTGGCGCACTGGCGGGGCCAGCCCCTCACCATCCTGCATAACGATAACCCCGACGTGGCCGTGGCCCGTGGCGCCGTCGCCTACGCACTGGCGCGACGGGGCCGGGCGCCGCGCATCGGCGGCGGTTCGCCGCGCAGCTATTTCCTCGTGCTGGGCGAGGCGGGCAAGGATCAGCGCGCCGTCTGCATCCTGCCCCGTGGCAGCGCCAGCGGTGAGGAAATCCGCCTGACGCAGCGCCTGTTCGCGCTGCGCCTGGGCCGGCCCGTGCGCTTCCACCTGGCCTCGTCCATTGCGGAAACGGGCGCGCCGCCGCAACTGGGCGACATCGTCGATTTGAGCGCGGGCGAGTACCTGCGCCTGCCGCCGCTGGCCAGCGTGCTGCACGCCAGCGACGGCAATGACAAGCGCGAAATCACCGTGCAGCTGGCCACCGTGATGACGGAAGTGGGCACCCTGGAAGTACACTGCGTGGCCGAAGCCGATGCGGGCCAGCGCTGGCTGCTGGAATTCCAGTTACGGGGCGAAGAGGAAACGCAGGCCGAAACGTCCAGCGTGCCGCCACGCGTGAAGGAAGCCGTCGAGAAGATCGAGCGCATCTTCGGCGGCAAGGCGCAAAAGGTCGAGACCAAGGAAGTACGCCAGCTGCGCCAGCACCTGGAACGGGGACTGGGCGGGCGCGAAAGCTGGGACACGCCCTTGCTGCGCCAGCTGTTCGACGCCCTGATGCTGCGCGCGCGTGGCCGGCGCCGCTCCGCCGAGCATGAGCGGGTGTGGCTGAACCTGGCCGGCTACTGTCTGCGGCCCGGCTATGGCGATGCGCTCGATCCGTGGCGCATCGAGCAGCTGTGGGCCATGTTCGACGCGGGCGTCCAGCATCACAAGGACAACCAGGTGTGCGCCGAATGGTGGACCCTGTGGCGCCGCGTGGCCGGTGGCTTGAGTGCGGCGCAGCAATTGCGCCTGCTCGACGACTTCGCCTTCAACCTGCAGGCCGATGCGGCCCAGCGCGGCAGCCGCCCCGTCACTCTGGTGAACGGCAGCGACGACGACATGCTGCGCCTGGGCGCCTCGCTCGAGCGCATCCCCGGCGCCTACAAGGCGGAAGTGGGCGCCTGGCTGCTGAAACGCCTGCAAAAGGCCGGCAAGAAGGAGGAAGCGGCGGACACGAACACGCTGTGGGCGCTGGCCAGGGTCGGCGCGCGCCAGCCCTTCCACGGCAGCGCGCACGAAGTGGTCGACAGCGCCACCGTGGCCGAATGGCTGCACGTGCTGCTGGCGCTGGACTGGAAAAAGGTGGAGCCGGCGGCGTTTGCCGCCGCCCACCTGGCGCGCATGACGGGCGACCGCTCGCGCGACATCGCCGATGCGCTGCGGTCCACCATCCTCGCCCGCCTGAAAGCCGTCGGCGCGCCACCCCTGTGGCAGGCGATGGTCAGCGAAGTGACGCAGCTGGATGAAACGGCTACCCGGCGCATGCTGGGCGAAGCCCTGCCGCCGGGCTTGAAGCTGATCAGCTGAATCAGGCTGGCGCGCCGCTGCGCGCCCCACGGCGGCGGCGCAAGCCGGCTGCGCCGCACAGGACCAGGCCGGCCAGCAGCATCGCGTAGGTGCCGGGTTCCGGTACGGGCGACGTGAAAATGGTCAGGGTCGGATTGACGAAGCGGTAACTCGCATAGGCAGGAAGGCTCGCTTCAAAGCTGTAGTCAGGGCCGTTCACGTGATATTGACCCAGCTGTGCATTGACATAGCTTATACCGCTGATAAACATCGTGAACGGGTCCGTCAACGACAAGCCGACTCCTTGCAGCAATATGTTCTGCGTGCCGTCCAGGCTTTCCTGACGGAATGACTCTCCCGCGATGCGCTGCCCATGCGGCCCGGTCAAAGCGCTGGCTTCCATCGATCCACTGTTGCGCGCGTTGCCAGGCTGAACCATGCTGGCGCCAGGGGGCGCCTCGGCGACCTGCAGCACGCCTACCAGCGTGGCGGCAAAGGAAAAGCCCGTCACGCGATACCCGTTACGCACGCTGATATCAAACACGCCCGTGTACAGATCGCCATTCGACGTGCTGACTCCCTGGGTATCCATGCTGAGGCTGCTGGCCAGGCTCGTCATGCCCAGTTTCGTCACGCCACCGGCATCGGACAACAGGGTCACCTTCTGTGCCTGCGTATTGCCATTGTACTCAGGATACTCCGTCATCAAAAAATTGCTGGTTTGTAAAGGTTGCATCGTTGCCTGGGCGTGCGCCGCGTGCATCGATGCAGCGGCCAGCATCACGCTCAAAAAACACAGCTGTTTTCGTATCAGGTTCATTTGTCGGCTTTCGCGGAAAAGGAAGTGAGCACCTGCGGCGCAGATGATGCCTCACATGAAATTATCAAAAAATCATTTTAAATTAGCAAATAAATAAAAACAACAGTGTTTTTAAAATTTACTTAAAGATAATTCCATCTTCCTGCCCGGCCCTGCCCGACCCGCGCCATTTCCCGGGGATTTACAGCAGCGCCACCACCAACAGCACCACCGCCAGCGGCGCCTGCACCAGCACGATGCCGGGATGCGTGCGGCGCAGCTGGGCCCACACGGACAGGCCCGGCACTTCCTCGTGCGGGTGGTGGGCTTCGTCGCGCAGCGACATCGCGTGCAGGAACATGCCGGCGATCAGGGGGCCGGGATTGACCCACCAGCCCTGCTCGAGCAAGCCGCGCGACAGGTAGATGGCCAGCGCGCCGATGACGAACGGCGAAGCCCACACCAGCACCAGCATCAGGCGGATGCCATAGAATTCGGCCAGGGTGCCCATGCGGTGCAGGCGGCTGAAATCGTGGTCTTCCATGCGCTTGTCGATGGCAAGCTCCGCGCGGCCATACAGGGTCCACAGGCCGCCGAACAGGCAGCCCAGCAGCACGCCGATGACGATGTCGGCCGCGAACACCGCATATTTATTCACGTCGGCCGTGCCGATGCCCAGCGAGGTGTGGGCGGCCGCGTGCAGGTGCAGGCCCGCCTGCTCGCCTTCTGCCGTCGTATAGCGGTCGCGCACATCATAGGTGCTGCCGATGTACACGACGTGCTTGCGCAGCGCCCCGGCATCCACGCCGGCCTGGCCCTCGAACAGTTTGACGCGCGTGCGCGTGGGGTTCAGGAATGCCGGCGCCACGGCGGCCGGGTGAAACGGCGCCGTGACGGCGTTCTGCTCGGCCGCATCCTTGGCGTCGCCGTGGATGACAGGTTCGAACGCCCAGCGCGCCAGCTCCTTTTCGCTGCCCGTGCGCCGCGCCAGCTGGCACACGCGGCCGGCCAGCGCCAGCCCTTCCTTTTGCTCGGACAGGACGGCCGGCATGGGCTGCTGCTGCTCCTGCTCGTCGGCGCCATGCGCCAGTTCGAAGGCCACGGCCGCCAGCACGGGACTTTTCAGCTCGATGCGCGTGACGGCGCCCATGCGCTCGCGGATACGCGGGCTGGCGAAGTGGATGCCGGCCGCGCAGCGCGCGCGTATCCACGGCAGATTCGCGTTGCGGTCCGACTGCTCGGGCAGGATCAGCACCAGTTGCCGGCCATCGGCGGCCAGCCGGTCGAGCAGGCTGTCGAGCGGCCGTTCGCCCGCCTTGTGCTGTTCATACACGGCCGGCGCCAGGTCCAGGTCGATGGCCAGCACCTTGCTGCCGCGCGCGGCGGCGCTGGCGATCACTTGCTCCAGGCGCGTGCGTTCCAGCGGTTCGCGCTCGTCGAACACCTGTTCGAACGCGGGCTGGTCGATTTCGATGATGCCGGGCCGGTAGGCGGCGCCCGGGTCCTTGCCCCGGTTCAATAGCTGCCCCTGTTCCGCGCTGGCGCGCAGCATGGCCGCATCGAGCCATTCGAGCACGTGAAAACCTTCCAGCACCAGCATCAGCGCGGCGATCAGGCTGGCGCCGATCACGTGGTGCAGCAGATGCGTGCCCGTCAGCTTGAAGGCCGAGCCCAGCTGGGCGACCGGCCACAGCAGGCGCCGCCAGAGCGGCGGGCGCGGTTGTTCCGGCTGGCTGGTTTCCACGGCGATTCCCCTTGCGTGCGCTGCATGAATTATCATTCAAGCAATAAATAATGACGAAAGGATAGTGTATTGCAGTTGTGCCCGTTCCGCCGCACGGCTGGCACGGGCCCGCCGGCCAGCTTATTTCGGCTTGGCCAGCAGCAGCTTGCCCAGCGCTTCGAAGGCCGGCGTGGTGGTCGGGTCATTGGCCGCATTGGCCGCCGTCGGCGTCGAGGCGAAGCGCACGATCACCATTTCCGCCTTCGGATCGACATAGATGCGCTGGCCGTACACGCCGCGCGCCATGTAGGCGCCATGGTCGTTATGCGTGACCCACCACATGTCGCGGTAGCTCCAGCCCTTGAGCAAATCGTAGCCGCCCTTGGCGAACAGCTGCTTGTCGCCGCCGCGGCGGATATCGTCGACGGCCGCCTTGGGCAGAATCTGCTGGCCGTTGTAGCGGCCATCGTTGCGCAGCATCTCGCCGAAGCGGGCCAGGTCGCGCAAGCCCGCATTCAGGCCGCCGCCGGCAAACGGCGTGCCCGTCGAATCGACCGTCATATAGGCATCCTGCTCGGCGCCCAGCTTCTGCCAGACATGCTCGGACAGGTAGTCGTTGACGCTCTGCCCCGTGACACGGGCGATGATCCAGCCCAGCACGTCGGAGTTGACCGTGCGGTAGCCGAACGCTTCGCCATGCCGGCCCTCGTGCCGCACCGTTTGCAGGTACTCGAAATAGCTGCGCGGCCCCGTGTAATCCTTCGGCTTGGGCAGCGGGCTGCCGGCCGCCGCATGCTGCCATACTTCCGCTTTCGGGTCCGCGTAATCTTCGCTGAATTTCAGGCCCGTGGTCATGTCGAGCACCTGGCGCACGGTGGCGTCGCCAAACGCGGATTTGGCCAGTTCCGGCACGTACTCGGCCACTTTCTTGTCCGCATCGAGCTTGCCTTCGGCCACCAGCGCCGCGCCGATGGTGCCCATCACGGACTTCGTCACGGACATGGCGCCGTGCTGGCCGCCTTCCTTGAGCACGCCGAGGTAACGTTCATACACGATGCGCCCCCGGTGCAGCACCACGATGCCGTCCGTGTAGTTGGCCCCCAGCGACTGCTCCCAGGTCATCGTGTCCTTCGCCCCCAGCGGGGTAAAGCGCAGGCTGTCGATATCCGTGCGCAGCGCGCGTTTCAAGGGCACGGGCGCCTTCAAGCCGCGCGAAACGTCCACCGTCGGCATCAGCTGGCGGAAGTGCGACACGCTCCAGCGCAGCTGCGGGAAGTTGAAATAGCTGCCATCGTCAAAACGGATGATCTTGTCGGCCGGCGGCGGCGCGCCCACCATCCATTGCAATGCGGCCGGGTCGCTGGCGGCGGCTGACAGCGGCGCCGTCGCCTCGGCCGCGTGGGCACCGGCGGACAGCGCCAGGCAGGCGGCGGCCAGGGCCAGGCGTTTCATGCTGGGAAAATCGTTCATGCGATGCTCTCCTTGATAGACAGAATATTTAATAAACCCATACCACGTTCGCCAGCCATCCCGTCCAGGTCCTGGCCTGCCCGTTCACCAGCTGGTTCACGCCCGACTGCGCGAATGAGGCGCTGAAGCCCAGGGTCAGGTAGGTATTCGGGTTCACCACGCGCACGTACTTGACGAAGACATCGTTGGCCAGCATCGGGCGCAGCACGCCGGCGATCACCACGGGCGCATCGCCCGGCACGTCGAGGCGCGTAGCCTGACCGAACTGCAGCGGGCTGCCCATCTGGTTGGCCCGCACCTGGGCCAGGTAGGCGGTCACGGTGTCCTTCGGCGTCGGGTGCAGCTCGATGGTGGCCTGCAGCGCATTCACGTTGGCATTCACGAAAACCCAGGTCGCCTTGCTGCCCGACGCCCAGGCCCCCGGCGTGCCTTCGAAGAACAGCGGGTCGAAGCGCTCGTTGCGCGCCGTGCGCGGATCGTCGCCGGAAAAGCTCTGGTAGCCCAGCGTGAACTTCGGCGTCCACGCCACGCCGGGCAGCGAAAAGCCCCCTTCCGTGCGCCAGCCCCAGGCCCGCATCGGCTCGCGCGTATTCCACTCGCGCGCGGCGTCGATGCCGAACCAGCCTTTCGACAGCACGCCGGGCAGCACCGGGATGCGCGCGTAGCCATACACGAACTGCAGATCCTTGCGGCCGTCAGGCACGGCCAGCGGCGCGCCGATGCCGCCCGGCGCCGCCTGCGGATACGCGGCATGCGAACGGGGCACCTTGCCATACGCGATGCCGGCCTTGCGGTCGTTCGCGGGCGCGTAGCTGACGTCAACGCCGACGACGCGCGTGCCGCTATCGTTGTCGGGGTTTTCATTCGGGTCGAGGTAAAACGCCTGGGCGCTGAACGCGCCCTGGCTTATCTTGGCCACCACGGAATTCTGGAAGGCCTTGCGCGGCCCCAGTTTCAGCGCGCCACGGTCAAAGCCGTTCGAACCGCCATTGGCAATCAGCATGCCGGTGCCCAGCGTGAAATTCTGCGCGCCGGCCGACACATCGACCATGGCGCGCGTGCCGCCGAGTGGCATGCGGATGCCGGCGACGAATTCCTCGATCGAGATGCGGCCCGTGTCGCCCGCGCCAAACGGATCGTGGCGCAAGGTACCCGAGCCGACGGCGGACACGCGCGCATACAGCTGCTTGCCGTCGCCCAGATTGCGCTTGAAGCCGAGCGCCGGCTTGACATAGAACTCGTACCAGTAGGGATTGAAATCGAAGCCGGGACTGCGCGCCGGCGTATTCGACAGCTTCCAGAACAGATTGCTCTCGCCGGCCACCTGCACGCCCGCTTCCACGGAACGCGTCATGTGCCAGCCGGCGGCCATGGCCGGTTCGACGGCGGCGCGCCGGGCCACTTCTTTTTCCAGGCTGCTCTGGCCATCGGGATCGAGCTGGCCGGCGGCGCCGCAGGCGGCGCTCCAGCCCAGCAGGGCCAGGATGAGTGAGCTGCGCACCGGGAATATCGCTTGCGTTGCCATAGGTATCCCTTGCGATAGCTGACTGTCGATTTGGACGAATGTTATCAGAGATGCTCTTGTTGTAAAGCATCCTATTGTGCGGGGCCAAACCTTGAGACGAACGTCTCACGGCAGCCGATGCTGCAGCGCAGAATGCGCCGCCCCGGCCTTCATGCTACAAACGGGCATACCATCAAAAATACCGAGACACCGGAGAGCGCCATGCCCTACGTCCGCCAGACCAGCCATATCGACCGCGTGCGCGACCTGATCGCCGGCCGGATTGTCAATCCGGGGGCCGATACGGCCAGGCTGGCGTCGTCGTACCGGCGCTCGCTGGATGACTACCGGCTCGACCCCGCCTCCACCACGGGGCCGCGTATCCTCACAGGCGCCGAACTGCGCGCCATCCAGCAGTCCGAGGAAAATTTTCTGCGCTCCACGGGCCAGTGCCTGCCGCGCCTGCACGCCATGGTGCGCGAAGCGGGCTACTGCGTCATCCTGGCCAACGCGCGCGGCGTGACCATCGACTACGCGGCCGACACGCACCAGCGCAAGGATTTCAAGAAGGCGGGCCTGTACCCGGGCTCGTGCTGGTCGGAAGAGGAAGAAGGCACGTGCGGCATCGCCTCCGTGCTGCTCGACCAGGAAGCGATCACCGTGCACAAGACCGACCATTTCCGCGCCGCCTTCACGGGCCTCACGTGCAGCGCCGCCCCCATCTTTTCGCCGCACGGCGACTTGATCGGCGTGCTCGATGCCTCGGCCTTGAATTCGCCCGACGCGCGCGACAGCCAGCGCCTGGTCAAACAGCTGGTGCGGCAAGGCGCAACCCTGATCGAGGACGGCTTTTTTCTCAAGTCCTACGGCCATTGCTGCATCCTGCTGGCGCACCGCAACCGCCATTTCGTGGAAGTCCAGCCCGAGATGCTGCTCGCCATCGACGAGCATGGGGACATCGTCGCCGCCAACCGCTGCGCGCGCGACGTCATCGGGGGGCTCGATAGCCTGCCGCGCCCCGTCGCCGAGGTGCTGGAAGTACGCGCCGAACGGCTGTTCGATGCGCGCGCGGGACATAGTCTGCTGTCGCTGCGCCTGGCCGGCGGCAGCACCTGGCTGCATGCCCGCGTACGGGCGCCGCTGCGCCAGGCCAGCGCGCGGGCACGCGTCAGGAACGCGGCCCCCGTGGCGCAGGACGCGCCGGCCTGCACGCCGCCGGAACTGGCCGAGCGCACGCGCATCGTCAACGCCATGAGCGCCGCCAAATGGCGCCCGCTGCAGGCGGCCGCCATGCTGGGCGTCTCGCGCGCCACCCTGTACCGGCGCCTCAAGCAGCTGCACATCGTGCCGCCGCACCGCCAGTAAGGCTTCCGGCAAGCTGAGATTTCCGTCTCACATTCCGCCATGCTGCGCTGCGGGATGCGGGGCCAGAACGCCAGTGTTACAACATCGTCAGCGGCAACACAGCCGCATCCCATCATAAAGTCAGCAGACTTGGAGGAGACACGATGCAAACCGAAATCAACCCGCACGACCTGGCCGTGGCCGGCATCCTGGAGCAGCTCGAAGGCGCGCTGCGCGCCAGCGACGGCACGGGCGCCGCGCAACTGTTCGAACAGGATGGCTACTGGCGCGACCTGGTGCTGTTTACCTGGAACCTGAAAACCCTGGAAGGCCGCGGGCAGATCGCCGCCATGCTGGCCGCCCAGCTGGGCGCCGTGCAGCCGGTTGCCATCCGCATCGCCGACGGCGAGCATGCGGTGGAAGCGGGCGGCGTGCTGCAAAGCTGGATCACGGTGGAAACAAACGCGGCCCGCGGCGTGGGCTTCATCCGCATCCGCGACGGCAAGATCTGGACCCTGCTCACCACCATGAGCGAATTGAAGGGTTTCGAGGAAGCCAAGGGCGGCCGGCGGCCCATGGGCGCCGAACACGGCGCGCGCACGGACCGCAGCAGCTGGCTGGAAAACCGCGAACAGGAAGCCAAAGAACTCGGTTACGCGCGCCAGCCCTATTGCGTCATCATCGGCGGCGGCCAGGGCGGCATCGCGCTGGGGGCGCGGCTGCGCCAGCTCAATGTGCCCACCATCATCATCGAGAAAAACGCCCGTCCCGGCGACAGCTGGCGCAAGCGCTACAAGTCCTTGTGCCTGCACGACCCCGTCTGGTACGACCACATGCCGTACATCCCTTTCCCGGATAACTGGCCCGTCTTCACGCCCAAGGACAAGGTCGGCGACTGGCTGGAGATGTACACCAAGGTGATGGAGCTCAATTACTGGGGTTCGACGTCATGCGAATCGGCCAGCTTCGACGAAGCCACGGGCGAGTGGACGGTGCAGGTGCTGCGCGACGGCCAGCCCGTCACCCTGAAGCCGCAGCAGCTGGTGCTGGCCACGGGCATGTCGGGCAAGGCGAACATGCCGAAGTTCAAGGGCATGGACGTGTTCCAGGGCGAGCAGCAGCACTCGTCGCAGCATCCGGGGCCGGACGCGTATGCGGGCAAGAAGGTGGTGGTCATCGGCGCGAACAATTCCGCGCACGATATCTGCGCCGCCCTGTGGGAAGCGGGCGTGGACGTGACCATGGTGCAGCGCTCGTCGACGCACATCGTCAAGTCCGATTCCTTGATGGACCTGGCCTTGGGCGACCTGTATTCGGAACGGGCGCTGGCGGCCGGCATGACCACAAACAAGGCCGACCTCACGTTCGCCTCGATCCCGTACAAGATCCTCGCCGACTTCCAGAAACCCGTCTTCCAGGCCATCCGCGAACGCGACGCGGATTTTTATGCGCGTCTGGAAGAACGGGGCTTCATGCTCGATTTCGGCGACGACGATTCCGGCCTGTTCATGAAATACCTGCGCCGCGGCTCCGGCTACTACATCGACGTGGGCGCCTCGGAGCTGGTCGCCGAGGGCAAGATCAAGCTGAAAAGCGGGGTCGGCGTGCAGGAACTGAAGGCCCATTCCATCGTGCTGTCCGACGGCACGGAACTGCCGGCCGACCTGGTGGTGTACGCCACCGGCTACGGCTCCATGAATGGCTGGGCGGCAGACCTGATCTCGCCCGAGGTAGCGAATAAAGTGGGCAAGGTGTGGGGCCTCGGTTCCGCCACGACGAAGGACCCGGGTCCGTGGGAGGGCGAGCAGCGCAATATGTGGAAACCCACGCAGCAGCAAGCGCTGTGGTTCCACGGCGGTAACCTGCACCAGTCGCGCCATTATTCGCAATACCTGTCGCTGCAGCTGAAGGCGCGCATGGAGGGGTTGAACACGCCCGTGTATGGGCAGCAGGAGGTGCATCACCTGGCGTGATCGTAGCCAGCAACCCGTGTAGGTCGGATTAGCGGCACGCCGCGTTATCCGACA
Source organism: Janthinobacterium sp. GW822-FHT07A03 (assembly GCF_058798815.1). NCBI lineage: Bacteria > Pseudomonadati > Pseudomonadota > Betaproteobacteria > Burkholderiales > Oxalobacteraceae > Janthinobacterium > Janthinobacterium sp. GW822-FHT07A03. The sequence continues at coordinate 839,220 of NZ_JBXAKW010000001.1, read as the reverse complement.
CCTTGTTGGCGGCTCATGTCGGATTACGCGCGGCCTTGCCGCGCTAATCCGACCTACCGCCACTCAAAAAAAATGGCGGCGGACCGAAGTCCGCCGCCATTTTTACGTCATGCAGCCAACGATTACTGCTTGATGGCTTCGATCGCAAACGTCAGGGTCACGTCATCGCTGACGGCTGGCGCATATTTGCCGGCGTTGAATTCCGAGCGCTTGATCTTGGCCGTGGCGTTGGCGCCGCAGGCGTCTTTCTTCAGCATCGGGTGCGGGGCGCAGGTAAACGAGGTGACGGTCAGGGTGACTGGCTTGGTCACGCCTTTCAGGGTCAGGTTGCCGTCGACCGATGCCAGCTTGTCGCCGTCGAAATTGAACTTGGTCGACTTGTAGGTGGCGACCGGGTATTTGGCCGTGTCGAGGAAGTCTTCGCCCTGGATGTGCGTGTTGAACAGGGTCGAACCCGTGTCGACGGATTTGGTGTCGATCAGCACCTCGACGGCGCCCGTCTTGGCGGCGCGGTCCAGCGTGACCTTGCCGGTGGTGTTATTGAAACGGCTTTGCTGCGTCGAGAAGCCCATATGGGTGTACTCGAAACGGGGGAAAGTGTGGCTGCCATCGATGACATAGACTTCAGGAGCGGCAAAGGCGGACAGCGAGAAACCGGCGGCGGCGATAAAAGCGAGCAGTTTTTTCATGATGGATTCCTGACAGGAGTGGTGGATGTCAAAACCGCAAGCAACTGCAGGCGAACGGCGCCTGCAGCTGATTGTCTGGCTTCAGTTGTAATGAATTATGCATGGCATGAAGATCGATGTAAAACGGAAAATATACCTAGTTAGCATCGATAAAATCGATAATAGGACAGCTTAGGTCCGTCACAACGCCTTCTGCTGCCGATTATTGTCTGCATTACAAAAAATATCCAGCGTTATCCAGCACCGCAGACATGGCATCAAATGAGAATGATTCTTGTTATTATTCCTTGGGGTTGCTATCATCGCGGCCGGGGCAGGCGGTGCCGCCCTGATTCATCCATAATAGAGAAAAAACAGAGCAGAAAACCATGACGGCCACCCGCCACACCCGCCTCGATATGCGCACCTTGAACGCCCATCCTGCCGCCCCGCCGCTCCGCAGCCAGGGCCTGATAGCCGGCGCCTTCGCCTGATGCGGGAGCCGCGCGTCCACGCTCCCCTGCGCGAAGCGCACGGCGTGCGCCTGCGCCGCTGGGCCTGGACGGCCGCCGGCGCACTGATGGTGTTGCTGGGAATCATCGGCGCCATGCTGCCCGTCATGCCGACGACCATCTTCCTGATCCTCGCCCTGGCCTGCTTCAGCCGCGCCTCGCCGCGCCTCGAGCTTTGGCTGCTGCAGCATCCCCGCTTCGGCCCCTCGCTGCGCAAGTGGCGCGAACACCGTGCCGTGTCGCGGCGCGGCAAGGCCATGGCCTGCCTGGGCATGGCCATCGGCTTCATCGCCATGTGCCTGGGCCATCCGCCGTGGTGGGTCATCGCCATGGTGGGCGCCATGGAAATCGCCGTCCTCATCTACCTGTTGCGCCGCCCCGAAGGCCCTGCGGCCAGCGGAGCAGAATCTGCCCCTGAAGAGGGCAATCGCAGGCAGTAAACGGCCCTGCCCGCATCAAAAAAACAGCAACTACGCCGAACCGCACATAAAAGCACCATGAGGCGTCCGCAGCGCGCGTCGAACTTTTCACCAAGATGCGGCGCCGCCACGCCCATCGGCGCGATTAAATTCGGCAAGAACGCTGCTTTCCCGCTTTTTCAACTTGAAAACAGTCTCATAGACATTATTTGCATATTCAAAGCAAGATTCTGTCGTAGGAGTAATAACACGATCGGAGGTATACTACGCAACCGACGTAACAGGCTGGGCGATTTGGCCCCTGCAAGCACGCCTGTCACGGTCCAATAAAAAAGGAAACACTGCATGACCACACCACACCGTACGCCGGTGATTCGCATCGATGGCGCAAACAAGACCTTCGCGCTGCCCAAAGGCGAACAATTCCACGCGGTCAAATCGGTCACGCTGGAAGTCTATCCCGGTGATATTTTCGGCCTGATCGGCAAGAGCGGCGCCGGCAAATCGACCCTGCTGCGCCTGATTAACCTGCTCGAACGTCCCGACAGCGGCACCATTACCGTGGCCGGGCGCGAACTGACGCGCCTGGGCAAGAGCGCATTGCGCGACGCGCGCCAGAACATCGGCATGATTTTCCAGCAATTCAACCTGCTGCAAAACGCCAGCGTCTTCGACAACGTCGCCTTCCCCCTGAAAATCCATGGCACGACCAAGGGCGAGCAGATCGCCGCCAGGGTCGAGGAATGCCTGGCGCTGGTGGGCCTGTCCGACAAGCTGCACAGCTATCCGGCGCAATTGTCCGGCGGACAGAAGCAGCGCGTGGCAATCGCCCGCGCCCTGGCCAGCCACCCCGACGTGCTGCTGTGCGACGAGCCGACATCCGCGCTGGATGCGGAAACGACGCGCGCCCTGCTCGACACTTTGCGCGACATCAATGCGCGCCTGGGCGTGACCATCGTCATCGTCAGCCATGAGTTGTCGGTACTGGGCGCCATCTGCAACCGCGTCGCCGTCGTGGAAAACGGCGCCATCGCCGAACAATTCGATCTGAGCGACACGGCCACCCCGCGCAAGACGGCGCTGGGACGCGAGCTGGCGTATTACGGCACCGAGGCGTTTGAAGCCACCGCATGGAAGGATGCAACACATGTTTGAAGAATCGATCAATAACGTCGTCAACCTGCTGCCGGAAATCTGGGTAGCGCTGGGCCAGACCATGACCATGCTGGGCATCGGCCTCACGGCCGCCATCCTGATCGGCGGCCCGCTGGGCATTTTGCTGTTCCTCGTCTCGGAAGGCCAGTCGCTGGAAAACCGTCCCCTGTCGACGATCCTCGGCTGGCTGGTGAATACCGTGCGCAGCTTCCCCTTCATCATCCTGCTGGTCGCCCTGACGCCGTTTACGCGCATCATCGCGGGCACCTCGATCGGCCCGCTGGCGGCCAGCGTGCCGCTGTCGTTCGCCGCCATTCCCTACCTGGCGCGCCTGGTGGAACAGAATCTGCGCGAAGTGCCGCGCGGCGTGATCGAGGCGGCGCACGCCATGGGCGCGTCGGAAATGCAGATCATCTTCCGCGTGCTGCTGGTGGAAGCGCGCTCCGGCCTGGTACTGGCGCTGACCGTGCTGTCGATCAGCTTCCTGTCGTATTCGGCCGTGGCCGGCGTGGTGGGCGGCGGCGGCATCGGCGACCTGGCCATCCGCTACGGCTATTACCGCTTCGAGACGGACATCATGGTCGCTACAGTCGCCATCCTGATCGTGCTGGTGCAAACCATCCAGTTCGCCGGCACGCGCATCGCCAAGCGCCTCGACAAACGTTAATTCATATTCAGAAACAAGGACCTGCATGAACCACCTTCGCCGTAATTTACTCCTGGCCGCCGCCAGCCTGGCCTTCGCCACCGCCGCCCACGCCAAGGACCCGAAAGAACTCGTCATCGGCACCAGCTCCGGCCCCTACTCCGACCAGCTGAAGCTGGGCATCAAGCCTATCCTGGAAAAACAGGGCTACAAGGTCAGGATCGTCGAATTCAACGACTACGTGCAGCCGAACTACGCGCTGGCCGAAGGCTCGCTGGACGCCAACGTGTTCCAGCACATCGTCTACCTGACCAAATTTGCCACCGATAACAAGCTGCCATTGAGCTCCCTGATCACCGTGCCGACCATGCCGATCGGCCTGTACGGCGGCAAGCAGAAAACCCTGGCCGAAGTGAAGAACGGCGCCACCATCACCATGCCGAACGACCCGACCAACCAGGCGCGCGCGCTGGTCATGCTGGCCAAGATGGGCTGGATCAAGCTCAAACCGAACGTCGACCCGCTGCGCGCGTCCGAGCGCGACGTGCTGGACAACCCGAAGAAGCTGAAACTGGTGCCGCTGGAAGCGGCGCAGCTGCCACGTTCGCTGGCCGATGCCGACTACGCTTTCGTCAACGGCAACTTCGCCCTGGCCGCCGGCATGAAGCTGACCTCGGCCCTTAGCGTGGAAAAGATCTCGGACAGCTACATCAACCTGGTCGCCATCCGCACGGCCGACAAGGCCAAGCCATGGGTCAAGGACCTGGAAGCGGCCTACCGCTCGCGCGCCTTCCTCGACGCGACGAACAAGTATTTGGCTGGCTACGAAAAGACGGACTACCAGCTGGCGCTGGAAAAGACGCTGAAAAAATAAACGGCGCATGCAATGCAAAAAGGACGGCCAAGGCCGTCCTTTTTTATTGTCCGCGCCTTGCGGGCGCTATTGCGACTTAGAAGCGGTAGCCGACGCCGACACCGATCAGGATAGGATCGACCTTGACTTCGCTGGCCTTGGCGCCACCGATGAACACATCGCTGCGGATCTGCACTTTCTTGATGTCGAAGTTCAGGGACCAGTTTTTGTCCAGCTTGTAGTCGACACCGGCTTGCAGCGAGTAGCCCCAGCTGTCATGCTCGAGGCGGCCGGCGCCGTTCAGCAATTTCACGTCCGAGATATTCGTGTAGTTGATGCCGGCACCCACGTAAGGGCTGAACTGTTTTTCCGGCATGAAGTGGTATTGCAGCGACAGGGTGGGCGGCAGGTGCTTGAAGGTACCGATATTGTTGCCGTCGAGCTTGACGTCATGCTTTTGCGGGTAAGTCAGGATCAGCTCGGCAGCGATATTCGGGGTAAAGAAGTACGAAATATCGATTTCAGGAATCGTCTTGCTGCTGACCGTCAAACGGTCGGATGCGCCGACGCCACCAACAGGAGCAGATTTATCGGCCGGATCGATGTGCACGGCGCGCGCACGGACCAGCCATGGGCCTTCCTGTGCCATTGCGTTGCCGGCGAATGCGCCGATGGCGGCCAAAACGATTGCTGCTGCAGTTGCGGACTTTTTCATTTTATTTTCCTCTGTCGTTAAGTAACGCTGCGAAGTCTAAGAGTGCAGTGCAACAAAAACTTTGATCCACATCAAATAGTGCTAGATGGCATCACCAGAGGGATTTTTTCCTTTGCCCAGGTCAAGAAAATGCGGCATTGCAAAATCAAGCCGCCTCGGCGAACAGGCCGGCGACCCATTCCGTGAACACGCGCACGCGCGGCGACAATTGCCGGTGGTGGGGATACAGCACGGACACGGGCAGCGGGTCGGGACGCGAATCCCGCAGCACTTCCACCAGTTCGCCGGCGGACAGCGCCCGCTCCAGGTGATAGCGGGGCGCCTGGATCAAGCCCATGCCCGCGCGGCAGCAGGCGTGATACGCGTCCGCGTTGTTGACGGACACGCTGCCCGGCAAGGCCACGCTGTGCCGCTGCCCATCCGCCTTGAAATCGAAGGGCCAGACCTTGCCTGTCTGGGCGGAAAAGAAATTGACGGCGCGGTGGCCCGCCAGCTGCGCCAGGTTTTCCGGCGTGCCGTGCGCGGCCAGGTAGGCCGGGCTGGCGCAGGTCACCTGCTCCAGCAGCGCCACCCTGCGCGCCACCATCGACGAGTCGCTCAGTTCGCCCACGCGCAGCACGCAATCGACGCCTTCGCGCACCAGGTCGACGAGGCGGTCGCCCATGCCGATTTCCAGTTCGATCAAGGGATAGCGGGCGCAGAACTGGTCCAGCACGGGCATGACGAAATGCATGGCCAGGGTCGCGTGCAAGTCGATGCGCAGCTTGCCGGCCGGCTGCTGCGCCGCCGAGGAAAACACGGCTTCCGTTTCTTCCAGGTCCGCCAGCAGGCGCGCGCAGCGCTGGTAATACGCCTCGCCATCGGGCGTGGGCGTCACTTGCCGCGTGGTCCGCTGCAGCAGGCGCACGCGCAGCCGCGCTTCGAGCTGCTTGATCGCATGCGTGACGGTCGCCTTCGGATAGCCGAGGTCATGCGCCGCCTGCGTGAAACTGCGCAGCTCGACGATGCGCGTGAAGATGCGCATCGCATCGAATCGGTCCATGGCCCCTCCATTGTTATTGTCTGCTGGACAGTGTAGCGATTTGTGCGCCACTTTTCCATTCTTGACCATGACTGCGGTACGGTTGCCCGCCACGCAATCGCCACTTGCGCCGATGTCACTGGATTACCGCCTGCCCGTCCGGCATACTATTTCCAGCGCACACATGAGAATGGTAATGATTATCATTTGCGATATAATGCAGGTTCACGCTTAAGCGCTCGCTCAGGCGATAATAAAAAGGAATGGGAGACATGGATATATTGAGGGAACTGCGTGAATCGGGCTTGAAAGTGACCATCCCCCGCCTGCGGATTCTGCAGCTGTTCCAGGAAGGCACGATCAAGCACCTGAGTGCGGACGATGTCTACAAACTCTTGCTGGCCGAAAAGATCGACGTGGGCCTGGCCACCATCTACCGCGTGCTGATGCAGTTTGCCGAAGCGGGCATTTTGTTTCGCCGGCACTTCGAATCGGGCCATGCCGTCTTCGAACTCAATGAAGGCCAGCACCACGACCACCTGGTCTGCACGGGTTGCGGCAAGGTCGATGAATTCGTCGACGAAGGCATCGAACTGCGCCAGAACGAGATCGCCGCCGAGCGGGGCTTCGTGCTGCACGAGCACGCGCTGTCGCTGTACGGCACCTGCGCCGAGTGCACGGCGAAGAAAATCCCGCCGCGCCGGGTCTGACGATGCCTGGGCCGCCTGGGCGCCACTGCCTTGCGGTAAGATTCGCTCACGCTCGAGAAAGGATCACCCATGTACATCGGAGAAATCGCCCGCCTGGCGGGCACCTCGCCCAAGGCCTTGCGCCACTATGAAGCGCTGGGCTTGCTGGGCGACGTGCGCCGTTCCGGCGCCTACCGAATCTACACGCAGCAGGACCTGGCGCAAGTCAAACTGATACGCCGGGCGCAGGTCCTGGGCTTCCGCCTGGCCGAACTGCTGCCCGTCCTGGCCGGCGACGATACGGACTGGGCCGCGCTGTCGCAGCACATCGCCGCCAAGCGCGCGCAGGTGCGGCAGGATATCGCCCGCCTGCGCCAGCTCGATGCGCAACTGGCCGACATCGACACGGAAATCCGCGACTGCCTGGCGCGCCAGCAACTGCAGGCAGCCTGACACTTCGCGCTTGACTCTGCCACTAGGGGCAGACTTTAGCATGCAAGCTCTTCTTTAACGGACAGCCTGCATCATGACCAAGACGACACCCAAGCGCATATTGATTCTCCTCGGCCACCCGTCCAGCGACAGTTTCTGCGCCGCCCTGGCCGAAGCCTACGCCGCCACGGCCCGCAGCGCAGGCCATACCGTGCGCGAACTGCGCCTGGGCCAGCTGGACTTCGACCAGAACCTGCATGAAGGCTACCGCCAGGTGCAGCCGCTGGAGCCGGACCTGCTGGCGGCGCAGGAAGCCATCAGCTGGGCCGAACACCTGGTGTTCGCCTACCCGATCTGGTGGGGCGGCGCGCCGGCCCTGCTGAAAGGCTTTGTCGACCGCATCTTCCTGCCCGGCTTTGCCTTCAAATACCGCCCGGGCAAGGCTTTCCCGGCACAGCTGCTGAAGGGCCGCACGGCGCAGCTGCTGGTAGCGATGGATACGCCACCCTGGTATTTCCGCTGGGTCTACCACATGCCCGGCATCCACCAGCTGCGCAAGACGACCCTGGAATTTTGCGGCGTCAAGCCCGTCAAGGTGGCCAGCTTCGGCCCCATGATCGATTCCACCGAAGCGCAGCGCACACGCTGGCTGGAGCAGGCGCAGGCGCTGGCCCGGCGCCTGTAGGGCCGGCAATGGCTTGCCATGCAGCCATCTTGCATACGGTTTTGACAAGCCGGTAATCAAGACGTCATATTCCAAGGCTACCATGATGATATTGCCTGTTTGTCAGTCGCCTTGCTCTCGCGACAACAAGGGTCCGATCGTCATGTAAAGGTAGCCGCTGTGGAGTTCAACGCTTCTCGATTGCATCTTCCCCGTTATCGCACGTCCGTGGCGCTTGACCTGTGCATTCCCACGGAATCCGTGCAGGCCGACGCCAGCAACTTCGCCGTGCTGGAACTGTTCACGGAGCGGCGCGACATGATGAGCCTGCCCGTCACGGAGCAGCAAAAGCCCATTGGCTTGATCAGCCGCAATATCTTCATGTCGCAGATGTCCAAGCCCTTTTATCACGAGGTGTACGGCAAGAAGAGCTGCATCGCCTTCATGGACAAGGAACCGCTGATCGTCGATGGCGCCATGAGCATCGAAGACCTCACCTTCCGCGCCGTGGAAGCGGGAGAGAAGGCGCTGGCCGACGGCTTCATCATCACCGAAGACGGCGCGCTGGCCGGCGTGGGCTTCGGCTTGCAGCTGATGAACGTGGTGGCCACCATGCAGGCGGAAAAGAACCGGCAAATCATGCACAGCATCGATTACGCCAGCGTGATCCAGCGCGCGCTGCTGCGCACCTCCGATGCGGAATTGCGCGCCACCCTGCCCGACGCCCACCTGGAATGGCAGCCGCGCGACGTGGTCGGCGGCGACTTCTACTTTTTCGAACGCCACGAAGGGGGCTGGTTCGCCGCCATCGCCGACTGCACCGGCCACGGCGTGCCGGGCGCCTTCATGACCCTGATCGCCTCGTCGGCCCTGAGCCAGGCCTTGCGCGAACGGGGGCCGCGCGATCCCGCCGCCCTGATCGGCGCCGTCAGCCGCGCCATCAAGACCCTGCTGGGCCAGGACGGCGCCGACAGCGGCCACGCCGGCTCGAACGACGGCATGGATTGCGCCTTTTTATGCTACGACACGGCCAGCGCCAGCCTGCGTTTCGCGGGGGCGAAACTGGCGCTGCACGTGGTGGCCCCGGGCGAAGAGGCCGTGCGCGCCATCGATGGCGCGCGCATGGGCGTCGGCTATGTCGACACTCCGGCCGGCTACTGCTGGCACAACGAGACGCCCGACATTCCCGCCGGCAGCCTGCTGTTCATCACCACCGACGGCTTGCTCGACCAGATCGGCGGCGCACGCGACATCGCCTATGGCAAGCGGCGCATGCGCGAGCAGCTGCTGGTGCGGCGCGACGCACCAGCCGGCGACGTGGCGGCGGCGCTGCTGCAGGACAGCGCCGCCTGGCAGGGAAAACAGCCGCGCCGCGACGACCTGACCTTTTTCTGTTTCCGCCTGTAGTCGGGCGCCATCGAACCACCTTATCAACAAGAAACCGGGTCACCGGCTAGCCAGGAGCACGGACGTGCTGTACGAAGAATTCAACGAGTTTTGGGACGTGGCGCGCAAGCGCAACATCATCTTTTTTTACGTGGGCTATTTCTCGCAGCACGTGGTCAGCGCCATTTCCGAAACCATCAAGGCGCGCCTCGATACGGCCGGCGCGGCCGGACCCACGCGGCGGCGCATTTTCTCCTCGTTCATTGAGATGTCGCAAAACATCATGCATTATTCGGCCGACAGCCTGACGCCCGACGCGCAGCTGGACCAGCAGATGCGGCGCGGCTCGTTCTGTATCGGCACGCGCGGCGACAGTTTTTTTCTGCTGTGCGCCAATCCCGTCTCGACCGACAACGTGGCGCAGATCCGCGCCCGCCTGGAGCCGCTGCACACGATGACGATGGAAGAAATCCGCCTCGCCTACAAGAAGGCACTGCGCGAAGAAGCGCCGTCCGACAGCAAGGGCGCGGGCCTGGGTTTTCTCACCATGGCGCGCGACGCCAGCGAACCGCTGGAATTCGAATTCGTCCAGGACCCACAGGAACCTGGCCACACCATCTTCTGCATCAAAGCCATCATTTGAAAGAGCCGACTCAGGAAAGCATATGCAATTACCGTCACCACTGTTCATCGCCGCGACCCCGAGTTCGCCCGAAATCGATTTCCGTTTCGAGCAGCACACCCTGTCGATCAAGGGCGAGTCGTACCCGGAAAACGCGGCCGCCTTCTATGGCCCGCTGATCGCCGCCGTGCGCGCCTACCTGGAAGACTGCCGCGCAGCAGCCATCACCGTCAACGTCTCGCTGGCCTACTTCAACAGCTCCAGCACGAAGATGCTGTTTACCCTGTTCGACACCCTGAACCAGGCGGCCGTGGACGGCAACCAGGTGCGCCTGAACTGGTATCACGACGAGGACGACGACACCATCCTGGAATTCGGCCAGGAGCTGCAGCAGGACTTCACGGCGCTGGATTTCCACGACCATCCCGTGCAGGGCAGCTAGAACATGCGCGCCGCCATCTCCGAGGCCGGACCGGAGCCCGACCTGTTCACCGTGGAAGCGGCGGCGCTGGCCGCAGCGCGCCGCATGCACGCCGACCTTCACGCCAGCGGCGAAGCGCAGCGCCGCGTGCTCGGTGAACTGATCGTTCACTACGAGCGGCTGATGCGCGAGACGCGCCGCCTGATCGGCCGCAGCGACCGCGCCGAGCGCGACATGCATCTGCTGAACCGCCAGTTGCAGACGCTGGCCGGCCAGCTCGAATACCGCGCCACGCACGACCCGCTGACGGGCGCCCTGAACCGCGGCGCCGTGATCGACCATGCGTCGCGCTGCCTGGCGCAGGGCGACATGGCGCTGATCGTGCTCGATATCGATCTGTTCAAGCAAGTCAACGACGACTTCGGCCACCCGGCCGGCGACGGCGTGATCCAGGCCGTGGTCGACTGTTTAAAAGGGTTGTTGGGACAGGAAACGGCCATCGGCCGGGTCGGCGGCGAAGAATTTTCCGTGGTCTGGCCCACCTCCTCGCGCGACGAGGCGGCGCACATCGCGCAGCGCATCTGCGAGACGGTCGGCCGCCAGCGCCATGCGGCACCCATCACGCGCGCCATCACCGTCAGCGTGGGCCTGAGCTGGAACCGCGCCGGCACCGCCTTCGAAACGGCCTACAGCCATGCCGACCAGGCCCTGTACCAGGCCAAGCGCGAGGGACGCAACTGCGTGCGCCAGTGGCTGGAGAGCTGAGTCAGCGCGTGGAATCAGCGCAGCTGTTCGCGCGCCATGCTGCCGTCGCGGCGCATGGCCGCTGCCGCGCGCTGCATGGCCGCCACCTGCGCCTCGGGCACCTTGAGGTTACAGGCCAGGTAAGTCTGCACGCGGTTGAAGGTCAGCAGGGGCACCACCTTGCCCTCCCATTCCTTGCCGACGAAAGGCTTGCTGCCCGCGGCCAGCCCGACGGCCCACAGGTCGATGCGCCCCAGCAGAAGCTTTTGCGGATTGAGCCACTCCTGCGTGACGGGCGCCACGTTCATGCCGTGCTGGCGCAGGTAGTCGTCGCGCGCGTCGCCCAGCACCGTGCCGATCACCAGGCCGCGCGCATCGGCCAGGGTGCGCAGCGCCAGATGCCGCTCGGCCAGGCCATACAGTATCCATTCCGCTTCGTTGAGGGGGCCGATCCAGCGAAACTGCGCTTCGCGCTCTTGCGTGCGCGTGGTGGAAAAGATGCAGGTGTCAGGCTCGCGCAGCGCCTGCGCATATGCGCGCTTCCACGGCAGCAGTTCCATCGTATAGCCGATGCCGGCGCGCGCCATGATCTCGCGCACCTTCAGCGTTTCGCGTCCCACGACAGTATTGCCTTCCATCATGCTCGACGGCGGCAAGTGCTCGCCCACGATGCGCAGGCCCGCCGCCCCGGCCGCCGCCGGCAGCAACAGCGCTGCCAGCAGCCATGCCATGCTTGCTTGTTTCATGCTTGCCTTCTTCTACCACAGGGGATACGCATCCCTGCCACCTGCCCGATGGTACCATCGGCCCCCGTCGGCCATGGCTGAACATTATCAATTAAATCATTATTTTTCCGTAACGTGGCTCAGGGCCAACGCCGGGATCAGCATGCAAGGGGAAGATGGCGAGAAAGACAACTGGCGGAAAACAGTAGGAGTCGAACCTACGGGAGAACGTCTGACGCCCTCCACCGGGTTTGAAGCCCGGCCACATCACCGGATGAGTGTGCTTTCCGCGGTGCCTGAGCTAAGTACTTAGCTGTTGGGCAAGGCTGCGGTGTAGGACCATAGCGCCTGCGGGCGTAATAGATGCCCATTGCCAACACGGCGAGTATAACCGACGCGGTCGAAGAATTCCAAGACCTGGATCGCCCGCTTGCGGCCCAGGCCGCTGGCGTCGCGGAAAGTGGCCGCGCCCACGGCGCCATTGCCAGCTGGCAAGCCTGCCTCCTCTTCCGCCTTGCGCGCCAGCTCCCGCACCAGTTGCGCCAGCCCGGCCAGCGCCGCCTGGTGATAAAACAGGTCGTGCACGACCTGGCTGATCTGCCCTGCCTTGGCAAGCTTGCGCAACAGCCGGCGCGTTTCATCCTCGGCCAGGCCGAAGTCGCGCGCCAGGTCGCGCGTCCAGGGAGGATCGGCACGCCCCTGCTCCAACGCGGCCAGCAAGGACTCGGCCATCGCCTGCTCCTGCGGCGTGAGTTCCACGCTGTGCGTCGGCAAGTGCAGGCTGGCGCCGCGCGCCAGGATCTCGCCGCGCGCCAGCAAGCCTTCGACCAGCTGGCTCCACAAGGCGTCTTCCATCTCCGCGTCGACGATGCGCTTCAGGCGCCACAGTTCCGGTCCCGCCTCGTCGGGCGCGCGCGCATGGAACACCGCCAGGGCGGCCAGCACCCGCTCTTCCAGCGCCAGCAACGCCGCCGGCGCCAGCAGCAGGGCGTCGTCGCCGCGCAGGGCGATGCGCCGCGTGTCGGGTGGCAGCGCCAGGGCGTTCGCCGGCAGCAGCGACAGGCGCACCAGCAGCGACTCGCGCAGCCCCAGCGGGCTTTGCGCCAGCAGGGCCGCATAGTCGCCGTGCGCGACAAACGCCGCCAGCGCATCGAGCCACGCCAGCCTGGCCGGGCTGCGGCGCTTGCGCGCGGGGCCGAACGGGTCGAGCACCATGCCGCCGCCCACCGTCTGCGTCGCTTGCGCATTGCGCACGACGAAACGGTCGCCCGGCACGCCGTGCATGGGAGCGTCGAACACCAGCTGTACCCTGCCCGTCTGCCCCGGCGAGAGGGTTTCGCCATCGAGCATGACGGCGCGCGCCAGCTGGTGCGCCGCGCCCAGGTGCACGTGCAGCGGCGACCAGGCTTTCAGCTGCACGCCGGCGTCGGGCAATAGCGTCAGTTCCACGTCGAGGCGCTCGGAGCATTGCGCCAGTGCCGGCGCGACGATCCAGTTGCCCCGCTCGATGCGCTCGCGGTCGATGCCGGCCAGGTTCAGCGCCAGGCGCTGGCCCGCCATGCCCGTCTCGGCCGCGCGGTTCTGCGCATGGATGCTGCGCACGCGCGCCGGCGCGCCGCCGGGCGCCAGCTGCAGCATGTCGCCCACCTGCGCGCGTCCCGCCAGCGCCGTGCCGGTGACGATGGTGCCCTGCCCCGACAAGGTGAACACGCGGTCCACGCCGAGGCGGAACAGCCGGCGCTCGTCGCGTTGCGGCAGGCTGCGCGCCGCCTGCGTCAGGTGCGCCAGCAAGGCGGCCACGCCGGCATCGCTGTCGCGATTGGCGGCGGTGGGGAAGATCGGGCTGCCCGCCAGCGGCGTGCCGGCCAGCAGCGCCTCGATGTCCGCCTCCACCTGCGCCACGCGGGCGCTGTCGGCGCGGTCGATCTTGGTCAGCGCCACGGCGCCGCGCGCCACGCCCAGCAGCTGCAGGATGGCCAGGTGCTCGTGCGTCTGCGGCATGATGCCATCGTCGGCCGCCACCACCAGCAGGGCGAAGTCGATGCCCGTCACGCCGGACGCCATGGTGCGGATGAATTTTTCGTGGCCCGGCACGTCGATCACGCCCAGCACCGTGCCGTCCGCCAGCGGCAGGTAGGCATAACCGAGCTCGATCGAGATGCCGCGCGCCTGCTCTTCCTTCAGGCGGTCCGTGTGCACGCCCGTCAGCGCGCGGGTGAGGGTCGTCTTGCCATGGTCGATATGGCCTGCGGTGCCGACGATCATGCGGACAACTCGTCGAGCTGCGCGATGAAAGCCGTCTCGTGCGCCGCTTCCAGGCAGCGCAAATCGAGCCACAGCGTGTCCTGGCCGATGCGGCCGATCACGGGACACGGCAAGGCGCGCAAACGCTGTTCCAGCACGCCCAGCGGATTGCTCAGGCGCGAACCGGGGGCGCTGCGGACGGCCAGGCCAAAGCTGGGCAGCTGGCCGACGGGCAAGGCGCCGCTGCCGATCTGGCTTGTCACCGCTTCGGCGGTGACCACATAGGCGGCGCCCAGCGCCGCCTGCAGCAGCGGCAGCAGGGTATGCCCCTGCGCGCGCATGGCGGCGGCCGGGCGCGTCAAGAGGCGCAAGGTGGTCAGGCGTTCGGCCAGCAAATCGGGCGCGCGGTACAGCTGCAGCACCGGCTCCAGGGCCGCCAGAGTGAGTTTGCCCACGCGCAAGGCGCGCTTCAGCGGGTTGCGCTTGATCTTCGCGATCAGGTCGGCGCGCCCGACGATGACGCCGCATTGGGGGCCACCGAGCAGCTTGTCGCCGCTGAAGGTCACCAGGTCGGCGCCCGCCTCGATGGTTTCACGCACCGTCGTTTCATGCGGCAAGCCGTATTGCGCCAGATCAAGCAAAGTGCCGCTGCCCAGGTCCACGGCCGTGGGCACGCCATGTTGTGCCGCCAGCGGCACCAGTTCGTCGAGTTCCACGCTTTTCGTGAAACCGGTAATCGCGTAATTGCTGCAATGGACCTTCATCAGCAAGGCCGTGTGTTCATTCACGCTATTCGCGTAATCGGCCAGGTGCGTGCGGTTGGTGCTGCCCACTTCGCGCAGCACGGCGCCCGCGCGCGTCATCACGTCGGGGATGCGGAAGGCGCCGCCGATTTCCACCAGTTCGCCGCGCGAGACGACGACCTCTTTGTTCTGCGCCAGGGTATTCAACATCAGCAGCACGGCGGCCGCATTGTTGTTGACGATGGTGGCCGCTTCGGCCCCCGTCAGTTCGCGCAGCAATTCCTCGACCAGGTCGTCGCGGTCGCCCCGCTTGCCCGTTTCCAGGTCGAATTCCAGGTTCATCGGCCACTGCAGCGCTTCCACCACGGCTTGCACGGAGGCATCGGGCAGCAGCGCCCGGCCCAGGTTCGTGTGCAGCACGGTGCCCGTCAGGTTGAACACGGCCCGCAGCTGCGAGCGCGATTGCGCCTGCAGGCGTTCCGCCATTTGCGCGACGATGGCGGCGATCGATGCCCCCTCCTCGCACACTGCCCCCGCCAGCATGGCGGTGCGCAGGTCGGCCAGCACGGCGCGCGCGCAGGCCAGGGTCTGCACGCGGCCGTAGTGCGCAATCAGCTCAAGGCAAGCCGCGTCGCCCAGGATGCGGTCGACCGACGGCAGGCGCACGGTCTGCCCCGTCGTCATGCTTGCTGGCCCTCGCCGCTTTCGCTCTTCCCCAGCCACAGCAGCGGATTGCCGCTGGCGCGCTGGTAGCCCGCTTCGCCCACCAACAGGTCGAGCATCAGGCTGGCCAGGTCGTCGGCCAGGGGCTCGACGTTGTAATCGTGTTCCTGGTTGAAGACTTTTCGATAAGTATGGCAATCGTCGCAGGTTTCCGCGCGCGCCACCTTTTTCGGATCATTCGCCTTGTTGGGCAATTTGTCGTCCTTCGCCGTCACGGGGTCGAACGGCGCGGCGTCGGCCGCATCGAGGCCCTGGTAGGCGATCTTGCCATTTTGTTCGCAGGTCGAACATTTCACGCGCACCATATGCCATTCGCTTTCGCAAATGCCGCAATGCAGGTAGCGGTAACCCTGCGACTGGCCGCCGATGCGGATCACGCTGGCGACGGGGTGCGAACCGCAGACGGGGCACAAGGTGCCCGTTTCCAGGTCCGGCACGCGCGCGGCGCGCAGTTCGCTGGCCGACACCGACCACAGGATTTGCAGCGCGGCCGCGACGAACGGCGCGTGCATGGGATTGAGGTTGTCGCCGTTTTCATCGAGCACGGCATCGGCGCAGGCATCGAGCGCTGGCGCGTCGAGCGCGCGCAATTGCGCCAGCACCTGCGTCAGACCGCCGGACAGGGCCGGCTGGCGTGCCGCCGTGGCGGCCAGTTCATCGAGCAGGCTAGCGAAGATGTCGCGCCAGACGGGCGGACGGGCGCCGCTGACGGGCAGCACGGGCATGCGGTGCTGGATCGCGCGGCGCAGCGCATCGGGGTCGGCGGCAGGCACGGCGCCGGGCGCCAGTTTTCCCACCACGGCGGCCTGCGCATCGGCCAGCGCGGCCATCAGCACCAGGTAGCCCTGCATGCCCGCGTCGACGGGGATGCCCTTGATATTGCCTTGCGCCAACTCTCGCAAGCGCAGGGCGCGCGCCTTGAACAGGCTGTCAGGCTGCGGCAGCAGCAGGCGCGGAATCGCGTTGTGGTCCAGGCCTTCGATTTCGCCTGGCTGAAGAATACGTTGTACCAATGGAGTTTTCCCATCAAAAAAGGCAAGGCAAAGCCAGCGGATACGGCTGTGCTATAAAAGTATTTTAATCGATAAAGAGAAAGGGGCCGATCCTGTGGGACCGGCCCCGGCTCTTGCAGCAGGGTGTCGCTTGCGTCAGCTTAATCCTTGCTGTTGCGCATCACCGCCTCAAACCACTTCGGATGGTGCTTGCGCGCCCAGCCGTAGGTGACGGTACCGCGCATCATGGCGCCGATCGAGCCCTTGACCCAGATCGCCGCATAGATGTGCACGATGATGGCGCAGATGATGCCGAACGCACACACGGCATGCAGCAAGGCGGCGGCGCGGATGACGGGGATCGGGAAATAGAACGCGAAATACGCGCGCCAGATCACGATGCCCGACAGCAGCAAGCCCACCATGCAAGCCAGCAACACGAAGAACAGCATCTTCTGGCCGGCATTGTATTTGCCGATCTTCGGAAGTTTTTCCTCGCGGTTGTTGAGCACGTCGTCCATCTGTTTCAGCCACTGCTTGTCGCCGTCTTCGAACTTGTTGTGGTGCCAGAAGCGCACCACGAGGATCGCGAACGAGACGAACATCACCAGGCCGGCAAACGGATGCAGAATGCGCGTCCATTGCCCGCCGCCGAACAGGTTGGCCAGCCACGCCATCGAGGGATGGAACATGGCCAGGCCGGACAGGGCCAGCATGACGAAGGTGATGGCCGTCACCCAGTGATTCGTGCGCTCGTTCGGGTTGTAGCGTTCGATCAAGGGATTGCCATCCTTGTCGCGCAGCTTGCCATCGTGAAGTTCACTATGCTTCATGCTGTTCCTCCCGGATGCGCTTGGCCTCTTCCAGCGCCTCGTGCTCTTCGTCCTTGCTCACTTCGTTCGGACCGACACGCGTGTAATGGAAGAAGCCTGCCAGTGCCGTGGCGGCCATGCCGGCCACCGCCAGCGGCTTGGACCAGCCCTTCCAGAAGCCCACCATCGGGCTGATGCGCGGGCGTTCCGGCAGGTTCGAATACAGCTTCGGCTTGTCGGCATGGTGCAGCACGTACATCACGTGCGTGCCGCCCACGCCCAGCGGATCGTACAGGCCCGCGTTTTCGAAACCGCGCGACTTCAGGTCGACGATGCGCTCTTCCGCATGCACCTTCATGTCTTCCTTGGTGCCGAACACGATGGCGCCCGTCGGACAGGTTTTCACGCAGGCCGGTTCCTGGCCCACGGCAACGCGGTCCGAACACAAGGTGCACTTGTAGGCGCGGTCGTCCTTTTTCGAAATGCGGGGCACGTCGAAAGGACAGCCGGCCACGCAGTAGCCGCAGCCGATGCAGTTTTCTTGATGAAAATCAACGATGCCATTCGTGTATTGCACGATGGCGCCCGGCGCCGGACAGGCTTTCAGGCAGCCCGGGTCCTCGCAGTGCATGCAGCCATCCTTGCGGATCAGCCACTCGAGGTTGCCGTCGTTGTTTTCGTGTTCGGCAAAACGCATCACCGTCCACGATTGCGGCGTCAGGTCCGTCGGATTGTCATAGGTGCCATGGTTTTCGCCGACTTCGTCACGCAAGTCGTTCCATTCCATGCACGCCGTCTGGCAAGCCTTGCAGCCGATGCATTTCGACACATCGATCAGCTTGGCCACGGTGCCCGTCACCGGGCTGCGCCCTTGCGGCGGCGTTACCGTGGTGGCCGACAGGCGCCGGATATCTAAGGATTGCAGTGCCATTATTGAGCTCCCATCATGCTTTTTCCACCTTCACGAGGAAGGACTTGAATTCCGGCGTTTGCGAATTCGCATCCCCCACGCCCGGCGTCAGGGTATTGATCAGATACCCCGGCTTGGCCACGCCCGTAAAGCCCCAGTGCAGCGGCAGGCCCACGGTATGCACCGGCTTGCCTTCGATCATCAAAGCCTTGATGCGCTTGGTGACGACGGCCTTGGCGATGATGTGCCCCCGCTTGGAACTGACGCGCACTTCGCCGCCAGCCACCACGCCGATGCTCTTGGCCAGCTCTTCGCCGATTTCGACGAATTGCTGCGGCTGGATGATGGCGTTCAGGCGCGCATGCTTGGTCCAGTAATGGAAATGCTCGGTCAAACGGTAGCTGGTCGCCACATGCGGATATTCCTCATGCGTGCCGAACATCTTCCGGTCATCGGCGAACACGCGCGCGGCCGGATTGCTGGTCGCCTGCGGGTTTTTCGGATGCATGGGGTTGTAGCCCAGCGGATTTTCGAACGGCTCGTAATGCTCGGGGAACGGTCCTTCGGCCATGGCGCCGCGCGCAAAGAAGCGCGCCACGCCCTCGCCCAGCATGATGAACGGCCCCATGCCGTTTTCCGGCGGTTCGTCGACCTTGAAGTCGGGAATGTCGGCCCCGCTCCAGTTCGTGCCATTCCATTCGATCAACTTGCGGGTCGGATCGAAGGCCTTGCCCTTCAGGTCGCACGAGGCGCGGTTGTACAGCACGCGGCGATTCGCCGGCCACGCCCAGGCCCAGCCCAGGGTCTGGCCGATGCCGGTCGGGTCGCTATTGTCGCGCCGTCCCATCTGGTTGCCCGCCTGCGTCCAGCTGCCGGCGAAGATCCAGCAACCGCTGGTGGTGGTGCCGTCGTCGCGCAATTGCGCAAACGAAGCCAGCTGTTCGCCCTTTTTCACCAGCAGCTTGGTCGGATCTTTCGGATCGTACAAGTCGGCCAGCGCCTTGCCGTTGAATTCGCGGGCGATTTCTTCCGGTTGCGGGTTATGCGGCTGCGCATAATTCCACGTCAGGTTGACGATAGGATCGGGGAACTTGCCGCCCTCTTTCTTGTACATGTTGCGCATGCGCAAGAACAGGCCCGACATGATCTCCAGGTCGCTGCGCGCCTGGCCCGGCGGTTCGGCCGCCTGCCAGTGCCACTGCAGCACGCGCGAGGAACTCACCAGCGAACCGCGTTCCTCGGCGAAGCAGCTGGTCGGCAAGCGGAACACTTCCGTCATGATCTTGGTGGGATCGACTTCGTGGTATTGCCCGTGCGCCTTCCAGAATTCGCCCGTTTCCACGGCCAGCGGATCCATGATGACGAGGAACTTCAGCTTCGACAGCGCTTCCGTGACCTTCTGCTTGTTCGGCGCGGATGCCAGCACGTTGAAGCCCTGGCAGATATAGCCCGTCATCTTGCCTTGGTGCATGTTCTCGATGGCTTGCATCAAGTCATACGGCTTGTCGAGTTTCGGCAGGTAGTCGAAGGCGTAGTTATTGTCCGCGGTGGCAAAGTCGCCCCACCACGTCTTCATGAAGCTGACGTGGAATTTGCGGTAATTGCTCCAGTAGCTTAGCTGGTTCGGCCGCAGCGGCTTGGTAGCGCGCGCGGCGATATAGGCGTCGAAATCCTGCTCGCCCTCGTTCGGCAAGGTCATGTAGCCTGGCAACAGGTTCGACATCAGGCCCAGATCGGTCAAGCCCTGGATGTTCGAGTGGCCGCGCAAGGCGTTCATGCCGCCGCCCGCGATACCCATGTTACCCAGCAGCAACTGCACCATGGCGCCCGTGCGGATGGTCTGCGCGCCCGTCGAGTGGTGCGTCCAGCCCAGCGCGTACAGGATGGTCCCGGCGCGTCCCGGCACGGCGGTCGAAGCCAAAGCTTCCGCCACCTTGTGGAACTTGTCGGCCGACACGCCGCACGTCCGTTCGACCATCTCGGTCGTGTAACGTGAGTAGTGCTTTTTCATCATCTGGTAGACGCAGCGCGGGTGTTCCAGGGTCGGGTCGACCTTGGCGTAGCCGTCGTCGCCGATCTCGTAATCCCAGGTGGCCTTGTTGGTGTACTTGCCTTTTTCCTTGTCGAAACCCGAGAACAGGCCGTCCTCGAACGCATAGTCTTCGCGCACGATAAAAGGCATGTCCGTGTAGTTGCGCACGTACTCATGCTGGATCTTGTCGTTCGTCAGCAGATAATTGATGATCGCGCCGAGGAAGACGATGTCCGTGCCGGTACGCGTGGCGCAGTAGTAATCTGCCACGGATGCGGTACGGGTAAAACGCGGATCGACAACGATCAGCTTGGCCTTGTTATGCGCCTTCGCTTCCGTTACCCATTTGAATCCGCAAGGATGTGCTTCTGCTGCATTGCCGCCCATGACCAGGATCACGTCGGCATTCTTGATATCGACCCAATGATTCGTCATCGCGCCACGGCCAAACGTCGGGGCAAGACCTGCCACCGTCGGTCCGTGTCATACACGCGCCTGATTATCAAAGGTCAGCATCCCCATGCTGCGCACTGTCTTGTGGGTCAGATACCCGACCTCATTGCTGCCGGCGGACGCGGCCAGCATGCCGGTGGAGAGCCAGCGGTTGACGGTCTTGCCGTCGGCATTCTTTTCGATCAGGTTGGCATCGCGGTCATCCTTCATCAGGCGCGCGATCTTGTCGAGCGCCACATCCCAGGAGATCGGCTGCCATTCCGTGCCGCCCGGTGCGCGGTATTCGGGCACTTTCAGGCGGTTCGGGCTGTGGATGAAGTCGACCAGGCTGGCGCCTTTCGGGCACAGCGTGCCGCGGTTCACCGGGTGATCGGCATCGCCTTCCACGTGGATGATGCTGGAGACGGCATTTTTCGCGCCATCGCCCAGTCCATACAGCAGGACGCCGCAGCCAACGGAACAGTAAGGACAGGTATTGCGGGTCTCGGTCGTGCGAGCCAGCTTGTATTGCCGTACCTCTGCCAACGCCTGTCCCGGCGCGAAACCGAGCAAGGCGAGGCTGGAGCCAGCAATCGTGGCGCCAGTTACCCGAAGGAACTGGCGCCTGGATATCTGAACCATATCAGACCTCTATGATGTGAGTAAATAAAAAGTCATACGGCGTCATCGCAGTGTCATATCACTAAGATATAAGCACCATGCCTGTGCCGCATGACCCCATTTTACCCCTCAAACCTCATCAAGGCTTAGTCCGCCGGAAAAAATTGCACATAGTCAACATTATTTTATCGGTACCGAACAATTCCTCTAAACAATGCCAGCCTGCCGGTCCCGCTCCTGCGCAGCGCCCGCCAATGAAAAAACCCGCTCGCGAGCGGGTTTTTTTTATGGATGGGACCGAACTTGCAAGCTAATTTACAGGCTGTAGCGCAAGGTCAGCGCCACGTTGCGCGGCGCACCCGGCAAGCTCAGGTTCGGGCTGGAACCGTGGCCCGACACGATGTAGCGCGTGTCGCCGAGATTGTTGACGTTCAGCTGCACTTCATAGCGGCCCGTGCGGTACGCGGCCATGGCGTCGGCCGTCACATAGCCGGGCAGCACGACCGTGTTGCCCGGATTGGCGAAACGGCTGCCGACGGCATTCGCGCCGCCGCCCACCGTGAAGCCGTGGCCCAGGTCCTTCGTCAGCCACAGGTTGGCCGTATTGCGCGCGGTCAAGGTAGCGCGCTTGCCCTTGATGGCGACGGAGCTGGCCGTCGTCGTGCCCGGCGCATTCACGCTGCGGTCGACGGCGATGGAATCGGTGATGGTGGCGTCCAGATAGGCATAGCCGGCCATCATTTTCCAGCCATCGTGCAAGTCCGCGTTGAAGGTCAGCTCCAGGCCATCCGTGCGCTGCGTGCCGACGGGCACGATGCGGTTCGTGATCGGGTCGCTGGTCTTGATATTGTCGCGCTCCAGGCGGAACAGCGACACGGTGGCGTTAGCGCGGCCGCCCCACAGGTCATACTTGGCGCCCACTTCCGTGTTGCGCGTGGTTTCCGGCGCCAGGTCGGCATTGTTGGCGGCCAAGGCGAAGTTCTCGCCGCTGGGCTGGAAGGAACGGCTCCACGACGCATAGTACGATTGCACCGCGCCCGGTTGCCAGACGAGGCCGGCGCGGGGGCTGTAGGCCGAATCCGTGCGCGACAGGTCCGCCGTCGTCACGCCAAGCGCATTGGCCAGGCGCGACTGCTGCTGGTAGCGGTCGTAGCGCAGGCCGGCCAGCGCCTTCCACTCGTCGCTGAAGCTGATGGCGTCCTGCACGTAGGCGGCGGCCGTGTCATAGGTGCCGAAGGTATCGCTGCGCGCGCCCAGCTTGCTGCGGTCGACCTGCGGCAGGACGGGATGGAAGATCGACACATTCGTCGCCACCACGGTCGAGGCCCAGCTGCTGGCATCCTTGTTCTGCTTGCCGAACTCGGCGCCGTACAGCACTTCGTGGCGCAGGCTGCCCGTGACCAGCTTTTGCGTCAGTTCCGTCTGGTTGAACCAGCCGCTCTCGTCACGGTTCAGCTTCGCGTGACCGAGGCTCATCGTGCCTTTGACTTCGTTGACGTTGCCGGAAATATTCGTGTTGTTGCGGTCCAGGTGGTAATCGTAGTAACGGAAGGCATTGCGCAGCGACAAACTATCGCTGAACTTGTGCGTCAGGGTGGCGGCCGTGGAGACCACGCGCGACTGGCTGAAATCGGCGTCGCGGGCATTCGCGGCGCCATAATAGGTGCCCGCATCGACGGCGACGGGACGGCCCTGGTAGGACGGGATGCCGAAGTCCGTCAGGCGGCGGTCTTCCAGGTAATCGCCCTGCAGCAGCAGTTTCGTCGCGTTTGAGAGGCGGATAGCCACGGTTGGCGCCAGCGCCGTGCGGTTGATGAATTGCTGGTCGCGGTAGCTGTCGGACAATTCGCGCGCGCCCGTGACACGCCAGTCCACCGTCTCGCCGACACGGCCCACGTCGACTTCGCCGCGGCGCCCTGCCGTGTTGCTCAGGCTCAAGGCCACGTCCGTGATATCAATACCCGGCTTCTTGGTGATGCGGTTGACCAGGCCGCCCGAGGAACCGCGGCCGTACAGCACGGCGGCCGGCCCCTTGATCACTTCCAGGCGCTCGACGTTCGACAGGTCGCGGAAATACAGGGCGTCATCGCGGAAGCCGTCGACGAACTGGTCGCCGATGGCCGTGAAACCGCGGATGAACACCTGGTCGCGCTGGCCGTCGCCCGTGGACAGACCCACGCCGGGGATATTCTTCATGATGTCCTGGATCGACATGGCGTTCTGGTCGCGGATGACGGCGGCCGGCACCACGTTGATCGTCTGCGGCACGTCGCGCAGGGCCATTTCCGTCTTGGTGCCGCTGGCGGAGGTGGCGGCGACATAACCGTCCTTGTCCTTGGCCGCCGTCACGGTGACGGCGGGCAAGCTTTCCTGCGCCCAGGCTGCCAATGGCGTGGCGCCCA
Organism: Janthinobacterium sp. GW822-FHT07A03; assembly: GCF_058798815.1. Lineage (NCBI taxonomy): Bacteria > Pseudomonadati > Pseudomonadota > Betaproteobacteria > Burkholderiales > Oxalobacteraceae > Janthinobacterium > Janthinobacterium sp. GW822-FHT07A03. Next base: position 815,637 of record NZ_JBXAKW010000001.1, on the reverse strand, counting down.
AGGTCAGGGCGCCCAGTACGGCGATGGTGATCGGTTTACATCCTGGCTTGCGACGTTGCTGCATACAATTCCCTGGTCGATGTTTTAATACGAATGATTATCATTAGTATTTTATCAGTCAGTGCGGGGAAAAGTAAGGCGGAATGTAAGTGATAGTACTTATAGACGAGGGACTTGATGTAAAAAAGCAACAGGAAATCAATATCAAAAAATAATTAAAATTGCCGTAAGAAACTATTTCCGTGTGTCAATGCTATACTTACGGCTTGCTGGGCAACGGTCAGCCTGACCGGCATGCCCCCTGCTTCACCTCCAACGCCACGCTCAGCGCGGCGCGCCGCACAGCCATCACGCGGCACCCGAAGACCCCGATCCCCTGCGCCTTGCGGCGCCTGTCCGCCCCTGCTGGCGGCGGCGATCATGACTATTAAACTGTTAGGAATTACATGAAAAACCTGAACATCGGCAGCCGCCTTGGCGTCGGCTTTGCTGTCGTATTGCTGTTGCTTGCCGCCTTGACCGTTACCGCCCTCGTGCGCATGCAAACGGCCAGCGACCTGACTTACCGCCTGATCAATACCAGCATCAAGAACCAGCGCATGGTGGCCGAATGGTCGAAGATCATTGAACTCAACAGCGTGCGCGGCGTCGCCTCGTTCGAGATCACCGATCCCGTCGTGCGCGCCAAGATCGAGGAAGACCTGAAGGTCGATGCGGACCGCTCCAGCAAGCTGCAGGACGACATCATCGCCTCCTTGCTCAACCCGGCCGTGATCGAGCAGTTCAAGGTCGTGCGCAAGGTGCGCACCGACTACGTGACGACGCGCGCGCGCGCCTTCAAGATGAAGGCCGACGGCGACGTGGCCGGTGCCAAGGAAGTGTTCGAGAAGGAAGTCGCACCGATCACCGTGGCCTACCTGGCCGAAGTGAAACGCTTTGCCGGCATGCAGATCAAGGCGGCCGACGGCGTCGGCGCCAGCATCATCGAGGCTTACAGCGGCACGCGCATCTTCCTGATCACCATGGGCGTGCTGGCCGTGCTGATGGGCATCGGTTTTGCGTGGTGGATCACGCGCTCGATCACCGGCCCCATCCGCGACGCCGTGAAAGTGGCGGAAACCGTGGCAGCTGGCGACCTGAGCAGCACCATCACGGTGCAGGGCCGCGATGAAACGGCCCAGCTGATGCACGCCCTGAAAACCATGAACGACAGCCTCGTCGGCATCGTGGGCCAGGTGCGCAGCGGCACCGACACCATCGCCACGGCGTCCGCGGAAATCGCCGCCGGCAACCAGGACCTGTCCTCGCGCACGGAACAGCAAGCCAGCTCGCTGGAAGAAACGGCCTCGTCGATGGAAGAACTGACCTCGACCGTGAAACAGAATGCCGACAACGCGCGCCAGGCAAATAAACTGGCCGGCGACGCGGCCGGCATCGCCAGCCGCGGCGGCGCCGTGGTGGCAGAAGTGGTCGCCACCATGGGCGAGATCAATACCTCGTCGAAGAAAATCGTCGATATTATCTCTGTCATCGACGGCATCGCCTTCCAGACCAACATCCTGGCCTTGAACGCGGCCGTGGAAGCGGCGCGCGCCGGCGAACAGGGCCGCGGCTTCGCCGTCGTGGCAACCGAGGTGCGCAATCTGGCGCAGCGCTCGGCAGCGGCGGCGAAAGAAATCAAGGGCTTGATCGACGATTCCGTGCAAAAAGTCGACGTGGGCACGGACCTGGTCGACAAGGCGGGCAAGACGATGGAAGAAATCGTGCAAAGCATCGGCTTCGTCACGTCCATCATGAGCGAAATCAGCAACGCCAGCGAAGAGCAAAGCGCCGGCATCGAGCAAGTCAACCAGGCCATTTCCGAAATGGACCAGGTGACGCAGCAGAATGCGGCCCTGGTGGAAGAAGCCTCGGCAGCGGCCGAAGCGATGCAGGAACAGGCGAGCGAACTGGCGCAGGTGGTCAGCGTCTTCCGCCTGGACGCCAACGCGGCGGCCACCGACCGCTTCAGCGCCAAGGCGGCGCAGCGCAGCGCGCCGGCCGCGCCGACAACGGCGGCCGCGCCAGCCCGCAAGGCCCCTGCCCTGCACCTGCCCGCGACGCGCGTCAGCAGCAAGGCAACGGCACCTGCCGAAGGCGAGTGGGAAGAGTTTTAAGGTGTGAAGTTCAATGCGTGGCAATGACTGTCACGCATGCCGAACGGCCAGGCATCAGCACAGCCTGGCTTGCGCATCCTCAATCAGTTTCGCCAGCTCGCGCGGCACCGATTGCCCCAGGAATGCCAGCGCCAGCGCCTCCGGATCGACGGCGGCATCCATCGGCAAGCCATGCTCGAAACCGCCCACCATGGTGCGGCAGAAATGCGGCGATTCGGCCCGCGTTTCCACATACCAGCAACCCGCATGCCCCTGCACGAAGTATTCGCCGATAAAGTAGCCGAGCATGGTTTTTACCCATTGCCAGCTCTCGTCGCGGATGACGATGGTGCGCATGGCCGCATCGATGTACGGCAGGTACTCGGCCGCGTTGGTCAGCACTTCGTGCGCGGGCTGGATGCCCAGGCGCTCGACAAAATTGACCAGCGACGCGCCCAGCGCGTCATAGTAGGCATCAAAAGCCGTCTGGCTTTGCTGCAATAATTGTTCTTGTTCGTTCGACAGCATTCACACTCCACAGACATTCAACAATTCCGCACTTTTCGAGCACCGTGCGGATCAGACTCCCCCTATTTTACGCCACGCTCACATCCACGCCTGCGCGCTGCAGCAAGGCCTGGTTGCGGCTGGACAGGTGCGTCACCTGCAGGTGCTTGCCCGCCTTGTCATAGCGCTCATACAAGGCTTCGATGGCGGCGATGGCCGAGTGGTCGGCCATGTGCAGATGCCGGCAATCGAGGATGACGCGGGCCGGATCGGTCGCCGCCTGGAACAGTTCCAGGAAATGCGTGGTCGAGGCGAAAAACAGGGTGCCGTGCGGCAGGTACACGCGCACGCCGGAGCTGCCATCATCGATGTCGGTGCGCATCTCGCGTGCATGTTGCCAGGCAAAATTCAAGGCGGCAATCACGATGCCGCACAGCACGGCCATCGCCAGGTCCGTGAACACGGTGATCACGGTCACGGCGACGATCACCAGCGCATCCTGCAGCGGTACCTTGCCCAGCACGCGCAGGGAACCCCAGGCAAACGTCTGCTGCGCCACGACGAACATCACCCCCACCAGCGCGGCCAGCGGGATGCGTTCGATCAGCGGCGAGAGGAACAGGATGAACAATAAAATCATCACGCCAGCCGTGACGCCGGACAAGCGCGAGCGGCCGCCCGAACTCAGGTTGATCATGGTCTGCCCGATCATGGCGCAGCCGCCCATGCCGCCAAACAGGCCCGAGACGACGTTCGAGGCACCGAGCGCGATGCATTCGCGGTTCGGCTGGCCCCGCGTTTCCGTCATCTCATCGGTGAGATTAAATGTGAGCAAGGTTTCCAGCAGCCCCACCATGGCCATCAGCGCCGCGTACGGGAAGATGATGTGCAAGGTGGCCATGTCCAGCGGCACGGTGGGCCAATGCAGGGCCGGCAAGCCGCCGGCAATATGCGCGAGGTCGCCCAGGGTGCGCGTGGGCAGGTGCAGAAAATGGCTGAGCACGCCCACGCCCAGGATGGCCACCAGCGCGGGCGGCACGGCTTTTGTCAGGCGCGGCAGCACGTAGACGATGGCCATGGTCAGCGCCACCAGGGCGACCATCACGTACAAGGACGTGCCTTGCAGCCAGGTTTCGCCTTGCGGCGTGGCCAGGCGAAAATGTTCCAGCTGGGACATGGCGATGACGATGGCCAGGCCATTCACAAAACCCAGCATCACCGGGTGCGGCACCATGCGGATCAATTTACCCAGGCGCAAGATACCAAACAGCGCCATCAGGATGCCGCTCAGCACCACGGTCGCCAGCAGATACTGCACGCCATGCTGGGCGACCAGCGCCACGATGACGACGGCCATGGAACCGGCCGCGCCCGAAATCATGCCGGGGCGCCCGCCAAAGATGGCCGTCAATGCGCAAATGATGAAGGCGCCATACAGGCCCATCAGGGGATTCAACTGTGCCACCAGGGCAAAGGCGATGCATTCCGGCACCAGGGCGAACGAGGTGGTCAGGCCCGCCAGGACATTTTTTTGTATGTTCGAGAACCACTCTACCCGAAAAGTTGCGTTGATCATTGATGCGTATCCAAAGTCGGAACAGGGAAATGCCGGCCTGATGGAACCAATCAGGCGCAGCCATGCCAGCGGGCGTCACAGAAAGCTGCGCGGAGGTTGAACGGAGCAGGAAAGTCGTCAGTGACTACATCGGTATGGCGGAAAGGGGAAGTTTCATCAAGGCGCCAGGCGGCGCCGCTGAGCTTGCTGGCATTATACAAGATGCACAGCGGGCAAAGCCTGGCGAAAACGCAGACAAAAAAATAGCCCACTCGAAAGTGGGCTATTTTTTTCATCTGGAGGCGAGGACGGGAATCGAACCCGTCTAAACGGCTTTGCAGGCCGCTGCATAACCTCTTTGCTACCTCGCCAGAGGAACTGCTTGGATGCGCCTTGCGGCCCACCTTGAAAACTGGAGCGGGAGAAGAGTCTCGAACTCTCGACCTCAACCTTGGCAAGGTTGCGCTCTACCAACTGAGCTACTCC
>NZ_JBXAKW010000001.1:0-810856 GCF_058798815.1 Janthinobacterium sp. GW822-FHT07A03 | reverse complement strand
ACTGGAGCGGGAGAAGAGTCTCGAACTCTCGACCTCAACCTTGGCAAGGTTGCGCTCTACCAACTGAGCTACTCCCGCAGTGGACAACATTGTATCAGAAGCTCTACTACATCGCCAGTACTACTTTTTACTGCATTTGCTGTTTTTACCTATGACACGATCCAGAAAACTGGAGCGGGAGAAGAGTCTCGAACTCTCGACCTCAACCTTGGCAAGGTTGCGCTCTACCAACTGAGCTACTCCCGCGTCATCAACAACAGGCCAGCATTATAGAGGGATTACAGGGGCTGTCAACGGGCAATATCTGGTCTTTTGCAAAATATTCCGAAGAAAGCCGTCGACTGCCTAATCCCTGTGCAATTAATGGAGATTGCCGGCCTTTTCCTTGATCAAGGGCCATGCCAGGCGCAAGTAATAGAACATCGACCACACCGTCAGCACGCAGGCGATCCACAGCAGCTTCTCGCCCCACACATGGGTGTCGATCGCGCCGAAGATCACTTCGTGGTACAGCAGCAAGGGAATGGCCGTCATTTGCGCGGCCGTCTTGATCTTGCCGATCGAGCTGACAGCCACCGATTTCGATGCACCGATCTGCGCCATCCATTCGCGCAAGGCAGAAATGGTGATTTCGCGGCCGATGATGATAAAGGCCAGCACGGCATTGACCCGGTCCAGCTGCACCAGCACTAGTAAGGCGCCCGCCACCATCAGCTTGTCGGCCACGGGGTCGAGGAAGGCGCCGAAGGCCGAGGTCTGGTTCCAGCGCCGCGCGAGGAAACCATCGAACCAGTCGGTCACGGCCGCAACGATGAAGACCAGGGTGGCAACCAGGTTCTGGTCGCCATGCAGCAGCATCGACGGCGGCAGGTAAAACACGCCGACGACGAGCGGTATCAGGGCCACGCGCAGCCAGGTCAAAAGGATGGGAATATTAAAAGGCATAAGAGAGCAATCGGCCGACGGGTAAATTGAGCATGAAGAAAGCGTGAAGAAAGCGCCACTAGTCTACATGGCCCCGGGGTATTAGCCTAGTCCGGTTGCCGCAGCGCCGGACCAGGCCACCTGTTCATCAATGCAGCTGTTTGTAGATTTCTTCCGCCAGCTGCGTGGAAATCCCCTCCACCGACATCAGATCCTCGACGCTGGCATCGACCACGCCGCGCAAGCCGCCAAAGCGCGACAGCAGTTTCTGGCGGCGCTTGGCGCCGATGCCTTCGATCTCCTCCAGGCGCGAAGTCTGGCGCGTCTTGGCGCGCTTGGCGCGCATGCCCGTAATGGCGAAGCGGTGCGCCTCGTCGCGGATTTGCGCGATCAGCATCAGCGCCGCCGATTCCTTGCCCAGTTCCTGCGCCGCGCGGCCATCGACGAACAACAGGGTTTCCAGGCCCACCTTGCGCCCTTCCCCCTTGGCCACGCCGACAATCAAGCTGATATCGAGTCCCAGCTCGGCGAACACCTGGCGCGCCATTTCGATCTGCCCCTTACCGCCATCGATAAGCACCACGTCGGGCATCACGCCGTCGCCATTCGCCACCTTTTCGTAGCGGCGCATCAAGACCTGCCGCATGGCCGCGTAATCGTCGCCGGGCGTGATGTCGTTGATGTTGTAGCGCCGGTATTCGCCATTCTGCATGGCGTGGTGGTGGAACACGACGCACGAGGCCTGCGTGGCCTCGCCCTGCGTGTGGCTGATGTCGAAACACTCGACGCGCAGGCTGTCGAGGTCTTCCGTTTCCAGGCGCAGCGCCTCGGCCAGCGCGCGCGTGCGCGACTGCTGCGAGCCCTGCTCGGACAACAATCGCGCCAGCGAAATCTCGGCGCCCTTTTGCGCCATCTCAAGCCACTGGCGGCGTTGCCCCTGCGGCTGGAAGATCAGGTTGATGCGGTGGCCGCACTGCTCCATCAGCGCCACCATCAGGGCCGGCTGGTCGAATTCGATATTCAGGATCAGGGTGCCGGGAATGAATTTTTCCGTGTAGTGCTGGGCCAGGAAGGCGGCCAGCACTTCGACTTCGATCGGCTCTTCGGCAATCGCCGCCGCATCGCTGAGCTGGCTTGGGAAATAGGCGCGGTCGCCCAGGTGGCGCCCGCCCCGTACCATGGCCAGGTTGACGCAGGCGCGTCCGCCCTGCACCAGCACGGCGAGGATGTCGACGTCGGCGTCGCCCGTCGTTTCCATGCTTTGCTGGTGCAGCACGCGCGACAGCGAGGCGATCTGGTTGCGCACCACCACGGCCTGCTCGAATTTCAGCTCGGCGGCAAATGCGTGCATCTTCTTTTCCAGGTCGGCCAGCACTTCGCTCTGGCGCCCGCGCAGGAAGCGCGCCGCGTTTTCCACGTCGTTTTTATAATCTTCCTTGCTGATCAGGTCCACGCAAGGTGCGCTGCAGCGGCCGATCTGGTGCAGCAGGCAGGGCCGCGTACGGTTCGCGTAGACGCTGTCCTCGCAGGTGCGGATCAGGAACACCTTTTGCAGGATCTGCATCGATTCCTTGACGGCCCAGGAACTGGGGAACGGCCCGAAATACTGGTTTTTCTTGTCTACCGCGCCCCGGTAATACACCATGCGCGGCGCCTCGCCATTGGTGATTTTCAGATACGGATACGACTTGTCGTCGCGGAACAGGATGTTGTAGCGCGGCTGCAGCGCCTTGATCAGGTTGTTTTCCAGGATCAGCGCTTCCGCCTCGCTGTGCGTGACGGTGGTTTCCAGACGCGCGATGCGCTCGACCATCATGGCGATGCGGGGGCTGGCCAGGTTTTTCTGGAAATAGCTGGACACGCGCTTTTTCAGGTCGCGCGCCTTGCCGACGTACAACACCTTGTCGGCGGCGTCGAAATAGCGGTACACGCCGGGCAGGTTCGGCAGCTTGGCGACGGTGGCCAGCACTTGCGCGCGGGGGGCGGGCGGCGTTTCCGCCAAGGAAGATTCTGGGCTTGCTTCGGTCATTGCTGGCTCATTGCGCACGTATGGCGCACTTATAGTTACCCTGCTTGTTCCACGATCACGAACGCGACCGCATACTCTTCTTCATCGCTGATGGTCACTTGCGCGCTCAGCCGGTGTTGCTCCATGAATTCCGCCAGCACGCCGCTGCAGACGATCATCGGCTTGCCGCTGGGGTGGTTCAGCATCTGTGCGGCGGGCCATGTCATCGGCATGCGCAAGCCCAGGCCGATGGCCTTGGAAAACGCCTCCTTGGCCGCAAAGCGGGTGGCCAGGAAGCGCACGCCGCGCATGGCATTCTTGGCGCTACGGGCGCGGAATTTCTCCAGCTCCTGCGGTCCCAGTATCTTTTTGGCGAAACGCTCGCCGTGGCGCGCCAGGGCCGCCTCGATACGGGGAATCTTGCAGATATCGGTGCCGATGCCGTAGATCATGCCGCCTCCTTGCTATCTATGATCAAGCCCGGTGGCCGATGCGCGTGGCCACCATGATGGCCTTCATTTCGCGCACGGCGTTTTCCCAGCCGACAAACACGGCATGCGCGACGATGGCGTGGCCGATGTTCAGTTCAGTAATGTCGGGAATAGCGGCAATCGCTTGCACATTGGTGTAATGCAAGCCGTGGCCCGCGTTGACCTTCAAGCCGCGGCCCACGCCAAACAGCACGCCCGCCTTGATGCGTTCCAGCTCCGCCAGTTGCTCGGCCCCGTCCGTATCGGCATAGCGGCCCGTGTGCAGCTCGATCACGGGCGCGCCCAGTTCGGCGGCAGCGGCAATCTGCTGCTCGTCCGCATCGATGAACAGGCTCACGCGGATGCCCTCGCCTTGCAGCTGCTGCACGGCCGCCTGCACTTCCTTGAAGTAGCGCACCACGTCCAGCCCCCCTTCCGTCGTCACTTCCGTGCGCTTTTCCGGCACCAGGCAGACGTCCGCCGGGCGGATGCCGCAGGCGAAATCAATCATCTCGGCCGTCACGGCCGCTTCCAAATTCATGCGCGTGAGCAATTGCGGCGCGATGGCGATCACGTCCGCATCCTTGATGTGGCGGCGGTCTTCGCGCAAATGCAGGGTGATGGCGTCGGCGCCCGCCTGTTCGGCCAGCAGGGCCGCGCGGACCGGGTCCGGATAGGCGGTGCCGCGCGCATTGCGCAAGGTGGCCACGTGGTCGATATTGACGCCCAGGTCGATGACGGGGCCGGCAGGCTGCAAAAAGCTCATAGTGATGGTATCCGTAAAGTGCCGTAGCGCAACCGCTACAGCTGCATTAAATCGATCAGTATCTGGCGCGTGTTCAAGGTGGCGCCCCCCAGTTGATGGGCCAGCAAAAAACGCATCAGCAGCTTGCTTTGCGCCTGCGTGGCCACGTCAAGGTAATCTTCGCGCTCCATGTCGAGCAGGGTCTTGCCCGTGATCTTCGGCCAGGCGTCGGCGGCCCGCGCCGGGCGCGGCCCCCGCTCCGGGTCGACCACGTACACCTGCCCCGCTTCGACGGCCTGGCGCGTGCCCGTGCAGCGCGTCAGGTCAGCCGCCACGCCCGTTTCCTTGAGCAGCGCGCGCTCGAACTTGCGCAGCACGATGGGCGGCGGCTCATTGTGCGCCAGTTGATTCAAGGTGGCAACGTAGTGGTCGAACAGGACGGGATGCGGATCGTCGCGCGCCAGCAATTTGACCAGCAATTCGTTCAGATAGAAGCCACACAGCAGGGCGGTCTTTTCCAGCGGCAACATGCCGCCCACCCATTCGGCGCCCGTCAGGATGCGCAGCTCGGATTTGCCCGTCCAGCCCGCCTGCAGCGGCTGGAACGTCTGCAGCACGCCGCGCAACTGCGAATGGGGCCGCTTGGCGCCCTTGGCGACGAGCGCGATGCGACCGTACTCGCGTGTAAACACGTCGACGATGAGACTGGTTTCTTTATGCGGGTAGCTGTGCAGCACGAAGGCTGGCTGGCCCGTGATGCGGCCGTCGCGCCCGGGCGGACGGCTGCGCCGTGGAGGCGCCGACGCAGGCGCTGCGGAAGGTGCGGCCGGCGGCGCGATGGCCGCCGGCGCGGGGACGGGTGCAGATGCAGCAGATGCAGCAGGTGAAGCTGGCGCAGGATCGTGCAGCGCTGGCGTGGTGGTGCTCATGCGTGTAGCGTCGCCCCCGGGTTGCGGATTACTCGTAGCCGTAGGCGCGCAAGCCCGCCTCGTTGTCGGCCCAGCCCGACTTGACCTTGACCCAGATTTCCAGGTACACGGGGCCGCCGAACAGCTTTTCCATATCCAGGCGGGCCTGGGTGGAGACTTCCTTCAGGCGCGCGCCCTTGTTGCCGATAATCATGGATTTATGCGTATCGCGCTCGACCAGGATGGCGGCGAACACGCGGCGCAGATCGCCTTCCTGCTCGAATTTCTCGATCAGCACGGTGCTCGTGTACGGCAGTTCGTCGCCGACGAAGCGGAACAGTTTTTCGCGCACGATTTCCGAGGCGAGGAATTTTTCGCTGCGGTCCGTGATATCGTCCGGGCCAAAGATGGGCTGGTTTTCCGGCAAGAAACGCTTGATCTCGTTCTGCAAGCCTTCCAGCTGGAAATGCAGCTTGGCGGACACGGGCACGATGGCGGCGAAGTCGCGCATGGCGGCAATCTTTTGCGCAAACGGCAACAATACAGCCTTATCCTTGACGCGATCAGACTTGTTGATGACGAGGATGCACGGCACTTCCTTCGGCAGCAGGTCCATCACTTGCTGGTCGGCCGGGCCGAACGTGCCCGCCTCGATCACGTACAAGATCACGTCCGAGGAAATCAGCGTGTTCGTGACGGTCTTGTTCAGCGTCTTGTTCAGCGCGTTCGAATGGCGCGTCTGGAAGCCGGGCGTGTCGACGTAGATGAATTGCGCGTCCGGCAGCGTCTGGATGCCCGTGATGCGGTGGCGCGTGGTTTGCGCCTTGCGCGAAGTGATGCTGACCTTCGCGCCGATCAGCACGTTCATCAGGGTCGATTTGCCCACGTTGGGGCGGCCCACGATGGCGATATAGCCGCAGCGGAAGTTGTCGGGCATTTTGGTGGCTGTCATGCTAGTGTCGATTCTGTTTAGTGTGAGCGGCGATCGCCGGGGCAGCGGTGGCTTGCGCGTCGTCGCTCTGGATGGTGGCAATGCCGGCCAGCTTGAGCTGGGCGGCGCGCGGTTTGGGCTTGCGGCTGGCGGCAGGCGACTTCAACAGTGCCTGCTCGGCCACGTCCAGCGCCAGTTTGGCGGCGGCTTGCTCACCGGCGCGGCGGCTTCCGCCACGGCCGTAAACCTGGATATTCAATTTCGGCACCAGGCATTCGATCTCGAATTCCTGGCTGTGGGCGGCGCCATGGGTGGCCACCACGTTGTACTGTGGCAGCGAAATTTTCTTGCTTTGCAGAAACTCCTGCAGCAGGGTCTTGGCATCCTTGCCCAGCGTTTGCGGATCGACCGAGTCGAGGATGGGGATGTAGAACGCGCGGATCACCGTGCTGGCGGCGTCGAAGCCCGTGTCGAGGAAAATGGCGCCCAGCAGGGCTTCCAGCGTGTCGGCGAGGATGGACGGACGGCGGAAGCCGCCCGATTTCAGTTCGCCTTCGCCCAGGCGCAGGAATTGCGACAATTCCAGCTTTTGCGCGATCTCATACAGCGACTGCTGTTTTACGAGGTTGGCGCGCAGGCGCGACAGGTCGCCCTCGTCGATGGACTTGAAGCGTTCGTACAGGATGGAAGCGACCACGCAGTTGAGGATGGAGTCGCCGAGGAATTCCAGCCGCTCGTTATGCAAACTGCTGTGGCTACGGTGCGTCAAGGCTTGCTGCAACAGGCCAGCATCCTGGAACGTATAGCCTAAACGGGTTTGCAATAGCTGAAGATTCATTGTTGTTTCTGTATCATCTGAGTAATTCGGCTGGCCGCCGCGCGGGGAGTCGGCGCGGCAGCCATACGGGCGGCTTAGTGTATGCCGCCCACTCTTTTCGGATTGCTGAAGTTCATCCACACCAGGAAAGCCTTGCCGACGATGTTCTCGTTCGGCACGAAGCCCCAGTAGCGGCTGTCCGCGCTATTGTCGCGGTTATCGCCCATCATGAAGTAATTGCCTTGTGGCACCACACACGTAAAACCGTCTTCGTTGTAGTTGCACGCTTCCTTGTGCGGGAAATCCTTCACTTCACGCAAGTTCAACGTGGGAGCGGGCTCGTCGTTGAGGATGCGGTGGCTCACGCCCGTCAGGTTTTCTTCCAGCTGCTTGTGGTAGACCGTGCTTTCGTCATCGAGGTAGTCGTCCAGCGGGGTGTACGCCACTTCCTTGCCGTTGACCGTCAAGCGCTTGTTTTCATAGGTGATTTTATCACCGGGCACACCGATCACGCGCTTGATATAGTCTTGCGACATATCTTTCGGGTACTTGAACACCATCACGTCGCCGCGCTGCGGATCGTTGACTTCAATGATGCGCTTGTTGACGATCGGCAAACGAATGCCATAGGTGAACTTGTTGACCAGGATCAAGTCACCGACCAGCAAGGTCGGCACCATCGAGCTCGACGGGATCTTGAACGGCTCGTACAGGAACGAGCGCAGGCAGAACACGAGCGCGATGACGGGGAAGAAGCTGCCCGAATACTCGACCCAGGTGGGCTGGCGCAACAGGGCCGCCTCGATGGTGGCGCGGCTGCCGCCCGCATCGGACTTGATGCCCTCGGCGGCCAGCTTGGACTGGCGCGCATCGAACTCGGCCAGGGCGCGGTCGGCCGCCTTGCGGCGCTGCTTGGACAGATAAAACACATCCAGACACCAGACCAGGCCCGTCAACACCATCAGCACGAACAGGATTAAAGCGAAATTTCCTAAAATCACTTGCAGGTTCATTGATTAACCATCCACTTGTAAAATTGCCAGGAATGCTTCTTGCGGGATCTCCACGGAACCCACTTGCTTCATGCGTTTCTTACCCGCTTTTTGCTTTTCCAGCAATTTCTTCTTGCGGCTGATGTCGCCGCCATAGCACTTGGCCAGGACGTTCTTGCGCAAGGCTTTCACGTTCTCGCGCGAAATGATGTTCGCGCCGATGGTTGCCTGGATGGCCACGTCGAACATCTGGCGCGGGATCAGTTCGCGCATCTTGGCGGCCACCTGGCGGCCACGGTACTGGCTGTTCGAGCGGTGGACGATGATGGCCAGCGCATCGACTTTTTCGCTGTTGATCAGCATGTCGACCTTGACCACGTCGGCCGCGCGGTATTCCTTGAACTCGTAATCCATTGAGGCATAGCCGCGCGACGTCGATTTCAGGCGGTCGAAGAAGTCCAGCACGATCTCGGCCATCGGCATTTCATACACGAGCTTGACCTGGCGGCCGTGGTAGCTCATGTCCATCTGGATGCCGCGCTTGCCGATGCACAAGGTGATCACGGAGCCCACGTATTCCTGCGGCATGTACAGATTGACCGTGACGATAGGCTCGCGCACTTCCTCGATGCGCGACGGATCGGGCATCTTCGACGGGTTGTCGACGTTGATCATGGTGCCGTCGCGCTGGATCACTTCGTACACCACGGTCGGCGCCGTGGTGATCAGGTCCATGTCGAATTCGCGTTCGAGGCGCTCCTGCACGATTTCCATGTGCAGCAAGCCCAGGAAGCCGCAGCGGAAGCCGAAGCCCAGCGCCTGCGACACTTCCGGCTCGTACATCAGGGCGGCGTCGTTCAGTTTCAGCTTTTCCAGCGAGTCGCGCAGCGCGTCGTACTGGTTCGCTTCCACCGGGAACAGGCCGGCGAACACTTGCGGCTGCACTTCCTTGAAGCCGGGCAATGGCGCGGCGGCGGGACGGTTGGCCAGGGTGACGGTATCGCCCACTTTCGCCGCTTTCAATTCCTTGATGCCGGCGATGATGAAGCCCACCTGGCCTGCCGACAATTGCGGCAAGGATTGCGAACGGGGCGAGAACACGCCGATGTCTTCCACCAGCTGCACCGAATCGGTGGCCATCAGGCGGATCTTGTCTTTCGGTTTCAGGGTGCCGTTGATGACGCGCACCAGCATGACCACGCCCACATAGGCGTCATACCAGGAGTCGACGATCAGCGCCTGCAGCGGCGCATCGGGGTCGCCCTTCGGTGGCGGCACCTTGACGATCAGCTGCTCAAGCACGTCCAGCACGCCGAAGCCCGTCTTGGCCGAGCAATGCACGGCGTCGCCCGCGTCGATGCCGATCACGTCTTCGATCTCGGCAATCGCGCTCGGCGGATCCGCGTTCGGCAAGTCGATCTTGTTCAGGACAGGCACCACTTCCACGCCCAGGTCCAGCGCCGTATAGCAGTTGGCGACCGTTTGCGCTTCCACGCCTTGCGATGCGTCCACCACCAGCAGCGCGCCTTCGCACGCCGACAGCGAGCGCGACACTTCATAGCTGAAGTCGACGTGGCCCGGCGTATCGATCAGGTTCAGGTTGTAGATCTGGCCATCGCGCGCCTTGTAGTGCAGGGCCGCCGTTTGCGCCTTGATGGTAATGCCGCGCTCGCGCTCCAGATCCATCGAATCGAGCACCTGCGCCTCCATCTCGCGGTCGGACAAGCCGCCGCACAATTGAATGATGCGGTCAGCCAGGGTCGATTTACCGTGGTCAATATGGGCGATGATGGAGAAGTTGCGTATGTTGTTCATTAACTAATATAAGTGCGAAGTTGACGACACTGCTTTAACAGGAATCAGGGGGATCATGTCCGGGCCAAACAGGGCCAAAACCAGGCGCCCCACTCATGATGAAAAAAGCGCTCCGAGCAGGACATCTGCATGCCCAGGCGAGCGCTTTTGAAGCGACAGAAGCTGCTGCCTCGGACAGTAGCTTTTTCGACCTCCCCATTTTACCGGATTTCAGAGTAGAAAGCCCGTCTTATGAGGCCGGCACCGGGCCAAGCCGACATTTTCGGATGTTTTCAGCACCAGAATGGTGCAATGCAGTGTCAATATTGTCGGTTAAGCTACACCAGACAACGCCGCACGGCGGCCGCATCGAGAAAATAATGACAGAGCTCGGGCTGGGCCAGGTCGCCAAACAGCACCGGCACCAGCTCGTCGAAACGGGCCAGCAGCGTGGCATCGGGCGATGCGTCGATGTCGATCACGTCCACGGTGAACGGTTTGCCGGGCGGCTGCAGCAGGAGCAAGGCGTCGAGCATATCCTGGCATAAATGGCAATAACTGCGGGAATAGAGAGTGAAGTGCATGGCGGGCAGGATACCGCATCCCGGCCGCGGCCGGAATGCGGGATGATCACATCGTTACTTGGCCGACGGACGCAGCGAGACGAATTGCGCCGTATCGCCGCGGCGCACCAGCACGGCCGACGTCTTTTTCGGATCGAGCTTGGCCACCAGGGCATTGAACTGCTTGGCATCTTTCACGGCAACATTGTTCAATTGCAAGATCACATCGCCAGGCTGCAGGCCGGCCAGGGCCGCCACGCCATCGGCATCCTCGACCAGCACGCCCGCATCGATCTTCAATTCCTGCTTCTTGGCGGCCGGCACGTCGCTGACCTTCAGCCCCAGTGCATTGACGGCTTGCGCTTCCGGCTCCCTCGCGCCCTTCTTCGCCGTTTTCTCGCTTTCCAGCTCGACAACGGTGACGGGAATGTCCTGCTGCGCACCCTTGCGCCAGACGGTGACCGTGGACTTGCCGTTGACGGCGGCGCCGCCTACCAGGCGCGGCAGGTCGGACGAGCGCTCGATCTGCGCGCCGTTGAATTTCAGGATGATGTCGCCCGGTTTGATGCCCGCCTTGTCGGCCGGACCGCCCGGCTCCACCATCGACACTTGCGCGCCCTTGGCATTCGGCAAGCCCAGCGATTCCGCCACGTCCTTGCTCACTTCGCCGATCTGCACGCCGATGCGGCCGCGCACGACCTTGCCCGTCTTTTTCAGTTGCTCGCCCACGCGCATGGCTTCATCGATGGGCACGGCAAACGAAATGCCGTTGTAGGCGCCGGACAGGGTGGCGATCTGCGAATTGATGCCGATCACTTCGCCGCGCATATTGATCAGCGGACCGCCCGAGTTGCCGGGGTTGACGGCCACGTCGCTCTGGATCAGGGGCAGGTAGTCGCCCGTATCGCGCGATTTGGCGGAAATGATGCCGGCCGTCACCGTGTTTTCCAGGTTGAACGGCGAGCCGATGGCGATCACCCACTCGCCCACGCGTATCTTGTTCGAGTCGCCGATGGTCAGGCGCGGCAGGTTGCCGCCCTCGATTTTCAGCAGGGCCACATCGGTGCGCGCATCGGCGCCAATCACCTTGGCCTTGAATTCGCGCTTGTCCGTCAGGGTCACGTAGACTTCGTCGGCGCCATCGACCACGTGCGCGTTGCTCAGCACGTAGCCATCGGCCGAGATGATAAAGCCGGAACCGACGCCGCGCTGCACTTCCTGTTCCTGCGGCACGGCGCGGCGGCCGCCGCGCGGCGCCTGCTGGCGTGGCGTCGGCATGGCGCCGCCGAAGAAGCGGCGCAGGAATTCCTGCATTTCCTGCTCATCCTGGCTGCCCGCGCCGACGCCGGCGCCGCCCATTTTCAGGCGCTCGGTGGTACGGATATTCACGACGGCCGGGCCGACGGCGTCGACCAGGTCCGAAAAATCAGGCAGTTTCACGGCCGGCACGGCAGCCTGCGCCTGTGGCGCCAGGCCCAGCATGGTGGGAGCAAAAAAGACGCCAGCCGTACCGAACAATAAGGCGGAAAGGGTCTTCACTGAAATCGACTTGCTGGCGGCACACATGTTTTTTTTCATGGAAAGGATCTTTTCGAATATATAAACGGATCAAAACGCGGATCAGGCGATTGCCTGCGTGCATGATTTGGCCATCATGACGGCACCCAGGGACATCCACACCTGGCAGCGCGCATGGCAGCAACAATATATCGCAAAAGCAAGATATTGCCTGCGCACAGTGTCAATCGTACCGAAGGCCAGTGTCAAGAGGGCGACGGGAACGTTAAGCCTGGCATAAGATGGAAAACACGCTAGCTAGCGTTGCGCCAGCGGCCCCGCCTCCAGCGGCTCGGTCGTGCCTGGCGGCACGATGGCGGCGGACAGGTGCAGCACCGGCTCCGCATGGGCAGCCGGCCCCTCAGGCGCCGCCTCGGCGGCCAGGCGGCTGGCCAGGCGCGCGTCAAACTGGGCGCTCAGCGCGTGGCCGCACTCCTCCGAGCGCAGCACGTCGCCGATATGGCGATAGGCATCCCAGGCTTGCCGCCCCGATGGCGTATCGAGGGCGGCAAAAGCCAGTTCGAGTTCGCTCGCCGCCAGCTCGCCATCGGCCAGCGCGGAAATAGTCTCGTGCAATCGTGTGTGCGTATCCATGATAGGTCCTGCCATTTCAAGAGGATCGGTGCGAAAACCGGACGCAGCCATGCCAACCTCATACTCCTCAGATTACCAGCGCTTGTCAATCGGCATGTCCAGCAACGGCTTCAATTTCTCCGCAATCACTTCGCGCGCGCGAAAAATCCGGCTGCGCACGGTGCCGATGGGGCACGCCATGATCTCCGATATTTCTTCATAGCTCAGGCCCTCGATTTCGCGCAGCACGATGGCCGTGCGCAACTCGATGGGCAGCACATCCATGGCCGCATTGACGGTGGCCGCAATCTGCTTGCTGGCCAACACCGATTCGGGTGTATTGTTGTCGCGCAATTTATTGCCATCATCGAAGGACTCCGCCTGCTCGGCGTCGGCATCGCTGGACGTGGCGGCACGCCTCCCCTGCGTGACGAGATAATTCTTGGCCGTATTGATGCCGATGCGATACAGCCAGGTATAAAAGGCGGCATCGCCGCGAAAATGGCGCAGCGCCCGGTACGCCTTGATAAAGGTTTCCTGCACCACATCTTCGGCCTCCGCCGGGTCATGCACAAGGCGCGACACGAGACGCATCAAGCGGCGCTGATATTTCGATACCAGCACATCGAATGCCCGTTTGTCGCCAGCCTGCACCCGCTCGACCAGTAACTGATCATACTCGCGCTCTGTCCTCACGCCCAATGTCCCTGTAGTCATGCAGCGTGGGCGCCTGTATGGATATAGAGTTGGCCCGCTGCAAGAAGTTCAGTGTTCGCCCCACTTTTATTCTTCCCCACTCCGCGCCGCGATGGCCCGGCACGCCACGGCCAGCGGGCGGAAGGCGGGGCAACTGCCGCCGCGCTGCACCAGCACCCGCGTACGCCGCCCCGCGGCATCCGCCAGGCACAGCACCAGCAGCGACGGCCACAGGGTCGAGCCCGGCAACAGGCGCAGCCCTGGCGGCTCCGACGGCCCCGGACCGGGCGACTCCGCCCTTCCGGCCGTCGCCTGCGCCGCGCCATGCTCCAGATATACCGCCAGCCGCAATTGGCCGACCGGCGAAATATCAAGCGCCTGCGGCTTTCTGCGCCTGCGCAGCAAAGCCAGCAAAAACACGCCGCCAGCCGCACTCAGCAACGCACCATGCCAGCCCAGCGCATAAGCGCCCACCAGCTGGCCGGGGCCGGGGTCGGACAGGGACGCAACGCGCCACGCGCCGCTCAGGGGCCAGGCGGCCAGCAAGGCACACAGCCCCAGTACCGCTTGCAACAGGCGCAAACAGACAGGCGTGCGAATAACAGCCGCTACCGCGATTGACATATATCAAGGGAAAGAAAGGCGCGCCGGCACCATGCCGGGCAAATTCAGGCGCCAACGAACGTTGGCGCCGAATCAGCGCTCACTACAGTTTGACCGTAGCGAGCGCTTGAAAGTTCCTGCTTATTTCGCTTTACCGAAAATCAGCGTCCCATTCGTTCCGCCGAAGCCGAACGAATTCTTCACTGCATAATCGATCTTCATATCACGCGCCGTGTTGGCACAGAAATCGAGATCGCAAGCCGGATCCTGGTTGAAGATGTTGATGGTCGGAGGCGACACCTGATGGTGCAATGCCAGTACCGTAAACACCGCTTCCAGACCGCCCGCGCCGCCCAGCAAATGGCCCGTCATCGACTTGGTCGAGTTGACGACCAGATTCTTGGCGTGCTCGCCGAAGGTGCGCTTGATGCCCATCACTTCCGCCACGTCGCCTTGCGGGGTCGACGTGCCGTGCGCGTTCAGGTACTGAATCTGATCCGCGTTCAAGCCGGCGTTGTTGAGGGCCGCGATCACCGATTTGCTGCCGCCGCTGCCATCTTCCAGCGGCGAGGTCATGTGATAAGCATCTGCGCTCATCCCGAAACCATGCACTTCGGCATAGATCTTGGCACCACGGGCTACCGCGTGCTCGTAGTCTTCCAGCACCATGACGCCAGCGCCCTCGCCCAGCACGAAGCCGTCGCGGTCAGCATCCCACGGACGCGATGCCGTTGCCGGATCGTCGTTGCGGGTCGACAAGGCGCGTGCCGAGGCGAAACCGCCCAGGCCCAGCGGCGACACGGTCGATTCGGCACCACCGGCGATCATGACGTCGGCATCGCCGTACTCGATCATGCGCGCTGCGGCACCGATGCTGTGCAAACCGGTGGTACACGCCGTCACGATCGCCAGGTTCGGGCCCTTCAGACCATATTTGATCGAAAGGTTGCCAGAGATCATGTTAATGATCGAGGCAGGCACGAAAAATGGCGAGATACGGCGCGGACCGCGCTTTTCGTACTCGGACTTGGTTTCCTCGATCAGCGGCAAGCCGCCGATACCGGAACCGATGATCACGCCGATGCGCTCGGCGTTTTCCTCGGTCACTTCCAGGCCGGAGTCCTGCATCGCCTGGATGCCCGCAGCCATGCCGTAATGGATAAAGGTATCCATATGGCGGGCTTCCTTACCGGAGATGTAATCTTCGATATTGAAGCCTTTGACTTCACCGGCAAAATGCGTGGTGAATGGCTGTGCATCAAACTTGGTAATCGTGGCAATGCCGGATTTACCTTCAATGATTGCGCCCCACGCCTCGGCAATAGTATTGCCGACAGGTGAAACGCAGCCCAGGCCGGTTACAACAACACGACGGTTTTTAGAACGGCTCAAGCGATTCTCCTGAAGTCGGTCAGACAGGCTTAGGCCTTGACGTGTGCAGTGGCGTAGTCGATCGCCTGTTGCACGGTGGTGATTTTTTCAGCTTGTTCGTCAGGGATTTCCATTTCGAATTCGTCTTCCAGGGCCATGACCAGTTCCACGGTGTCCAGGGAATCGGCGCCGAGATCGTCGACGAAGGAGGATTCGATTTTGATGTCTGCTTCTGCAACGCCCAGTTGCTCAGCGACGATTTTCTTAACGCGTTGTTCGATATCCGACATGTTATGGCTCCAAAGTGTGTGTTACGGAAAGTGCGCGCATTTTATCAGGTTTGCGCGTCCGAATACTAATTTCGGTGTCTGCTGCTAATTCGACCGAAGCTGCTGCTAAAAGATGCGATTATAGACAAAAACGGCCGTTGAATCATGCCACAAACGCCCGCCCCGTCTACCTTTCACATCAATTCATGTACATTCCGCCGTTCACGTGCAGGGTCGTGCCCGTGATATATGCCGCTTGCGGCGAGGCCAGAAAGGCTACCGCTGCCGCCACGTCTTCCGGTTTGCCCAGGCGGGACAGGGGAATTTGCGTCAACAGGGCCGCGTGCTGCTCTTCGCTCAGCGCCTTGGTCATGTCGGTATCGATGAAGCCCGGGGCGATGCAGTTCACGGTAATGTTGCGGCTGCCGATTTCACGCGCCAGCGCGCGGCTCATGCCTTCCACGCCGGCCTTGGCCGCCGCGTAATTCATTTGCCCCGGATTGCCCGACGACGCCACCACCGACGTGATATTGATGATACGCCCAGTTTTGGCTTTCATCATGCCACGCAGTACGGCGCGCGACAGGCGGCCGACGGCCGACAGGTTCGTCGAAATCACGCTGTCCCACTCCTCATCCTTCATGCGCATGGCCAGCTGGTCTTGCGTGATGCCCGCATTGTTGACCAGGATGGACAGGCTGCCGTAGGCTTTCTGCACTTCATCGACGACGGCCGCGCAGCGCGCCGCATCGGTCACGTTCAGGACCAGACCCTTGCCCGCCACGCCTTCGGCGGCCAGGTAATCGGTGATCGCTTGCGCGCCGCTTTCCGAGGTGGCGGTGCCGACGACGGTGGCGCCCTGCTTGCCCAGTTCGGTGGCGATGGCGCGGCCGATGCCGCGCGAGGCGCCCGTGACCAGCACGACTTGATTTGCTAAATTCATGAGTATCCTTAAGAGCAACCGCGGCAGGCAAGCTGCCGCGATCTGATGTTTATTTGAGCTGCGTCAAAATGCGTTCCAGCGATGCCTGGTCGACGATGGCGTCGCCCACCAGCACGGGATCGATGCGCTTGGCCAGGCCCATCAGGACCTTGCCCGGGCCGCACTCGATCACTTGCGTGATGCCGTCGGCCGCCACTTTCTGCATGGTTTCCACCCAGCGCACGGGGCTGGCTGCCTGGCGCACGAGCGCGTCCTTGATGCCGGCGACGTCGTTGACGATGGCCACGTCGACGTTGTTGATCAGGGCGATCTGCGGCGCGGCGAACGTCAGGCCGGCCATGTACTCGCGCAGGCGGTCCGATGCCGGCTTCAGCAGCGACGAGTGGAATGGCGCCGAGACGGGCAGCTTCATGGCGCGCTTGGCGCCCTTGGCCTTGGCCAGTTCGCAGGCGCGCTCGACGGCGGCCGTGTGACCGGCGATGACCACTTGCGCTGGCGCATTGAAATTGACAGGCTCGACCACCAGGGCCGGGTTTTCCGCCGCTGCTTCCGCACAGGCGGCGCGCACGTCGTCGTCCGACAGGCCCAGCACGACAGCCATCGTGCCCTGCCCTACCGGTACGGCTTCCTGCATGGCTTGCGCGCGGAAGCGCACGAGCGGCACGGCATCCTTGAACGAGATCACGCCGGCGGCGACCAGCGCCGAGTATTCACCGAGACTGTGACCGGCCACGACCGTCGGCACGGGACCGCCGGCCGCCAGCCAGGCGCGGTAGAAGGCCACGGCCGCCGTCAGCATCACCGGTTGCGTGTTGGTGGTCAGATCCAGCTCTTCCTTCGGACCTTCGGCGATCAGCTTGCCCAGGTCGAATTGCAGGGCGTCCGACGCTTCGGCGACGGTCTGCGCCACCACGGGGTTGCCGGCGAAACCATCGAGCATCGCAATCGCTTGCGAGCCTTGACCTGGGAAAACAAATGCAAATTGTGTCATGTCGACTCCGTTTTTTTAATAGTGTTGCGGGATTACATGCGCGCCAGCACGGCGCCCCAGGTAAAGCCGCCGCCCACGCCTTCCATCATGACGTTGTCGCCCTTCTTGACCCTGCCATCGCGCACGGCGATGTCGAGCGCCAGCGGGATCGAAGCGGCCGAAGTGTTGCCATGCTGGTCGACGGTGACGACCATCTTGTCCAGCGGCAAACCGAGTTTCTTGGCCGTGCTGTTCATGATGCGGATGTTCGCCTGGTGCGGGATCAGCCAGTCGATCTGGTCCGAGGTCATGTTGGCGTGCGTCAGGGCTTCGTGCGCGACCTTTTCCAGCACGGACACGGCCAGCTTGAACACGGCCGGGCCATCCATGTACAGGAAGGCGCTGCCGGCCAGCGCGCCGCCAGCCAGGCTGCCCGGCACGCTGAGGATGTCCGAGTGGCGGCCGTCCGCGTGCAGCTTGGTGGCCAGGATGCCCGGCTCTTTCGATGCAGTCATGACGATGGCGCCGGCGCCGTCGCCGAACAGCACGCAAGTGCCGCGGTCGTCGAAATTGAGGATGCGCGAAAATACTTCGGCGCCGATCACCAGCACGTTTTTATGCATGCCCGACTGGATGAAGCTGTCGGCCGTGGCCACCGCATACACGAAGCCGCTGCAGACGGCTTGCACGTCGACGGCGGCGCAGTTGTTCGTGATGCCCAGCTTGTTTTGCACGATGCAGGCGGTGCTGGGGAAGCTGCCGAAGAAATCGGGGGTCGAGCTGGCGACGATGATCAGGTCCAGGTCGTTGCCGTTCAGGCCCGCCATTTCCAGGGCCTTCTTGGCCGCTTCCACGCCCAGGTCCGAGGAATTTTGCGACGGTGCCGCGTAATGGCGCGCCGAAATGCCGCTGCGCGACACGATCCATTCATCTGACGTCTCGATGCCCTTGGCGGCGAGCTGTTCTGTCAAATCCTGGTTGGTGACGCGTTTCTCCGGCAAGTAGCTGCCGGTACCGATAATTTTGCTGTAAGTTTTGCTAAAAACAGTCATGCAAATACCCGTCCACTAAATGGTAGAGCTTGTTGATGTAGGTTCGTCCGGTACTGGCGTGCGCGGCATCAGCTCGGCGATCAGGCTGGCCAGGTGCGCTTGCACGTCATTTTTTGCCGCATCAAAGGCGCGGCGCAAGGCCCATTCGAAGGAATAGGCATCGGCGCTGCCATGGCTCTTGAAGACGAGACCACGCAAGCCCAGCAGGCTGGCGCCGTTGTAACGCGAAGGATTCAAGCGGTTGCCGATGGCTTTCAGGGCCCCGCGGGCGATCAGCGCGCCCAGCATGGTAATCGGATTGCGCTTGAATTCGGAAGTGAGCACGTCTTTCATGAAGCGCGCCAGGCCTTCGATGGCTTTCAGGGTGACGTTGCCGACAAAACCGTCGCAGACGACGATATCGGTCGTGCCCTTGAAAATATCGTTGCCTTCCACGTTGCCGTAGAAGTTCAGCGCGCCACGCTCGTGGTCGGCCTGCAGCAGCTTCGAGGTGAGCTTCACCACTTCATTGCCCTTGATGTCTTCCGTGCCCACGTTCAGCAAGCCGATCGTGGGACGTTCGATGCCTTCCATGGCGGACACGAGCACGGAACCCATGATGGCGAACTGGTGCAAGTGATGCGGTTCGCAATCGACGTTGGCGCCCAGGTCCAGCATGTAGGTGGGACCGTTCTTTTGATTCGGCAAGATGCTGCAGATGGCCGGGCGGTCGACGCCGGACATGGTTTTCAATACATAGCGCGACACAGCCATCAGGGCTGCCGTATTACCGGCGGAGACGGAGGCTTGCGCCACGCCGCTCTTGACCTGTTCGATGGCCACGCGCATGGAGGAATCCTTCTTGCGGCGCAGGGCCACTTCCAGGGGATCGTCCATGGTAACTTGTTCGGAGGCATGCAATACCGACAGGCGCGGATGCGTGTCGGCTTTATGTTTTTTCAGTTCGGCACGAATCACGTCTTCCAATCCAACAAGGATCAGTTCGGCTTCAGGCTCATGTTTTACGAAGGAAATTGCTGCGGGGATAGTGACTGAGGGACCGTGATCTCCGCCCATGCAGTCGATAGAAATTTTGATTGTCATTTGTGTTGATTCAATACCGCTGCGGGCGTGCGGCAAGATGTGAATCGGACTGGAGCATATGCAGGGCGCAGCATGTCATGCACCGCCTGAGCAAGCCTGATTCAAAATGACGGGTGCGCAAGATGAATTGCAGCCGATAAAAAAGAAGAAGCGGCGCCACGCCGAATAACCACGCAACACCGCTTTCATCTTACCCAACAAAAACGTCGATTACTCGTCGTTTTTGGTCTTCAACACTTTACGGCCACGATAGAAGCCGTTAGGGCTGATATGGTGACGCATGTGTGTTTCGCCGGTAACTGGCTCGACGCTCAATTGCGGCGCGACCAGGAAGTCGTGCGAACGGTGCATGCCGCGCTTGGAAGGGGTTTTCTTGTTCTGTTGAACTGCCATGATGACTCCTAATACATAAGTTCTAAAATTTTAGCACATTCGATTAGCAAATACATGCGAATCGAGTATCCCAGCGGCAAAGACTACCCGAAAACAGTCCGGACCGACATCGTTTATTACAATTACATTTCACTACACTTGCCATACTCGATTACTACACGCGTTTGACACGTTCTTCAAGCGGGACCTCACAAACCTACGGTTTTTGAGGCCCTCTACAAACTACCACTACTACTTAACTTATTCTGGCTTCAAGTCTTTCAGTGCCGCAAACGGCGACTTCTTTTCAGTCTTGAGAGCATCAAGCTGCGCCGTATCGGGGCAGACATCGTGTTTGGGTACCTGCGGCAGGGCCAGCAAGGCTTCATCTTCGATCAGGGCCGCGGCATCCATGCTGCGGCTGCCGACGATCACGTCGATCGATTCATCGTTGATGATTTCTTCGATCTCGTCCGCGTGCTCGTCATCCTTGCCCAGCATCAGAACAGTCGAAGAATCAATTGCGTAAGCATACGGAGTCAGGCAGCGCTGGCAAACCAGCTGAACGGTGCCGTTGACCGACAAGGTCAGTTGCGGGTAGCCCAGCTTGCTGGTGCCGCCAACGATCTTCCAGGCGATCTCGCCGGAACTATCTGCACAATCCTTGGTCAACCGGGTCATTTCAGCGACAGGAGTTACACCCTCGCGGCTCCCGCTGATACGACAAAAATCAAAGGCGTCGATCACAAAAGCATTCATTGGTAGAAAATTTCCCCGGAAAACCTGCGATAATAACAGGGTTTTTAGCACCGAGTCAAAGCCTAAGCATCTTTTTTGACGTAATGATTGCCGTATTCGTGATAAGCGCAGTTATAAACTCATCAACACCGTCATGCCGCATGGAGCCTCAGTTATGGGCTTCGCGCCCTGGAACCACGTGAAATTCCGCTGACATTGACCAGCGCGGCCATGCCGGCCGCCATCCACTACCGAATGATACCAACTTCCGCCCCATTGCGCTTGATTCTTGCATCGAGTTCGACCTACCGCAAGGAATTGCTGGAACGCCTGCGCCTGCCTTTCGAGGTGGCCGTGCCTGATCTCGACGAAAGCCCCCTGCCAGGCGAAAGCCCCAGCGCCACGGCCCTGCGCCTGGCCCAGGCCAAGGCGCAGGCCGTGCTCGACCGCTATCCTGGCAGCCTCGTCATCGGCTCCGATCAGGTCGCCACCCTGGACGGCGCGCAGATCGGCAAGCCCGGCAGCCATGACTACGCCCTGCGCCAGCTGCAAACCATGCGCGGACGCGAGACCGTGTTCCACACGGCACTGTGCCTGCTCGACGGGCGCCAGACCCCGGCCTTGGCGCAGGTGGAAGATATCCAGACCCTCGTCACCGTGCGCGACTTGCCCGATGCCGAGCTGGACGCCTACCTGCGCATCGAGCAGCCGTACGACTGCGCCGGCAGCGCCAAGAACGAAGGCCTGGGCATCGCCCTGCTCGAACGCATCGACAGCACCGACCCGACCGCCCTCACCGGCTTGCCGCTGATCGCCCTCACCGGCATGCTGCGCAAGGCGGGCGTGGCATTTTTCACCCTTTAATTTCCCCACAAGAAGAATATGACCGGCACCCTGTACCTGATCCCCAACCACCTCGGCCTGTCCGACGGCGCCATCGACCCGCTGGCCCGCATCATTCCCGAGCAGGTGCGGCACCTCACCTCGCAGCTCGATTATTTCGTTGCTGAAAATGCCAAGACGGCGCGCGCCTTCCTGAAATTGATCGGCAACCAGCATCCGCTGGCCAGGCCGCTGCAGGAAATCACGATTTCCGAACTCAACGTCAATACCCCGGCGCAAGCGCTGGCCGGCTTGCTGGCACCGCTGCTGGCGGGACGCGATGCGGGCCTCGTGTCGGAAGCGGGCGTGCCCGCCGTGGCCGACCCCGGCGCCGACCTGGTGCGCCTGGCACATCAGCACGGCATCAAGGTGCGCCCGCTGGTGGGGCCGTCGTCGATCCTGCTGGCCGTGATGGCCAGCGGCTTGAACGGCCAGAGCTTCGCCTTCAACGGCTACCTGCCCACGGATGCGGCCCTGCGCGCCAAGCGCATCAAGGAACTGGAAAGCCGTTCGCGCAATGAAAAGCAGACCCAGCTCTTCATCGAAACACCCTACCGCAACGCCGCCATGCTCGAAGCGCTGGTAGCCCAATGCGCGCCATCGACCCTGATCTGCGTCGCCACCAACCTGAGCCTGGACACGGAAAGCGTGCAGACGTGGAATGGCGGACAGTGGAAGAAACAATTGGCCGCGGGCAAGGCGCCGGACTTCCACAAGAAACCCACCGTGTTCTTGCTGCTGGGACAGTAATCCCTCGCCAGCCAATAAAAAACGCCACGGTCGACTGCACCGTGGCGTTTTTTTATTGCCGCACTACCAAGCAGAGCATGACTACACCCTTCTGGTGCCCGTATTTTTCTGTCCGCCCTTGCCCGTTTCCAGCACAAACTTCGCGCCATCGTCGCGGCCCAGTACCTTCACCAGGTAGGGCATGACTTCGCGCAACATCGGCTCCAGGGTGTACGGCGGGTTCAAGATGAACATGCCGCTGCTGTGCAAGCCGAAGCCGTCCGGCGACGGCGTGTTGACGGTCAGGGTCACGTGCAGCCAGTCCGAGCTGGGCAGTTGCTTGAGCTTGTCGGCGAACTGGCGCGATTCCATGCGCTGCAGCACCGGGTACCAGACGGCATACATGCCCGACGGGAAGCGCACGAGCGCGTCGGCCAGGGTGTCCTTGACCTTGCGGTAATCCATCTTGTCTTCGTATGGCGGGTCGATCAGCACCAGCGCGCGGCGCGATGGCGGCGGCAGCAGGGCTTTCAGGCTCTGGAAGCCGTCCGCCTTGGTGATGAGCACGCGCTTGCCGCGCACGGTCGGACGCTCGCCCTGGGCCAGCGCATGCGCCTCGACCTTGCGGAAGTTGTCAGCCAGAATCTTGGCATCGGCGGGATGCAGCTCGAACAGGCGCAAACGGTCTTGCTCGCGGCTGACCTTGTCGGCGCAATACGGCGAACCCGGGTAGTAGCGCATCTTGCCGCTCGGATTCATTTCCTTGATCAGCTTCATGTACTCAGCCAGCGAGGCCGGCCAGTCCGTGCGGTCCCACAGGGGCGCGATGCCCGTTTCGTACTCGGCATTTTTCGAGGCATAACCGCCGTCGAGCGCATACACGCCCGCGCCGGAGTGGGTATCGATATAACTATAGGCGGTATCTTTTTGATTCAGATATTGCAACAACTGAATCTGCACATAATGTTTCAACACATCGGCGTGATTACCCGCGTGAAAGGCGTGGCGGTAACTCAACATAAGCTGGCTAATTCCATAATAAAAATAAACAAAGGCGGGAGCGCTGACACCGGGCAGGGCATGAGAACAGACTGGAGGGGTCAGGCTGCGGGGCCAGGAAACAGCATGGACCAGCGTAATCAGCGCGCAATTATCAGCATTATCCACCAGAAAGGTGTATTACATCAAAAAACACCCATAAACAAGCTCATGCATTCTCGGGACTGAGGGGGCCGGGCGCGGTAGAATACGCGCATCGGGCGCCCCGCGCCCATCAGCCTACTAATATATACAGCCATGCACAGCCTGACCCTCACGACCGATAACCGCGCCGACGTCGCGGCAGCCCTGGCCGGCCCGCGCTGGACGGTGGCTTGCCTGTGCGCGCTGTGGTGCGGCACTTGCGGCAGCTACCGCGCCACGTTCGAGGAACTGGCCGCGCGCCACCCGGATACGGTCTTTGTCTGGATCGACATCGAAGACCAGGCCGATGTGGTGGGCGACCTCGACATCGACAACTTCCCCACCCTGCTGATCCAGCGCGAGGACAACGTGGCCTTCTTCGGCACCGTGCTGCCCGACGGCGGCCTGGCGCAACGCATGGTGCAGGCGCAGCAGGCGCTCAGCGCCGAGGAACTGGCGGCGCTGGCCAGCAGCACGCAGGAACGGCGCGACTGGCAGCGCGACTGCAATCTGCGCAACTTGCTGGCCGCCACCCTGGCCTAGAACACCCGACAAAACCTACTGCGCGTCGCGATTTGCGGCCTCCGATGCTCACTGTGCATCCGCACAGCTCCGCTTCTCAGCCACAACTCACTGCCGCTCGCTACGGTTTTGTTAGGTGTTCTTAATAAACTTTACCCCAGGCGCAGCGGCAGGCTGCGCAGCCGTTTCCCCGTCAAGCTGAACACGGCGTTGGCCACGGCCGGCGCAATCGGCGGCGTGCCCGGCTCGCCCACGCCTTCCGGATGCTCGGCGCTGGCGATGATGATGGTTTCCACCTCGGGCGTTTGCCCCATGCGCAGCACGGGATAGTCGTGGAAGTTGCTCTGCTCGACTTTGCCATCGTTGAAGGTGATCTCGCCGCCCAGCGCCGCCGACAGGCCGAACAGCACGGCCGACTCCATCTGCTGGGCGATGATGTTCGGATTGACGGCGATGCCGCAATCGATGGCGCACACTACGCGCTGCACGCGGATCTCGCCGTTTTCCACCGATACCTGCGCCACTTGCGCGACGATGCTGCCGAACGACTGGTGCAGGGCCACGCCATGCGCATGGCCCGGTGGCGGGCTGCCCGCCTTGGCCACTGCCGCATCGAGCACGGCCAGGTGGCGCGGATGCTTCGTCAACATGGCGCGGCGGAAGGCGATGCCGTCCTGCCCCGCCGCGTGCGCCAGTTCATCGATAAAACTTTCCTTGAAGAAAGCGTTGTGCGAATGCCCCACGGAGCGCCAGTAACCGACCGGCACGGCACTGTCGGCGATCACGTGGGCGATGCGCTGGTTGGCGATTTCATACGGCATGTCGAATTCGCCTTCGGCCGTGGTCTTGTCCGGCCCCGCACCGGGCAAGCCGAAATTACGCTGCAAAAACTGGTGCGTGATGGAGCCGCTGACGGATTTATTGTCCCAGGAAACGATGCGGCCGTGCTCGTCAAGGCGGGCCGCAAAGCGGGCCAGCGCGGCGGGGCGGTACATATCGTGTGCCGTGTCCTGTTCGCGCGTCCACACCAGTTGCACGGGAGCGCCATTGCACTGCAGCGCGATGGCCACGGCTTGCGCGACCATGTCCACTTCCAGGCGGCGGCCGAAACCGCCACCGAGCAGCAGCACCTCGATGGCCACATCCTTCGCATCTACGCCGGCCACCTTCGCCGCCACGTCGACGGCGATGCCGGGCGCCTGCGTCGACACCCACAGCATCACCTTGCCATTTTTCACCTGCGCGGTGCAGTTGACGGGTTCCATGGCGGCGTGCGCGAGGAAGGGCGCGCGGTATTCGGCCTTGACGCTGCGCAAACCCTGCACGGCTTTACTCTCCACCTCGCCGCTGGCGTGGTAGGCATAACCCGCTTCGGTGTCCAGCAGGCGGGCAAATTCCGCATACACGCCGGCGCTGGACAAGTTCGCTTGCGGCCCCGCCTTCCACTGCGTCGGCAAGGCGGCGGCCGCCTGTCTGGCGCGCCACCAGGTGTCGGCCACCACGGCGGCACAAGACACGCTGCGCTGGGCCAGCTGCGGCGTCAGGTCCACCACCTTTTTAACGCCGGGCATGGCCAGGATGGGCGCCGCATCGAACGCGGCCAAGACATCCCCCAGGCGCGGCGGCAGATGCAGGGCCGCGTACAGCATGCCGGGCGGGCGCGCATCGATGCCAAAACGCGCGCTGCCGTTGACTTTGGACGGCGTGTCGCGGCGCGGCGCCGGCTGGCCGATCAGTTTGAAATCCTTGGGCGACTTCAGCACGGGCGTGCCCGGATCGATGGCGGCGGCGCGCTGCGCCAGGCTGGCGTAGCTGGCACGGCGGCCGTCCGGGTGGAGCACGTCGCCATTTTCCGTGCGGCATTGCGCAGCCGGCACCTGCCACTGCGCGGCGGCGGCTTGCAGCAGCATGGCGCGCGCGCAGGCGCCGGCCTCGCGCATCGGGCCCCAGCCATCCTTCACGCTGGACGAGCCGCCCGTGACGATCACGCCCAGTTCGCGCGCCGCCTTGGCCACCGTCCACTGCGCCAGCGCCTTCAGCCGGCCCTGGTCGTCCGGATGGAACGGCAGGCTGTCCTTGAGCATGGCCACATTGCCGAAGATTTTATCCATGGGCGCCTGGATCAATTTGACGCTGCTCAAAGGCACGTCGAGTTCCTCGGCCACCAGCATGGGCAAGGCCGTGTGCACGCCCTGCCCCATCTCGCTGCGCGGCATGGCCAGCAGCACCGTGCCGTCCGATTGAATCGCCAGCCAGCCGTTCAGGGCCACGGCGCCATCGTGCAGCGGCAGCGGCGCGCTGCCGTGCAGGCGCTGGCGCGGCGGCAGCACGCCCCAGCCCAGCACTAGGGCGCCCACGCCGGCCACGCCGAGGCCCAGGCCGCCGAGCAGGAAACGGCGGCGCGACGTGTTTTTTTCTCCGGCCATGGGATACCCTTTAATTGGTTAGTGGTCGATCCTGCGGGTCGATCCAGCGCTCCAGCATATCCTGTGCCAGCACCGGACGGCTATAAAAATATCCTTGCGCCAGCTTGCAGCCATGGCGCAGCAGGAAGGCGGCCTGCTCTTCCGTCTCCACGCCTTCGGCGATCACGGACAATTGCATGCTCTTGCCCAGCTGGATGATGGCAATCGCAATCGCCTCGTCGTTGACGTCCGTCGAGATATCCTTGATGAAGGAGCGGTCGATCTTCAGGGTCTGCACGGGCAGCTGTTTCAGATACGCGAGCGAGGAATAGCCGGTGCCGAAGTCGTCGATGGCCAGGCCCACGCCGATCGCGTGCAGATCGTTGATGAAACCCAAGGCGTCGCCCGTGTTCATGATCACCGATTCCGTCACTTCCAGCTGCAGCCGCTGCGGCTCCAGGCCCGTTTCCTTCAGGATATCGGCCACCATGCCGGCGATGCTGCCCCGCTCGAATTGCTTGACGGACAGGTTGACGGCCATCTTCGGCACGTGCAAGCCCTGCGCCTGCCAGCGCATCATCTGGCGGCACGCTTCGTCGAGCACCCATTTGCCCAGCTGGTTGATGAAACCGCTGTCCTCGGCCAGCGGGATGAAGCGCGCCGGCGGCACCAGGCCCAGCTCCGGGTGGTTCCAGCGCACCAGCGCCTCGACGCCGACCAGGCGGCCCGTGTCGATTTCCACCTGCGGCTGGTAATTCAGGAACATCTCGTTCTTTTCCAGCGAACGGCGCAGGAAGGTTTCCAGGCGCAGGCGCTCGACGCCTTCGCCCGTCATCGACGGCGCATAGAAGCGGTAGCCGTTGCGCCCGCGCGCCTTGGCCTGGTACATGGCCACGTCGGCGTTGCGGATCAGCATGTTCAAGTCCAGCGCATCGTCCGGATACAGGCTGATGCCCACGCTGCAGGTGACGAACAGCTCGTGGTCGGCCACCGTAAATGGCTGGTCGAACATGGTCATCAGCTTTTCCGCCACCTGCGTCGCGCCATACTCGCCGTCTACGCCCTCGAGCAGCACGATGAACTCGTCGCCGCCCAGGCGCGCCAGGGTATCGCCTTCGCGCAGGCGGGCCGCCAGCTGGCCGGCCACCTTTTGCAGCAATTCATCGCCCACATGGTGGCCCAGCGTGTCGTTGACATTCTTGAAACGGTCCAGGTCGATGAACAGCACGGCCAGCTGCTCCTGGTCGCGCGCGGCGCGCAGCAGGGCGTGCTGCAGGCGGTCGTGGAACAGCAGGCGGTTCGGCAGCGCCGTCAGCGGGTCGTGGTGCGCCATGTGGTCGAGCTTTTCCTGCGACTCCTTGATCAGCGTGATATCGCTGAACACGCCCACGTAATGCGTGGTGTCGGCGCGCGCGTCGCGCACGGCGCTGATGGTCAGCCACTCCAGGTAGACTTCGCCGTTCTTGCGCTGGTGCCAGATTTCGCCGCGCCAGAAGCCGCTGGACTTCAGCTCGTTCCACATGGCCTCGTAAAATGCCGCGTCATGGCGCGCCGAGCGGTTCAGCGACGAATGCCGGCCCAGCGCCTCCGCTTCGCTGTAGCCCGTGATCTGCGTGAAGGCGGGATTGACGGTGACGATGATGCCGCTGGCATCGACCACCATCACGCCGTCGGCGATGTGTTCCAGCACGGTGGCCGACAGGCGCAGCTTTTCCTCCGCTTCCTTGCGCGCCGTGATATCGGCATACACCCAGATGCTGCCTTCGTTCGGGCGCAGCGGATCGAGCGCGCAGCCGCTGACGAGCGCCCAGAACAGGCTGCCGTCGCGGCGCTTGTACTGGCGCTCCTCGCTGAAGTCCGCGCCCGTCGCCAGGGCCGGATACTGGCGCTCGCCCGCCTCCTCGAAGTCATACGAGGTCATGAACACGATGGCGGTCGAACTGCCCGTCATCTCGGCGTGGCCGTAGCCGAACAGCTCCTCGCAGCGCCGGTTGACGGAAATGATGCGGCGGTGGCGCACGAACATCACGCCGAACATCACGTTGTCGAGAATGGCGCTCTGCTCCGTGAGCAGCGCTTCGATGCGCATCTCGTGGTGCTTGCGCTGGCTGATGTCGGCAATGATGCCGTCGACCCAGATGACGCCCTGCTCGCCCGCCTGCGGCTGGCCATTCTCGGCCACCCAGCGCTCGATGCCGAAAGCGTCGACGATGCGGTATTCCAGCGCATACGGCCGCACGTCGGCCACCGCCTGGCGCACGGCGCGGCGGTGCTCGCGGCGGTCTTCCGGGCAGATCAGGTCGGCCCAGGCATGCGTGGTGCCGCGCATGAACTGGCGCGCCGAATAGCCGGAAATCTCTTCGATGGCATCGCTGACGAAATCGATGGGGCCGTCGGGCCGGTAGCGGAAGACGGCGCCCGGCACCTGCGTGACGATGGTGCGGAAACGTTCTTCGCGCTGGCCCACGTCCTCGAACAGCTGGCCGATGGCCGCGCGCATTTGCTCGAGCTGGGCCGTCAGGCGCCCCAGCTCGTCATTGCTGTGCGAGGCCAGGGGCGTGTCGAAATCGCCGTGCGACAGGCGGTCGGAAAAGCGCGTCAGGCGGCGCAAGGGTTTCAGCAGGCGGCGGTTCAGGAACAGCACGATCAGCGCCATCGACACGGCCAGCTGCGCGCCCAGCACGAAAATATACGACACCTGCTTTTCGCGCAGCTCCTGCTGGCTGCGCGCGTCGTCCATCTCGACGACGATGTGGCCGATGCGTTCGCCGCGCACGAGGATATCGCGTTCGGCGCGGTACAGATTGCCCACGGGCCGCTGCGGCGCCTGCAGGCGGATGAATTCCGTGTCGCCCTGCCCCAGCACCTTCACCAGCAGCACGGCGCGGTCGCGCATCACCGACTCGACCAGCGAATGGGCCGATTCCGCATTCATGTTCCACAGCGACTCCTGCATGCCCAGCGCCAGGATGTCGGCATTGCGCTGCAAGGCTTCGTTCAGGCTGGTGCGCGCCGACTGGCGTTCATGCACGCCGACCAGCACATAGCTGCCGAAGATGGCGGGCACGACCAGGCCGCCAAACACCACCAGCAGCAGGGCGCCATAGATAGACGAGCCGTACAGCACGCGCAGGCTGGCGCGCAGGCGCTGATAAGGTGAATTAAACATGCGGCAACAGGGCAACAGGGATCAGGCGGGCGATCATCGAACTTTACGGGGAATCTGGGTGATAAGGCGGGAAGAAACTTTTTCAGGAGCAATTATGCATGCAAAAAGCGGGGAAAGTCACCAATAAACACGCGCCAGCGGCGACCTCATGCCATATACACAGGGTGGAAAAACCACACGCCAGCCCGCGCGCCCGGCCGGCGCCAGCAGAAAAGCGCGCAGCTTGCTATCATCGCGCCACTTTACCTAGAGGAACTACCATGACCTTCTCCATCTACTCCGCTTCCATCCCCGTCTTCAAACAGATCCTGGGCAGCCTGGCCGCCATCCTGGACAAGGCGGAAACGCACGCGCAAGACAAGAAAATCGACCCGAACGCCCTGCTGCAATTCCGTTTGTTCCCGGACATGCTGCCGTTCGTGCGCCAGATCCAGATCGCCACCGACTTCGCCAAGGGCTGCGGCGCGCGCCTGGCCGGCGTGCCCGTGCCGCCGTATGAAGACAGCGAACAGAGCTTTGCGGAACTGAAAGCGCGCATCGTGAAAACCATCGCCTTCCTGGAAAGCCTGCCGCAAGCGGACATCGACGGCAGCGAAACGCGCGCCATCACCACCGGCAGCGGCGAAAAGACCAAGCATTTCACGGGCCAGACCTATCTGTTCCACTACGCACTGCCGCACTTCTTCTTCCACGCGACGACGGCGTACGACATCCTGCGCCATAACGGCATTGAAGTGGGCAAGAAGGACTTTATCGGCAGTTACTGAGACGCATAAGCAAATCTACTGCGCGGCGCGCTTTGCGGCCTGCGATGCTCGCCGTACTTGAGTACGGCTGCGCTTCTTAGCCACAAATCATCGCCGCTCGCTACGATTTGCTTAAGCGTCGACGCTTTAGAGTAATACCGCTTGATATTGCTCTATTGCGTCGCTATCAAGTATTCCGGCGCGGATACCCTTGCGAAAGAATCCGCACCCACACCACTTCCTTCTCCTCGTCCGTCATCGACACCCAGTGGGCCACTTCCACCACGGTGCGGCCGCAGCCGCGGCAGATTTCATCGAAGGTCGTCGAGCACACGGCCACGCAGGGCGTATCTGGACGCGGCGGCAATTCCTTGTCCGCCATCAAGACACCTTCGGCAAGCCGAGTTTTTCCCAGCCTTCGACGCCCAGGGCTTCCAAAGTGGCAATATTCTTGTCGAAGATTTCGGACGCTTCCGGGAACGCCTCGACGGCGCGCTCGATGCTGTCTTCGCGCAGCAGGTGCAGCGTCGGGTAGGGCGAACGGTTGGTGTAGTTGCTGATGTCGTCCTCGAACGTCTCGGCAAACTGGTAGTTCGGGTGGAAACTGGCCACCTGCAGTTCGCCGGCCAGGTGCATGTCTTCCACGGCCGCGTCGGCCACGTCGAGAAATTCGTTGTAGTCGAGGAAATCGTTCAGGGTGTACGGGTGGATCAGCAGGGTCGTGTCGATCTGCTCGGGGTCCGTGTCGGCCAGGGTTTGCAGCTCGTCCATCAGCATCGCCAGCAGATCTTCCGGGTTCTCCGACTCGCACACGACATAGCGGATCTGCTTCTTGACGTGCACGGCCTTGGCGAACGGGCACAGGTTCAGGCCGATCACGGCCTTTTCCAGCCAGGCAACGGTATTGGCGATGATGACGGCGTTGTCGTCGTCGTGGCGCGGCGGGGTGTTCATATACTTGACTCTCTATCAATAAGGCGGCCGGCAGCCGAATGGCCGGCCAAAGCCAAATTGTACGCACTCTTTGCGCAGTCTCATACCGGACGGCTGCCAGCCTTGCGCCAGACTCCTCGCCATGTATGCTATAACAGCGGCCGAATCACGCATTGGGCAAATTAAATTTGCAATAATGACAGCATTTGCGAATGGAAACCCAGCCGTTTCCTGCTTATTGCCGCTTATTTCCTGTCATCATGCTGACATAATTCTTGACTCCGGCATGTGGATATACGTACACTCGCAGCTTGATCATGGGTCTGTCCGATGTTTCTCCGACGACAACAATGGAACACTATGCACGAAAACTCCTTTAAATCTACCGTCCTGGCGGCGTTGGCCCTGGCGCTTGCGCCCGCCCTCAGCCAGGCGTACGAAGCCGGTGTTGAGAGCGATAACGCGCCAGTCGCCGCCACCACGCCGGCCTTGATCCCGATGACCGCCCAGGTCACGGCGAAACTCCCCACCCTCGACAACCGCCTGCAAAAGACCGACCGTCTGCTGAAAAACCTCAGCGACAATTCCGATCCGCTGCGCGAAGCCGACGTCTGGGGCCGCATCCGCAGCGGCTATGCGATTCCCGACATCAATAACCAGCTGGTGGCCAACCACGTCAACTGGTACGCCACCCGCCCCGACTACATCGCCCGCACCACGGCGCGCGCCTCGCGCTACATCTTCCACGTGGTACAGGAACTGGAAAAGCGCGGCATGCCGACGGAACTGGCCTTGCTGCCGTTCATCGAGTCCGCCTTCAACCCGCAAGCGTTCTCCAGCGCCAATGCGGCCGGCATGTGGCAGTTCGTGCCCGCCACGGGGCGCGATTTCAACCTCAAGCAAAACATGTTCAAGGACGAGCGCCGCGGCGTGCTGGCCTCGACCGATGCGGCCCTGACGTATTTGCAGCGCCTGTATGACATGTTTGGCGACTGGCAACTGGCCCTGGCCGCCTACAACTGGGGCGAAGGCTCGGTGCAGCGCGCCATCAAGAAAAACCAGGCGCTGGGCAAGCCGACCGACTTCGAAAGCCTGGCCGACCTGATGCCGGCCGAAACGCGCAACTACGTGCCGAAATTGCAAGCGGTAAAGAACATCATCGCCAATCCGGCCCAGTTCGGCCTGACCCTGCCCGTGGTCGACAACCAGCCCTACTTCACGGCCATCGACAAGACCAGCGACATCGACATCACCGTCGCCGCCCAGCTGGCCGAACTGTCGATGGATGAATTCAAGGCCTTGAATCCGCAATTTAACCGCCCCGTCATCATCGGCGGCGAAAAGACCAAGATTCTGTTGCCGCAGGAAAACGCCGCCAAGTTCACCACCAACCTGGCGCAATGGGGCCATGCCTTGTCGAGCTGGACCACGCACAAGATCACCAATGCGCGCGAACGCATCGAAACGCTGGCGTCGAAATTCGGCACCACGGCCGACGTGCTGCGCCAGGCCAACAACATTCCCCAGCGCACCAGCCTGCGCGCCGGTTCCACCATCCTCGTGCCGAAAACCTCGGCCACGATGAACAACGACATCACCCAGGAAATCGCCGACAGCGCCACCATGCTGCTGGAAGCGGACCGTCCTGAACGGGCCGCCAAAGCACTGCGCCGCGCCGCCAAGGGCGGCAAGGTGCAGGCCGCGCCAATTTCCCTGGTGAAACCACGCATCCAGCGCGGCGGCGGTAACAACCGCGCCAAAGCCCGTCATTGACCGCCTGATCCGTATCGATACACGCCACCGGCCGCCACAGCTTTGCTGTCGCGGCCGGTTGTACATCCGCCCGACCCACCACCCCAGACAGGAGTCGTCATGGCTTTCTTGCAAGGCAAAAAAATCCTCATCACGGGCTTGCTGTCGAACCGTTCCATCGCCTATGGCATCGCCAAGGCTTGCCACCGCGAAGGCGCCACCCTCGCCTTCACGTATGTGGGCGAGCGCTTCAAGGAGCGCATCACGGAATTTGCGGCCGAATTCGGCAGCGAACTGGTGTTCGACTGCGACGTGTCCAGCGATGAACAGATCAGCGCTGTCTTCCGCGACCTGGCGCAGCACTGGGAACATTTGGATGGCCTCGTGCACGCCATCGGTTTTGCGCCGCGCGAGGCGATCGCGGGCGACTTCCTCGACGGCCTGTCGCGCGACAGCTTCCGCATCGCGCACGACATTTCCGCCTACAGCTTTCCCGCCATGGCCAAGGCCGCCCTGCCCCTGCTGCATCCGGGCGCGTCGGTCCTGACCCTGACCTACCTGGGCGCCGTGCGCGCCGTGCCCTACTACAACACCATGGGCCTGGCCAAGGCGTCGCTGGAAGCGTCCGTGCGCTACCTGGCCGAATCGCTGGGCCCGCGCGGCATCCGCGCCAACGGCATCTCCGCCGGCCCCATCAAGACCCTGGCCGCCTCCGGCATCAAGGATTTCAGCAAGCTGCTGGGCTTTGTGGCCGAGCACGCCCCGCTGCGCCGCAACGTCACCATCGAGGAAGTCGGCAACACGGCCGCCTTCCTGCTGTCCGACCTGGCGTCGGGCATCACGGGCGAGATTACCTACGTCGATGGCGGTTTTTCGCAAGTGATGGCCGTCAATCCCGAAGTGGAGTAATGCGGTGACGTGTGCCGACCTGGCGGCATGCCAAGGGAATGTATCAGCTGGAGTCCGGCCTGCACGGCAGGCGCCGCCGCTGCCCGCCGACATCGTGGCCATGCTCAACTAAACGGGCGAAAGCTACGTATTTCTACTGATTTCAGATAGGAAACATCTGCAAAACGTGGTAGCAGTTGCGTTACTTCCCCGTTTCTTCCCATTTAGGCCGTGCAAAACGGCGGCAAATACGGTATAGTGTCGTTGTGCGCTGCAATATGTTCCCTTGAAGCGATGGCAACACCGCAGTCATGCACTACAAACTTAGCAGCTTCGCAAGCCTTAGCGCATCCACAGGATGCCGCTTATAAAGCCCTCCCGCCTTGTGTGTCGCACCTGACACCGTCCCGGCGCAAAGCTTTTGTGCCGAAATTTCTTTCTAGTTGAGTCATTTCGTTTTGGTTGGCGTTGCTATTTTGCGTTCTGCTTTTTGCAAGAACGCTGATTTTTACGAAAGAAAAGAATGACATTTGAATCCTTAGGCCTGCATCCGTCCATCATCGCCGCTCTGACCGAATCGGGCTACACCGCGCCAACCGCGGTACAGTCGCAAGCGATTCCAGCCGCGATCGAAGGCCGTGACCTGCTGGTCTCGTCGCAGACCGGTTCGGGCAAGACGGCAGCTTTCATGCTGCCATCGCTGCACAAACTGGCCAGCGCCGAACAAAGCGCCGCCGGCAAGACGCCGAACCAGGAAATGCAAGCATCGCGCGCCCGCGGCGAGCGTCCACGTTTCAAGGCTGCCCAGCCAAAAATGCTGGTGCTGACGCCAACGCGCGAACTGGCCCTGCAAGTGACCACCAATACCGACAAGTACAGCACCGGCATCCGCCGCATCAAGGCTGTGTCGATCCTGGGCGGCATGCCTTACCCTAAACAGATGCAATTGCTGGCCAAGAATCCCGAGATTCTGGTCGCGACCCCTGGCCGCCTGATCGACCACATGGATTCGGGCAAGATCGACTTCTCGCAACTGGAAATCCTGGTGCTGGACGAAGCCGACCGCATGCTGGACATGGGTTTCATCGACGACATCGAAAAAATCGTGGAAGCGACGCCGGAAGGCCGTCAAACCATGCTGTTCTCGGCAACGCTGGATGGCGTGGTCGGCAACATGGCCCGCCGCATCACGAAAAACCCGCTGGTCATCCAGGTGGCAAGCTCGAGCAACAAGCATGAAAACATCACGCAGCGCGTCCACTTCGTCGACGATCTGTCGCACAAGAATCGCCTGCTGGACCACCTGCTGCGCGACGAATCGCTGGACCAGGCTGTTGTGTTTACCGCCACCAAGCGTGACGCCGACACCATCGCCGACCGTCTGAACATCGCCGGTTTCTCGGCTGCCGCCTTGCACGGCGACATGCATCAGGGCGCGCGTAACCGCACCCTGGACGGCATGCGCCGCGGCCAGGTCAAGGTGCTGGTTGCCACCGACGTTGCCGCCCGCGGCATCGACGTGCCAACGATCACCCACGTGTTCAACTACGATCTGCCGAAGTTCCCGGAAGACTACGTCCACCGCATCGGCCGTACCGGCCGCGCTGGCCGCAATGGCCTGGCCATCTCGCTGGTGAACCACGCTGAAGGCATGAACGTCAAGCGCATCGAACGCTTCACCAAGCAATTGATCCCGGTCAATGTCATCGAAGGTTTCGAGCCGAAGAAAACGGCATCGGCACCACGTTCGAGCGCCCGTCCAGGCGGCTGGAAACCAGGCGACAACCGTGGCGGCGCGAAGCCGGGCCAACGCACGTTCAGCAAGCCGGGCGCACCACGCAAGGACGGCGCACCGAGCACCGGCGGCGGCTACAAGGGTTCCAACCCGCGCAGCACCGACGGCGCACGCCGCAGCTACGGCGACCGTTAATCACGGCGCCATGCCGCCAGCAGGCGGCAGGCAATAAAAAAACGGCCACCAGAGCGATCTGGCGGCCGTTTTTTTATGCCGATTGCGTTTACTTCTTCGACACCTTCTGGCGCGACAGCTTGCGCAGCTTGGCTTGCTCGAAGCGCGCATGCTGCTCCGGCGTCTCGAGCACCAGCGGCGGCACGGCCACCGGCTTGCGGTTGGCGTCCACGGCCACCATCGTGAAATAGCAGCTGTTGGCGTGGCGTACCAGGCGCTGCTGGATGTTTTCCGTCACCACGCGGATACCCACTTCCATCGACGTCGTGCCCGTGTAATTGATCGAGGCCAGGAACGTCACCAGCTCGCCCACGTGGATAGGCTGCAGGAACATCACCTGGTCCACGGACAAAGTCACCACATAGCTGCCCGAATAGCGGCTGGCGCAGGCGTAGGCAACGCTGTCGAGATATTTCAGGATGGTGCCGCCGTGCACGTTGCCGGAAAAGTTGGCCATATCGGGCGTCATCAGGACCGTCATCGTCAGTTCGTGGGCCGACCAGTTCATCGCGCTGTCCAAAGTGTTCTCCAAGGGGAAATAATAGGGGGATGTGAAAACCGGCCCCAGGGGCCGGTTGCCGGGACAGGCTGTTACAGTCCCAGGGTGTCGATGTCGGCCAGCGATTCGCGGCCCTTGTCGGAAATGTCGTGGCCCTCGCCTTCGGCGCGCGCCACGATATGGGCTTTCTTGCCCAGGAAATACGCCACGTCCGAGTCCAGCTTGGTCAGCGGATCGGTCGCCACGGCGCGCAAGCCCATGATGCAGCGGCGCAGGAACAGCAGCTGTTGCGCTTTCTCGGTGATGGACAAACGGCCATCGCGTGCATAGCTGAGCAGCTTCAGGCCGGACAGGCGCTTGGCATTGCGGGCAACGCAGGCGCTCGGGCGCTCGGTCTTGATGCCGCGTGCAACTTGCTCCAGCGCGTCATATTCATCGGTTGTTAATTTCTCGTTCTTCATTACTTTTCCATAAAAGGCCAGGTGTTCGGCCCCCATGGTACGCGCCCCGCTGCGCATCGGCAACAGGCAACGTAAATCTGCCGCCGCCGGCCAGGCGGCCAGGCGGCTGAAACATGGACAAGACGGCGCTTATTTGTAGCTGCGCAGCAGCAACCAGGCCAGGCCGCAGCCAGCCACGGCGCCTGCCAGCGCCAGCGCCGCGAGGTTCTTGCTGGTGATCACAGGGCGACGGCCCAGGTAGATTTTGTTATGCAAGGAATTGCCCATGATGGTCTCCTGTACAAGAATTTTTATGATGTCTCATTATAAGAACAGAATCGTGACGGCCGCATGACACTCGGCGGTTCTCGCTTGATTTATATCCACTCGGCAACATTTATTGGCGTTTTTGTTGTTTAAATGGCGTGGCGATACCGCCGCGCATGGGTTCCATTTCCGACTGGAAATAAACCACACGGCGGCAGCTGACGCGGCCCACAGCCTGCCGTTTACCCCATCTTGACGGGCGGTGGCGGCGGCGTCGGCTCCTCGACCGGCACGGGGTCGATGTGCGGCGGCGGCTCCGGCGGCGGCGCGAGGGGATCGCCTTCCGGCGGTGGCGGCATATCGGGTTCGGGCGTGCTGTGCGCACGCAGCGGGGCAAGACGGAATTGTGGCTGCATGGTGGCCTCCTTTTGCCCCACTGTAGCCGATGCCGCAAATGCCCGGCGCCCGCCTGTGGCATGCCGAGGGAACTAAACGGCGTGGCGCCGCTCCAATTGGAGAGCATCCCCCACGGTACCAGTGCAAGCGATCCCCACACGATGGCGCGCAAGAAAATCTTATTCATGGCCGAGGCAGTGACCCTGGCCCATGTTGGCCGCCCCCTGAGCCTGGCCCAGGGCCTGGCCGAGGAAGAGTACGAGGTGCACTTTGCCTGCGCCGATGGGTATGACTTTTGTTTCAAGCAAGCCCCGTTCCGGCGCTGGCGCATCGACAGTATTTCGTCGCGGCAATTCCTGCAAGCGCTGGCCCACGGCAAGCCCGTCTACACGGAAAGCACGCTGCACGCGTACGTGGAAGACGACTTGCGCCTGCTCAATGCCGTCCAGCCCGATCTGGTGATCGGCGACTTCCGCCTGTCGCTGTCCGTCAGCGCGCGCCTGCAGCGCATTCCCTACATCACCATCAGCAACGCCTACTGGAGTCCGTGGGTGCGCCAGCACTACACGGTGCCCAGCCTGCCCCTGACCGGCATGCTGCCCATCTGGCTGGCCGATCCCCTGTTCCGCCTGATCCGCCCGCTGGCCTTCGCCTCGCACGCCGTGCCCCTGAACCGCGTGCGCCGCCGCCATGGCTTGCCCTCACTGGGCGGCGACCTGCGGCGCATCTACACGGATGCCGACCGCACCTTGTACGCGGATATTCCGCAACTGTTTCCGCCGCACGGCATGCCGCCCACGCACGACTACCTGGGTCCCGTCATCTGGGCGCCGCCGCTCGACTTGCCGGACTGGTGGCAGCGCCCGGAACTGAGCAGCGGACGCCCGATCATCTATGTCACCCTGGGCAGCTCGGGCCAGGGCCAGCTGCTGCCGCGCGTGCTGCGCGCGCTGGCGCCCCTGCCCGTCACCGTGCTGGCGGCCACGGCTGGCACCATCCGCGTCGATGCCGTGCCGCCGAATGCCTATGTCGCGCCCTTTCTGCCGGGCGACGCGGCCGCCCGCCGCGCCAGCCTGGTGATCTGCAACGGCGGCAGCCCCACCAGCCAGCAGGCGCTGACGGCAGGCGTGCCCGTCATCGGCATCGCCGGCAACCTCGATCAATTCCTCAACATGCACGGCATCGCGGGCGCCGGCGCCGGCCTGCTGCTG
Organism: Janthinobacterium sp. GW822-FHT07A03; assembly: GCF_058798815.1. Lineage (NCBI taxonomy): Bacteria > Pseudomonadati > Pseudomonadota > Betaproteobacteria > Burkholderiales > Oxalobacteraceae > Janthinobacterium > Janthinobacterium sp. GW822-FHT07A03. Next base: position 772,487 of record NZ_JBXAKW010000001.1, on the reverse strand, counting down.
CGCGCCGACCGTTTCCAGGAAACCGCCCTGCGCCATGCCGCCACGCGCATGCTCGACGATGGCCGGGCCAGGCTGGCGGCGCGCCAGCTGGCCACGGCCATGCGCGAGTATGTGCCAGCGCAACGCCTGCTGCCCCATCTGCACGCCTTGCTGGGCCCCCTGCCGCAAGACGAGCAGCCTTGACCTGCAGCGTCGGTTTTTCTTACAACGCGTCCGACAACACCTGCAGCACGTCAACAAAAGCACGCCAAGTCATTGATTTCAAAAGAACCTCATGCGTTGGCATGGAAGTCGCTAGGTACTGGCCATGAGCACCTGCCGACAGGACTCAGGCAAGACTTCCAGACTCAATCAACCACGAGGTGAATGACATGAAACTTTCTAAACTGAAACTGCTCCCGGCGGTAGCAACACTGGCCATGCTGTGCGCGGCCGGCAGCGCACAAGCGGGCGCCTACGGCTACTCCTACAACAACATCTTCGGCCTGGTGATCGCCGTGCCGACGGGCCAGATCACGGTGGCCAACAGCACCACGATTTCGCGCAGCACGGCCACCCTGAACGGCGTGAGCGTCATCAACGGCGGCGCTGGCTCGCTCGACGCGCCGCGCGCCAACGTCGGCGCCGTGACCAAGGGCGAGAACGACTTCACGCAGCAAGGTCCATCGGGCAATTATTCGCGCGGCGATGCGCAGATCGTCAGCACGCAATTCCCCTCGTTCCCGCCCGGCTCCACCTCCACCCAGGCCGTCAACGTGGCCGAAGCCCACCTGGACGGGCCTGCCGGCACGGCCGACGCGTCCGGGCGCAACGGCTCGACGACGGGCTTTTCCGTCGATTTCGTCGTCGGCTCCCCCACGGCAACGCTGAGCTTTGACTTCCTGGCATCGCCCTTCATGCAAGTCTTCCTGCAAAGCACGGTGGGCGTGCTGTCCACGGCGACGGCCAACCTGGTAGTCACCTTCACCATCACCGATGCCAATGGCGCGACCGTCTTCAACTGGACGCCCGATGGCGTGGTCGGCTCGGGCATCTTCGGCGGCACGGAAAACACCGATGGCGCCAACCTGAACACCAGCCTGGCAACCAATTTCCTGACGCGCGGCAACCTGTTCACCTACGACCCTTCCGGCTGCGGCACGCCCACGGGCACGGGCGTGGGCACGGGCTGCGGCAGCAACTTCAGCTCCGTCAGCAATGCTTTAACGGCCGGCAACTACACCTTGACCTTGAATGCGGTGGAAAGCGTGGACCTGGTGAAACAGGCGGTGCCGGAACCTGGCACTCTGGCATTGCTGGGTCTGGGCCTGGCTGGCCTGGGCTATGCCCGCCGCCGCAAGATTGCCGCCTGAGCCGGGCAACAGGGGGGATTCACAGGCGAGGGAGTCTCCTCGCCTTTTTTATGTGGCAAGCCTGTCGGTTTTCCTTACAACGCGGCCGACCAGGAGATGAGGATTTTCATGACTACATTTTCTTGCACCCGGTTGCCAACGGTCCTGCTGGCCTTGCTGTTGCTGGCAGGCAGCGGCACTGCCGGCGCCGCCGCCTATGGCTATTCGTACACCAGCGTCTTCGGCCTGGTCATCAGCAATCCCACCGGCTCCACCGCCTTGATCAGCAACATCGACCTGTCGCGCACCACCGCCACGCTCAACGGCAGCAGCGTCATCCACGGCGGCAGCAACGAGATCGATGCGCCGCAAGCGACACGCGGCGCCGTCACCAAGGGGCAAAATGATTTTACGCAGCAAGGCATGGGCAATGCCTCGTATGCGCGCGGCGAGGCGCAGATCGTCACCTCGCAAATCCCGCCCTTTCCACCGGGCTCGACCAGTACGCACACGGTGAATGCGGCGGAAACCTTCCTCGCGGGCGGCGGCAGCGCCGATGCCTCGGGACGCAACGGTTCCAGCACCGCCATGGCCGTCAATTTCGTCGTCGGCCAACCGGGCGCCACCCTGGCGTTCGACTTCCAGGCCCTGCCCTACATGCAGCTGTACCTCGATGCCCTGGCCGGCACGGGCTCGGCGGCCACCACGAATATGGCGCTGACATTTACCATCGTCGATGAACATGGCCAGATCGTCTTCAACTGGGCACCCGACGGCAACCTGGGCTCCGGCATCCTGGGCGGCACCGAACTGGCCGACGCCGCCAGCCTCAATACGGGCTACGCGCAAACGCCGCTGACCAGCGGCAGCGTGTTCACCTACGATCCCAGCAACTGCGGCGCGCCCACGGGCACGGGCATCGGCACGACGTGCGGCGGGCAGTATGGCGCCGTCACGGACAACCTGGTGGCAGGCAGCTATACCCTGGTATTGAACATGCTGAACAGTTCCGAACTGGCGTATGTGCCGACGGTCACGCCGATGCCGCTACCGGGCACCTTGCCGCTGCTGGCCGCTGGCCTGGCAGCGCTGGCCAGCCTGGCGCCACGGCGGCGCCGCTGACGCGCAGGGAGCGTCTCACGGCCCAGCCGTGGGCGCCACCAGCAAGTCTTGCAGCGGACGGCGCAGCGAGCGCGCACTGGCCGCCGGCCCGGCGCCGATGCGTCCGAGGAACACGGCCCGCTCGACCGCCTCCGCCCCCAGCACGGCCTGGCATTGCACGGCCAGTTCCTGCGCCATGTCCTGCATGCCATCGGTGCGCGAAAAGGTGCGCCGTTCTCGCACGTAGCGGGCAAAGATCAGCGGCGTCAGTTCCGGCTGCAATTGCAGGCCCAGCTGCGTGGCCGTCAGCCAGAAGCGCTGCATGGCGCGGCCGGCCGCCACGTAATCGTCGATATGGCGCGGCGGCGCATCGGCCAGCAGCACGAAATGCGCGGCGCAATACAGTCCTGGCAGCAAATCCATCTGCAGCCGCGGGGCAATGGTGCCGCCCAGCCAGGTATTGAAAAAATCCACGCGGCGCCAGCTGTGCATGACCCAGCGCATCAGCCGCGCCGTCATCGGGTCGACACCGAGCGCCTGCTCCGGGATGCGGTCGGCACTGAAGCGCGCGCCCCATTCGATCACGTCGCGGTGCACCTTGTGCGCTTCGGGCATGGTCAGGCGCAGCTTCGCATTGTCGAACATCAAACGCGCACAGGCCAGGCGCGCGCGCCCGCCTTCGAACCACTGCACGCCGTAGCCCGGCGGCAAGCTGGCCGCCAGCGCCGCCTTTTCGCTGGCGCGCAGGCGGCGCGTGCTGAGCCGGCGCCGCTGCACGCTGCGGCGCGGCAGGAAGGCCGCCAGCGGATCGGGCAGCATGCCGGGGCTGTCGACCAGCAGCACATCGAAGGTGGGCAGGGTGTCGGGCATGGCCGTGCGCCGGCGCGCTTGCATGCGCAAGCCGTGACAGCTGGCCGCCAGGGCCATGCTTTCGAGCAAGGCGCCCAGCGACAGCTGGCTGGGATGGCCGTCGAGGTCATACACGCAGTGGCTGCGCGTATCGAAGCCATGCACGACGACGTGCCGCGGCTCCACGACTTCAAAGCGCCACGGCTGCGTGTTGTCGCCGCTGGGCGCCCAGCGCGCCTGCTCGAGGATGTTTTCCAGCACAGAATCGACCTGCGCGATCTGCGGTGCTTGCGCCATTTATGCCCCCTGTGCGGCGCGGCGCCGCTTGATGATGGCCATCGCCAGCCGTTGCAGCGGATGACGGTTGCCGCCGGGACGCCAGGTATGCACGAGCTTGTTGCGGTAGGCGTCGAAATGCACGCCGTGCGGCGCCGCCATCACCTTGCCCCGTTTTAACAGGATTTTCAAGGCTTCCGTGGCGGCCGCGCCCGCGCACAGCTGGCAGCCCATGATGGTCGACGGTCCGCGCCGCTCCTTCAGGTTGATGGCGGACGGGTCGACCAGATACGGGCCGTGCAGGCCGGCCGGCGCCAGGCCGACGAGAAAGCGCAGGGCCTTTTCTTCCTCGGGCAAGTCGCCCCAGCCAAAATATTCTTCGAACGTCATGCCGCCCGGCATGAAGCTGAGCACGGCCGTGCCCATGCCCAGCGGCGCGGCCGTGATGGCGGGAATGCCCAGGCGCGCGCACGTGGCGAAGGTGGCCTGGCGCGCGGGAAAGGCGAAGAAATCGAGGCCATCCACGTACAGGTCGACACCGGCAAAGAACTCGGCCAGGTTGCTGTCATGTATGCCGTCGGGAAATTGTTTAATCTCAAGCTCGGGATTGATGTCCGTCGCCATCTGCGCCAATACGGCCACCTTGGGCTGCCCCAGAGTGGAAACCATGGCGCCGGCCTGGCGGTTGAAGTTGGCGATATCGAAGGTGTCGAAATCGGCGATGTGGAAGGCGCCGATGCCCAGCCGCGCCAGGGTCAGCAAGTGCACGCCGCCCACGCCGCCCATGCCCGCGATGGCCACGCGCTTGCCGCGCAAGCTCTCCTGCTCCGCCTGCGTGACCCAGCCCAGGTTGCGGGCAAATGCCGCGTGATAGGAAAAACCTTCTGTCATGCTCACCTCTTCTGTGCATCCATTGCGGACGAAAAAGTTTGGACAGGTGAGCCGGGGGTAAGTTCCCCCCGTAACAGAAAAAAAACGGCTAGCGCGCCAGGCGCCGCTGCGCCGCGGCCGGCGCCACGGCGCCCACCTTGAACACGCTGACGATCTGCGCCAACCCCGCCGCCTGCTCGTTCATCGCTTGCGCCGCCGCCGATGCCTGCTCGACCAGGGCCGAGTTTTGCTGCGTCATGTTATCCATCTCGACGATGGCCTGGTTGATCTGCTCGATGCCGGCGCTCTGCTCGGCGCTGGCGGAGGAAATCTCGGCCACGATATCGGTCACGTGCTGCACGCTGGAAACGACTTTTTCCATCGTTTCGCCCGCCAGCGCCACCAGTTTTTCACCGGCGCCCACTTGTTCGGCGGAACTGTCGATCAATTGCTTGATCTCCTTGGCGGCACTGGCTGAGCGCTGCGCCAGGTTGCGCACCTCGCTGGCGACGACGGCGAAGCCACGGCCCTGCTCGCCCGCGCGCGCCGCTTCCACGGCCGCATTCAGGGCCAGGATATTCGTCTGGAAGGCGATGCCGTCGATGACGGCGATGATGTCGCCGATCTTCTTCGACGAGGCATTGATGGCGCCCATGGTGTCGACCACCTGGCTCACCACGCCGCCCGCCTGGCTCGCCACTTGCGAGGCGGAAATGGCCAGCTGGTTGGCCTGGCGCGCATTGTCCGCATTCTGGCGCACGGTCGAGGTCATCTCTTCCATGGTCGATGCCGTTTCTTCCAAGGAACCCGCCTGCTGTTCCGTACGCGCCGACAGGTCGTGGTTGCCGGAAGCAATCTCGCCCGATGCCGTGGAAATCGATTCCGCATCGCTGCGCACCTGGCTCACCAGGTGCGCCAGGTTGTCGCGCATGGCCTTGATCGCCATCAACAGGCTCGATGTATCGCCGGGACGCGTGTCGATCTGCGTGGTCAGGTCGCCCTGGGCGATCTGTGCCACGATGGCGGCTGCATAGTCGGGTTCGCCGCCGAGCTGGGCCAGGATGCGGCGCAGCATCAGGGCCGCCAAGGCGCCCACCACCAGCATCAGCGCGCCGCCGATGGCCAGCAGCACGCCCGCCTGGGCCCAGAACTTGTGGTTGATGTCATCGATATACGTGCCCGTGCCGATCAGCCAGTCCCACGGCGCGAATTTCACCACGGCATACATCTTCGCCACGGGATCGGGCACGCCCGGACGCGTGCCGTCCGCCTGCACCAGGCCGATGCGGCTGTTGGCCAGCGCGGCGCGGTAGCGGTCGCCCGACTGCTTCATGTTCTTTTGCGGCGTGCCGATGCGCGACGCATTCGGATGCACGTACAGCAAGTCCGTGCTGAAATCGCGCACAAAATAATACATTTCGTCCTTGACGAAGCTGCCGATGGCCAGCTTGGCCTGTTGCTGGGCCTGCTCACGCGTGAGCTTGCCCGACTGTTCCAGCGCATACGCCTTTTCCACCGACGCGTTGGCCAGCTCGACCAGCACCGTCAATTGCTCGACGCGCTCGGCCATCATGGTCTGGCGCAGGGAATACAGGGAAAAGGAAGCGATGAGGACGATGCCCAGCAAGGTGCTGAAACACAGGAGGAGAATGCGCGAACGGAGAGTCATGGGTGCCTGGAGTGAATAGGATATTTAATTGCCCGCTGGAAATCTTTTCAGAAAAGCAAAACGGGCGGCGCTACCGGGCTGTGCCCGGCAGGCACCGCCCGCTGTGAGTCTTGCTGGAGGATCAGGCCAAGGCTTCCTTGGCTGCCTCTTCCGGCGTCAAGCCGTCGTAGAACTGGTCGGTAAACCACTCGACCTGCTCTTCGATATGGTCCTGCGCCTGCGCCACGGTGGCGCCGCCGGCCACGAGGAAGCCTTCGACCTCGATGCACCAGTTGATCAACTCCAGGGTTTCCGGATCGAGTTCTTCTTTCTTCGCCATCGTATTTCCTTGCTTGTTAAATTGCAGTATCACATCAATTAGCAGCAGTTTAACAGCTTCGGCACGCTAGCGCCCCGGCAACTCCAGCATGAAGATTACTTAGATGCAACGTTTTTACGTTCCGGGTAAAGCACTACCTGCACATAATTGTGCATGTCCAGGTAGCGCTGCGCGGCCAGTTTGACGGCTTGCGGCGTGATGGCGCGCACGCGCTGCTCGTAGTTCAGGATGTGCGCGGGGTCGCGCCCCTGCGTCACCGAACCCATCAGCTGGTTCATCCAGTAGTTGTTTTCGCGCAAGGATTTCTGCTGGCGCGTGATCCAGTTCAGCTTGACCTTTTCCAGGTCGGCCACGGACGGCCCGTCCGCCTTCATCTTGTTGATTTCGGCAAAGGCCGCGGCGATCACCTTGTCCACGTTTTCGGGTCCCGTCGGCAAGTTCAGCGCCACGGAATAATGGCCGTACGGATGCTGGCCCATCGAGGTGTCGAAACCGCCGCCATAGATCATGCTCATCTTTTCACGCAGCACTTCGATGACTTTCAGGTTCAGCACCTCGCCCAGCGCCTGCAGGGTCAGCTTTTGCTCGTCCGAATACGCCGCGTCGCCATTGAAGGTGATGGAAATCGTACTCTTCGGCTCGCTGCCCATGTAGATATCCTTCTTGACGACCCCGGTCACCGGGCGCATGCCCACGTCGCGGTAGGCGTGCGCCACGTCGGCCACGGGCAAGGTGCCCAGGTAGCTGGCGATCAGCGGCTTGATCTTGTCGAGCTCGAAGCTGCCCGCAAAGATGAAGGTCATGTCGCGCGCGCTGGAAAAACGCTGGCGGAAGATGTCCAATGAGCGGTCCAGGCCCACCTTGTCGAAGTCGGCCGCGCGCGGCACGCCATCGACACGCGGGTTGTCGCCATACATGGCGTGCTGGATGGCATCGTAAAACACGGCTTCCGGCTGTGCCATGCTGTTTTTCGCCAGGTCCTGCTGCTTGCCGATGAAGGACTGGTACAGGCCCGCGTCCTTGCGCACGTCATGGAAATACAGATATACCAGTTGCAGCATGGCTTCCACGTCGGCGCTGCTGGCCGAGCCGCCAAAGCCTTCGCTCAATTCGCCCAGCGAAGCGCCCACGTTGACCGTTTTTCCTGCGAGCACTTTTTGCAGGTCCAGCGGCGCCAGGTCTTTCAGGCCCATGCTGCCGACCACGGCGCTGGCATAGCGGGCGTTGTAGATGTCGGCGTCGCCGAACAGCGACTGGCCGCCGAAGCGGGTCGAGCCCATCAGCACCTGGTCGTTCTTGAAGTCCGTCGGTTTGAGCAGCACGCGCACGCCATTGCCCAGGGTCAATTCCGTCACGCCGATGGCGCTGTTTAACTTTTCCGAGACGATGCTGCCGCCGGCCGGCGGACCGTCCATCAGCTTGCTGGCAAGCACTTTTTCCGTGCGCGGCTCGACGGTTTGCCGCTCCGCTTGCGCCACGGCGTCGAGCAATTGCTGCTGCGTCGGTACAGTCGAGGCCGCATCGCCGGCTTTCGGCTCGGCGCCCATGAAGACCACCAGCTTCTTTTGCTGGTCGGGAATCACCTTGGCCACCGTCTCGTTGATTTCCTGCAAAGTTACCTGCGGCAAGAGTTCCTGCGCGTACAGCAATTCATTGGCGATGCCGGGGACGGCTTCCTGTTCCAGGAAGTTGCGCGAATACTCGGCCACGAAACCGGCCGAATCGGACTTGTCGCGCTCGCTATACGCGCGCTCGTAATTGCGCAGCATGTCCTTGCGCGCGCGGTCCAGCTCATCCTGGCTGAAACCGAAGCGGCGCGCCCGTTCATCTTCCAGCACCAGCGCATCGACGGCCGGCTGCACGCCGCCCTTGCCCAGCAAGGCATACGCGCTGAACGATTCATAGCCGCGCACCAGCTTGCCCACGCTGCTGCCGCCCTGGATGAACGGCGGATTGGCCTGCTGCGTCAATTCCTGCATGCGCGCGCTGAGCATTTGCCCGTACAGGTTTTCGATCATCTGGCGGCGGTAGTCCGCGATGGTGACGGGCTCCTGCGCGGCGCGGATCGGGTAGCGGATGAAGACGGTATCGTCCGGCGCTTCCTTGTCCGTGATCACCAGCGCTTCCGTCTGCGAGCGCTGCGGCACTTCCACATACAGGCGCGGACGCGGTTTCGCGGGATTTTTCAGCTTGCCGAAATGCTGCCGGATCAGCTTTTCAGCCTGGCTCGGCTCCACGTCGCCCACCACCATCACGGCCATCAGGTCGGGCCGGTACCAATCCTTGTAGAAACGCTTGATGGCTTCCGGCTTGAACGTCTTTAACACGGACTCCTTGCCGATCGGCATGCGTTCCGCATAGCGCGAACCGTTCAGCAGCTTCGGATACAGCACCTTGTTCATGCGGTCGCTGGCGCCCTTGCCCAGGCGCGCCTCTTCCAGCACGATGCCGCGCTCGCTGTTGATGTCGGCCGGATTGAATTTCAAGCCATGCGCCCAGTCTTCCAGCACGAGGAAACCCTTTTCCAGGTTTTCCTTCTTGTTCGTCGGAATCGGCAGCACGTACACGGTTTCATCGAAACTCGTGTAGGCGTTCAGGTCGGCGCCGAACTTCACGCCGATCGATTGCAAATAGGAAATGAGCTCATTGCGCTTGAAATGCGTGGAGCCATTGAAGGCCATGTGTTCCGTGAAATGCGCCAGGCCTTGCTGGTCGTCATCTTCCAGGATGGAACCGGCTTTGACCACCAGCCGCAATTCCACTTTCTGCGCGGGACGGGCATTTTTCTTGATGTAGTAGGTCAAGCCGTTCGACAATTTGCCGACGGTAACTTCTGGTGCCAGCGGCAGGGGATCGGTCAAACGGATTTCCGCCTGGGCCATGCAGGCGCACGCCAGCAAGACGGCGCCCGAGATCAGGCGTAATTTACTCAGCTTCATGTATTCTCAACGGTAAGATTCAGTAAGCGTACCTTACACTGAAATCCTGTTTCCGCCATTAAAAACAGCTTAGGAAAAACCGCTTTTCCCAAGCAACTTTGCCGAATAACAAACTCAACGGTGCCCTGCCCGTTTTTTTCATCTGTGCTAAAGTATTGCCGCCGGTCATGTGGACCGGCACAACAATACGTCTTCGGGGCGGGGTGCGATTCCCCACCGGCGGTAAGACCGGCAACGGTCAAGCCCGCGAGCGCTTTCCGGGCACCGCCTGGCGAGGTCAGCAGATCTGGTGTGACTCCAGAGCCGACGGTATAGTCCGGATGAAAGAAGATGTGCAGTAGTGTGATGTCCCATCGCCACGGCGATGCGGCCAGTTGCGTCTATTCGCTTGCCCTGCAGCGTTTTTCGCCTATGCGAGGAGCGTTTCACCATGTTAGTCAACAGCTATACCCTGCTTTCCAACGACCTGGAAGGTCGCATCCAGTCCGCCCTGGCCGCCATGCGCGCCGGCATTCCCGTCATCCTGCTCGACGATTTCGACCGTGAAAACGAAGCCGACCTGATCCTGTCGGCCGAGAAACTCACGCACGAAACCATGGCTTTGCTGATCCGCGAATGCAGCGGCATCGTCTGCCTGTGCCTGCCCACGGACGTCGTCAGCAAGCTGGAATTGCCGCCCATGTCGTCCGATAACGGCAGCCGCTACGGCACGCCGTTTACCGTCTCCATCGAGGCGCGCGACGGCGTCACGACGGGCGTGTCGGCCGCCGACCGCGTCACCACCATCCGCGCCGCCATCGCGCCGAATGCCAAGCCGGCCGACCTGGTGCGCCCCGGCCACGTCTTCCCCCTGCGCGCCGCGCCCGGCGGCGTGCTCGAGCGCCGTGGCCACACGGAAGGCTCCGTGGACCTGTCGCGCATGGCAGGCCTGAATCCGGCCGCCGTGCTGTGCGAGCTGATGAATCCGGACGGCACCATGATGCGCGGCGACGATATCGAGCGCTTCGCCGAACTGCACGGCATGCCGATCCTCACCATCGAAGAACTGGTGGAATGGCGCAGCACGCGCGGACAATAAGCCTGCTTCAGACGGCGGCCACGGCCTTCGGCACATGCACGTGCCGGTACACGAGGCCCGCCGCCAGGCCATACGCGGCGGCAATCGTCGCGTAGGCCAGCGGCAAGCGCAGCGACCAGTCGGGCAACATATGCAGGATGCTGCCGATCAGCGCCACGCCCACCAGCGCGCCGATCTGGCGGTTCGCATTCAGGGCGGCCGCCGCGCTGTTCGCATGCTGTTTGCCGGCCACCCGCATCACGGTGGCCGTCATGGCGGGAATGGCGATGCCGATGGCCACGTTCATGACGGCCGTGCCCAGCGCCAGCCAGCCATACGGCGTGCCCGGACGCAAGCCCATCAGCAGCAAGGCCATCCCGGCGCCCACCAGCAAGCCGGCCAGCATGGGCAAGCGCGTGCCATGACGCGCCGCGATACCGCCCGCCATGAAATTGCCCACCGTATAGGCCGCCATCATGGGCAGCAGGCGCAAGCCCGACTGCAGGGCATCGGCGCCGCCCGATTGCTGCAAAAACAGGCTCAATAAAAACAGCTGGCCGAACACGCAGAAATTGATCAAAAAACCCACGCCATTGGCCGCGCCGAAACTGCTGCTGTGAAACAGTTCACGCGGCAACAGCGGATGACTGCCGCTGCGCTCGCGCCGCAGCAGTTGCCAGGCCGACAGCAGCGTCAATGCGCCCGCCGCCAGCACGCCGGGCGACAGCCAGCCCAGCACGGGCCCTTCGATCAGCACGAAACTCAGGCCCGCCAGCGCCGCCACGCCCAGCGCATGGCTGAACAGCGACAGATCGCGCGGCTGGCGCGCCGGCGCCACCAGCAGCAGCTGCGCCATGACGATGGCCAGCACGCCCAGCGGCACGTTGACCCAGAAGACGCTGCGCCAGCCGAACTGGTGCACGAGGATGCCGCCGATCAGGGGGCCGGAAGCGCCGGCCACGCCCACCAGCGCCGACCAGGCGCCCAGCATGCGCGTGCGTTCGCGCTCGTCTTCGAAGCTGTGCGTCAGCAGGCTGAGCGAACTGGGCATGAACAGGGCCGCGCCCGCGCCCTGCAGCAGGCGCGCCGCCGTGAGGAAATGCCCGTCGGGCGCGGCGCCGCACAATACCGAGCCGAGGATGAAGACGCCGAGACCGCCCTGGTACACGGCTTTCGGCCCGTAACGGTCGGCCAGCGCGCCGCCGGCCAGCAGCAGCGCGGCGAACGTCAAGGTGTAGCCATCGACCACCCAGACCAGGCCCGTCAGCGGAATATGCAAGTCCAGCGCAATATCGGACAGCGCCACGTTGACGGCCGTGACGTCGAGCATCGCCATGACGAAGCCGAAGGCCAGGGTCAGCAGGATCAAGCCGCTGGCGCGGCGCGGTGTGGGGGCAATCATGATATTTCCTTGCAGGGACAGCGGGGCCGCCATTATGCGAGCGTTGCACGATGCAGTAAACAGGCATAAACTCGGCACCTTGATGCAAAAATGCATCGCCATATGCAATAGGAGAAGCAGCTTGGATTGGGATAACGCGCGCATCTTTCTGGCCATCGGCCGGGCTGGCACCCTGCGCGGCGCGGCCGCCCTGCTGTGCATCGACCAGGCCACGTGCGGGCGCCGCCTGGCCGCGCTGGAAAGCTCGCTGGGCGCCACCCTGTTCCTGCGCACGCCGTCGGGCTACGTGCCCACGCCGGCCGGCGAGCTGGCGCTGACGGCCGCCGAAGCGATGGAGCGGGCGGCCGACAAGCTGCAGCGCGAGATGCAGGGCGTCGACACCCGTTTAAGCGGCCTGGTGCGGGTGGCCACCACGGACACCATGGCCAGCCATTTCGTCATCCGCGCCATGCAGCGGCTGCACGCGGCCCACCCGGACATCCGCATCGTGCTCAACGTGGCGCCCGCGCTGGCCAGCCTGACGCGGCGCGAAGCGGACCTGGCCGTACGCGGCGTGCGCCCCACCGACCCGGACCTCATTTCGCGCCACCTGGTCAAGCGCAGCCTGGGCCTGTATGCGTCGAAAACCTATCTGGCGGAACGGGGCGAACCCGTGCGCGGCACGGCGCTGGCCGGCCACGACATCGTCATCTACCACCAGTCCGTGACGCCCCGTCATGGAGAGAAAATCGCCGGCGAACCCGTCGCCAACGCCCGGGTCGCCATGGAAGTCAATTCGGCGGCCATGCTGCAGGAAGCCACGCGCGCCGGGCTGGGCGTTGCCGAGCTGGCCACCCACCTGGGCGACATCGACCCGCAGCTCGTGCGCATCTGGCCCGAGCGGGCGGAAAGCTACGACGTATGGCTGGTCATGCACGCGGACCTGAACCGCTCGGCCCGCGTGCGCGCGGCGGCCGACGCCATCATTGCCAGCGTGGCCGGTCAATAGCAAGGCTGCCAGCCACGGCCGCACTGCTGCACAATCGCTTGTATCGAACGCATGCAATGTTAAGATGCCATGATGACCCTATCCGTCTCCCTCATCATCAGCCTGCGCCGCCTGCACCGGGCCACCATGGCCTGGCTGGTCAGCTGGTGGCGCATGCTGCATTTCGCCATCCTCGTGTTTTCGCTGGCCCTGTCGCCGTCGAGCTACAACCGCGACAACCGCCCCATCCTCGCGCACCGGCTGGTGACGAACACGGCGCCCAACCTCGTGTGGTTCAGCGTCGCCTGCGCACTGGTCAGCCTGGTGCTGATACGCATCGTCGTCGTCAGCGCGCAAAGCTACGGCCTGTCGCGCTATGCGCTGGAAATGGTGGTGCGCGTGCTGGTGCTGGAACTGATCCCGCTGACGGCCGCCCTGTTCGTGGCCCTGCGCCTGACCCTGCCCGACGGCATTGCGTTTGCGCAAATGCGTTCGTCCGGCATGCTCGACACCATGCAGCGCCAGGGCGTCGACCTGCTGCGCCGCGAATACTTTCCACGCGTTATGTCCGGCATCTTCGCCGTGTGGATGCTGGCCATCGTCAGCTGCGTCACCTCGCTGATCCTCGCCTACCTCACCATCTACGGTTTCACGCCGTGGGCGCTGCAAGGCTACACGCGCGTGGTGGGGCAAATCTTCAATCCGGCCGTGGCGCTGATCCTGATGCTCAAGGTCATCTTCTTCAGCTTTGCCGTGGCCCTGATTCCGCTGGCCTCCTCGTACTACCCGGAAGAGCCGCACGGCCGGCGCAACCGCCTGTGGGCCGCACACGGCCTGTCCGAAATGCTGCGCCTGTTTTCCGTCATCCTGCTGGTCGAAGTGGCTTCGCTGATGGGCAATTACTACTGATGCCCCGCCCGCCACCGCCAGCGATCCCGAACCACCCATACGAGAGCCAGAAGCCATGAGCCAACCGCAAAATCCCGACCAGGTCGACGTCACGGCGCCCGCCGGTCTCACGCCAGACGCCGTATTGCCCGCGCCGCCGCCCGTGCGCCACGCCGAACTGAAGGCGGCCATCCTGCTCATCTTCATGTTCGTGCTGGTGGTCGGCTCCGTCGTCTACCTGATGTATGCACGCGGCGCCTTTGAGGCAACGCAAACCCTGGTGCTGACGGCCGACGATTCCGACGGCGTGGGCGTGGGCGCCGACCTGACCTTTTCCGGCTTTCCCATCGGCCGCGTGCAGCGCATCGAGCTGGCGCCGGACGGCCGCGCGCGCGTCATCGTCGACGTGCCGCGCAAGGATGCGCACTGGCTGCGCAGCAGCTCCATCTTCACCCTGGAACGGGGCATCGTGGGCGGCGCCAAGCTGCGCGCCTACAGCGGCATCCTGACGGACCCGCCGCTGCCCGACGACGCCACGCGCGACTTGCTGGTGGGCGACATGGCGGCGGAAATCCCCCGCCTGCTGGCCGCCGCGAAGGATTTGCTCAACAACGTGGCCAGCCTGACGGGCAGCGATTCCGCCCTCGACGGCACCTTGCGCAATGTGCAAGCCGTGACGGGCAAGCTGAGCGGCCCGGGCGGCGCCATGGGCTTGCTGACGGGCGACGACAAGCAGTCGCGCCTGCTGGTCGAGCGGGCCAACGCCCTGCTGGTGACAGCGGACCAGCTGGCGCGCCGCACGGATGGCCTGGTGGCCAATGCCGATACGCGCGTGTTCGGCGACAAGGGCGTCATGACGGATGCGCAGGCCACCATCGTGCAGCTGAACGCGCTGCTGGCCGACACGCGCGCCAGCCTGAAAAAAGTCGACGCCGTGCTGGTCGAGGCGCAAGCCGTGGGCGCCAACGCCAGGGCGGCCACAGCCGACCTGGGCCCGCTGCGCGCGGACGTGGAAAGCAATCTGCGCAAGGTCGAGCAGCTGGTCAATGAAATCAACCGCAAATGGCCGTTCAAGCGCAATCCGGAGATCAAACTGCCATGATAAATATCAAGTTCTTCTTGCCTGCCCTGCTTGTGACGGCGCTCGGCGCCTGTTCCAGCGGCCCGCCCGTGCCCGACTGGAAGATGAATGCGCAAAGTTCCGTCGAACGTTTTCAAGCGGCTTACCTGAGCGGCAACACCCTCGTCGAGCAAACGGAATTCCGCCGCGCCCGCAGCCAGGTGGCCGGCACGGGCAAGCTCGAACTGGTGGCGCGCATCGAACTGCTGCGCTGCGCCGCGCGCGTGGCCAGCCTGGCCTTCGAGGACTGCGGGGGCTTCGATGCCCTGCAAGCGGACGCGAACGACGCCGACCGCGCGTATGCCGCCTGGCTGGCCGGCAAGGCGCAAGGGGCCGACGTCGCCCTGCTGCCGGAAACGCAGCGGGCGGCAGCAGGTGCCGGCTCCGACACGGCCGCCGCCAGCGCCGTGGCGGCCATCAAGGAACCGCTGTCGCAGCTGGTGGCGGCCGGCGTGCTGCTGCGCTCGGGCCGCGCCACGCCGGAATTGCTCGACACGGCCGTCGCCACCGCCTCGGACCAGGGCTGGCGCCGCCCGCTGCTGGCCTGGCTGGGCGTGCAGCGCCTGCGCGCCGAACAGGCGGGCGACACGCAAGCGGCGCAGCGCATCGCGCGGCGCATGGCGATCGTCGAGCAGCCGCCGGCCCCCTGAGCGCGCCGATGGCGGCCCAAGGCAGACAGAATCAGGCATAGTCAGGCATAATTCAGCCAGGATGACAGCTATGCCGTGCAGGCAGCGAGGTGTGACGATGCAGTTCGAGGATTTCGACCTTTCCACCCCCGATACCGGCCGGCATGCCGGGGCGGCGCCTGGCGACGAAGAGTCGGCGGCCACGGCCGTGCGCCTGCAATACCTGCTCGACAATACCCCCTCCATCATCTATTGCACCGTGCCCAGCGGCGACTTCAAGATGACCTTTGTCAGCAACAATGCCCTGAACGTGCTGGGCTACCAGCCCGAGGAAATGGTGGCCGACCCGAATTTCTGGTTCGACCACATCCACCCCGACGATGCGCCCGGCATCTTTTCCAGCCTGGCGCAGATCTTCGTCGAAGGCGCGCGCGCCTATGAATACCGTTTCCGCGTGCGCGACGGCAGCTACCTGTGGATGCACGACAGCCTGCGCCTGGTGCGCGACGAGCACGGCGTGCCGTTCGAGGTGATCGGCTCGCTCACGGACATCACCGAGCGCAAGCGCATGGAAGCGATGCTGCAGGCGCGCGGCGAGGAGCAGCAACTACTGATCAGCAAGTTGCAGGAAGCGCACGACCAGCTGCTGCAATCGGAAAAGATGGCGTCCATCGGCCAGCTGGCGGCCGGCATCGCGCATGAAATCAACAACCCGATCGGTTTCGTCAACTCCAACATGAGTTCGCTGCAAGCCTATGTCGGCACCCTGTTCGACGTCATCGCCCAGTATGAAGCGGCGATGCGCGAGCCGCCCGACGGCCCGGCCCTGGCCGACAGAGTGACCCAGGTGCGCGCGCAGGCCGACCTGGCCTTCCTGCAGGACGACATCGGCGACCTGGTGCGCGAGTCGATGGATGGCTTGAAACGCGTGCGCGACATCGTGCAGGCGCTGAAGGATTTTTCCCACGTGGGCGAGACGGACTGGCAAGTGGCCAGCCTGCACGCGGGCCTGGACAGCACCCTGAATATCGTCGCCAACGAATTGAAATACAAGGCGCGCATCGAGAAGCACTATGGCGAGCTGCCGCAGATACTGTGCCTGGCCTCGCAGCTGAACCAGGTGTTCATGAACCTGCTCGTCAACGCGGGCCAGGCCATCAGCAGCGATGGGGTGATCAGCATCCGCACGGGCCACGCGGGCGACTGGGTGTGGGTGGAAATCGGCGACACGGGCGCCGGCATCGCGCCCGAGCACCTGAACCGCATCTTCGAGCCGTTCTTCACCACCAAGGCCGTGGGCAGCGGCACGGGCCTGGGCCTGTCGCTCTCGTACGGCATCGTCAACAAGCACGGCGGCCGCATCGAGGTGGCGTCGGAAGTGGGCCAGGGCACGCGCTTTACCGTGCACCTGCCCGTTGCGCCGCCCGCGGCCCAGGCAGCGCCCTAGGCTTCCTTGACGGGCGCGTACACGCGGATGCTCAGGCGTCCGCCATTCTTGCCTTCGAAATCGAGCAGCTGGGCGATCACGCGGGCCGTCAGCACGTGTTCGGCCGCCAGCAGCATCAGGCCGTCGCGGCTGATCAGGTCGCGCGACAGCGTCATGCCCGGCTCCAGCTGGCCCGACAGCACGGTCAGGTCGCGCGCCGGCGGCTCCGTCTCCTCCATGATGCTGCGGAAAGCGGCCACCACGGCCGGGTCGTAGCGCTTGCCGACGCTGTCGTAGATCAGGGTGCGCGCCTCCTCGGCGCGCAGGCTGCGCTGCACCATGGCGCCGATCTGCAAGCCGTCGTAGTCGGACGCCAGCGCCAGGATGCGCGCGCCCATGGGAATGGCCAGGCCCACCAGGCCATCGGGAAAACCGCCGCCGTCGAAGCGCTCCAGCTGCGAGCGCAGGATGACGGAGACGGCGCGCAGCTCGTCGAGCGCCATCAGCAGCTGTTCGGCGCGCAGCGGATGCTTGCGGAAGGCGGCCAGCTGCTCGCCCGTCCAGGCGCTGGCCGGCAGTTCCAGCACGTCGTCGCTCAGACTGAGCTTGCCGATATCCTTGAGCAGGGCCGCGATGAACACGTCGCGCGCCTCCTGCCCTTCCAGGCCCAGCGCCTGCGCCAGCTTGCGCGACAGCTCGGCCACCCGCCGCGCATGGCCGGCCAGCTTGCCGCCGCGCATTTCGATCAGGTTGGAAAACACCTTGATGGTCGTCACGAACGTGGCCTTCAGGCGCTCGTTGGCCGCCTGCACCTCGTCGTGCGACTGCTTCAGCTGCTGCGTGCGCGTGGCCACCTTCGCTTCCAGGCTGGCATTGAGCGCCTGCAGCTCCACGTTCTGGCTGGCCGTCAGCGCTTCCAGGCGCCGCTTTTCCTGTTCCAGCGCGCGCCGTTCCAGCGCGTGGCGCACCACCAGCACGATATCGTTCTCGTCCCACGGCTTGGTCACGTAGCGGTAGATCTCGCCCTGGTTGATGGCGTCGAGGATGGACTGGATGTCGGCATAGCCCGTCAGCAGCAGGCGGATGGTGCCGGGCCAGCGCTGGCGCACCTGGGCCAGGAACTGCGCGCCATCCATGTGCGGCATGCGCATGTCGGAAATGACCAGGTCCACCGTCTCGCTCTCGAGCAGGGCCAGGCCGGCCGCGCCGCCGTCGGCCGTCAGCACGCGGTAGCCGTGCGGGCGGAACAGCCGCCGCAGCGACGACAGGATATTCGGTTCGTCGTCGACGCACAGGATGGTGGGCGGCGCGGCCGCGGTGCTGGCGCTGGTAGTTGTGCTCATGCTGTCCTGTTCGGTCATGGTGCGACGGCCTGCGCCTGGCGCACGGGCAAGGTGATGCGGAAGGTGGTGCCGCGGCCGATGACGCTGCGCACGTCGATGCGGCCATGGTGTTTCTGCACCGTCGTGTAGGCCAGCGACAGGCCCAGCCCCGTGCCCTTGCCGACGGCCTTGGTGGTGAAGAACGGGTCGAAGATGCGCGACAGGTGTTCGGGCGCGATGCCGCCGCCCGTATCCTCGACCTCGATCCACACTTCCGTCGCGTTGTCGCTGCCCGTGCGCAGGGTGATGCGCCCGCGCGCCTCGCCCATGGCGTGGGCCGCGTTGACGACCAGGTTCATGATCACCTGGTTCAGCTCGGAAGGCTGGCATTCGATGTCGGGAATGTCGCCATATTCGCGCACCACGTCGGCCTTGTACTTGACCTCGTTGTTAACGATGTTGAGCGTGGTATCGATGCCCTGGCGCAAGTCGGCCCAGACCCACTCCTGGTGCGCATCCGTGCGCGAAAAATCCTTCAGGTCCTGCACGATGCGGCGCACGCGCGCAATGCCTTCCTTCGACTCACCCATCAGCATGGGAATGTCGCTGCGCAGGAAATCCAGGTCGATCTGTTCGCGCAGCGCGCGCAGGCGCGCCGCCACCACGGGGTCGGCGACGGCCGGCTCGGCTTCCTCGTAGGCGTCGAGCATGCTGAACAGGTCGTCCAGATAGCCTTCCAGGGTGCCGACATTGGAAAACACATAGCCGATGGGATTGTTGATCTCGTGCGCCACGCCGGCGGCCAGCTGGCCGATCGAGGCCAGCTTTTCCGACTGCAGCAGCTTTTGCTGGGCCAGCGACAGCTTGCTGTTCAATTCCGTCAGGGCAAGGTTGCGTTCGCGCAATTCCAGATCGGCGATCTGGCGCTGGCGGATATCGTCGGCCAGGCGCTCGTTCATTTCGGCCAGCTGGGCCGTGCGCTTGGCCACCAGGTGTTCCAGGTTGTCGTGCGCCTTGCGCAGCGCCAGTTCCGCCAGGCGCCGCTCGCTCACGTCGCGCAGGGTTTCGATAGCGCCCACCAGGCGGCCCTGGCGGTCGCGCAGGGGCGCCGCCGTGAAATGCAGCCAGTGGCCGTCGGGGCCGATATCGGCAAAGAAATCCTCGGCCTCGTAGGCGCCGGGGATCACGGGGGAGCGCTTCAGCTTGCCAAGGTAGAGGTCATTTTCACCGAGCGCGATATCGTCGGCCACCAGCAGGTCGGCCAGGCAGGCGCGCGGCTGCGGATAAAACGCCTTCCAGTGGTCGCGCGTGCCGACCATCTCGGCGGCCGAAAAGCCCAGCAGCTGCTCGCAGGCGCTGTTCCAGTGCGTCACCACGTGCTCCGTATTGATGGCGAAGGTGGCCACGGGATGGCCGTCGAAAAACGCCGACAGCGCGATGGAGTCTCCCTGGCGGCGTTCCGGCGTGGCGGGCAGCGCCTGTCCTGCGTCTGTGTCCATGGCCTGTATCCTGTTCATGCCAGCATGATGCGCGACATTTCATCGAAGGTGTGTTCCGTTTGCGCCAGCAGCGCCAGCCAGGCCTGCTCGTCCAGGGCGACGCTGCGCCAGCCCGTGGGCGACAGGGGCGGCACCAGCGCATCGTCGACGCCGGCCAAGTCGAGCGCCAGGGCGACGGCATTGGCCATGTGCACGGCCAGCGGCAGGCCGCCCCCTTCCAGCCGGTCGATGGCATGGTGGTCGGCCACCGCCTGCTGTATCGCCTCGGGAAACTTCCAGTACGCGGCCAGGGCGCTGCCCACTTGCGCATGGTCAATACCGATGACGGCCAGTTCCGCCTCGGCCATCTGGCAGTCCTGCGCCTGGCGGTGGCTGCGCACGAGTGCGTGCTCGGCCGGAAAGCGCGTCACCAGCACCAGGGTACCCAGGTCGTGCAGCAGGCCGGCCGTGAATGCCGTTTCGGGATTGACGCGCAAGTGCGGCGCCAGCAGGCGCGCGGCGATGGCCGTGGCCAGCGAGTGGCGCCAGAACGCCTGGAAATCGAAGCCGCCGCTGACGGGCGCGAAGCTGCCCGTCAGGGCGCAGGCCGTGACGACGGTGCGGATGCTGTGAAAGCCCAGCACGGAAACGGCTTGCGGAATGCTGGTGACCTTCGATTGCATGCCGTAGAACGAGGAATTGGCGATGCGCAAGGTCTTCGCCGCCAAAGCCTGGTCCAGCTCGATCTTTTGCGCCAGCACATGCACGTCCGTGTCGTCCTGGTCCATACTCGACAGCAATTCGAGCACCACCACGGGCAGCGAGGGCAGTTCCTGTATCTGGCGGATGATGTGTTCAAAACTGAGCCGTGTCATGCCGCGCCCCCTTGCCGGTAGCGCTGCAGCAGGGCCAGCAGTTCCGCCCCGGCGGAATCGGGCGGCGTGGCGCGGAACAGCACGGCCAGCCGTTCCAGGCGGCGCACCCGCTCCTGCTCGGCATGCGCCTGCGCGGCGGGGTCGGGCGCCTCGTCCATGACGACATGGCAGCGCTCCACATTGCGCCTGCGCAAGGCCGTCAGGTTCGCCGCCGTCAGGGTGGCGCCCTGGGCCAGCAGCACGGCGCCGCTGGCGTCGTTCAAGGCCTGCGCCAGCACCATGCCTTCCTGCGCTTGCTCCATGGAAATCTCGCGTCCGCTCTCACTCACGCTTTCACTCATGTAGCCACTCCATGACGGCTCAATGTGACCAGGCTGCCGCGCGAGCGCGAATGCAGGCCCATGGGATGGACCGCCACGGCATATGGCTGGCCATCGATGGCGGCCAGGCGGGGCGCGCCCTGCCCGTCGAACAGCTGCGGCAAGACGATCGCCGCCTCGTTGCCCAGCAGGGCCGCGCCCCGCTCGAACAGGTTGGCCGCCGCCGCGTTGATGAAGGCGATCATGCCGTCCTCGTCGAGCCCGATCACGGGCAAGGGTAAAAATTGCAGCAATTCGCGCGCGATGCCCAGGCTGACCTCGTCGCGGCTGATCTGGTGCTGCTGCTGGCGCACCAGCACCTGCATGGCGGCATTGGCCGCCGCCAGCGCCTGGTTGGCGTCGCGCAGTTGCGCATTCAGGCGCACATTGTCGTCGTCGATGCCCTTCAGGCGAAAGGCTTCGGCGATATGTTCGCGCAATTGATGGTCTTCCCAGGGCTTGGTGAGGAACTTGAAGATGGCGCCCTCGTTGACGGCGTCCGTGACGGCCTGCAATTCGGTATAGCCCGACAGCATGATGCGGATGGTTTGCGGGCACAGCAGCTTGGCCTTGCGCAGGAAATCGGCGCCCAGCATGCCCGGCATGCGCTGGTCCGACACGATCACGTCGACGGCATGGCTGGCCAGCACCTCCAGCCCTTCCTGGCCGCTGCCGGCCGTGAGGATATGGTAGGCATCGCGCCGCAGCAGGCGCTTCAGGGAAGCGAGGATATTCGGCTCGTCGTCGACCAGCAGCAAGGTGCGCGGCGGCGCCACGGCCTGCTGCCCGGCGTCCGCCGCCAGCACCGCAGTACCCGGCATGCCATGCTCGTCGTGCAAATCCATCGGACTATCCTCTCATCGCCATGGCGATATCGGAGCTTGCCTGGAGGGGGAAATCTGCCGCGCAAGTCAGTCTTGCGAGTCTTGTGCGGCAGCCAGCTTGCCTTGAAATTATACGACTAAATATTCCTTCATGGCACTTATCCGGCACTTATCCGGCACTTATCCGCGCCGGGGCGGACAAGGCGTGTCGCGGTAGAACACAAAGCCGCCCAGGCCGATGGCCCTGGTGTCGGCTTTCACCGCATATACCAGCGTATTCTTGTCTGCCTCGATGCGCAGCAGATTCTGGTGCTGCACGATTTGCGCGTGGGACAGCTCCAGCGAGGGCGTCGGCGCCAGCGCCAGGCGCAATTCGGACGCGGCCGCGTCATACGTCCAGCGGCCGGGGTTATAGAAGGCGAAGCCGCCGTCGAAACGCAGGCTGCCATCCTTGAACTGGGTCAGGCAAATGCCGGGAAATTCGCTGGGCGGGTTGTACCAGGTGGCAGCCACGGCCGCATCGGCCGGCGCTTTGCCCGGCATCTGCATGCCGGTGCTGTCACTGTTGCCGCCCATGCCGGCGCAACCGGCCAGCGCCAGCGCGCCGGCCACAGCGCCCGCGCGTTTGATGAATGTCATGTGCATTCCCGTCCCCTTGCTTTATAGAAACACAATCTTAGTCCGGGAAACGCGGCCGTTCAAGCGGCCAGCGCACATAAGGCGAATTTAATTACCTGTGGCCGCCTTGGCAGCCGCCTCGCGCAATTTGTCCTTCTTGCTCTTGCGCGCACCCTTCACGCCGCCGTTCACCGCATCGGTGACGGGGTTCGCGGGCGCGGGCAGTTCCGTCGGTTCGAAACCGGCCACCACTTCGCGCACGATGCGCAAGTCGTTGCGGTTCTCGATCAGGCGGAAATGCGCTTCCGTGTCGGCCGTCACGAAACTGATGGCCGTGCCGCTTTCGCCGGCGCGGCCCGTGCGGCCGATGCGGTGCGTGTAGTCGACGGCAGAACGGGGCAAGTCGTAGTTGACGACGGCGGGCAGGCCGGCGATGTCGATGCCGCGCGCGGCCACGTCGGTGGCCACCAGCACCTGCAGCCGGCAGGCCTTGAAGTCGGCCAGCAGCTGGCTGCGCGTGCCCTGGCTGAACTCGCCGTGGAAGGCGCCCACGTGCAGGCCCGCGCGCTGCAGCTTGTCGGCCACGTGTTCGGCCGCGTACTTGGTGGCGACGAATACCAGCACCCGCTCCCACTGCTGCTGCAGGATCAGGTAGCGCAGCAGCTGCGTGCGGCGCGGCACGTCGACCGTGATGGCGCGCTGCACGATGTCGGGCTTGTCCTGCGGTTCGGACGCCACCTCGATGCGCACGGGCTCCCGGAGCAGGCTGTCGGCCAGCGCCTGCACGCTGTCGGGGAAGGTGGCGGAAAAGAACAGGTTTTGCCGCTGTTTGGGCAGCAGCGCCAGGATGGCGTTGATTTCCTCGCTGAAACCCATGTCCAGCAGGCGGTCGGCTTCATCGAGCACGCACAGCGACACGCCGCCCAGCTTCACGGCATTTTGCCGCACCAGGTCCAGCAAGCGGCCCGGCGTGGCGACGACGATATCGGCGCCGCCGCGCAAGTCCATCATCTGCGGATTGATCGACACGCCGCCGAACAGCACGGAAATCTTCAGTTTGACGGGCAGCGGCTTGGCCAGCGCGTGCACCGTCTGCCCCACCTGCGCCGCCAGCTCGCGCGTGGGCACGAGGATCAGCGCGCGCACCTGGCGCGGGCCGGAAGCGGGCGCCATCAGCGCCTGCAGCAGCGGCAGCGCGTAGGCAGCCGTCTTGCCGGAGCCCGTCTGGGCCGCGCCCAGCACGTCGCTGCCGCGCAGGATGGCGGGAATGGCGGCCGCCTGGATGGCCGTCGGCGCGGCATAGCCGGCCTTGTCGACGGCACGGACCAGGGCGGGAATCAGACCCAGGGAGGAAAATGGCATAGCGGGCCTTCTTTATTCGTAAAGTGAGACCGGCCGCAATGTGCGGCCGGTCGGAATAGCGACAGTATAAGGCAATGACCGTTAACGCCCAACCAAACCTACTGCGCGTCGGCATAGGCGGCCTGCGATGCTCACTGTACTATTCGTACAGTTCCGCTTCTCGGCCACCTCTTCCTTCCGCTCGCTACGGTTTGATTGAGCGTCGTTGCGACAGTAGATTATTGCTTGGGCATTTGCAGCGCCGGAAAACCCGCGTCATCGTAGCCCGGCATGCCGCGCCGGATCGCGTGCGAAAAGTCCGCATCGTCGTTCGCCGCCCGCGCGCGCGCCGTGACGTGGCCCCCAATACGCAGCTGCTGGAAGGTCTGGCCGGGCACCAGGCCCTTGACGTCGAACAGATAGCGGTCGAGGTAGCCCGAGGCCAGCAGCCGGTAATCGAGCGGCAGGCCCGGCACGATGCGGCGCACCATCTCGAAGACGATGGTGGTGCAATTGGCCGTCAGCGTGTTGTAGAACTGCGGCTGCGCCTTCAGCGCCTGCGCCTCGTCCAGGTAGGCGAGGAACAGCGAGCGCATGGCCGCCTTGGGCATCATCACGCGGTACAGATGCATGTCCTCGCCGCGCGCATTCGTGCGCACGCGCAGGATGTCGCGCTCGTCGGCGGCGATCAGGCTCATCTCGAAATGCTTGAAGAAGCCGCCGATGGCGGAAAAGCTCTCGCCCTTTTCCTTGCGGATCTCGATGGAAAACGTCAGAAAGCGCCCGTCGGCGAAGCCGAACGAGATCAGCGTATGCGCGATGTAGGGCCCCGTCCAGTACGACAGCGCCGTGTCCACCGTGCGCAGTTCGTCGAGGTCGTAGCTGCGCTGCTCCCACTTGACCGTGTAGTCGTCATCGCTGCGCCAGTCGAAATTGCGCACATTGTCCAGGGTGACGAGATTGCCCTTGACGGTGCCCGTCACATTGCGCGCCACGTCGTCGGCCCACACGCGCTGCTGCTTCGGCGTGATGAAACTCCACCACACGAGCAGCAGGATGAAACCGGCCGCATATGGCAGCAGCGCGCGCGCGTCGCCGCGCGTCCACCACAGCGCGATGCTGGCCACGCCCAGCACGCCCCACAGCAGCGCGCCGATGGCTTGCGCCGCCGTGCCGCCGGACAGCTGGTACCACAGCGCCAGCGCGCCCCACAGTGCAGACAACAGGAGAATCAGGGAAACGGCCATTTTGCCGAAGGTGGCCAGCACGGAGCGGGCACGCAGTGATAAGAAAGTCATGCCCCGATTATACGGGCAAGCGCAGGAAGAGGTGCGTCCGGGCAAGCAGTGCTGCAACAGGCCCGGCCGAAAAATCATTGCTTGCCTGCCAATTTATTTCATGAGAGCATGTTGCAAAAATAAAATGTATAGACAAGGTATCCTGTCACCGCAGCGCTGCCTTGCCGATTTCCGGAGACACCTTTGCAAGCCCCTTCCCTCTACACCCTCGCCGGCAGCCTCAATTCCCTGTTCATCGTCGTCAGCCTGTACGGCCTGTGGTCGCAGCTGCAAAAAATCTGGCGGCGCAAGCGCGATGCCGGCATCGGTGCCGGCCAGACGACGGACATCCTGTCGATCAACCAGTTCACCGTCAGCTTCCTCGCGTATTGCGCGTTCTTCGTCTACGGCTATTCGATCACGCCGTTCAACCACTACATCGTCTGGCCCCGCCTGGTCGCCTCGCTGATCGCGCTGGCCATCCTGTATGAAATCGAGCGCGACCGCCGCAGCCTGGCCTCGCGCCATGCGCTGCTGGCCTGCGCGCTGCTGCTGGGCGCGGGCGTGGCGGGGCTGGCCTTCGGCCCCACGTTCAGCGATGAAAAGCGCGTGATCTCGCAAAGCCTGCTCGTCGCCGTCACCGTGCTGCTGGCGCAGGGCTATGCGCACCAGATCCGCTTGATCTGGCGCTCGGGCAAGACGGGCGCCGTGTCGTTAAAGATGAGCCAGTTCATCCTGGCGATGGATGTCAGCACCATCTTCTTCGCCTGCGTCATGGGCCTGCCGACGGGCTGGCCATTGCTGCTGCTGGCCTGCGTCAGCGCCACCACCAAGCTCATTATCATGTGGCTGTTCCGCTGGGAGAAGGCCAGTCCCGCCGCACGCATGAAGCGCCAGGCGCCGGCCTGCGGCTAGAATGGCGGCACCGCCACCTGTCGAAAGCACCGCCATGCATGCTGCCATCCCCATCCTGCGCATCTTCTCGGAAGAAAAGGCGCGCGAGTTCTACCTCGGTTTCCTCGGCTTTACCCTGGACTGGGAACATCGCTTCGAGCCCACGGCGCCGCTGTACCTGCAGGTGACGCGGGGCGAGTTGGTGCTGCACCTGTCCGAGCACTACGGCGACGCCACGCCGGGGGCGGCGCTGTTGATCCCCGTCAATGACGTCGCCGCCCTGCACGCGGAACTGCAGGCCAGGGATTACCCGTATGCGCGGCCCGGCATCCGCGACGAGGACTGGGGCCGCATCCTGGAAGTGGCGGACCCGTTCGGCAACAAGCTGCGCTTCTGGCAGCGCAGCGAGTAAGGTTATTGCCCGCTCAGCGCCCGCATTTCCGCATACAGGTTCGCCTTGCCCTCGAAGCCGATGCCAACCAGGTCCGGCATGGTGATGTGACCATTTTCGACGCGCACGCCGTCGGGGAAGCCGCCGAACGGCTGGAATAAATCAGGATACGATTCATTGCCGCCCAGGCCCAGGCCCGCCGCGATATTCAAGGACATCTGGTGGCCGCCGTGCGGAATGCAGCGGCTGCGCGACCAGCCGTGCTGGTGCAGCATGTCCAGCGTGCGCAAATACTCCACCAGGCCGTAGCTGAGGGCGCAGTCGAACTGCAGCCAGTCGCGGTCGGCGCGCATGCCGCCGTAGCGGATCAGGTTGCGCGCATCCTGCATGGAAAACAGGTTCTCGCCCGTCGCCATGGGCTTGTCATAATAGCTGCGCAGGGTCGCTTGCAGCTCGAAGTCGAGCGGATCGCCCGCCTCCTCGTACCAGAACAGGTCATATTCACGCAGCGCCTTGGCGTAGGCGATCGACGTATCGAGGTCGAAACGGCCATTCGCGTCCACGCACAGCTTCTGTCCATCCTGCAGCACTTCCATGATGGCGTCGATGCGGCGCAAGTCCTCGTCCAGCGAGGCGCCGCCGATCTTTTTCTTGACCACCGTGTAGCCGCGGTCGATATAGCTGCGCATCTCGTCCTGCAGGGCGGACAGGCTCTGGCCCGGGTAGTAATAGCCGCCCGCGGCGTACACAAAGACTTTTTTGTCGGGCGCACCCGTGCCGTGGCGCTCGGCCAGCAGCTGGAACAGCGGCTTGTTCTCGATCTTCGCCACGGCATCCCAGATGGCCATGTCGATGGTGCCGATGGCCACCGAGCGCTCGCCGTGGCCGCCCGGCTTTTCATTCGTGTACATGCAGTCCCACACCTTGTGCGGATCGAGGTTGCCGCCGTCCTCCGTCACGAGACTGGCCGAATCGGCGTCGAGGATGCGGGGAATGAAACGCTCGCGCATCAGCATGCCCTGGCCGTAGCGGCCGTTCGAATTGAAGCCGTAGCCGACGACGGGCTTGCCGTCGCGCATCACGTCCGTGACGACGGCCACCAGGCTCAAGGTCATCTTCGTGAAATCGATGTAGGCGTTGCGGATGGGGGAAGAAATGGGGATGGTCTTTTCGCGGATCTCGACGATTTTCATGCGGCTCTCCTGTGCTTGAATGGTGACGCCAGCTTACCCGCGATACAAAGCCCTATAATCGATTGTAATTTAAAGCATTATTCACTTGAAGTGAAAGATCAATCATGAAAACGGACGCCACCACGGAAATGGCCTTCTTTGTGCTGCTGGCCAAGCTGGGCAGCCTGTCGGCCACGGCGCGCGAACTGGGCATCACGCCGCCCGCCGTCAGCAAGCGATTGGTGCTGATGGAGCAGCGCCTGGGCGTGCGCCTGCTGAACCGCAGCACGCGGCGCATCAGCCTGACGGGCGATGGCGAAAGCTATCTGCAGCAGGCGCGGCAGATCCTCGACGATATCCGTGCCATGGAAGAGTCATTGGCCAGCGGCAGCGCCGAACCGCGCGGGTTGCTGCGCGTCAACGCCACCCTGGGCTTCGGGCGCACGGTGATCGCGCCCCTGCTGTCGCAATTCGCCCTGCGCCACCCGCAGCTGGAAGTGCAGCTGCAGCTGACGGACAGCCCCATCAACCTGGTCGAGCAGGCGTACGACCTGGGCATCCGTTTCGGCGAGCTGCCCGACACGCGCCTGTCGGCGCGCAAGATCATGTCGAACCGGCGCTTCCTGTGCGCCTCGCCCGCCTATTTGCAGGCGCACGGCACGCCGCAAACGCCGGACGAGCTGGCGCAGCACCGCTGCATCGTGCACCGGCAAAACGACGACGCCTACGGCATCTGGCGTTTGAGCCGTGGCCGCGCCAGCCACACGGTGAAGGTGCGCGGCACCGTGGCCAGCAACGATGGCGACGTGGTGCTGGGCTGGGCGCTGGACGGCCACGGCATCCTGCTGCGCTCGGAATGGGACCTGGCGCGCTACCTCGACAGCGGCCGCCTGCGCGTGGTGCTGGCCGATTACACGCTGGCGCCGGCCGACCTGTACGCCTATTACCCGAGCCGCCACCAGCTGCCCGCCAAAGTGCGCGCTTTTATCAATTTTCTCGGCCAGCAGCTGCAGCCGGACTCGGCCAATGCAGACAAATCGGGTTACACTACAATATTGCGATATGGCAATATTATGAAGGAGTAGGTTTTGCTAGTCATACTCGGATTTCTCGTCGTCCTGTTTTCCGTCTTCGGCGGCTTCGCCATGCAGGGCGGCCATCTGGCGGCCCTGTTCCAGCCGCTGGAACTGCTGATGATCGGCGGCGCCGCGCTGGGCACCTTCTTTGTCGGCAACGACGCCAAGGCCATCCGCGCCACGTTCGCCGCCATACCCACCCTGTTCCACGGTTCGCAGTACACGAAGGCGCGCTACATGGAACTGATGGGGCTGATGTATGAAATCCTCAGCAAGATCCGCAAGGAAGGCCTGATGTCGGTCGAGGACGATATCGACGACCCTTACCGCAGTCCCATCTTCGTGAAATACCCGTACACGCTCGGCGACGAGCACATCCTGGAATTCATCACCGATTATCTGCGCCTGATGGTGTCGGGCAATATGGATGCCTATCAGATCGAAAACCTGATGGATAACGAGATCGAGACGCACCACGAGGATGCGGAAATGCCGATCCAGACGATTTCGCAGCTGGCCGACGCCATGCCCGCCTTCGGCATCGTGGCCGCCGTGATGGGCGTGGTGCACACGATGGCTTCCGTCGGCTTGCCGCCGGCCGAACTGGGCGTGCTGATCGCACAGGCGCTGGTGGGCACCTTCATCGGCATTTTGCTGGCCTACGGCTTCATCGCCCCGCTGGCCAGCTTGCTGCGCCGCAAGCACCATGAAACGGCGAAGATGTACCAGTGCGTGAAAGTGACCCTATTGGCCAGCCTGAACGGCTACGCCCCGGCGCTGGCCGTGGAATTCGGCCGCAAGGTCATTTCCGCCACGGAACGCCCCTCGTTCAGCGAACTGGAAAACCACGTGCGCCAGGTGCGCACGAAGAACTGATACGGCCAGTTGCCCTTGCCCGGCGCCTCAGGCTTCCGGCGCCGTCCAGACCAGGTTCCACAGGTGGCCATCGATATCCTCGAAGCCCTGGTCATACATGAAGCCATGGTCCTCGGGCGGATGCGGGATGCGGCCGCCGGCGGCCGCGGCCCTGGCGATCAGGCTGTCCACCTCTTCCCGGCTTTCGCAGCTGAGGCAAATGACGACTTCATTGCCTTCCTTCGCATTCGCCACCGGCTTGCCGATCAGGGACTGGAAGAAGGCTTCGGTCGTCAGCATGGCCTGGATGCTGCCGTCGACGATGTTCATGAACGCCGCGCTCTCGCCGCTGAAGCGGGTATCGAAGGTAAAGCCGAGAGCGGAAAAGAAGGCCCTGGATGTCTCCAGGTCCTTCACGGGCAGGTTGAGGATGATCTGTTTATTCATGGCGCTTCCTTGCTTCCTGGGTGAAGGTGGAATGGGCAACCGGTGCGCCCGCCCCCTGCAGCGGGTGACGGCATACCAAATTGACACGCTGCCGAAAAAATCGTTCCTCCAGAATATCAACAAATTGTGCAAACGTCGCCAAAAGCGCGCTGGATGGCGTGACGCCGTAGCATGGCTGAAGAGCTGGTGCCTGTTTGTGCACGCAGCACAAATAATTTCTAGCAACACCATCTTTCAGATACAGTTGTCATTCTGATCAATATGACAAGGATGACGGTATGCACAGCAATACACAGCGGGATCCCGATGCTGCGGCAGCGATGCTGGGCGCGCCGAGTTTGCAACTGAACTCCTTGTCATGGGCAGCGGCGGGCAGTTTGACCAAGTGGGTCGGCAAGAATGCCGCCAGCGGGATCGTCGGGGCGGCCGCTGGCATGCTGTTCCAGGAATTCCTGGGTGCGGTCGGCATGGGCGGCCCGGACCTGGCTGGCAAGCTGGACGTAATCAGTGACAAGCTGACTGAAGTCCAACGCTCGCTGGACCGGGTCACGTCCATGACCTTGGAAATTCTGTTGAAACTGGACGAGTTGCACAATTTCATGGAAAAGAGCCTGAAGGTGGAAACCTTGCTGGCGGCCATGGGACGCATCGATGTCGCCTATGGCTACGCCGACGCCAGCCTGCTGAAGGCCGATGCCACTGGCAGCGCCATCTCTTTGCGGCTACTGACGGAAAATATGCCGCACTTTCCAGGCATGACGCCGGAATATCTGACGAAAGCGGCTCATGAGTTCGCGTCGTACGTAGCCGATATGCCGGATTGCATCGATACCATCCGCCGGGTCTTGGCGCAAGCGGCATTTGGGCAGGATTCATTGCTCGATCATTGGGCCAAGGAGCTGGCGCAGCAGGTGCGCAACAAGAAGATCAGCCGCGAGGCGGCATATCTGGTGCTCGAGGGATATTTCCTCCAGGCTGTCTCTGTCCAGCTGAAGGGGCTGTGCGTGCATTGCCTGGCACTCAGTACCGACCCATTCGCTGCCAAGCGCATCGAGCAATATCTGCAGCAAAACTTCGGATTGTTGATGCGCGAGCAGACTGAGGCTTATACCGCCGCAGTCGAGGATTTGGTTTTCCTGTCGCTCGATCCCATCATGCGCGCCGGCATGAGGGACATGGGCATGAGCGCACGCGAGTTTCCTGTGCATGTGGACGAGATACTGCTGCGTACCGACTTGCTGTGCGCCGCATTGAATCTGGTGGGCAGAAAGTCGACAGGGCCGCTGGCGGCTTCTCCGCAAGCGGCGATCCAGGGCATTTATGCCCGTTCGCTGTTCCGTCCTTCTGATTTGCGCGATGGCAAAGTCCCGCCCATGGAGGTGAATGGCTACGCACCGGCCCAGGCCGGGCAGCAGCGTCAGGCGCCGTTCGGTTGCCTGGATCTGATCGCCTCCGATGACAGGGCCGTGCTGAGCGATGTAGCGACGACGCGCGTGACGGTCGCGCGCTACAGATGGCACTTCCCGGCGACTGCGCCCACAGTTGACGTATCGATCGATAGCAGGTTCCGTAGCGCCACGCCAGCGCTGTACCCGGTGTTTGGTGCCGACGAGCCGGTGCTGGCTGTGGGCATCTTTAACGGCAGCCCGCTGTGTCGCGGCGTTCCTGACAGTGTGCCGCAAAGCCGCAAGTACACGCCATTCCCTACAGGCAATCCGCATGTCACGTATTTTAACGAAACGCACACGCCCGGCAGACACCCGCTGACCAATGGCGAAGGCGAGGTTACCGAGACGTATTTCCAGGTCCAGAATGCCTACAAGGCAGACGCGCAGGAGCACAGTCTGGTAATGCAGCATCTGTTCAGCTACACAGGCCAGGAAATCGACGTCAGGATGCATGCGCAAGTGCTCACCCGATTGCAGGTCGGCCCCCGGGCGGATATGCATCTGGGCGCGGACCGGCATCACTACTCGGTCTTTCACCGCTTGCTGGTGCGGTTTCCCGACGGCAAAGACAGGGCAATTTACAATTCGGAAATTGATTTTGATCACGCTGTCGATATACAGCGGGTCCATCATTCCTTCAATAACTTCGTCGATGTGGCGCGCTCGGGCTTGTTCGCCATGGACTTCAAGCTGATTCCAGGCCACTATCACCTGATACTCGACAACGAAACCTACTTTCCACGCGCGGCCAACAAATACAACGGCTGGAATTTAGCCAACCTGGTTTTCAAACTTGGCGGCGTGGCGCTGGAAATGCGCTACCCGACCAGTTAGTTGCCACGGGACAACGAACTGCAATGGGAGGCCATGGCGATGGCTGGCGTGGACGGCCGGAACAGCCCGGCGCACGGAGTCATTGCCGCTACCGAAGGCACGCGTTTGCTCCGGCGCGCCAAGTCCTCCCACCGCCATTTACGGGCCCGGCGCCGTCTCCTCCGGGCAGCTGACCTCGTCCTCCTGCGTATATAAGGTCATCGGCACGCGCTGGCCGTCGACTTCCAGCTCGCGCACTTTCGGCGGCACCAGCTGGAACTCGCCCGCCTGCAGTTTTTCGCGCAGGGGCTTGCAGCGCAGGGCGTCCGTGGGGATTTGCCCGCGCGCGGTCCAGCTGCCGTCGTCCTTTTCCGCCAGCAACACCGACGAGGCGCGCGGGTCATTACTGATCAGCAGCACGTCCTGCTTGCCGTCGCCATCGAAATCGAGCAGGTAGGCGTCGCACTGGGGCCCTGCCCGCTTCAGGCAGGCGGGCAGGCGCCAGGCCGGGCTCACTTGCGTCCAGTCCTGGCGCAGGAAACTCTGCGGCAGCTTCGCCGTGGCCGGGCGCAGGGTCAGGTTGATCGACACGTCGCTCAGCGCGCCCGTCTCGTCGAGACGGTTCTGGCGCTTGAGCATGGCCTCGGCGCGCGCCCGCACGATGGCCGCGTCGGTGCCCGTCGTGCGTTTGCTCAATTCCTGCAAGGCCGTCTGGCCATAGCGGGCACCCTGGAAGCGCAGGTATTCGAAATCGAACTTGTCCACGCCCACTTTACCGCTGTCCAGGCGCGCCATCTGGCTGGCCACGGAAATGCGCGCCGGGTCGGCCAGCGGCGAGAACAGGGCGAACAGCACCAGCAGGGTGACAAAGGCGGTGGCCACGTTGACGTTAGCGATCAGGTGCAGCCAGTCGCCGTACTTGCTGGCCGCCCAGGCATAGCCGGCGGCGTAGCAGGTGGCGATCAGCAGGCAGGCGGCGGCGATCAGGCGGTCGGACGTCCAGCCATGCGACATCACGCGCAGGGTCAGCGCATAGATGGCGATGCCCACCACCCACGGCAGCAGCAGGCAGGCCAGGCGCGTGCCGAGGCGGATGCCGCGCGCCACGCCATGGCCCACTTCGCCATTCTGGAAGGCGGCATTGATCAGCACCACCAGCACGCCAGCCATGCCCAGCAGCACGGACGCCGCATGGCGCGTGGCCCACAGGCGCTCGAAGCCGATGAATGGCAGGGTCAGCAGGAAACCGGAAACAAGCACGGCGGCAATCGGCATCAGCCACGACAGCAGTACCAGCAGCAAGGTACGAATGCCGCGCACGATGGATGGACGCACGTCCGTGATGTGGATGGCGAACGAGAACGCGAAACAGATGACGGGAATCACGAACCAGGCCTGGCCCAGCAGCTTTTTCAGGAAACTGAGCTTGATCAGCAGGAACAATTGTCCGCCCAGCCACAGCACCAGCCACAGGCCCAGCACGAACAGCAGGGAAAACAGCAGCTGGATGCCCAGCTTCCAGGCGATTTCGAAGTAGGTGGGGTAGCGGGCGATGCGCTGGCCATCCTGGGCACTGGCCAGCACCAGCGCGTGGGCGATATACAAGCCCACCACGCAAAAACCGAACAGCTGGGCGGAAATCACGCGCAGGGGCGCGCCCGGCTTGTAATTGCCCCAGATCACGTGTTCGGCGCCGCGCGCCACGTCGTGCCAGGCCAGCACGGCCAGCACGACGGCCGCGCCCGCCATCCACAGGCCGATGCGCTTCGCCGACATGTGGCCCAGGCTGGACACCAGCAGGATGGGCAGCAGCAAGCCGATCAGCATCAAGGGCGCCAGCAGGTAGGCTTCCGTGGCGGGCCACACCTTGTCTTGCGCCGTGCTGTACAGCCAGTACAGCAGCAAGCCTTGCAGCAGGCCCGTCACCAGGCGCGTCACCGCGATGCGCGGCGCCACCACCGGATCGAGCAACGCCATGTTTTTTCCTGCGGCATCCTGCTGCATAGTCATTCCCTTAGAGTCGTTCATTGCAGTCATTGTTGCACTGCGAGCACGGCCATTATTGCATTTCGTTATCGTCATCTCAACAGCGATTCGTGCGCGCGCCCTTCCCGCCCGGCCCCGGCGCGCTGCAATGGCAAGCTTTGCGCGAGGCCCCAGGCCAGTTCCGGCACGAGGAACAGCCACAGCAGGGGCTGGCCCGTCACCAGCAAGGCCCACGCCATCCAGGTGGAAAACAGGTAGCGGGCCGCCGCGTCATAGCGGCCGAAACGCGGCTGCGGGTCGAGCATGCGCAGTACCGACCAGACCATCACCACGCTGCCAAACAAGCTGCCGATGAGCACATGAAACGGTTCGAAGGCGGGCAACGGCACGCCGCCCAGCGACACATTGAGGGCGCTCAAGTGCTCGCGCAGCAGCAAGAACGTCCACGGCGTGGTAAACGGGGCCGTCATGAGCACATCATAAATGGCGCTGGCGCGCACCACGCGGCGGAAGGCGGAAACGGACAACATGGGGAACTCCTGTCAGTGGAAAGCGCCCATGATCGAGGCTGGAGTACACTCCAGGGTCAAGCATTTTATGAAAGAAAAGAACCATGCAGATCGGCGAAATGGCGCAGGCGACGGGCTTGAGCCGCGATACCCTGCGTTTCTATGAAAAACGGGGCTTGCTGCGCGCGCGGCGCGGCGCGAACGGCTACCGCGACTACCCGCCCGAGGCGGCAGACTGGCTGCGCTACCTGCGCACGGCGCAGCAGCTGGGCTTTACCCTGGCGGAAATCGAAGCCGACATGCCGCTGCTGGCGGCCGCCGGCGATCCCGCCACGGCGGACCAGCTGCGCGCGGCGCTGGCGCGCAAGCTGGGCGAAATCGATGCGCGCATCGATGGATTGACGCAGTTGCGCGGCGAACTGGTGCGGCGGATGGGGGCGGCAGCGGCGGCGTGTCCGTTGCGGGGAAATGCCGACGTCGCCCGCTAAATGACTGCCGTGGCTGCAGTTGCCGGGCGCGGCTTACGCGCACGGCCCCTGAAAAACAAAAACCGCCTGGGCATGGCCGCAGGCGGTTTTGACGTGGAGCAAAGCTGGAATTACTTGGCAGCCTTGCGGCGGCGCAGGAAACCCATCAGGCCCAGGCCGGCCAGCAGCATGGCGTAGGTTTCCGGTTCCGGCACGGCGCTCACGGACACGTTGTCGATGACGGCGCCCGAGTAGTTGTCGAACGGCGTGCCGGCCTTGGCGGCGCTGGCAAACGACAGGGTCGCCAGACCGGTGGAAGCGGCCGTGAAGCTCAGGGTGTTGCTGTACAAGGTGTTCGAAGCGGCAGCCGTCGAGTAGAAATTGCCGGCCACGCCACCGAAATTGACGCTCACGCCCTGGCCAGCGGGGCCGCCCGGATTGCGCGCCATGTCAAAGCTCAGGTTATACGTCTGGCCGGCAACGACATTGAAATTTTGCGACAGGAAACCGGGACCTGGCGTACCGAGCAAATCGATGCTGTAGCCATCGATGGCGTTATACGCATTGCGGATCAGGTCGACGGAACTGGCGCCCACGGTCCAGCCCGTGATGGCCGAGGAACCGTTGTTGACGACCTGGAAGCCACTGGAAAACGTGGAGCCGGGCGCAACCGTCTCGAAATCGCCATTCGTGATCAGATTGACGGGGCTGGCGCTGGCGGTGCCTGCGGCAAACAAAGCGACAACGGCTGCGATGGTGGCGATTTTCATGATCTGATTTCCTTGCCTTATTGACATTAAAGTTACCTTAAGTGAAATCATATCTCAGCCTTGATGAAAATCAAAGAACTTTGCAGAAATATATTGAATGTGGATAATTTGTAACGTTTCTGGCGCGCTGCACGGCACTGACAGCACGGCGCGTCCCTCGCGCCGTCAATCGAGTTGTTGCCGCGCCACCAGGATGCCGTCTGCATCGGCGTAGATCCAGTCACCCGGATGCACGGCCACGCCGCTGATCTGCACGCGTACGTCGCGCTGGCCGGCGCCCGTCTTGCCGCTCTTGCGCGGATGCGTGGCCAGGGCGCGCACGCCGATCTGGCAGACATTGATTTCCTCGCTGTCGCGGATACAGCCATCGACGACGATGCCGGCCCAGCCGTTGCTTTCGGCCAACACGCCCAGCTGGCCGCCCACCAGCGCGCGGCGCAGGCTGCCGCCCCCATCGATCACCAGCACGCGGCCCTGGCCCGGCGTTTCCAGGGTGCTGCGCACGAGGGCATTGTCCTCGAACACTTGCAAGGTGGCGGCGGGACCGCTGAAACGCACGCGCTGGCCAAAGGCGCGGTACACGGGCGGCAACACGGCCAGGGTGCCCTCGTCCAGCATGGCCGCATAGTCGTCGCACAGGTCGGTGGTGGCAAAGTTCATGGGAACTCCTTTCGTGGCAGATGGCAACAATTCTATGCCTTTTGCAGCGCCGCGGCACGCGTTTTGCCGCCCACGCCCACGGCCGTGGCAATCGCCAGCGCCTGGAACAGGCCGATGAACACGAATAACAGGGCCGGATGGTCGCCATCCATCAGCGCGCCAAAGAACAGGGGACCGACGGCCAGGCCGCTGTCGAGGCCCGAATACACGACGCCATACACGCGCCCGGTAGCATTCTTCGGCGCAGCCGCGCGTATCATCAGGTCGCGCGACGGTCCCGCCACGCCCGACGTCAGGCCGATGGCACCCATCAGCACGACGGCACCCCAGGCCGGCACGACGGCCATGGACAGCAGCACGGCCAGCAGGGCCGCGGCGGAAAAGGCGATCGCCACGTTGCGGTCCGGCTGCTTGCTGCGCGCGCCCACCACGCCGCCGGCCAGCATGCCCACGGCCGAGGCCAGCATATAGGCCGTGTAGGCGCTGGTGGCCAGCGCCAGGCTCATGCCGTACAGCTTGACGAGGGCCACGCTGGCAAAGCTCTGGATGCCGCCCAGGGCGATGGCGGTAATGAAGAAGAAGGCAAAGCACATCCACACGGCAGGCAGGCGCAAAAAGTCCAAGGTGCCTTCGCCGCCGGCGATCTGGCCTGGCGCCGCCTTCCTGACCGGCTCGGGACGGATGGCGTGGCGGTTCAGGAACAGGACCAGCAGCACGCCGAACGGCAGCACGGCCGCGCACTGCAGCGCGATTCGCCA
The DNA here is from genome assembly GCF_058798815.1 of Janthinobacterium sp. GW822-FHT07A03. Taxonomy (NCBI): domain Bacteria; kingdom Pseudomonadati; phylum Pseudomonadota; class Betaproteobacteria; order Burkholderiales; family Oxalobacteraceae; genus Janthinobacterium; species Janthinobacterium sp. GW822-FHT07A03. The sequence goes on along the minus strand of NZ_JBXAKW010000001.1, from coordinate 735,304 downwards.
GTCGTAATGGGTGGCGACATAGGTCATGAACAGCGGCGCCAGGGCCCAGCCGATATTGCCGCTGATGCCGTGCACGGAAAAGCCGTAGGCCACGCGGGCCGCCGAAACGCGCTGGTTGAGGATGGTATAGTCGGCCGGATGGAACACGCTATTGCCCATGCCGGCCAGCATGGCGCCCAGCATCAGCGCCGCATAGCTGTGCGCGGCGGACAGGGCCAGCGCCGACACGCCCAGCAGGAAAATGCCGGAAAACAGCACGGCGCGGGCGCCGAAGCGGTCGACGACAAAGCCGGCCAGCGCCTGCCCCACGCCCGAAATGATGAAGAACACCGTCATCAGCAGGCCCAGTTCCGCATACGACAGGCCGAATGCGGGTTTCAGCCAGACGAACAGGGCCGCGAGGATCAGGTGGTAGAAGTGCGACACGCCATGCGCCAGCCCCACCAGGGCGATGACGCGCGCATCGCTGCGCAAGGTGGGCGGTGACGGCGGTGGCAAGTCCCTTGCCGAGTTGGTTGTTATCATGTCATACCCTGTCTTATACTGGTGAAGCTCAAGTGTATGCAAAATACCATCGTCTGTTTTCCGACAGAACGACATAATTTATCGAATTAAGGCCAAGCTGATGGGTGTACCTATCCTCCACCATACCCGCATGTGTCCGCCGCGGGAAGCGCCCAGCGCGACCATCCCCGTGACGATGATCGCGCGCGACCTGCAACCCGATGAATTCTTGTTACCACACAGCCATCCCTGGGGCCAGGTTACGATGGCGCTCGAAGGCGTGCTGCGCATTACCGCCAACAACAGCAGCTGGGTGCTGCCGCCCATGCGCGCCATCTGGATCGCGCCCAACGTGGAACATGCCGTCACGATACTGGAAAAAACCCGCTTGCGTCCCCTGTGCATCCATGCGGCGCGCGCGCCGTTCGCGGGCCACGACTGCAAGGTGCTGGAAGTGTCGAACCTGCTGCGCCAGCTGATCATGGCGCTGGAACAGCTGGACCCGGGCCAGGAACCGGCGCGCGAGGCCTTGCTGGCCGAACTGATCCTTGATGAATTGAAACGCTCGTCCACGCGCCCCATCCGCGTCCCCTTGCCCAGCGACAAGCGCCTGAAGACCCTGTGCGACAGCCTGATCGAGAAACCGGGCTGTAACCAGACCCTGGAACACTGGGCGCAGCTGGTCGGCGCCTCGGAGCGCACCCTGGCGCGGCTGTTCGAACGGGAGTTGGGCATGAGTTTTGGCCAGTGGCGCCAGCAGGTGCGCCTGGCGCACGCGGCGCCCCTGATCGCACGCGGCGTGCCGCTGTCGCAGGTGGCCGAAGAGCTGGGCTACGCCAGCCAGTCGGCCTTTTCCGCCATGTTCAAGAAGACCTTTGGCAGTTCGCCGTCGGCCTTCTTTGCGCAGGGCGAACGAATATAGCAAGCGCGCCGATATAGTGCTCAAGGCAAGGCGGTGCAACACCGCCAGGGCGCTTTAGCGGTGCGCCCTTAGGCCATGAAGTCGAAGAGCGAATTCTTGCCCGTATAACCCGGCAAGGCCGAGTTCGTCCCCATCTGCTCCTGGGCCGAATACGCCTTCACCAGCGCCTGCGCCTGGGCCGTCAGCGCCTTGGCCAGCACGGCTTTCTTGTTGGTGAGCGTAGTGATCTCCTTGCCCACCGTCTGCACTTCCTTGCGGATGATGCTCGTTTCGCCCGTCAGCTCGCCGATCTTGCTGGCGAACTGGTCCGCCACGCCCTTGCCGTTATTGGTAAACATCTTGCTGACGGCGTCCGGATCGGCCGCGATGGCCGCCTTGAGTTTCTTGTCGTCGAGCACCAGTTCGCCGCTCTTGCCCAGGGTCACGCCGGCGCTGCCCAGCACCGACGATGGCACGCCCGTGCTGGCCGTGCGCAGCACTTGCTCCATCTGCGAGCGCACCTGGCCCAGCGCCGTATCGGACTTCAAATCGCCCTGCTGCAGGCTCTGCAGCTTGCTGTTGAGCTCATTGTAGGCCGTGACGAAGCTGGCCACGTTGGTCGCGATCTGGCTGCTGTCCTTGGCGATGACGAGGTCCGTCGTGCCCTTTTTCTTCAATTCGATGGTGACGCCCTCGACGGCCGTCGTCAGGGTATTCGTGGCGCTCTTGATGTCCTTGCCGTCGACGGTCAGCAGCGCGTCCTGCGCGGCGGCCGTCTGCTGCATGCCCTTGCCGGCGCCGGGCGCATAGCTGAGCAGGTTGCTGACGGCCGCGTCGCCGGACACGCTGATGCGCATGCTGCTGTCGGCGCCGCTCTTGCCATTGATGGCCAGCGAATAGCCATCGGCGCCCTTCACCACGCTGGCATCGATGCCCTGCTGCTTGAGCGCGGCGGCGATGCCGTCGAGGCTATTGTTGCTGCTGTCTATCGTCAGCGAAATGATCTTGCCGCTGCCGGGCGTAAATTGCTTGCCGTCGGCCGTGCCCACCTCGATCTTGACCAGCGCCGGCGCGCCCGTGCCGATGGCGGCGCTCGACGATTTCTGCACGCCGCTCTGCAGGGTCTGCCCCTGCGCCAGCTGCTTGACGTTCAGTTCATGGCTGCCGCTGACGGCCTTGTCGGTAGTGGTGGCGCTCAGCACATCCTTGGTGGTCGACGTGGCCGACGTGGCCAGGCCGCTGCCGGCCATGTTCTTGGCCACGGTCTGGAATTTCGCCAGCGCCGATTGCAGCTGGCCCAGGCCCGAGAACTTGGCCTGGTCGCGCGCCAGGCTGGCATTGAGCTTGACGACGCCCGTGTTCTGCGACTGCATCTGGCGCTCCACCTTCGCATACACATCGGCCGAGATATTGCCCTGCGTCGTCTGCTGCGTGTTGTTGGTGTAAGCCCTGCTGTTGATGGTCGAATTAAACATGGTAGGCGTTCCCGTCGGGTATATGGTCATGGCACACGGTTCAGGTCGTGACCGCGCGCAGCGCTCGAAAAGGACGGCAGGCGCGCGTGGCGCGGCGGCGTCCCTCTTCTGGTTGATAATTATGCAGTATTACCGGAATATCAAAACAGCGAACAGAACAGGTTTTTCCTGACTGCAAACCCATATGCACCATTTTAGCGCATTTCACCCACCGCACTCCCGAGGCGTGCCTCAGCGCATGAACTTCGAAATGGCGCTGCTGACGGCCATGTCCAGCTGCAGGAAAGTGAGTCCCACCTTGAAACCTGCACTGCTGAAAATGCAGTGCGAGACGGACACGCGCGCCTCGATGATGTGCGCCGAGCCGTCGTAAAACAGCTCGAACAGCACCTTGCCTTGCTTACCTGTCGGCACCGGTTCCGCGATGACGGCCGACATGCCGCCCGGTCCCACGTCGAGGGTGCGCGCCGCCACGGGACCCGCGCCATCCATTACCAACATTGCCTTGGCACGCAATATCTTACGTGCGCCCTGCCTTTGCTCAACTGACACTGTATTCCGCTTCTCTATCAATTCATTGTCGACGCGAACTCGCTGCGCGAATCCATCGGACAAATATTATAGTTCTAAACGGAAATTTAGTTTGACTTGTCTCAAGCTTGGCATTTAAACCATACCAAGTTGAGCCTTGGAACACCGGAAAAAAACCGTAGCGAGCGGAAGTGAGTTGTAGCCGAGAAGCGCAGCTGTGCGAATGCACGGGGACGCCGAGTCAGTGAGCACCGCAGGCTGCAAATCGCGACGCGCAGTAGGTTTGGTTCGGTGTTCTTATTCCAGGTCGCGTAACTTGTTGAACGCTTCATCGATGCGCTCGACGCCGATGACCTTGAGGCCTTCGATGACTTGCTTCGGCAGGTTGGACTTGGGCACCACGGCCAGGGTAAAGCCCAGCTTGGCCGCTTCGCGCAAGCGCTCCTGGCCCCGTGGCGCGGGGCGGATCTCGCCGGCCAGCCCCACCTCGCCAAACACCACGAGTCCCCTTGGCAAGGGCTTGTTGCGCATCGACGAGTTAATCGCCAGCAACACGGCCAGGTCGGCCGCCGGTTCCGTAATTTTGACGCCGCCGACGGCATTGATGAAGACGTCCTGGTCAAAGGCGGCGATACCCGCGTGACGGTGCGCCACGGCCAGCAGCATGGCCAGGCGGTTCTGCTCCAGGCCGACAGACAGCCGGCGCGCATTCGGCAGGTGGCTGGTGTCGACCAGGGCCTGGATTTCCACCAGCAAGGGGCGCGTGCCTTCCTGCGTCACCATCACGCACGAGCCTGGCACCTGGTTGTCATGCTGCGACAGGAACAGGGCCGACGGGTTCGAGACCCCTTTCAAGCCCTTTTCCGTCATGGCGAACACGCCCAGTTCATTGACGGCGCCGAAACGGTTCTTGATGGCGCGCACGAGGCGGAAGCTGGAATGGGCGTCGCCCTCGAAATACAGCACCGTGTCGACGATGTGCTCGAGCACGCGAGGGCCGGCCAGCGCGCCCTCTTTCGTCACGTGGCCCACCAGGATGATGGTCACGCCCGTCTGCTTGGCCGCCCGCGTCAGCTGCGCCGCGCATTCGCGCACTTGCGCCACGGAACCGGGCGCCGAGCTGAGGGCGTCCGAATACACGGTCTGGATCGAGTCGATGACCACCACTTCCGGCTTCAGGTCGTTCAAGGTGGAAAGAATCTTTTCCAGCTGGATCTCCGCCTGCAATTTGAGTTCCTTGGCGTCGATGACGAGCCGCTTGGCGCGCAGGGCGATCTGCGCGCCCGACTCTTCGCCGCTGACGTACAGCACCCGCTTGTGGTGCGACATGTTCGCCAGCGCCTGCAGCAGCAGGGTCGACTTGCCGATGCCGGGATCGCCGCCGATCAGCACCACGCCGCCCGCCACCATGCCGCCGCCCAGCACACGGTCGAATTCCTCGATGCCCGTGCCGAAACGGGGCACGTCGATGGCGTCGATATCGTCGAGCGACAGCACGGGCGCCGTCTGCGCCAGCGACATGTGCTGCGGGTTCGAATAACGGTTGTTGCCGCCCGTCTCGGGCAGGGTTTCCACCATGGTATTCCACTGGTTGCACGAAGTGCATTGCCCCATCCATTTATTACTGATGGCGCCGCAATCGCTGCAGGTGTAGATGGTCTTGACTTTTGCCATGGTGTACTTTGCCCGGGTAAAATGAAACAGCTGGTTATATATACAGTATATACAAACCGCGCTTCCGCGTCACCTACGCTTCGTTCACCGGTACGCGCGGCGCCAGTGCGCACATCAGCTCGTAGCCGATGGTGCCGGCGGCCAGGGCCACCTCGTCGATCGGCATGCCCTGGCCCCACAGGGTGACGGCGCTGCCGACCTTTGCGCCGGGCACGTGGGTCAGGTCGACCATCAGCATGTCCATCGACACCCTGCCGATCAGCCCCGTGCGCACGCCGTCGACCAGCACGGGCGTGCCTTCGGGCGCGTGGCGCGGGTAGCCGTCCGCATAGCCGCAGGCCACCACGCCCACCTTGACGTTGCCGGCCGCTTCGTAGCGGCTGCCGTAGCCGACCACCTCACCGGCGGCGATGTCCTGGATGCCGATGATACTGCTGCGCAAGGTCATCGTGGGCAGCAAGCCGAACGCTTGCGCGGACGTGCCGCCGGGAGCGCCGCTGGGCGTGCCGCCATACAGCATGATGCCGGGGCGCACCCAGTCGCTGTCCAGATGGTGCATCAGCAGGCCGGCCGAATTGCACAGGCTGCGCGGCAGCGGCGTACCGATGCTGGAGGCGCCCGCTTCGAAACGCAGCATCTGCTGGGCCAAAGGCAAGCGCGTGGGCCCCGCCTCGTCCGCATTGGCGAAATGCGTCATCAGGGTGATCGTGCCGATATGCGGCATGGCGCGCAGGCGCGCATAGGCACCCGCCACGGCAGCCGGCGTGAAACCCAGGCGGTTCATGCCCGTATTCATTTTCAGGTGCACATCGATGGCGTGCGGCAAGCGCGCCGCTGCCAGCATGGCGATCTGCTCCTCGCAATGCACGCTGCCGTTCAAGCCATATTGGGCCATGAGCGGCAAATCGCTGGCATCGAAAAACCCTTCCAGCAGCAGGATGGGCTTGCTCCAGCCCAGTTCGCGCAAGCGCACGGCGTAATCGACCTCGACCAGCGCCAGGCCATCGGCGTCGGCAAAGCCCCGCATGGCCCGTTCCAGGCCGTGGCCATAGGCATTTGCCTTGACGACGGCCCACACCTTGGCGCCGCGGGCAGCGGCACGGGCGCGCGCCAGATTGTGTTGCATGGCATCGAGATGGATGGTGGCGAGGAGTGGCCTGGGCATAAGCGTGACACACGGCAAGTGGGAAAGCCGTATTTTACCGGATGGGCCGCAAGCGGGCGCCGCCAGCAGGTCCGCAAGCAGAAGCCGCCAGCAGGTCCGCCGGCGCGCGCCGCAAGCGGGAGCCAGACCGGCGCACAGGACACCATGTACAAAATGCTCACATGTATGTGTATTTTTCTACGGCAGAATAATTAAGCTTCGCTTAGGCAAGACTATGCAAAGCAGCCCCGTCCAAACTTGGGGTTTGCCGTTTTTTCGTGGTATAAAGCAAGCCAGATATGATTTCAGGCATTCCAGAATGAATCGTGGTTTTTATACCATCATGGCGGCGCAGTTCTTTTCCTCGCTGGCCGATAACGCCCTCTTTTTTGTCGCCGTCGATTTATTGGTGTCCATGAAATCCCCGGCGTGGATCACGCCGCTACTCAAATTGTCGTTCGTGCTGTTTTACGTGCTGTTGGCCGCTTTTGTCGGCGCCTTCGCGGATGCTTTGCCGAAAGGCAAGGTCATGTTCATCGCCAACATGGTCAAGATCTTCGGCTGCGCCCTCGTCTTCTTCCACGTGCATCCGCTGCTGGCCTACGCCGTCGTCGGTTTTGGCGCGGCCGTGTATTCGCCCGCCAAGTACGGCATCCTGACGGAACTGCTGCCGCCGGAAAAGCTCGTGGCGGCGAATGGCTGGATCGAAGGCTTGACCGTCACCTCCATCATCCTCGGCACCGTCATGGGCGGCGCGCTCGTCAGCGGCCACGTGTCCGACATGCTGCTCGCCATCGACATCCCCCTGATCGACACGGGCATCACCAACAAGACGGAAGCGGCCTTGTGCGTGGTGGTCGGCATCTATGCGCTGGCAACCCTGGCCAACCTGAAGATTCCCGACACGGGCTGCGTGTATCCGCACCAGGAACGCAATCCTATCAAACTGATCACCGATTTTGCCAATTGCTATTCCATCCTGTGGAAAGACAAGCTGGGCCAGATCACCTTGGCCGTGACGACCCTGTTCTGGGGCGCCGGCGCCACCTTGCAGCTGATCGTGCTGGAATGGGCCAAGCAATCGCTGAACATGCCGTTCGACAAGGCGACCAGCCTGGTGGGCGTGGTGGCCATCGGCGTGGCGGCCGGCGCCGTGCTGTCGGCGCGCTTCATTCCGCTGCGCAAGTCACTGACCGTCATTCCGCTCGGTATCGCCATGGGCGTGATCGTCATGATGATGACGCAAGTACACTCCGTGTGGATCGCCTACCCGCTGCTGATCCTGATCGGCGCCCTGTCCGGCTTCTTCGTCGTGCCGATGAATGCCCTGCTGCAACATCGCGGCCACGTGCTGATGAGCGCTGGCCATTCCATCGCCGTGCAGAACTTCAATGAAAACCTGTCGATTCTCACCATGCTGGCCGTGTATTCGATCATGATCCGCTTGCACCTGCCGCTCAATATCATCATCACCCTGTTCGGCCTGTTCGTCGCCGGCACCATGTACGCCATCATGCGCAAGCACAAGCTGAACCAGGCTGAGCATGACAATCTGTCGCTGATTGGCGAGCAAAAACACTAACCCAAAGCAAGGACTGGGTCAGACTTTAAAGTCTGACCCCGGATTTCGTTTTGGGTTCAGAGTCTTAAATCGGCAACACACCAGCCAGCCGCCGCGCGGCAGCCTGCTCCGTCCAGTCATGCGGCACGACAAAACCGCGCGTACGCTCCACTTCCCAACCTTCGACAGTATCCACCGTGGCCACCATCACCGGTTGCGCCAGATCAAACAACTGCGCACACAAGGCCTCCACGTCCAGCACTTCCACGTCACGCCCCTTGAACGGCGCCAGCCATTGCAGGCGCGGCAGCACGACATAGCGCTGCTGCGGTAATTGTGTTGGCGTGCACCAGAAGCCGTGGCCGTGTTCCGGGGAAATGCCGTCCATGGCGGGCGTCACGCCGGCCGCGTAGAACAGCCAGCCCTTGACCAGCGCCTGCGCCGCGCGCACGGGCTGCGCCAGCAAGCCTTGCGCGGCCGGGTGGCGGGACAGGGCCAGTTGTTTGTCGAGAATCTTGCGCATCTTCAAGCCCAGGGTATCGGCCAGGTTGGGGCCGATCAAGTGGTTGAAGACGCCGGGATCGGGCGCCCCTTCGAGCAGGTAGAACTTGGTGGCAAATTCCCAGTGCAACAATTCACTCTCGTCGCGCAGCAGGAAATCGAACTCGCCCACCGTGTCGTTGCGATTGACCTGCACTTGCAAGCCATGCGCAGCCAGCACGCCGTGTTGCTCAAAATAAAAGGCCAGCAGCTTTTCAGCGTACAGGCCCAGGCGGGAATAGAATTTCGGCCCCAACGCCGCATCGAGCGGCGACGGGTCATCCTGCAGCGCCGCCAGCCAGGCGGCCACGGGAGGCGTGACGGGAGGCAAGCTGGCGATGCGCCCGCCCCAGTGGAGGCTGACGGGATCGAGCAAGTCGGGCGAATCGAGCAGCCAGGCCAGCGCCCGCACGCGGGGATGCGTCAGATGTCCCCAGCGGCGCTCGAAGCGGGCCTGGAAGGTGCCGCCGGACGTATCAACCACCGTGCGTACTTTTCGCCAGGCACAAATCAGCCCAGGCGCGCGCCTTGGCCTTGCCCGTCCCGTCCTGCAACAGTTGCTCTGGGTGGAAGGTGGCCACGACGGACGCACTGCCCAGCTGGCGCACCTTGCCCCGTACGGGCTTTTCGCCGGGATTGATGCCGGCGGCGGCCATCGAACCGAGGGTGACGATGGTGCGCGGCTGCAGCAGGGCCAGTTCGCGGTCAAAATAAGGGCGGCAGGCGGCGGACTCGGCCTCGGTGGGCAAGCGTTCCTGGCCCGCCTCGTCGAGCGGACGGCATTTCAGCAAGTGGGTAATATAGACATCGCTGCCCGCATCGACGGCGATGGCTTTCAACATATTGTCGAGCAATTTGCCCTGCTCGCCCGGCAAGGCGCGCCCTTCCCGCTCTTCCAGGCGCGAGGGGCTGCTGGCCAGCATCAGCCAGTCGCCCTGGCGGTCGCCACGGCCCATGACGACGCCCTTGCGCGTCTTGCACAAGTCGCAGCGCGCGCACTTGGCGACGGCGGCCGTCAAGCCATCCCAGTCGAGGGCGGCGATATCCGCGTCGCTGAGCTGCCTGGCGGGCGGCGGCGGAGGCGCATCGTCGAACCAGGCCGTGTCGTCGGGCGCGGCGGCAGGCACTGGCGTAGCGGCAACGACGACGGGCGCCGCAACCTCCACAGTGTCCACGACTGCCACCTCGGCCGGCACTTCGACCACAGGCGCCGGGACAGCGACAGGTGCGGCAACTTCGGCCACGGGTTCCGCCATGGCCACTTCCAGTTCCACAGGGGCCTCGACGACAATATCAACGGCCTCGGGCGCGGCGCCCTGGCGCAGGCGCCACAGGGGGCCGACACCCATTTCATCGAGGAAAACGGCGCTGCGGCTCATAAGGTATAACGCATCACGATGGCGTCCTCACGTTGCGAGTTGCTGGCCGGATAGTATCCCTTGCGCCGGCCGATCTGTTCAAATCCATAACGCTGGTAGATATCGAGCGCGCGCGTATTCGACGGGCGCACTTCCAGCAGCATCGATTCCATGCCCAGCTGGCGCGCGCAGGCGCAGGACTGGTTCAGCAGGAAGCGGCCCAGCCCCTGGCCCTGGATGGCGCCCTCGACGGCCACGTTGAGCAGGTGCGCTTCGTCGACGACCAGCATCAGCAAGAAGTAGCCGAGCAAGGTGCCATCCACGTCGCGCAGCACCCAGGCCGGGTAGCCGCTCTTGAGCGAATCGACGAAGTTGCCGTGCGTCCAGGGATGCGGGTAGACGCGCTGCTCCAGCGCCAGCACCTCAATCAAGTCCGCCTCACGCATCGGCTGATAGTCGAGGCGCAGCAAGTCCCAGCCGGCAGCATTGTCCTGGCCCGCTACGCTCATTGCGCGGACTCCGCAGCGGCCTTGGCCTGTTGCATGTCGAGGCGTTCGGCACTGGTATAAGCGATCTTGTTGCGCAAATACAAAGGCTGCGCCTCGGCCGCCGTCACGAACCGACCGGCCGCAAACGCGATGCGCGCCAGCTGCGCCACCTGCACGGCGTGCGGCATGATGGCGGCGTCGGCCGTGGCGGCGCACGGCAGCGCAGCCAATGCGTCGGCATAGGCGCTAAAACCGTTGCCGCAGCCGGCCACGTCGCCTTGCGGCGCCACGCCGCCCGGCGCGCTCAGGGCCGGCGGCAGCACGGCTTGCAAGCCGTCTTGATAGTCATACTGCGCCCAGTACACTTCGCCCATGCGGGCGTCGAGCACGGTCACGATGTGCTGTGCGCCATGCTGCTGGTGGCACGCGAGGGCCATGGCGTCGAGCGTGACGACGGGCACGACGGGCAAATTGGCGCCATAGGCCAGGCCCTGCGCGATGCCGCAGGCCGTGCGCACACCCGTAAACGAGCCGGGGCCGGAGCCGTAGGCGATGGCGTCGACGTCGGCCAGGGTCACGCCCGCTTCAGCCAGCAATTCCTGCACCATCGGCAAGATCGACTGGGAATGGGTGCGCACGCCCGACGACGCGCGGGACAGGACGACATCGCCGCGCAACAAGGCGCAGGAGGCGAGTTCGGACGAAGTTTCAATGGCAAGCAAGGTGGGAAGTAAGATAGGCATGGCGTATTTTACCTTGCCGCGCCATGGCGCGGCACTCCCCGCTGCGGCCTGCCCGGAGCAGGCGGGCAACGATCAAGCTGACGCGGCTTGCACAGCGGCCCCGCGAGGACGGCTATAATGAAAGACGCAGCTTATTATTTGACCGGCATCAAGTCTGCCGCGCCAAGCAATCGTCCAGTCATTACCAAGCTACATCGCTCAGCAACATCGTCTTTCCACTCTTGCCCTGGTCCGTTCCGTGAATCCACTTCTTGCTAAACTGCAACCATATCCATTCGAAAAGCTGCGCCAGCTGTTTGCCGGCGTAACGGTCAACCCCGAGTATGCGCCCATCAGCCTGGGCATGGGCGAACCCAAGCACCCGACGCCAGCCTTCATCGAGCAGGCGCTGGTCGACAATATCCACGGCCTGGCCAGCTATCCGACCACCATCGGTTCGGAAGCCTTGCGCAGCGCCATTGCCGGCTGGCTGGAACGCCGCTACGGCATCCCCAAGCTCAATCCTGCCACGCAAATCCTGCCCGTGAACGGTTCGCGCGAAGCGCTGTTTGCGCTGGCGCAAACGGTGATCGATCCATCGGCCGGCTCGCTCGTGATCAGCCCGAATCCGTTTTACCAGATCTATGAAGGCGCGGCCTACCTGGCCGGCGCCGAACCGTATTTCGTCAACTCCGACCCCACGCGCAATTTCGGCTGCGATTACGACAGCGTACCGGCCAGCGTGTGGGAAAAGGTCAAGCTGCTGTTCCTGTGTTCGCCGGGCAACCCAACGGGCGCCGTGCTGACCCTGACGGACTGGGAACACCTGTTCGCCCTGTCCGAGCGCTACGATTTCGTCATCGCCGCCGACGAATGCTATTCCGAGATCTACCACGGCGACACGCCCCCGCTGGGCGCGCTGCAGGCGGCCCACATGCTGGGCCTGTCCACCATCGAGCGCCCGTATGCGCGCCTGGTGGTGTTTTCCAGCCTGTCGAAGCGCTCGAACGTGCCGGGCATGCGCTCGGGCTTCGTCGCCGGCGACGCGGAAGTACTGAAAAAATTCCTGCTCTACCGAACCTACCACGGCGGCGCCATGAGCCCCGCCGTGCAGGCGGCCTCCGTCGCGGCCTGGAACGACGAAACCCATGTCGAGGAAAATCGCGCCAAGTACCGCGCCAAGTTCGACGCCATCACGCCGCTGCTGCAATCGGTGATGGACGTGCAATTGCCGGACGCCGGCTTCTACCTGTGGGCCGACGTCAGCCGCACGGGACTGTCCGACACCGAATTCGCGCAACGCCTGTACGCCGAATATAATGTCACGGTATTGCCTGGCAGCTACCTGGCGCGCGACGCGCACGGCATCAATCCGGGCCGCAACCGCATCCGCATGGCCCTGGTGGCCGAAACGGCCGAAGGGCTGGAAGCGGCGTTGCGCATAGTAAAATTCTGCCAGCAGCTTTCCGCATCCGCATCAACCAACTAAATGAACAAGACATCATCATGAGCCAACAACTGCAAACCATCATCGACCAGGCCTGGGAAAACCGCGCCGAGATCAATCCGCGCAACGGCACGGCCGAACTGCGCGACGCCGTCTCCCACGTCATCAATGGCCTGGACAACGGCAGCATCCGCGTGGCGGAAAAAACCTCGGGCGACTGGGTCGTCAACCAGTGGGTCAAGAAAGCCGTGCTGCTGTCGTTCCGCCTGGAAGACAACGTCGTCCTGCCGTCCGATGGCACGATGCAGTTCTACGACAAGGTGCCGACCAAGTTCGCCAACTACACGGCCGAAGACTTCGCCAAGGGCGGCTTCCGCGTGGTGCCGCCAGCCGTCGCCCGCCGCGGCAGCTTCATCGCCAAGAACGTCGTGCTGATGCCGTCCTACGTCAACATCGGCGCCTACGTCGATGAAGGCGCCATGGTCGACACCTGGGCCACCGTCGGCTCCTGCGCCCAGATCGGCAAGAACGTCCACCTGTCCGGCGGCGTCGGCATCGGCGGCGTGCTGGAACCGATGCAAGCGAACCCGACCATCATCGAAGACAACTGCTTCATCGGCGCCCGTTCGGAAATCGTCGAAGGCGTGATCGTCGAAGAAAACTCGGTCATCTCGATGGGCGTGTACATCGGCCAGTCGACCAAGATCTACGACCGCGCCACGGGCGAAGTGACCTACGGCCGCGTGCCAGCCGGTTCCGTCGTGGTCTCGGGCAACCTGCCTTCGGAAGACGGCAAGTACTCGCTGTACTGCGCCGTCATCGTCAAGCGCGTGGATGCAAAGACCCGCGCAAAAACGGGCATCAACGAGTTGCTGCGCGGCATCTAATTACTGCGCCGCAAGGCGCACGCAGCACCCTGAATGTCCCGCTCCGGCGGGACATTTTCATTTCCGACTAGCAACTTCAATCGTCCCGCCCCCGCTTCTCATCCTGTCCTATACTGGATGACATGAATACTCCTCCCGTATTGATCGTCGGCGCCGGTCCTACCGGCCTCATGCTTGCCTTGCGCCTGGCGCGCCATGGCGTCGATTGCCGCATCATCGATAAAAACAGCGGCCCCGGGCAGGCGTCGCGGGCCATGGCCGTGCATGCGCGCACCCTGGAGTTTTACCAGCAGCTGGGCTTTGCCGACGAACTGGTGCACCTGGGCATCAAGATCAATGCCATGCACATCCATGAAGGGGGCGAGGAGCTGGTGAAACTGGCGCTGGGCGAGATCGGCGAAGGGCTGAGCCCCTACCCTTTCGTGCTGAGCCTGCCCCAAGACGAGCATGAACGCTTTCTTATCAGCAAGCTGGCGGCGGCCGGCGTGCACGTGGAATGGAACGTCACGCTGGACTTGTGGACGCAGGACGATAGCGAAGTGCAAGCCATCCTGCTCAACAATGGCGAACGTCAATATTGCACGTTTGACTATATCTGCGGCTGCGACGGCGCCCGCAGCAAGGTACGCGAGATCGCCGGATTCGAATTCTCGGGCGGCACCTACGACCACCTGTACTACGTGGCCGATGCGCAAGTGGCGGGCAACAACACGGACTTGCACGCCCACCTGGGCGCGAACTCTTTTGCGCTGATGTTGCCCGTGCGCACCAGCGGCATGCAGCGCCTGATCGGCATCCTGCCCGACCGTCCCGAAGGCGCGCCCGCGCCCGTCTTCGACGACGTGCGCGGCGACGTGGAAACCCTGCTGGGCATCCACGTCGAACACGTCAACTGGTTTTCCACCTATAAAGTCCATCACCGCGTGGCGGGCCAGTTCCGCGCCCGGCGCTGCTTCATCCTCGGCGACGCGGCCCATCTGCACAGCCCCGTGGGCGGCCAGGGCATGAATACGGGCCTGGGCGACGCCGTCAACCTGGCGTGGAAACTGGCGCAAAAGCTGCACGGACAAAGCAACGACGCCCTGCTCGACACCTATGAAAGCGAGCGCATCGTGTTTGCCCGCAAGCTCGTCGCCACCACCGACCGCGCCTTCCAGGCCATCGTCGCGCAGGGCATCGCCGGGCAATTCCTGCGCCGATGGCTGGTGCCGCACGCGCTGCCCTTCCTGTCCGGCTTCGCGCGGGCGCGCCGCTTGCTGTTCAAGACGGTGTCGCAAATCGAGATCAGCTATGAAGACAGCGCCCTGTCCGCCGGCCATGCGGAATACCTGCGCGGCGGCGACCGCCTGCCGTGGTTCTCGGACGGCACGCAAGACAATTTTATCGCCCTGCGCAGCATGGATTGGCAATTGCACATCTATGGCGAGCCGGCGCCCGAACTGCTCGACGAAGCGCGCGTGCTGAAACTGCCCGTGCATTGCTACACCTATAACGTGGCCGCCAAGCTGGCCGGCCTGGGCCGCGACGCGGCCTACCTCGTGCGCCCCGACGGCCACATCGCGCTGGCCCTGCACCTGCAGGAAAGCGGCGCCCTGCGCGCCCTGGCCTTGCGGCTGGGCCTGCATTTCGGTCCTGCCGAACCGGGCAAGACGGCGCCACGGCCCGTGTAGGCCGCCGCACTCAAGGTTTGTGACAAGTCAAAGCGTGGACATTTAATCTCCTTGCTTTGTTTGCTTTGTTTGACTTCTTGTCCTATGCTGAAACATGCATTGCAAGGAGTTGGTCATGTCAAACACATCAAACACACGTCGCCCTGCAGGCAATGGCGACACCGGCACAATTGATGAGGCAGCCTCCGAAGCCGCGCAGGCTCCAGCCGCGCCCTCGCTGGCCAGGCAGCTGGCGGATACGCTGGCGGCCAGCGCCACCGGCTTGCGCTTCAACATTGCGCAAGACACCTTCCAGGAAGCCTATGCATCGCTGCTGGATGCCGTGCCGCGCGACGACCGGCCCGCGCTGCTGGCGCAAATGCGGCACGATCTCGATATCGTGGCAGAGCGGGAGCTGAGCATGGCTTCCGGCAACGATACGCAGGCAGGCCACGTCAGCACCCGGCAATTCATGCGCGGCCTGGAAGAACAGGAACGGCATCAGCGTGAAAAAGACCTGGCCTCGCACAGCTTGCTGTCCGGCCCCGAATTGCGCGCCCGGCTGGCAGTCACGCCGCAGGCACTCAGTGCGGCACTGAAAGCCAGACGCCTGTTCGCCTTGCGCGGCGCCTCCGGCGAATATGTTTACCCGGCATTTTTCGCCGATCCCCGCCACGACCGGCACACGCTGGAAAAAATCAGCAAAATTCTCGGTGACTTGCCCGGCGCCGCAAAATGGGACTTTTTTACCATCCCGCGCCTGTCGCTGGGCGGCAAGTCGCCGCTGCAAGCCTTGGCAAAAGGAAAACTCGACGCCGTAATGGCGGCCGCCCGCGCCTGCGCCGACGAATAGCGGCGCCCCCGTGGCAACCTTGCGCCTGCCCCGCTTGCCGCAACTGCCCGCATCGCTGCAAACGGTGCGCTGCGATCCCGCCACCTTGTACCGGGTTTCCGGCCATGCCACGGGTGAACCGTACTTCGGCAGGGCGAATACCTACCGCTTCGACGATCCCCACCCGCAAGCGGCGGCCCGTTTCGGCACCTGCTAACTGGGCACGTCGCTGGCCGTGGCGCTGGCTGAAACCCTGCTGCACGACCGCAAGCCCATCCGCAACCACGTCATCGTCGGCCTGGCCGTGATACAGGCGCGCTTTGTCATACAGCTCGCGGGAGAAACACTCGTCCTGGCCGACTTGACGGGTGCCGCCCTCCGGAAGCTGGGCGGCCACGCGGGACTCAGCGGCACAGCGTCGTATCAAACGACCCAAGCCTGGTCGGTCGCCGTCCATGCGCATCCGGATGAGGTCGATGGCATGCTCTACATGTCGCGCCACAAGAATGATGAAACAGCCCTGGTGCTGTTCCACCGCGCCGCGTCCAAGCTGGCGATGGCATCCGCCACGCCGCTATCCACGCACCGCGACTTCGGCCAAGTGGCCACGCAACTGGGCATCCGCAGCGCCTGGCCCTGAACCTGCCCGTAACATGCAACCGTGTTGCACTGCCGCATCGACTGCGCATCGACTGTATAATGGCGGCTACCATCGCATTTTGTCCTGGCGCAAGCGCCGCGATCAAGCGAACCGCATTCATTCCCCTTAGCCCTACCATGACGACCATTACACTCTACGGTATCCCCAATTGCGATACCGTCAAAAAGGCCCGCACCTGGCTGGCCGCGCAGCAACTCGATTTCACCTTCCACGACTTCAAGAAGCAGGGCCTGGAACGCGCCGCCGTCGAGGCGTGGCTGCAGCAATTGCCGTGGGATGTGCTGGTCAACAAGAAAGGCACGACCTGGCGCGCCCTGTCCGACGAGCGCAAAGCGTCGATCACGGACGCGGCCAGCGCCCTGGACCTGATGCTGGAAAACCCATCCATCATCAAGCGCCCCGTGCTGGACAAGGATGGAAAGTATAGCGTGGCGTTTTCCGATGCGCAGTATTCAGCCATTTTTTCAGTTTAAACCCGACACCTGCAAGGCTGGGGTCGTACGGGGACGCCGAGTCCCAAGGGTACGACCCCGCTCCACACCATGACCACCTCCAAAACCCTCGCCCTGACCGAAAAACTGATCGCCCTGTCCTCGGTCACGCCCGATGACAAGGGCTGCCAGCAGCACCTGATCGATATCCTCACGCCGCTGGGCTTTGTCTGCGAGACGATCCAGTCGAACGACGTCACCAATCTGTGGGCACGCCGGGGATTGAGCTCGCCCGTGTTCGTCTTTGCCGGCCATACGGACGTGGTGCCCACCGGCCCCGTCGAGCAATGGCGCTCGGAACCGTTCATTCCCACGCACCGCGACGACAAGCTGTACGGCCGTGGCGCGGCCGACATGAAGACCTCGATCGCCGCCATGGTGGTGGCTTGCGAGGAATTTATTGCCGCCACACCAGAGCATACTGGCTCGATTGCCTTTTTGATCACCAGCGACGAGGAAGGCCCGGCCACGGACGGCACCGTCATCGTCTGCGACAAGTTAAAGGAGCGCGGCGAGCAGATCGACTATTGCCTGGTGGGCGAACCGACCTCGAGCGCGCAGCTGGGCGACATGATCAAGAACGGCCGCCGCGGTTCGCTGTCGGGCCGCTTGACGATCAAGGGCGTGCAAGGGCATATCGCCTACCCGCACCTGGCGAAAAACCCGATCCACGAAGCGGCGCAGGCGCTGGCCGACCTGGTCGAGGAAAAATGGGACGCCGGCAACGAGTATTACCTGCCGACGTCGTGGCAAATGTCCAACATCAATGCGGGCACGGGCGCCAACAACGTGATTCCGGGCGACATGGTGATCGACTTCAATTTCCGCTTTTCCACGGCCAGCACGGCGGAAAGCCTGCAGGAACGGGTCCACGCCATCCTTGACAAGCATGACTTGCAATACGATTTGCAATGGACCCTGAGCGGCCTGCCCTTCCTCACGCCGCGCGGCACCCTCTCCGATGCGCTGTCCTCCGCCATCCTGGAAGAAACGGGCATCGCGACGGAGCTGTCGACCACGGGCGGCACCTCGGATGGCCGGTTTATCGCGCAAATCTGCCCCCAAGTGATAGAATTCGGGCCGCCCAATGCCAGTATTCACAAGATCGACGAGCACATCGAACTGCGCCACATCGATCCCCTGAAGAATATTTACCGGCGCACGCTGGAGCATTTGCTGCCCGTCTGAACCAGAATACCGAGGCCCGTCACGGCGGGCCAGAACACCGTCTTTTCGAGAATGCCATGACCCCGAACCCGTTTTCCACGCCACGCGACCTGCTGCGCTACGCCGTTACCCGTTTTAATACCGCCAAGCTGTTTTTCGGCCACGGCAGCGCCGAAGCGTTCGACGAAGCCGCCTATCTGATCCTGCACACGTTGAAGTTGCCGCTCGACAAGCTCGAACCGTTTCTCGACGCCAAATTGCTGCCGTCGGAAGTGGCCAGCGTCATGACCGTCATCGACCGCCGCAGCATCGACCGCGTGCCGGCCGCCTACATCACCAAGGAAGGCTGGCTGGGCACGTATAACTTCTACGTGGACGAGCGCGTGATCGTGCCCCGCTCCTTCATCGCCGAGCTGATCCCTGAATACTTCTCGCCATGGGTGGCGGAACCGGAAGCCGTGGAAAACATCCTGGAACTGTGCACCGGTTCGGGCTGCCTGTCGATCATGATGGCCGACGCCTTCCCGAACGCCAGCGTCGACGCCGTGGACATTTCCGCCGACGCGCTGGCCGTGGCCAAGCGCAACGTCGACACGTACAAGCTGCAGGACCGCGTGAACCTGATCGAATCGGACCTGTACACGAACGTGCCGGCCAAGAAATATGATTTGATCATCAGCAACCCGCCGTACGTGAATTCCGCGTCGATGGGCGCCCTGCCCCAGGAATACCTGGCCGAACCGCAGATCGCCCTCGACGGCGGCAGCGACGGCATGGACCTGGTGCGCAAGATCATCGCCGGCGCGGCCGAGCGCCTGACGGACGACGGCATCCTGATGATTGAAATCGGCAACGAACGCGAATATGCGGAAGCGGCCTTCGGCGAGCTGGGCCTGACCTGGCTGACGACGAGCGCCGGCGACGACATGGTCTTCCTGCTGACGGCCGAGCAGCTGAAGCTGGCGTAAGCGCGCAGCGCCTTAATTTACAACACAAAGAAAATAATGATACGTTTCCTACAAGTAAGCCTGATGCGCGGCATCAAACCGTTGCTCGAACAAGTCGATGTCACCCTCAATCCGGGCGACAAGATCGGCCTGATCGGCGCCAATGGCGCGGGCAAATCGAGCCTGTTCGCCATGATGCGTGGCGAATTGCACCCTGACCAGGGCGAAATCGATTTCCCGGCCAAATGGCGCGTGGCTTACGTGGCGCAGGAAACGCCGCCGCTGGACCGTGCCGCGCTCGACTACGCCATCGACGGCGACGTGACCCTGCGCAAACTGGAAGCGGAACTGGCGCGCCTGGAATCGGAACCGGCCACGTCGGAAAACGGCATCGCCATCGGCGAGATCTACAGCGCCATGGCCGATGCCGATGCGTATACCGTGCAGTCGCGCGGCGAGCAATTGCTGCTGGGCCTGGGCTTTACCCTGGACCAGATGCAGCAGCCGGTGGCGAGTTTTTCCGGCGGCTGGCGCATGCGCTTGAACCTGGCGCAAGCGCTGATGTGCCCGTCCGACCTGCTGCTGCTCGATGAACCGACCAACCACCTGGATCTGGACGCCATCATCTGGCTGGAAGACTGGCTCAAGCGCTACGCCGGCACCCTGCTGATCATCTCCCATGACCGCGACTTCCTCGACGAAGTGGTCAACGTGGTCGTGCATATCGACGAGCGCAAGCTGAAACGCTATTCGGGCAACTACTCGAGCTTCGAGCGTCAGCGCGCGGCGCAGATGATCCTGGCCGCCGGCGCGCTGGAAAAGCAGCAGCGCAAGCGTGCCCATCTGGAATCGTTCGTGAACCGCTTCAAGGCGCAAGCCTCGAAAGCCCGCCAGGCGCAAAGCCGCATGAAGGCGCTGGCGAAGATGGAAGAACTGGCGCCGTTGCGCGCCGCCGCCGAATTCTCGTTCGAATTCCGCGAGCCGCTGTCGGCCCCGAACCCGCTGCTGGTGATGGAAGACGTCGATGCGGGCTACAAGATCGAAAACGAAGCGACGGGCGAAATCACGCACAAGACCATCGTCAACGGCATCAAGTTTTCGCTGCAGATCGGCCAGCGCATCGGCTTGCTGGGCCAGAACGGCGCCGGCAAATCGACCCTGATCAAGACCATCGCCGGCGAACTGATGCCGCTGACGGGCGACGCCACCATGGGCAAGGGCCTGAACATCGGCTACTTCGCCCAGCACCAGGTGGAAATGCTGCGCCACGACGAATCGCCGCTGTGGCATCTGGCGAAGATCGCGCCGACCGTGCGCGAGCAGGAATTGCGCAACTTCCTGGGCGGCTTCAACTTCCCCGGCAACATGGTCACCGCTTCCATCGCCCCGTTCTCGGGCGGCGAAAAAGCCCGCCTGGCACTGGCCCTGATCGTCTGGCAGCGTCCGAACCTGCTGCTGCTCGATGAGCCGACCAACCACCTGGATCTGGAAACGCGCGAAGCGCTGACGGAAGCGCTGGCGCAGTTCGAAGGCACCCTGGTCGTCGTTTCCCATGATCGCCATTTGCTGCGCGCCACCACGGACGAATTCATCATCGTCGCCGACGGCAAGCTGCAGCCGTTCGACGGCGACCTGGACGACTACAAGGACTGGCTCTTCAAGACCAAGCTGGGCAAGGGTACCGATGTGCTGCCGGCCGCCGGCAAGGCCAACAAGACCGATTTCCCGGTAACGTCGTCCGTACCCGCGCCGGCCGCCGCCCCTGCCGCGCCCGTGCGCGACAAGCGCAAGGAAGCGGAAGAGCGCCAGAAAACGGCCGCCCTGCGCAAGCCGATCGAAAACAAGATCAAGCGCCAGGAAGAGCAGATCGCCAAGCGCAACGCGCAAAAGGCGGAAACCGATGCCAAGCTGGGCGAGCCGACCATCTATGACGCCGCCAACAAAGCCAAGCTGAAACAGTTGCTGGCCGACCAGACCTTCTTCACCAAGGACCTGGCGCAGCTGGAAGCGGAGTGGCTCGATCTGCAGGATCAGCTGGAAAAACTCGGTTAATCAAGCAGCGACAAAAGACGACCTCCGGGTCGTCTTTTTTTTCAGGCTACCTGCATGGGACTCGGGCTGCGGATCGCCATCAGGCGGTCGATGTCGACGAGGATCAACCGACGTCCCGCCACCGTGCCCAGGCCCAGCAGATAATCGGCTTCCGCCTCGCCCAGGCCGGGCACGGCGGCGATGTCGGCGGGTGCCAGGCTGACGATGTCGGTGACGCCATCGACCACCATGCCCATCACGCCATTGCTCAGCTGCAAGATGATCACGTCGGTGGCGGGGTCCGGCGCGCCGTGGGCGCTGCCGAACGCGGCGCGCATGTCGACGATGGGAATGATCACGCCGCGCGAGACGGCCACGCTGTGCAGCACTTCCCCTTCCGAAGAAAAACGGTCGAGCTCCTTCAGCGGACGCAATTCCCGCACGCAGCGGTAATCGAGGCCGTATTCCAGGCCGCCCAGCCGGAAACTCAAGTATTGGGCCGTTGCGGCGCCAGGCGTGGTCGTCGGCTGCATGGTGTTCCTTTCATCCGGTAAGCGCTGCCAGGATGCGCAGTGGCGCAACGTTGGCCCCATGCTAACCAGCATCGCCGCACCCGGCGTTGAGAAACATCAACTTTCCCGGAAGACATCATCGACTGGCCGCCCCGGCCTTGCGCCGGCGCAGCCAACTTCCCTTACAATAGCTGCATCGTTTCCCCACAGGCAGGCCATGCAACACCTCGTCAATCCCGCTGAAGTTGAATTTTCCGCCATCCGCGCCCAGGGCCCGGGCGGGCAGAACGTCAACAAGGTGTCCAGCGCCATCCATCTGCGCTTCCCCATCGCCGCCTCGTCGCTGCCGGAAGCGTACAAGGAACGCCTGCTGGCCCTGCGCGACAGCCGCATCAGCAAGGATGGCGTGCTGGTGCTCAAGGCGCAGCAGTCGCGCAGCCAGGAGCAGAACAAGGAAGAAGCCTTGCGGCGCTTGCAGGAAATCATCGACAGCGTGACCTTCCTGCCCGCCGTGCGGCGTGCCACCAAGCCCACGCGCAGCTCGCAGCGGCGCCGCCTCGACAGCAAGAGCACGCACAGCGTGCTGAAACAGTCGCGCGGCAAGGTGATCGACTAAATGCCTGCCCCAACCTGCAGCGCGTCGCGATTTGCGGCCTGCGATGCTCACTGTGCAGTCGCACAGCTGCGCTTCTCCGCCACAACTCGTTGCCGCTCGCGACGGTTTGGTCTGGCATTTTAAGGCGGCGGCGCATACGTCCAGTCCAGGCTGCCTGTGCTGTCCGCAAACACGGCTTGCGTGGCCGGCGTGGCGCTGCGCAGCAAGGCCTTGATCTCCTTCGGCGGCCGGTCGTAGACCTTGGCCGGTCCGGGCGGCACGACCAGGGCGCGCACCGTCGTCTCGCCATCGACCAGGCCCAGGGTGCAGCGCGACTGGCCGGCCGTTGCCTGCCGCTCCTGGCGCAGTTGCTCCACCAGGGCCAGCATCTGCGCGTGCAGGATTTCCGACTGTTTCACTTCCACGCGCAGCCGCGCCACCTCTTTCAGGACGGGAGCGATGCGCGCGGCCAGCTTGTCGTACTGCAACTGTTGCGTTGGCTGCAACTGCAATTCGCCGCGCCGCAGCTGGCCCGCCAGGGTCAGGTAGTTGCGCACTTCCGGCAATTGCGCAATGGCATCGATTTCCTGCTGGCGCTTGTGCTGTACCTGCTGGTACTGCGCGGCCTTCGCCAGGCTTTCCGCAATCTTTTGCTCCAGGGCGCTCAAGTCGGGCACCAGCGGGAACAGCAGCATCTCCACCTGCTTGCGCGGGCCGGCGCTGCCGATGCGGATGGTGCGCGCCGCCACGGCGCAGCCTTCGGCCAGTTCAATGACGACCTCGTCGGCGATGATTTCGCAATTGCTGGCACTGTCGATCACCACGCGCGTGCCGGCGATGACGCAGCTTTCCGCGCGCTTCACGTGGACTTCGCCGCTCAGCGCCTGCAGCACGGAACCGGAAGCGACGCCCTCGACGCGCACGTCGCCGTGTTCATTGAACGCCGTGCCGCCCACCAGGTTGCGCTGTAGCCATATCAGTCCGCCATGCGAGTGCAGATGGCCGTACACGTCGCCATGGATGGTGATGTCGCTGCCGTCGAGCTGGCGCTGCTCCTGCACTTCGCCATACTCCTCGTAGGCGGCGCGCAGCTTGAGGTTGCCCGTGGTGCGGCTGCTGACGCCTTCGCGGCTGACGATCCTGTTTTCGATGGAAATCTTGCCGCTCTCATCGACATTCACGTAGCCATCCTGCGTGGCCACGACGAACTCGCCGTCGCTGAAGCGCTCGACCGCCGTGCCCACGCCGGCCACCGCCGCCAGGTCCAGTTCCAGCGGCGCGGGCGGCGGCAGCAGCGTGCCGGCCAGGTCGTAGCCGGGCAAGCCGGGGAACGATGGCAGCAGGCGCAGCAGGCGCGCATGTTTTTTCACTTGCGGAAAGCGGTTCTTGAAGCTGAGCAGGTCGAGCCGGCCATCGGGACGTTCGCGCGGCGCATCGTCGCGGTGGATGCCTTGCGACACTTCGACCAGCTGGGCGTCGCGCCCCGGCTGCGGCGCCAGCGCCCGCGCCACCGTGATGCGCTCGGCCTTGCCGCTGCCGAGAATGGCGCGCACGGCCGCACTATCGATGCCGTAGTGCACGCCCTTGCCCCACAGGTCGGCCACCAGCTCGTCAAATTCGCGCCGGGCCGGCACCTGGCCATCCGCGTCGGGAAGCAAGGCTTCAAAGTAAAACTCGGCGCTGTCGCCGCGGATCTTGACCTGTTTATACAGGGCGCGGCGCGGGGGCGGGAATGGCGCCGCGCGGGCGGCGATGCGCAGCAAGGCGTCGCCCTTGGGCGCGGCGCGGGGCGTGGGGGCATGGAACAGGGTCAGCAGGAACAAACCGTAATCGAGGCCGGCCAGCAGCTGCCCCGCCTGGAACAGCTGGTCGACGGCGGCGCGCAGCTGCGCGGGCGCCAGCGACAGGTCGAGGCACACGCCCTCGTCGCGCTGGACGAGGCCATGCGGCAGGCCGCCTGCGGGCACCGCATCAGGAACGGGCGTGTCGTCGTCGCTCACCACTTGCCTCCCCCAGCAACACATTCAGAGAATTGTCTCAGTGCACTAGAACAATATCACGGGGCGTGGCGCTGTGCCTGACTGGGCAACAATGCGGGCGGCCAGATGCCAACAGGGCCATGTCTTGCGAGATGGCCCTGTGGGATGGGAGGGTGCGATGCCTAGCGGCGCGGCGGGTTGGAGTAAATGTCCTGGCCCACTTCGTTGATCTGGCGGCGCAGGTCGCGGCGCTCGTCGGGCGTCATGCGGCCCGTGCGGCGCGAAGCGTCGGCGCCTTCGTTGGCGCGGCGCTGCTCTTCGGCGCGCGTGTCGAAACTGCGTGCGTCACGCTGTTCGCGCAGTCGCGTATCATTGCTATTGCTGCGCTGTACCTGTTCGTACCGCTGGGCCTGCATTTGCTGCTGGTCGTCACGGCGTGGCGGCGGCTGGTTTTGCGCCAGCGCCAGGCTGGCGGCCAACACGGAACAAACGGCAAATGCGGACAGCACAGTCGTACGTGCGGCGATAGCTGCGCTGGGAGCGGCGTGAATTTTTTTAGTAAAGATATTCATTGAGTTCCTCTTCCGCAATGCCGTATAAACTTAAAGCTGATTTCCACTGTGGCCCCAGTGTATGATGCTTTACACGGTGCAGTAAGAGTAATTGGGTAAAGTTTGTAACACTTTGTAATGGGTCGCCACAGCCCCTTGCCGACGCCGCGCGAGGCGTTACTATAGCAACTAATATAAGATAACACGACACCCTAAATGACCACAACCTCCACTACCGGCAGCAATACAACAACGCAATCGATCCACGGCCACCAGGCAAAGATCATGGTGGTCGATGACGATGTGCGCCTGCGCGACCTGCTGCGGCGCTACCTGACCGAACAGGGCTTCAATGTCTTCACGGCAGAGAGCGCGACGGCCATGAACAAGCTGTGGCTGCGCGAACGCTACGACCTGCTGGTGCTCGACCTGATGCTGCCCGGCGAAGACGGCCTGTCGATCTGCCGCCGCCTGCGCGGCGCGGGCGACCAGACGCCGATCATCATGCTGACGGCCAAGGGCGAGGACGTGGACCGCATCGTGGGCCTGGAAATGGGTGCCGACGACTACCTGCCGAAGCCGTTCAACCCGCGCGAGCTGGTGGCCCGCATCGGCGCCGTGCTGCGCCGCAAGGGTCCCGATGAAATCCCGGGCGCGCCGTCGGAAACGCCGCAAACCTTCGAATTCGGCGACTTCGTGCTGGACCTGGGCACGCGTACGCTGAAAAAGAATGGCGAAACGGTGCCCCTGACCACGGGCGAGTTTTCCGTGCTGAAAGTGTTTGCCCGCCATGCGCGCCAGCCGCTGTCGCGCGAGAAACTCATGGAACTGGCACGCGGACGCGAATACGAAGTGTTCGACCGCAGCCTGGACGTGCAGATTTCGCGCCTGCGCAAGCTGATCGAACCCGATCCGTCGAGCCCGCTGTTCATCCAGACCGTGTGGGGCCTCGGCTACGTCTTCATTCCGGACGGACAGCCGCGCTGATCGCTGGCGAGGCATGATGAAGCTTGTTCCCGATATCAGCCTGGCGCGGCTGAAAAGCGGCCTGTTCTGGCGCACCTTTTTGCTGCTCGGCACCTTGACCACGGTCAGCATGATCACCTGGATCGGCATGATTTCCGTCATCCAGCGCGAGCCGCAGGCGCAGCAGATTTCCGCCCAGATCATTTCCGTCGTCACCATCACGCATGCGGCCCTGACGCACTCGGCGCCCGAGCTGCGCCGCGAGCTGCTGTTCGACCTCGTCAGCAATGAAGGCATCCGCATCTTCTCGCTGGAAGAGGACGACCGCATCGAGCCGCCGCCCGACAATTACCTGATGCCCGAGATCGAGGCGCAGGTGAAAGCCAAGCTGGGCAAGGACACGCGCTTTTCCGCGCGCGTCAACGGCGTGGCCGGCTTCTGGGTCAGCTTCAAGATCGACGACGACGAATACTGGCTGATGCTGGACCGCGAGCGCCTGCGCGGCCTGACGGGCTTCCAGTGGCTGGGTTGGGCCAGCCTGGTATCGCTGCTGTCCCTGCTGGGCGCGGCCATCATTTCCAGCCTGATCAATCTGCCGCTGTCGCGCCTGACGGCGGCCGCGCGCGACATCGCCAAGGGCAAGCAGCCGGCGCCGCTGCCGGAAAAGGGCCCGATCGAGATCATCGAGGCGAACCGCAGCTTCAACCAGATGGTTGATGATCTGAAACAGGTGGAATCGGACCGCGCCGTGATTTTGGCCGGCATTTCGCACGACTTGCGCACGCCGCTGGCGCGCATGCAGCTGGAAGTGGAAATGGCCAACCTGTCGGACGAGGCGCGCGAGGGCATCCAGTCCGATATCGGACAGATGGACGCCATCATCGGCCAGTTCCTCGACTACGCCAAGCCGACGGAAGCGTCGAGCTTTACCGATGTCGACCTGAGCGGCTTGCTCAACGACATGACACGCGAGGCGATGCGCCTGCCGGACGTGAAGCTCAACGCCACCATCGCCGATGGCGCGCACGCGATGGGCAACCCCACCGACTTGCGCCGCGTGCTGAACAACCTGATCGAGAATGCGCGCCGCTATGGCAAGACGCCGGGCAGCGACGTGACGGAAATCGACATCGCCTGCCACGTGCGCACCAGCCACGGGGCGAAAAAGGTCATCATCGAAGTGCAGGACCATGGCACGGGCGTGCCGGCGGAAAAGATCGAGCAATTGATGAAACCGTTCACCCGCCTCGACACGGCGCGCGGGCAAGCCAACGGCGCCGGCCTGGGCCTGGCCATCGTCGACCGCGTGCTGCTGCGCCACGGCGCCGAATTGCAGGTGCGCAACCGCGAAGGCGGCGGACTGGCGTTTCAGATCAGCTTGCCGGCGGCTTAAGCGGGCTAAGCGGCGGAAACGAACGGCACGGGCGTGCCGTTCCCTGCTGTTCAAACCGACGCCTGCTCCGGCGTCAGCAATTTATTCATCAGCAATTCCGTCGCCCCGTAACCGTACAGGGAATCGCTTTCCATGCCCGGCGTATCGAAGGGAATCGATTCCTCGCGGTTCAGCTTGGCAGGATCGGCGTCCGCATAGCTGGCGCGCCAGGCGCGCTGCAGGGATTCATTGCGGCGGATAAAGGCCGGCATGGGCCAGGCATCACGCTCCCAGTGGAGGCTGTCGCCCAGCAGGGGCCAGCGCTCGTTGAGCAGGGCCATGTCGCCCGTGCGCAGGCGGCGCACGGCCTGTTCCGGCCGCAAGCCTTCCAGCTCTTCCAGTGTGGGCAAAGTGTCGCGCTTCGGCCCGAACATATACGCCAGCATGATGCGCCCGGCAGGCGCCCTGCGCGCCACCACGCCGACGGCATAACCGCCGCCCGGCAGGGGCACGGCAAACCAGCTGCCTTCTCGGTATGGTAATGATTTCATTTCTGCAAACTCCCCCAAAATCGTGTTCGGGGCACAGTCTACGCGAAGCAAAGGCCATGTGGCGCATGGTACGCCACAACAACAAACCAATAGTTACAATATTTTCTCGTCATAGTGATACTGGGCAACAATCGGCCCCGCCTTGAACAGCGCTTCCTTCATGGCCGTATCCAGGCGCGCGTCGCGGCGGCGCATCCATTCGAGCAGCATGGCCGCTTCCTTGCGGCTGGTGTCGCCCGCATGCGCCAGCACGCGGCGCAGTTCGGGGTCGGTGCACGCCTCGAAACGCTGGCTGTTCAAGTCCAGCGCCTGCAGCGCGGCGATGGTGGCGCCGATGGCGCGGTGCATGTCGAGCGCGGTGGCCGGCAAGCCGGATTCTTCCAGTGGGACGGTGGTCATGCGCATTCCTTTTCGCGTGGTGGTGACATCGGCTGCATTCTCCACCGCGCGGACGAAAAGCTCAAGCGTCCACGACACGATTCCACCCGTTCGGCCATAATCATGGCTCGGCAACAGCCTCAACCTCGGCAGCGGGAGCCCCATGTTCAATTTCGATTTCTACAATCCGACGCAAATCCTCTTCGGCCAGGGGCAGATCGCCGCCATCGCCGGCCTGATCCCGCCCCAGGCGCGGGTCCTGATGACCTACGGCGGCGGCAGCATCAAGCAGAACGGCGTCTACGATGAAGTCAGGGCGGCGCTGGCCGGCCACACGGTGCTGGAATTTGCCGGCATCGAACCGAATCCCAGCTATGAAACCCTGATGCAGGCCGTGGCCATGGTGAAAAGCGAGCGCATCGATTTCCTGCTGGCCGTCGGCGGCGGCTCCGTGGTCGATGGCACCAAGTTCATCGCCGCCGCCGCCCTGCACGAGGGCGAGGCGTGGGACATCCTGGCGAAGGGCGGCAAGATCGTCGAAGCCGCCCTGCCCTTCGGCACCGTTTTGACGTTACCGGCCACGGGTTCCGAAATGAATGGCTCGGCCGTGATCACGCGCAAGGCCACGCAGGAAAAGCGCTCGTTCATGAGCCGCAAGGTGTATCCTAAATTTTCCGTGCTGGACCCGTCGAAGACGTTCACCTTGCCGCTGCGCCAGGTGGGCAATGGCGTCGTCGATGCGTTTGCGCATGTGATGGAGCAGTATCTGACCTATCCCGTGAACGCGTCCGTGCAGGACCGCTTCGCCGAAGGCATTTTATTGACCCTGATCGAGGAAGGCCCGAAAGCCCTGTCGCACCCGGACGACTACGACGTGCGCGCCAACGTGATGTGGAGCGCCACCCTGGCCTTGAACGGCCTGATCGGCGTGGGCGTGCCGCAGGACTGGTCCACGCATGCCATCGGCCACGAATTGACGGCCCTGTATGAACTTGATCATGCGCAGACGCTGGCCATCATCCTGCCCAGCATGTTGCGCGTGCGCAAGCAGGCCAAGCGCGCCAAGCTGCTGCAATACGCGGCCCGCGTGTGGGGCCTCGATGGCGGCGACGAAGACGGCCGCATCGAGGCTGCCATCGCGCGCACGGAATTCTTCTTCCGCCACATGGGCGTCAAGACGCGCCTGGCCGATTACGGCCTGAACCATGCCAGCGTGGACGCCGTCGTGTCCGCCCTGGAAGCGCACGGCATGACGGCGCTGGGCGAACAGCGCGACATCACGCCCGCCGTCAGCCGCAAGGTGCTGGAACTGAGTCTGTAGATTTCGTCGACACTGTTGTAAAACGGTCGGCCAGGGGGGACAGCCGGCCGTGCTTCATGCTAAGCTGTCATTTCGCTAGGGGTCCTGGAGCAGTCATCCGGGTGAGAGATACCCTTCGTACCTGATCTGGATAATGCCAGCGAAGGAAAGCGCAAAGTACCTCCCTCCTTTGATAGCTCCTGCGTTGGCGCCAGCCGAACAAGCAGCCTGCCGTGCTCTTTCCCGAGACGGCTTGAACCACGAGCAATCTATGTCCACACCGAATTTATCCGTTTCCGTCCTGACACTGGCCATCCTGCACGCGTTTGCCGCGCCTGCCTTCGCCGCGAATGACACCACCGAAGCCGCCGACCCGCAGGCGCAAAGCATGGCCGAAGTCGTCGTCACGGCCAGCAAGGCGCCGGCCGCCAAGCGCGCCTCCGTGGGCGGTTTCAGCGATGCGCCGCTGCTGCAGACGCCCGCGTCCGTCACCGTCATTTCGCAGAAAGACATGCAGGACTTGCAGATCCGCAATCTCAGCGATGCCGTCAAGCTCGACGCCAGCATCAACGATGCCTACAACGCCGTCGGCTATGCGGAACAGTTTACGATCCGCGGCTTCAAGCTCGACAACAATTCCAGCTACCGCAAGGATGGCGTGGCCATTCCTGGCGACACGCAAATTCCGCTGGAAAACAAGGAACGCATCGAAGTGCTGAAAGGCCTGGCCGGCTTGCAGGCAGGCGTGGCCGCGCCGGGCGGCGTGATCGACTTCATCGTCAAGCGCCCCACCGCCGCACCGCTGCGCACCGTGACCGTGGAAACGCGCGAGCGGGGCACCCTGTACGGCGCCGTCGACCTGGGCGGCCGCCTGGAGGACACGCGCTTCGGCTACCGCGTCAACGTGGCGGCCGAGCGCCTGCGCTCCTACATCAAGGGCGCCGACGGCAACCGCAAGTTCATTTCCGGCGCCTTCGACTGGCAGATTTCGCCGCAAGCGCTGCTGCAGCTCGACGCCGACTACCAGGACAAGGCGCAGGCCACGGCGCCCGGTTTCCAGCTGCTGAACAATAAAACCTTGCCAACCGGCATCAGCGCCGACGCCATGCTCAACCTGCAGCCGTGGACGCGCCCCGTGGAAACCGTCACCAGCAATATCGGCCTGCGCTTCCAGTACGCCTTCAATGACGACTGGCACGCCACCCTGTCGGCCAACCAGCACTCGTTCAAGCGCGACGACTACACGGCCTTCCCGTACGGCTGCAGCGGACAGGACCTGTACCCCGGCTTCTGCGGCAATGGCGATTACGACGTGTATGACTACCGCAGCCTGGGCGAGACGAAAAAACCGCTGAGCGCGCAAGCCATGATCCAGGGCAAGTTCGCCACCGGTTCCCTGCGCCATGACTTCACGGCCGGCGTCTCGACCTTCCGCCGCAAGGACCGCGCCGGCCTGTACGTGTACGACTGGGTGGGCGTGAGCAACATCTACCAGCCGCAGATCGTCGGCACGTCGCCCGGCGTCACGGGCCCCGTGCGCCTGGTGCGCAAGGATACGGAAAACTCCGTCTTCGTGCAGGATATCGTCAGCCTGGCGCCGAACTGGAAACTGCATGGCGGCTTGCGCCATATCAATGTCGATGGCTACCAGTATGTGCTGAAGGCCGACACGGAAATCCGCGCCAAGCACGATTTCCTGCTGCCGAATGTATCGCTCGTCTATACCCCGCTCGACAATGTGTCCGTGTATGCGGCCTATTCGCAGGGCATGGAACATGGCGGCACGGCCGACCGCAAGGCGATGAATGCCAATGAAGAACTGTCACCGAGCCGCTCGAAGCAGATCGAATTCGGTGCCAAGATGGATGTGACGCCGGACTTCATGCTGGCGGCCAGCCTGTTCCAGATCCGCAAGGGCCTGGAATTCCAGAACACGGCCGGCTACTTCGTGCGCGAAGGCCAGGCCCAGCACCGCGGCCTGGAATTGTCGGCCCAGGGCAAGGCATCGTCCAGCCTGAGCCTGGGCGCCTCCGTGACGGCCCTGAACAGCCAGCAGTCGGGCACGGGCAATGCGGACCTCGACGGCAAGCGCGTACCCAACGTGCCCGCCTTCAAGGCGGCCGTGCATGCGGACTATGCCGTGCAACAGGTGGCGGGCCTGAGCGTGAATGGCAGCTGGGAATATGCGGGCAAGAAAGCGTTTGAGTACAACAACACAACCTTCGTGCCGTCGTACCACGTGTTCAACCTGGGCGCCGCTTACGCCACGCGCATCGCCGGCACGCGCGCCGTGCTGCGCGCCGCCGTCAACAACGTGGCCGACAAGTTCTACTGGCGCGACGTGACGCCGGAATCGGACGGTTACCTGTATCCGGGCGCCAGCCGCACCTTTAAAGTCTCGGCGCAGTTCGACTTTTAAACACCTAACCAAACCTACTGCGCGTCGCGATTTGCGGCTTCCGATGCTCACTGTGCATTCGCACAGCTCCGCTTCTCGGCCACAACTCGCTGCCGCTCGCTACGGTTTTGTTAGGCGTTGTAGGGAAAGGAAATGGCAGGCGCCCCAGCAAGCGCCTGCCGCAGCAAAGGCGCCGCCTGTTCCAGGCGCGCTTCCAGGCTGTCGTGCAGCACGTGGTAGGCGATGCCGCGCGCGTCGAGCTCGTCGAGCAGGTAGCGGTAGATCAGCTGGCGCACGGCTTCGGACTCGCGCTGCAAGCCATCGGCCACCCAGGGGCTGTCGGGCGCCGTCACCAGGGTCAAATCGTAGTGCGCGGCATCGGCCAGCGCCGCCAGCGGGGCATCGGCGCCGTGAAAGTAATGGCGGCTGTAGACCACCGTCATCACGGGCGTGGTGTCGCAAAACAGGAAGTGACGCGCTTGCGCGGCAGCGGCCGCTTCGCGTTCGATTTGCGTTCGCGCAATGCCATACTGGTCGCTGGCAACGGGCACCCTGCCCTGCGTTTCGACGAATTCACGCAAGTACTCGGGCACCCAGACGGTGCCGTAGCGCTCGGCCAGGGCGGCCGCCAGGGTCGACTTGCCCGACGATTCCGCGCCCAGGATCGCCACGCGCACGCAGTGTTCCATCACTTGAGGACCATGGCGCCAGGCGCGGCCGGAGCCGACTTTTTCCATGCCAGCAAGCCGATGACAGCCATCACCACGAAGAAGGCGTACAGCACGGCCGTCAGGGTCAGGCCCTTGTGCACATACAGCCACACATACAGCACGTCGACGACGATCCAGGCGATCCAGTTTTCCAGCTTCTTGCGCGACAGCAGGAACTGCCCCACCAGGCTGCCTGCAGTGAGGAAACCATCCGCATGGGGCACGTCCGTGTCCGTCGTCGTCAGCAGCCAGGCGATGAGCAGGAAACCCACCAGCCAGCCAGCGGCACAGGCCAGCCAGCCGCGTCCATCGAGGCGCGTGACGGGCAGGGTCTTGCCGCCGCTGGCCGGGTGCAGCCACTGGTACCAGCCCCAGAACGAGACGCTGATGAACAGCAGTTGCAAGGCCATGTCGCCATACAGGCGCGATTCGAAAAACACGAAACCGTAGGCGGCCGAGGAAATGATGGCGAACAGCCACGCCCAGTGATTCTGGCGGATGTTCAGCGCAACGGTTGTCAGTGCCAGGACAAAGGAAATCAGTTCAAGCGGCGTGGTGGCAAAACCCAGCAGGAGAAGCGTATCGTTCATGGGAATCGTGATGAGGCTGGTGGTGCAGTATGCAATACCGGCCATGAATAAGCAAGATTGCCCTTGCCGTCCGCCCCCTCCCCGTCTCAGGCGAAGCCTGCCCTGGCCGCGCGCGCCAGCGAATGCCGCACGATCAGCTTGTGAAACGGCCGGATCAGCAGGATGTAGGCACGCCCCACCCGGTTATGGCAATGCACGACGCTGGAGACGGTGACGCTGCCATGGCGCCCCGCGTCGCGGTTGCGCAGCACGGAC
Organism: Janthinobacterium sp. GW822-FHT07A03; assembly: GCF_058798815.1. Classification (NCBI taxonomy): domain Bacteria; kingdom Pseudomonadati; phylum Pseudomonadota; class Betaproteobacteria; order Burkholderiales; family Oxalobacteraceae; genus Janthinobacterium; species Janthinobacterium sp. GW822-FHT07A03. The sequence continues at coordinate 702,137 of NZ_JBXAKW010000001.1, read as the reverse complement.
AGGCGGAAATCGAGGTGGCTGTCATCCTCGCCCAGGATGATCTCGTCGTCGCTGACGGCATAGATGCGGAAGATGCCGATGCGCTTGCCGGGCCGCGCTTCCATCTGTTTTGCCGTCCGGATGCCGAAACGCGCCACGATGGCGTCGCGCACCAGCATCAGCTTGCGCACCCAGCCCGGCTGCTTGCCCAGCAGCTGGCGCGCCAGGCTCTGCATGTCCATCTGGCGCGCCTGCGCGGTGGGCAAATCGACGGCATACGCGTCGGCCAGGTTGCTGCCGGGATACAAGGGGGCGATGCTGGCGCCTGGCGGCAAGTCCACGGTGCGGACGGCAATGTTCATCTCATGCATGTGCTCTCCATGTTTTCAGTGATAACATGCCCATCATACACGACAATGTGAACAGCGATAACATGCGATGACAACAGCAATGACCACTTACCATCACGGCAACCTGCGCGACACCCTGGTCGCCGCCACCATCGCGCAACTGGCGCAGCAGCACGACGCCGCCCTGTCGCTGCGCGAACTGGCGCGCACGGTGGGCGTCTCGGTCGCCGCCGTGTACCGCCACTTCCCCAGCAAGGAAGCCCTGCTGGCCGAGGTGGCGGCGGCCGGCTTCGCCAGCCTGATACAGAAATGGGAAACGCAGCTGCCGCCGCCGGGCAGCTTGCCCGCCGAACAGCGCTTTCAATTGCTGGGCCAGCAATACATCGAATTCGCCCTGGCCGCGCCAGCCCACTACCGGCTGATGTTCGAACACCAGGACGTGCGCCAGTTCCCCGCTCTGCAGGAGGCGGCGCAAGCGTGCTTTCAGTATGTGCTGCAGACGGCAGGCGCGGCCGTGCGCGAAGCGGGCCTCGATCCGCGCTGGGACAAGGCCGCCGCCAGCGCCGGCTGGTCGCTGGGCCACGGCTACGTGATGCTGCTGCTGAGCGGCCGCCTGGCCATGGCGGACGGCGGCGATGCGCTGTCGCCGGCCATGGTGCCGCGCTTTTTTCAATTGCCGGTGGAGGCGCTGCGGCAAGCGCATCAGCAAGCGGAAGAAAAGCCGTTATGACTGCAGAAATGGACATTGCCAGAGGAGACGACTGATAATGCAGGAAATGCAGGATCCCATGGACTCATCTACTGTCCCGGGCACCGAGGGCTATGCAGAAAACGCAGGGCAGCTCATTGCACGATACGACAACGTTACATTCCTTGATAAATACCGGCCCGTCAGTCATCTCTTGCCGACGATATCAAGCGCCGTGCTCGACATCGGCGCCGGGACAGGCGGCGACGCGGCGTGGCTTGCAAGCTCAGGCCACAAAGTGACCGCGCTTGAGCCCGTTGCAGCCTTCCGCGAGGCGGGCATGAAGGCACATGCCCTGGCCAACATAGAATGGGTGAACGACAGCCTCCCCGCTCTTTCCACGCTAGGAGCGCGTCCTGCCAAGTATGACCTTATTGTCGTCGCGGCCGTCTGGATGCATCTGGCAACGGAAGAAAGGATCGAGGCGATGGACAATATCAGCAAGTTGCTCAAGCCCGGCGCCATACTCGTCATGTCCCTGAGGCATGGCCCAGCCCCTGAAGGCCGTCGCATCTTTGATGTCTCTGCCAATGAAACAATAAACCTCGCGATGCAATATCAGCTCAAATTGATGTTGAGTACGCAGGCGCCATCCGTTCAGCAGCAGAATCGCCAGGCGGGGGTAAGCTGGTCCTGGATTGTCTTTGAGAAATGATTCGAGCTGAAGCAGCGTGCGCCAGGGCGTTGACAAGGCGCGCATTCAGCCGAGGCTAGCCGTTATTTTTTTGAAACACCATTATTTATGCATGACATATCGATAGATACGCTCTCCGTAATCGCCAGGCAATGCCTTGCCGTCACCTGCCTGCAACGCTTTTGCCGGCGCTTTGATATGGATCATCCCGCCCTGTCCGCCTTCGCCGCTCACGTGTGGAAACTGGCGCAAGTTGCACCTGGGGATTTTGCGGCCTGGGAACGGGGCTTTGCGTCCCTGGCTGTGACGGGCATGGGCGATCCCTGGCCGGACGAGGTAAGCATGGCCATGCCCGGGCACCTGCTGGGCACGCTGGAAGCACTGGTGCAGCATGTGCTGGAAACGAGCGCCTGTACCTGGCATGGCGATGACCTTGCGGCAAGCCGGCGCCAGCTGGAAGCCGTGCTGGCCATCTGCGTGCGGCATGACGTGGCCGTGCCGCGGCTGGAGCACTACGTGCAGCACGATGCGGCGCTGCGCGGCGGCTGGGGGCCGGCGCTCACGGACGAAGAAGTCAGGGCCTGGCAAGCCCTGATATAGCGCTTACGCCAGAAGGCCTTGGCGCACCTGTTCGAGCAGGCGCTCCTCTTCATCCGTATCGGCATCGATTTGCGTGACCACGGTCCAGAACGGCGCGTACGTCTTGATCTGCTCGAAGGCATGACACGTTTCCAGCCGCACCATGGTTTTCCTGAGGCTGTGCAGATAGCCTTCCTCGATGGCGCAGAGCAGCTCGTCATCGGCGGCGTCGATCAGCTCGCTTAAAGCACCTTCGATCCTTGCATGGCCCTCCTCCCACAATTGCCCGATTTCCGGCACATCGGCTTCCATGCACTCGTTCGACCAGTCAGGAGGATAGTAATCGCGCGCCCTGTTACCGGGATCGGTGTCAAAGCTCAGCGAAATGGACGGGAACGATACGGCGTTGAAGGCAAAAGCTGAAAATGCCTGATCCTTGAAAGCGGACGCGCCCAGCAGCGCCAGTGATGCGCTGGCCAGCCTGAACCAGGTTGCCTCGACGTCGTAGGCTGTTTCAAACGCGTGCCAATCCGGCGGCAAATCGGGAGTCTGGGGCATGGGAACCTGTCGAAAAAGAATAGCGGTGGATAGTGCGCGGAATTATACGTGGCGCAGGCAATGCGGCAGGCCGTGGCGCGGAAAAAAACCGCAGCCGCCTGGAAGCCGGGGCCAGCTCGGATATGCAGATAGAAACTATTTCTTGGTCTGGCCTAGCGATTGATGTTCGAACACCAGGACGTGTACCCGCTCCCCGTCCTGCAGGAAGCGGCGCAAGCGTGCTTACCCTATATGGGCTGCAGACGGCAAGCGCGGCTGTGCGCGAAACGGGCCTCAATCATTGCTGGGACAAGGCCGACCGGCGGCCCCGGATTGTAACTGGGCCACGGCGACGTGATGCTGCTGCTGAGCGGCCGCCAGGCCATGGCGGACGGCGGCGACGAGCTGTCGCCCGCCATGGTGCCGCGCTTTTTTCAGTTGCCGGTGGATACACTGCGGCAGGGGCGACGCCAGTCTCCGACCTAAGAAGAGCGGCACGGACACGCTTGCCTGAACAATCGCGCATACCACCTCCTGCCAGAGTGTTCCAGCCCTTTTCTTGCCCCGCACTCAAAATATGGCCAAACGCATTTAAATATCAATTGATTAATCAAGTCCCTTAGGGCAACATTGCTATGACATTAATTTTGTCAAAATGCGTTTAAATGGCTTCTCCAATTGTAGAAAATTTTATTTCTTAAGGAGTTCTATGCGTAAGTTCGTCTTCCTTACCGCACTGCTTGGCAGCGGTGCCGCCCATGCCGATTGGATACCGGATTTCATCCGTGAAGATAACATTGTCACCGTCAGCATGGGTGGCGGCTCCATTACCTACCGCGAACCGCGTTATGGCGGCAATACTCGCTTGACCGGCGTGACGCAGGACATGCTGAACGTCCAAACTTCACTGCAGCAGCAATTGAATACCTTGATTTCCAAAAAAGTTGCTGAGAAAGGGATTCAATTTGAAAGCGGTTCCCTGACCGGCAATTTGCGCGCCGTGATACAGCCAGATCCATCCGGGGTCGCCTTTGTCAATATCAGCGGCATCAGCTACTCAGCGCGCAATGTCTACTCGGGAACCAGACTGGGTGTTATTAGCTACAAATGCGTGAATACCACGAACATCAATAATATCGAGATTTCCGGGCAATATGGCGCCGTGAACGGCGTCTTGGTGCCAGGCAAATCAAAAATGAGTGCCGATGTCACCACCTCGACAGATTGCGACTCCAATCTTGCCTGGATCTTGCCCGTGTTTGGCTCATTATTTATCAACAAGGCGGAAAATATTATCGATCAGGAAGTCATCAATATTGCATCCGATACCATTAACAATATGAAGGACAAACTGCTCTTCAATCCGGCACAGAATTGGGTTACCGGCTTGAACAGCCTGATCATTCCAGGAGATATCATATCGCAACTGGATGGAACGTCTTTCCCTCTTGGGAATTTTGTCCGTGACAATTATGGCTATTTAATCAGCAATAGCAATATTGTCCTGCAATTTGGCCCCGGCATTTCCGTGCGTCCCAAGATAGGCTGGGGTCCCCCGGGCGGGCGCGCTTTTGCCGCAAATGTGCTGACAATTTCCCTGAATTCACCCGCCGTCGTATTTACAGTCAAGTTAAGTCAGGATGCGCTCGTCAATTGGCAATGGCGTTGCAGCATTGCCAACCCGACAAAATCCTGCCCTGAGCCCTGAGTTCGCTCCCCACGACACAGGCACGATAGATTTCTGGTGAAACAGGATTGGCTGCGCAGTCTTGCAATAAAAAACGCCCGATGCAAAAATTGCATCGGGCGTTTTTGTTGACATCCAACACCATTACCCGCAGGATGTATTTCGCCCTACGGCTCTTCAAGAGCAAGAGCCGGGCGAAGGGCGCTTGGCATGCAGCCGAAGCCGCCCTCTTCCCGTACAGGATACAAGACGGCCTATTACTTTGCCGCTTTCACCGCCTTCGGATACTTGATCGTCATTTCCTGCAGCAAGTTGTCCGCGTGGTCCACTTCCTTCATTACCCACAGCATGTAGCGGATGTCGAGGTGGATGGCGCGCGTGATGGCCGTGTCGAAGTACCAGTCCTTGGTGATCGATTCATATGTCGAATCGAAGTTCAGGCCGATCAGTTCGCCGCGCTTGTTCATCACGGCCGAGCCGGAATTGCCGCCCGTGGTGTCCGCGCTGGTGAGAAAGTTGACGGGCACCGTGCCCAGGGCCGGGTCGCGGAACTGGCCGTAGCGCTTTTCCTTGACGGCGTCGATCAAGCCTTGCGGCGCTTCGAACGGGGCCTTGCCCGTGACTTTCTCGACGATGCCTTCCACGGTCGTGAACGGACCCTTGGTGATGCCGTCGCGCGGCGAGTAAGGCGAGACCGTGCCGTACGTGACGCGCAGGGTCGAGTTGGCGTCAGGATAGACCGGCTTGCCTTGCGATTTCTTCCAGGCAATCACGGCTTGCATGTATTGCGGAATCACGCGCTCCAGGTTGCCGTCGATTTCCTTGCGGCGCTCTTCCAGCGCCAGCTCCACCGGATACAGCTTGACGGCCAGTTGCATGAAAGCGTCGTCGGACTGGGCAACGGCAGCCTGGTCCTTTTCCAGCCAGGCCAGGCGCTTGGCCGTATCGGCCAGTTGCGTCTGCTGGTACAGGGCCGCCACGGCCGCTGGGGCCGGCAGCAGCGCGTCCAGGCCTTGCGGATGGCTCTTCGCCGCCAGCTGGGCGTAACGCTTCAGGCCCGCTTCAAAGCGCGCCTGGTCGACCTTGTTGACGTACGACTGCTCCAAACGGGCCAGACGGGCCTTGATGAAGGCCAGGTCGCGCTGCTGGAAGCCCGATTCGCGCTCGGCGTCCGGCTTCTGGCGCTCCTGCGACAGGCGGTAGACGGTGCGCGCGCTTTTCAGCAGGTCGCTGTTGGTGGCCACCGTCCAGGCGAACTCTTCTTCGCTCAGGGCCATGTCGCTGGCGATCGCCGCATCCAGTTCGGCCAGCAGGGTCGCCGACACGTTCGGCTGCTTCGCGTACCAGGCGCGGAACTCGGCATCCTGCCCATCCTTGATGGCGGCGATGTCCTTGCGGGCGAAACCGTCGAGCAAGCCCTGGGTTTTCTTCAACACGTTGTTGATGCTTTTCACCACGCTGGCGTAGCGCACGGCGGAGGCGGCATCGCCCTGCGTCGCATCGGCCATCACGGCCAGGTCGGCTTGCAGTTCGGAAACTTTCAGGGGGAAGGCCGTATCGCGCGCGAAGCGGATTTCCGCCGGCAGCTTGTAGCGGCTGGTGCGGCCGGGGTAGCCCGCCAGCAAGATGCCGTCGCCGGCCTTCAAGCCTTCGGCCGAGACCACCAGGAAATCCTTCGACTTGTACGGCACGTTCTCGGGCGACGGGTCGGCCGGACGGCCATCCTTGCCCACGTAGGCGCGCAGGAACGAGTAATCGCCCGTGTGGCGCGGCCATTCGTAGTTGTCGGTGTCGCCGCCGAAGTTGCCGATCTTGTCCGATGGCGCGTACACGAGGCGCACGTCGCGTATCATCATCTGGCGGATGCGGTAGTACTCGAGGCCGCGGTGGAAGGCGGGCACGGAGCAGCGGTACATCTTGTCCGTCTCGCATTCGGCGATCAGGTCCTTGATGCGCTTTTCCACGGCTTCGTGGCGCGCGCGGCCGCTCATGTCGGCCGTCAAGCCCTTCAGCACGCGCTCGCTGACGTTTTCCACCTTGTCCGTCACATACACCAGGCTGTTCGGACCGCCCGGCAGCTCTGCGGCGCGCGTCTTGGCCAGGAAGCCGTTGGTGATGTAATTGTGTTCCGGCGTGGAATTGCGCTGCACGGCGCCATACGCGCAGTGATGGTTCGTCACCACCAGGCCCGCGTCGGAGACGAAAGCGGCCGAGCAGCCGCCCAGCGACACGATGGCGCTCATCGGGTGTTTGCTCAGGTCGGCGAGTTTTTCTGCAGGAATGTCGATGCCGACCCGTTTGAGTTCGGCTTTCAGCTGTGGCAGCTGGTGTGGTTGCCACTGCCCTTCGTCGGCGTGTGCGCCGGCGAACGCGCCCAACAAGGCGACTGGTAAAACGATTGTTTTGAACAAGATATGCCCCTCCATGAATAGCAGGCGAAAGTATAGCCTGTCCAAGGGGCCTGAGTCGGCAAAAATTAACCCATTGCAATTTCTGTATCAGGCGGACGGACGCCCCACGCCCTGCAGGGGAATCTGCAATGCCAGCCGGCAACCGGCGCCCGATACCGGCAAGCCCACCTCGAAATGCCCGCCCAGCGCCGTCACCCGCTCGGCGATGCCGATCAGGCCAAAACACTGTTTCTTGCGCTGCTGCTGCGGCGTGATGCCGATGCCGTTGTCGCTGATGGCCACGTACACGGCGCAGGCATCCGAACTGAGCTCGATCTCGACCTGGCTGGCCTGGGCATGCCGCATGACGTTGCTGAGCGCTTCCTGCACGATGCGGAACAGCACGATCTCGGCCTGGCTGCCGATGGCGGCAAACAGGGCCTCGTCGCGGATCAGCAGGCGGCAGGCGACGCCGCTGCGCTTGCGGAAGTCGCCCACCTGCCATTCGATGGCGGCCTGCAAGCCCAGGTCCAGCGCCATCGGGCGCAGCTCGTTCATGATGCCGCGCACGCTCTTGATGGTGGTGTCTACATTGCTGAGCACGGCGCCGACGCGGCGGTGCAGGCGCGGATGGGAACCCTCGGTGCGCGCGCTGAGCATGGAAATGTCGATGCGCAGCGCCAGCAGGTTTTGCCCCAGTTCATCGTGGATATCGCGCGAAATACGCTTGCGCTCGTCTTCCTTGGCCGTTTCCAGGTGCAGCGCCAGCTGGCGCAGCTGCGCGTGCGACTGGCGCAGGGCGCCGTCCATCAGCTTGCGTTCCGTGATGTCCGTGTGCGCCACCACCACGCGCAGCGGCCCTTCGCCGAGAAAACGGCTGATCCTTGCCTGCGACCAGCGGGGCCCTGAGCGCGTGGTAAATTCGTATTCGAGCGCAAACGTGTCGGCCGTGCCCGCAATGACGGAGCGGATGCCGGCGGCCAGTTCGCGTCCGGCGCTGCGCTGCCAGCGCGGGTCCGTCTCGCAAAATTCCAGGTACTTCAGCGGCCGTGGCGTTTGTCCGACGAAGGCCAGGCACGCCTGATTGGCATGCACGACGCTGCCCGCCTGGTCCAGCACCAGCACCCGGTCCGTCAGCGAATCGATGGTGGCGTGAAAGAAACGCTCGGCATCGCGCAAGGCTTCCTGCGCCCGCTCGCGCTGGTGCACTTCCAGCTGCAGGTGCTGGTTGGCCCGCAGCAATTCGGCCGTGCGGTCGACAACCCGCTGGTCCAGCTCGCGGTGCAGTTCGCGCAAGTCCGCCTCGGCCAGCTTGCGCTCGGTGATATCGGAAAACACGCCGACAAAATGGCTGATGGCGCCGTCCTGGCTGCGCATGGGCGTGATCGACAGCGATTCAACGAAGCGCTCGCCATTCTTGCGCCGGTTCACCAGCTCGCCATACCAGCTGCCATCCTGGTGCAGGCTGCGCCACATGGCTTCATAAAACTGCGGCAAATGCGTGCCGCCGCCGAGGAAGGACGGATCGCGCCCGATGGCTTCCTCCGCCTGGTAGCCGGTGATGGTGGTGAAGGCGGGGTTGACGGAAATGATGCGGTTGCCGCTGTCCGTCACCAGCACGCCTTCGCGGATGCTGTCGAGGATGACGAAGGCGCGCCGCAAGGCCGATTCGCGCGCATGCTCGTCGCCCAGGTCCGTCACCAGCATGCGCGCCGTGGCGCTGGCCGCGTCGAAATTGGCCTCGATGCGCACCATGCCGCCCATGCCGCCCGCCTCGCCTTCGAACAGCTGCGCTTCGAGTACCTGGCGCGCGCCGCTGCTGAAGACGGCGTCGAGGAAGCGGCGGAAGCTGCCCTGCGCCTGGGGCGCGACGAATTGCTCGAAGCGCCGCCCCAGCAGCTGGTTCTTGTCGCGCTGCAACAAGCCGCAAGCCGCCACGTTGACCCGCGTGATGACGCCTTCGCGCGCCAGCGAAAAGTAGCTGACGGGCGCCTGTTCATACAGCTGCGCATAACGGTCGCGGCTGCTTTCAAATTCATTCTTCAGCTGTTCCAGCTCGGCCAGGGCCGCACTCTGCATTTCCAGCTCGATCTGGCTGACCTGCAATTCATGCATCTGGCGCATCACCTCTTCATTCGACTGCGGCGGCGCTACGGACTGGCGCTGCTGCGCCGCCAATTGCTCGGCCTGCTCTCGCAATCCGCCCGGCCCGCTACCCTCGTCGAATGGTTCGCTCATGAGGCGTTCTCTCCTGCTTTCCCGTCTGCCACGGCGCCGGACTGGATCTGGCGCAGCTGGGCTTCCAGTACCTTCGACTCGGTAATGTTAATAAAGGTCACCACCACGCCATCGATGACATTTTCCACCGTGCGGTACGGCATGATGCGCACGTTGTACCAGCGCCCGTTCTTGGTCTGCACCTGCCGTTCGCAAAACACCAGGCTGCGGATGACTTCCAGCGCGTCCGCCTCCAGGTTCGGGTAGGCCAGGTCGTTGACGATGTCGCTGAGCGGGCGGCGCAAGTCCGTCTGGATCAGCTTGTAGATTTGCGTGGCCGGCGCCGTGAAGCGGCGGATGCGCAGTTCGCTGTCGAGGAAGATGGTGGCAATATCGGTACTATTGAGCAGGTTTTTCATGTCACTGTTGACCAGCGACAAATCGTCGACCTTCGATTGCAGCTCGGCATTGACCGTGTACAACTCTTCATTGAGCGACTGCATTTCTTCCTTCGAGGTGGTCAGCTCTTCGTTCGCAGATTGCAACTCTTCATTGGTCGACTGCAATTCCTCGTTAGCCGATTTCAATTCTTCGCGCGAGGTCTGCATCTCGTCGCGCACGGCCTGGATTTCATTGCGCGCCTGGATCAGCTGCTGCTCCAGTTCCAGCACCTTGGGGTTCGGCGAACGGCCCCGGCGCGCGGCAGCTGCCAGCGGCACGCTGGCAAACGTGACGAAGACCATGCCGCGCAGCGCTTCGGGCTGGCGCAACGCTTCCGCCGTCAAATCCACGCCCTGCGCCTGTCCTGCGTGATCCTTGAGCACCAGGCCTTTCAGGCGTACCAGGCTGTCGCTTTGCAGCGCCTGCGTGATCAGGCCCGCCAGCTCGTAGCGCAAGCCGTCGCGCGCCATCGCGTGGATATTCCAGTTGGCCTTGCCTGCGGCCGGTTCCAGGAAGGCGCCCGTGCGCCCGTTGATATACAGGATGTCCCCATCCTGATTCAGCAGCACGGCCGCAGGCGAGTATTTCTGGAGCAACAATTGCTCGACATGGGATTGAATTTTTCCGGGCATGCTGACTTCTCTCGTGTCGCTGGGGGGGGGAGGAGTGGCCGACGATACCTTCGTGGGAAAGTACGTCAGCAAGCGCTGGCGCGCCAGGTTGTCGAGGCGGCGGTACAGCCGGGTCGACGTGGTCAGCGGCGAAAACAGGTCGGAAAAATGACCGGGCGTGTCGGCGCTGCCCAACAGCAAAACGCCATCGCGGTTCAAGGCGTAGTGAAACAGGGGAATCAAACGCTGCTGCAACTTGGCATTGAGATAGATCAACAGGTTGCGGCAGCACAGGATATCGAGCTTGGTGAACGGCGGATCCGAAATGATGTTTTGCTGGGCAAAGATGATCATGTTGCGGATCTCTTTCCTGACCAGGTAATCGTTCTTGTCCTGCAAGAAAAACCGTTCCAGGCGCTCGGTCGACACATCGCTGCTGATCGTTGACGGAAACCGGCCCTGGCGCGCGCGGTCGATGGCGTCGGCCGACAGGTCGGTGGCAAAGATCTGCAGGCTGTACTTCGACGGCGGATTGCTGCTGGCCACCACTTCATGGAAGACCATGGCCAGCGAATACGCTTCCTCTCCCGTGGAACAGGCGGGAATCCAGGCCTTGAAGGCACGCCCGTCCGGGTGGGCCGCCAGCATCTGCGGCAAGACCACCATTTTCAGGTATTCCCACACTTTCGGGTCGCGGAAAAAATTCGTGACGCCAATCAGCAATTCCTTGAACAGCAGGTCGATTTCCCCGGGATTGTTGCGCAGATAGGGAATGTACTCTTCCATCGAGGTCATCTGGTACAAGCTCATGCGGCGCTCGATGCGGCGCAGCACCGTATTGATCTTGTAGTCCGAGAAGCTGTTGCCCGTATGTTCGGACAGCAGGGCGACAATTTCCTGCAAGGCATTGCGCCCGCTCGGCTCCCTGCCCGGCAACTCCAGGAAGCTGCTGCGAAACAGGTAACTGACGATCTTTTCCGGCATCTTGTCGGGAAAATCGACGAGGTCCACCGCGTCGGCAGCGATGGCGCTTTGCGGCATCATGTCGAACTTGGCCGTATCGGGATGCTGCGCCAGGGTCAGGCCGCCCGCCTGCTTGATGGCCTGCAAGCCGCGCGTGCCGTCACTGCCCATGCCGGACAGAATCACGCCCACGGCCAGCTCGCCCAGCTCGGCCGCCAGGCTTTCGAAAAAGGCATTGATGGGCAAGCGGTGTCCGCGCAGCTGCAGCGGTTCGCTGAGCAGGAAACGTCCCTTCGACAGGCCCAGGTCGGCATTCGACGGTATCACATAGATATGGTTGGGCCGCAATGTCGTCTGGTGCGTGATTTCCGTGACGGGAATGCTGGTGGCGCGCTGCAACAGTTCCGGCAACAGGGCTTTTTGCGTGGGATCAAGGTGCTGGATCACCACATAGGCGATGCCGCTCTCCAGCGGCACGTGGGTCAGGAAAGAGACAATAGGGTCGAGTCCGCCAGCTGAAGCGCCGATGGCCACCACGGGAAACCCGATGGTGGGCGCTTCAGGAACAGTAGGCAGGCCAGCCAGACTGGTTTTGTTGCGTTTGCGGTTTATCATCGTCTGCAAGAAACCAGCCTCGGCAAACCTTGCCATGGCCGGCAATTGATAATCTTGCATTCTAGCACTCAAGCAGCGCGTGAAAACGCGAATTTGGCGCAGGTTTTTCGGCCTGCGCCAGCCTGTCCCCTTACTGCGCCTGCGGCACGTGCCAGCCGCCGCCCAGCGACTGGATCAGGGCCACGGCCGTCGTCTGGCGGTCCGCCTGGGCCTGCACCAGCGAACGGCGCGCCGACAGGGCCGTCACCTGCGCCGTCACCACGTCCGTGTAGCCGACCTGGCCCGCGTTGTAGCGGTTCAGCATCTGCTGTTCGACCTGGTCGGCGGCCGACGACGCCTGCTGGCGCAAGGCCAGCTGCTCGGCCAGCGCGCGCGTGGCCGACAACTGGTCTTCCACGGCGCCAAAGGCACTCAATACCGTCTGGCGGTAGCGCGCCACGGCCGCCTCATGGCCCGCCTTGGCCGCGTCCACGCTGGCCGTGGTGGCGCCCGCGTTGAACAGGGTCTGCGCGGCTGACACGCCCAGCGACCACAGGCTCGACGATGCATTGAACAGGTCGCCCACCTTGCTGGCGCCGGAACCATACGACCCCGTCAGGTTCAGGCTCGGATAGTAGGCCGAGCGGGCGATGCCGATCTGTTCGTTGGCCACGGCCACCCTGCGCTCGGCGGCGGCGATGTCGGGGCGGCGCTGCAGCAGGGTCGACGGCACGCCCAGCGGCACCTCGGGCACGGTCAGGGTCCACGGCGCCACGGCCAGGCTGAAGTCGGACGGCGCCTTGCCCAACAGGATGGCGATCGCGTGTTCCAGCTGCGCGCGGGCGCGCGTCTGGCTCGACAGGTCGATCTGCGCATTGGCCAGCTGCGTCTGCGCCTGCAGCAGGTCGGACTTGGCGGCGATGCCCGAGTTAAAACGGTTGCCGGTGATCTCCAGCACGCGCTTGTAGCCATCGATGGTGGCGTTCAGCAGCGCGATCTGCGCATCGCTCTGGCGCAGCGAAAAGTAATTCGTGGCCAGCTCGCCCTGCGCCGACAGGCGCGCGGCGGCCAGGTCCGCCGCGCTGGCGGCCGCGCTGGCGTCGGCCCCCGTCACGCCGGCGCGCAGCTTGCCCCACACGTCCGGTTCCCACGAGGCGCCGATGGCGGCCTTGAAGTTGTTGTTCGTCTGCTGCTCGCCCCCGCCACCGGAGCGGGCGCCGCTGCCCGTCAGGTTCACGGTGGGGAACAGCGAGGCGCGCTGTTCGCGCACCAGCGCGCGCGCCTGCTCGTACGACGCGATGGCGGCCGCCACGTTCTGGTTCGATATGTCGATGCCTTCGGCCAGCTGGTTCAGCTGCGCGTCGCCGAACAGGGTCCACCACGGGCCCCGCTCCAGGGTGTCGGCCGGCGCGGCAGGCTGCCAGCCGGCCGCCTCCTTGAACGTTTGCGGCGCGGCGGCCGTCGGCGTTTCATACGCGGGGCTGACGGCGCAGCCGGCCAGCAGGACGGCAGCAGCCACGGCCAGCAGACGGCGTGCGGGAACGGCGGAGGAAATAGGTTTTACTTGCTTCATGATTGTGTGCTCGGGTTATCTGGCCCAGGAATGCGGCTCAATTGCTGTTCGTCGGCGCTGCGCGTGCGCAGCTTGTCGAGCAGGATGTAGACCACCGGGGTGGTCAGCAATGTGAGTAACTGGCTGGCGATCAGGCCGCCGATGATGGCGACCCCCAAGGGCTGGCGTAGCTCTGACCCCTCGCCGAAACCGATCGCCAGCGGCAAGGCGCCAAGCGCCGCCGCCAGGGTGGTCATCAGAATGGGGCGGAAACGCAGCAAACATGCCTCGCGCACCGCTTCCACCGCTGTCAGTCCGCGCGAACGCTCGGCCTCCAGCGCGAAGTCGATGATCAATATAGCATTTTTCTTGACGATACCGATCAACAGGAACACGCCGATCAGGGCGATGATGGAAAACTCCATGCGGAACAGCAGCAAGGCCAGCACGGCGCCCACCCCCGCCGAGGGCAAGGTCGACAGCACGGTGACGGGATGGATCAGGCTTTCGTACAGGATGCCCAGCACGATGTAGATCACCACGATGGCCGCCAGGATCAAGAGCGGCTGCTCCTTGTTGCTGTCCTGCGCGCTCTTTGCCGAACCCTGGAAGCTGCCGCGCACGTTGACCGGCATGCCGATTTCCGACTCCGCCTGGGCCACGGCGGCCTGCCCGTCGCTGAGCGGATAGCCGTCGGCCAGGTTGAACGACACGGTGGTGGCCAGTTCCCCGCCCTGGTGGTTGATCGAGGTCGCCGTCGAGCTTTCCGCAAAGCTGCTGAACGACGACAGCGGCACCATGTGCGCCAGGGTGGTGGACAGGGCCGAGCCGCTGGACGGGTCGCGCGCCGCCGTCGTGTTGGACGCCGCCGCGCCCGTCGCCGCCGCGGTGGCGCTGGCCGTCGTGCCGGTCGTGGCGGCGACGGCCGCCGCATTCGACGCCGGCACATACACGGAGCGCAGGGCTTCCGGGCTTTGCGCATAGCGGGGCGCCACTTCCATGATCACGTGGTACTGGTTCAGCTCATCGTAGATGGTCGCCACCTGGCGCTGGCCGAAGCTGTTGTACAGCGCATTGTCGATATCCTTGACCTGCACGCCCAGCTGCGTGGCGCGGTCCTTGTCGATGGAAACAAAGGTTTCCACGCCGTTTTCCGCCTGGTCCGTGTCGACGTCGATCAGGGCCGGCTGCATCTTCATCTGGTCGGCCAATTTCGCCGCCCATTTCTTCAGGTCCGCCTGGTTGTCGCTGATCAGGGTGTACTGGTACGTGGAATTGCTCGAGCGCCCGCCCATGCGCAAATCCTGCACGGGGTTGAGGAACAGCGAGATGCCCGTCACCTTGGCCAGCTGCGGACGCAGGCGGGCGATCACGGCTTGCCCCTTGTCCGTGCGCTGCGACGCCGGTTTCAGGTCGATGAACATGAAGCCGCCCCCTGCCCGTCCGCCGCCCGTAAAGCCGACGACGGTGGCGACGGCCGGATCGTCCTTGATGATGTCGACCAGCTGGCGCAATTTACTCTGCATGGCCTGGAACGAGATGCTCTGGTCGGCGCGCATGCCGCCATTGATCTGGCCCGTATCCTGCTGCGGAAAGAAGCCCTTGGGCGCGGCCGCGAACAGGTACACGTTCAAGCCGACGACGAAGACGAGGATGGTCATCACCAGCGCGGCGCTCGACAGCGCCCAGTCCAGGCAGTGTTCATACACCTTCAGCATGCGCTCGAAACCCCGCTCGAACCAGCGCGCGACAGCGCCCGGCTTTTTATGCTGCTGGCCGCTTTTCAGCAGCCAGGCGCACATCATCGGCGTGGTCGTGAGCGAGATTACCAGCGAAATCATCACGGCGGCCGACAAGGTGACGGCAAATTCGCGGAACAGCCGTCCCACCTGCCCGCCCATGAACAGCAGCGGAATGAAAACGGCCACCAGCGACAGGCTGATCGACAGCACGGTAAAACCCACTTCGCGCGCACCCAGCAGGGCCGCCTTGAAACGGTCCATGCCGGCCTCGATGTGGCGCTGCGTGTTTTCCAGCACCACGATGGCATCATCGACGACAAATCCCGTGGCCACCGTGAGCGCCATCAAGGAAAGGTTATTCAGGCTGAAACCCAGCATGTACATCACGCCAAAGGTGCCCAGCAGGGAAACGATGGTGGCCACGGCCGGGATGATGGTGGCGCGCACGCTGCGCAAAAAGGCGCTGACCACCAGCACCACCAGCACGATGGACAGGATCAGGGTGAATTCGATCTCGTGCAGGGACGAGCGGATGGAGTTGGTGCTGTCGGACGCCACCTGCAGCTTGATGTCGCCCGGCAGCTGCGACTGCAGTTGCGGCAGCAGCGCGCGCACGCCGTCCACCGTGGCGATGACGTTGGCGCCCGGCTGGCGCGTGATCAGCACGATGACGGCCGGGTCGCCATTGAACAGGCCCAGGGTATTCGTGTTTTCCACGCCGTCGACCACTTCGGCCACGTCGTCGAGGCGGATGGCGGCGCCGTCGCGCCAGGCCACCACCAGGCTGCGGTAGTCGGCCGCGCTGCGTCCGCCCGAAGCCGTCGCCGCGCCCGAATAGATCTGCAGGCTGCGCTCGTCGCCGGAAATCGCCCCCTTGGGCCGGTTGGCGTTGCTGGCCTGGATGGCCGCGCGCACGTCTTCCATCGACACGGCATAGTGATTGAGCTGGTACGGCAGCAGTTCCACGCGCACGGCGGGCAGCGAACCGCCGCCCAGCTCCACGTCGCCCACGCCTTTGACCTGCGCCACCTTTTGCTGCACCAGGTTCGACACGGCATCGTAGATCTGGCCCGGCGTGCGCGTTTTCGACGTCAGCGCCAGGATGATCACGGGCGCGTCGGACGGATTGGCCTTGCGGTAGGTGGGATTGCTGCGCAGGGTGGCCGGCAAGTCCACGCGCGAGGCGGCAATCGCGGCCTGCACTTCGCGCGCGGCCGAATCGATCTTGCGATTCAGGTCGAACTGCAAATTGATGCGCGCCGAACCCGTGCCCGACGACGACGTCATCTCGTTCACGCCCGAGATCACGCCCAGGCGCCGCTCCAGCGGCGTGGCCACCGAGGTGGCCATGGTCGCGGGGCTGGCGCCGGGCAGGCTGGCGCTGACGGAAATGGTCGGATAATCGACCTGCGGCAGCGGCGAGACGGGCAGCACGAAGAACGCGCCGATGCCCGCCAGCGCGATGCCGATGGTCAGCAGCACGGTGGCGATGGGCCGCTTGACGAACGGTTCGGACAGGTTCACGCGGCGCTCCCCGCGTTATCGGCCGGCTTGTCCAGGTTCACGCCGCCTTTCGCCTTGCCGGCAAAGCGCTGGCCCAGGCGGTCGAAGCCCAGGTAGATGACCGGAGTGGTGAACAAGGTCAGCACCTGGCTGACGATCAGGCCGCCGAAGATGGCCAGGCCCAGCGGACGGCGCAATTCGGCGCCCTCGCCCCAGCCCAGCATCAGCGGCACGGCCGCGAACAGGGCCGCCAGGGTGGTCATCAGGATGGGACGAAAACGCAGCAGCGCCGCCTGGTGAATGGCTTCCTGCGGGCTTTTTCCTTCATCGCGCTCGGCCTCGATGGCGAAGTCGATCATCATGATGGCGTTCTTTTTCACAATGCCGATCAGCAGGATGATGCCGATGATGCCGATCACGCCCAGGTCCTGCCCGGAAATCATCAGCGCCAGCAAGGCGCCCACGCCGGCCGACGGCAGGGTCGACAGGATCGTCAGCGGGTGGATGTAGCTTTCATACAGCACGCCCAGCACGATGTACACGCAGACGACGGCGGCAAGAATGAGCCACAGCTGGTTCGACAGCGAGTTTTCATACGCGCCGGCCGCGCCGAGGAACGTCAGTGTCACCGATGGCGGCAAGGCGATATCCTTTGCCGCCTGGCGGATGGCGTCGACGGCGCTGCCCAGGGCCACGCCTTGCGTCGTATCAAAGCCGAGCGTCGTGGCCGGGTATTGCGCCACGTGCGTGATCTGCAGCGGCGCCTGTTTTTCGCTGACGCTGGCAAAGGCGGACAGCGGCGTCGACTTGCCGGAACCCGTGCGCACCTGCAGGTCCGACAGGTCGGCCGGCGTGGTGACGATGCCCGGTTGCGCTTCGAGGATCACGCGGTACTGGTTGGTTTCCGTGAAAATCGTCGAAATGATGCGCTGGCCGAAGGCGTTATACAAGGCGTCGTCGACGGTGGCCGTGGTGACGGACATGCGCGCAGCGCTGTCGCGGTCGATGGCCACGGTGACGGCGGCGCCCGTGGCGCCCGCATCCGTGACGACGTTGCGCAACTGCGATTTTTCGCGCATGCGCGCCGCCAGCTTGCCCGCCCACTCGGTGACGGTGGCCGTGTCGGCCCCTTCGAGCGAGACGCGGTATTGCGTCGGTCCCGATTCCGCGTCGATGGTCAGATCCTGCGTCGGCTGCAGGTACAGGGTCACGCCAGCCACCTGGGTCACGCGGTTGCGCAGGCGTTCCATGATCTCGTCCTGGGTGCCGCTGCGCGGACGCTTGAGATTGATCAGCATGCTACCCGTGTGCAGCATGGTATTGTTGGCCGCATCGACACCGACGAGGGAACTCAAGGTATCGACAGCGGGGTCTTCCAGCAGTGCGCTGGCGGCGGCCTGCTGCAAGGCAGCCATGCGTTCGTACGAGACGGCTTGCGAGGTTTCGATGCGCGCCTGCAGCTGGCCCGTGTCCTGCGTGGGGAACAGGCCTTTCGGGATGGTGATGTACAAGATCACCGTCAGCAGCAAGGTGGCCAGAGCCACCAGCAGGGTCAGTCCCTGGCGTTTCAAGACCCACACCAGCGCAAGGTCGTACTGATGGATGACCTTGTCGAGGAAAGCCTGAATGCGCTGGCCCGTGGCGCTGATTTTTTCATCGGCGTGGCTTTTCAGCCAGCGCGCCGACATCATCGGCACCAGGGTCAGCGACACGACGGCGGAAATGAGGATGGTGATGGCCAGGGTCATGGCAAATTCGCGGAACAAGCGGCCCACCACGTCGCCCATGAACAGCAGGGGAATCAGCACGGCGATCAGGGAGACGGTGAGCGAGATGATGGTAAAGCCGATCTGCGACGCGCCCTTCAGGGCGGCGGCCATCGGCGTTTCGCCCTCTTCGATGTAGCGGGCGATGTTTTCGATCATGACGATGGCGTCATCGACGACGAAGCCCGTGGCGATGGTCAGGGCCATCAAGGAGAGGTTGTTCAGGCTGTAGCCGAGCAAATACATGACGCCGCAGGCGCCGATCAGCGAAATCGGCACGGACAGGCTGGCGATCACCGTGGCGCGCAGGCTGTGCAAAAAGGCGAAGATCACCAGCACCACCAGCAGCACGGACAACAGCAGTTCCATTTCCACGTGCTCGACGGAGGCGCGGATGCCCGTCGTGCGGTCGCTCAGCACGTCGAGCTTCATGGCCGCCGGCAGGCTGGCCTGCAGGTCGGGCAGCAGGGCCTTGATGGCGTCCACCGTCTTGATGACGTTGGCGCCGGGCTGGCGCTGCACGTTCAGGATGATGGCCGGCTGCTTGCCCGACCAGGCACCGAGGCGCGTGTTTTCCGCGCTGTCGACGACATTGGCCACGTCAGCCAGGCGCACGGGTGCGCCGTTTTTATACGTGATGATCAAACGCTTGTAGTCTTCCGCCGTCACCAGCTGGTCGTTGGCGTTGATGGTAAACGAGCGCGTGGGGCCGTCGAAACTGCCCTTGGCGCTGTTGACGTTGGCCGCCGCGATGGCCGTGCGCAGGCTGTCGAGGCCCAGGCCGTACGAGGCCAGCAATTTGGTGTCGCCCTGGATGCGCACGGCGGGACGCTGGCCGCCCGACAGCGAAACGAGGCCCACGCCGTTGACCTGGCTGATCTTCAGCGCCAGGCGCGTGTTGACGATGTTCTGCACCTGCGTCAGCGGCATCGTGTCCGAGGTAATCGCCAGCGTCAGCACGGGCGCGTCGGCCGGGTTGATCTTGGCGTACACGGGCGGCGCCGGCAAATCGGTCGGCAGCAAGGAACCGCCCGCGTTGATGGCGGCCTGCACTTCCTGCTCGGCCACGTCCAGGGTCTGGCCCAGGGTGAATTGCAGGGTGATGAGGGAAACGCCGGCCGCGCTGGTGGAACTCATGCGCTGCAAGCCCGACATCTGCCCGAACTGGCGCTCCAGCGGCGCCGTGACCGTCTGCCCCATGACTTCGGGGCTGGCGCCCGGATACAGCGTCTGCACCTGGATGGTGGGGAAGTCCACCTGCGGCAAGGCGGCCAGCGGCAGGAACTTGAAGCCGACCAGCCCCGCCAGCACGATGGCCAGCATCAGCAGCGCCGTGGCGACGGGGCGCTTGATGAACGGCGTCGATGGACTCATTGCGCTGCGCCCTTCGCCGAAGCGGAGGCCGGTGCGCCGGCCGCGCCGCCACTGCCATCCGCCTGCTGGCGGCGGTGGTGGCGTTCGCCGTTCGCGCCAGCGGCACCGCCGGCACCGCGCGCGCCGGCCGGCTTGTCGCCCGCCAGCGTGACTTTCGCGCCTTCCTTCAGGCGGTCGGCGCCTTCCGTGATGACTTGCTCTCCCGCTTCCAGACCGGCGCGGATTTCCACCATGTCGGTGGTGGCCTGGCCCCGCGTGACCATGCGCACGGTGACGGTCTTGTCCGCTTTCAGCACATACACAAAGTCGCCATTATTGCTGTGACGCAGGGCCGTGACGGGCACCAGCACGGCGCCCGTGATGTTGCCCAGTTCCAGCCGCACGTTGACAAACTGGCTGGGGAACAGCGCCATCTTGTCATTCGTGTAGCGGGCCTTGGCGCGCACGGTGCCCGTCTGCACGTCGACCTGGTTGTCCAGCGCCGTCAGGCTGCCCTTGTCCAGGGTATGCGTGCGCGTGCGGTCCAGCGCCAGCGCCGCCAGGGCCGAACCGCCATTCAGGCGTTCCTGGATGGTCTGCACCTTATCCTGCGGCACGGAGAATTCCACGTCGATGGGCGAGAGCTGCGTCACCACCACCACGCCGCCCGCGTCGCTGGTGCTCACCAGGTTGCCGATATCGACCACCTTCAGGCCCGCGCGGCCGCTGATCGGCGACACTACCCTGGTGTAGCCCAGGTTCAGCCTGGCCGTGCCTTCGGCGGCGCGGTCGGTCATGACGGTGCCTTCCAGCTGCTTGACCAGGGCGGCCTGCGTGTCGACGTCCTGGCGCGCGATGGAATCCTGGCCCAGCAGGGTTTGATAGCGCTTCAGGGTGAGGCGCGCGTTTTCCAGCTGCGCTTCATCGCGCTGGCGCTGGCCCGTGGCCTGCATCAGCGCCATCTCGAACTGCGCCGGGTCGATCTGCGCCACCACCTGGCCCGCCTTGACCATGCCGCCTTCCTTGAATTTCAGCTCCTTCAAGATGCCCGACACCTGCGGGCGCACCGTCACGGTGGACGCGGCCGTCACCGTGCCCAGCGCATCGAGCACCACGGGCAGGTCGGACTTCACGGCCGTGGCCACGCCGACGGTGGTCGAGGGCGCGCCGCGGCGTCCGCCCGGGCCGCCCGGGCCGCCCGGACCGCCGGGGCCGCCGGCACCGGCGCCGCCCTGGGCGCTGGCGCCGGAATGGGTCAGGTACCAGGCACCGCCGCCCAGCGCGGCCATCACTGCCAGCGCGATGACGCTACCGACGATTTTCGAGCGGCGGCTGCGCCGTGGGGTATGGGGTGCTGTCTGCGAATCCATCGCTTATCCTTGTAGTGGCCGCTGGCACGGCGAGTCTGTGGCGCCGGCCGAGGTGATACACACTCAGGCCGGACGACCGTTTTTCGGGGTTGAATGAGCTGCAAAGCGCCGGGAGTCAAGAGCTGAAGATCAGCTGAAAAAGCCACACTCCCATCGTGAAACGACTCTAGCATAGTCATGTAACTGTTTCATTTCTACTTGAAACAATTACACACAGCCAGGCAGGCGGTCGCTGGCAGCCTGCGGCCGCCGTGGCGTGGCCGCCAAGGGGGAACGGTGGAAAAATCAGGCTTGCGGGGCCAGGCGCCGCCGCCGCAGGGCACGGCGGGCGGCTCGCATGTCGATACAAACTCGCTACAAAACTCCCGCCAGCCGCCTTGACAGAAGCCGGCGCAGCCATTTCCGGAGGGGAAACGGCAGCCATTCTTTACCTGGCTTTACAAGGTCATGCCGAGGATGACATCCTGGTAGTCGGTACGGCCCACGCGGAAGGTGCGCCGGCCCACCTGGGCAAAGCCGCAGCGCGCATAGAACGCCAGCGCGTCGTGGTTTTCCGCGTACACGCCCAACAGCACGCGCCCTGCCCCGCCGGCGCGCGCCTGGCTCAGCGCCGCCTGCATCAGGCGCTGGCCCACGCGCCGGCCCTGGAAGCGGTGCAGCAGGTAGATGCGCTTGATTTCCAGGTCGTCCGGGCGCGGGTCCGCCACCGGCAGGCCGGCGGGACTGAGCACCAGGTAGCCCACGGGCGCGCCGCCGGGCGTGGCCTCGGCCAGCCACAAGCGCATGGCCGGCAGCGCCAGCCAGTCGCGGTACAGCTGCGCGTCGTGCTGGCGCTGACAATGGGCGATGACGTCGGCGCCATCGAGGATGCCGGCAAAGGCCTCGAGGAAAGTGGCCTGCCCCACCAGCGTCAGCGCCGCTTCATCGCCCTTCGCGCACGGCCGGATGGCGATCGCCGCGTCAGTGTGTGTACTCATGTCGCTTGCCATGCCGTGCTCCTGATATGAAACAAGCCGGACGAAGCCGGCTTGGGTATGCTGTTGATGTGGGTGTTACTTGCCGCCCAGGGGCACCTCGCACAGGCAGTGCGTGAGGGCCATGAATGGTTTGCGCTCGCGCGTGATGCCCGACAGCCAGGAGAGGTCCTGCGCCATGCCCAGCGCCGCATCGGCCGGCAAGCCCGTGCCGGCCAGGCCCAGCTTCACGTGCTCGCCCAGCCCCAGCGAGGCCATGGCCTTGGAGCCGAACATGCCGATCAAACGGTCGACGTTCGACGTTTCCTGCTCCAGGTAGGTTACGCGGTAGTCGGCGCCCAGGTTGGCGCGCTTGGCGGCCGAGGCCAGCGCATCGCCATAGCTGCCGATGCGGTCGACCAGGTTGCGCTCTTTCGCCTGCAAGCCCGTCCAGACGCGGCCCTGCGCCACTGCATCGATCTTTTCCGGCGTCGTCTTGCGCGCCTTGGCGGCCAGGCTCAGGAAGTCGCCATACACGTGGTTGATCGAGCCCTGGATCACTTGCGCGAAGCGGGGATCGAGCGGACGCAAGGGGTTGCCCGCGTCGGCCAGCCAGGTGGTCGGCGAACCGGCCGTGTGGATGCCCAGCTTTTCCACCACCTTGTCGGCCGTCGGCAGGATCGCGAACACGCCGATGGAGCCGGTGATGGTGGCCGCGTCGGCGATCACTTCATCGGACGAGGTGCTGATCCAGTAGCCGCCGGAAGCGGCCACGTTGCCCATCGAGACGACCACCGGCTTGCCGGCGGCGCGCGTCAGTTCCAGTTCGCGGCGGATCAGTTCCGAGCCGAAGGCGCTGCCGCCCGGCGAATCGACGCGCAGCACGACGGCCTTGATCGATTTGTCTTCGCGTGCCTGGCGGATCAGGCGCGAGGTGGACAGGCCGCCGATGGCGCCCGGCGGCGCGATGCCGTCGCCGATCTCGCCCGAGGCGATGACCACGCCGACGGCGTCGCCGATGTGCACGGGGCGCAAACGCGCCAGGTAATCGGTGTAGTTCACCTGGCGGAAGTTCGTGCCTTCCGTATTCTTGGCGCCGCGCGCCATCATGAACTGGCGCAGTTCATCGCGCGTTTTCAGGCCGTCGACCAGTTTTCCATTGAGCGACAGCTTGGCAATGTCGCCGCCCGCCGCCGTCATCAGCGCGGGCAGGTTGTCGATCGTTTGCATGATGGCGCCGGCCGGCAGCTTGCGCGCCTTTTCCACGTCGGTGGTGTACGTCGTCCACAGGCCGCTGTTCAGGTAGCGGTCCGCTTCGGCAGCCGCGTCGGACGGGCCGTTGGCGATGAAAGGCTCGG
The DNA here is from genome assembly GCF_058798815.1 of Janthinobacterium sp. GW822-FHT07A03. Taxonomy (NCBI): domain Bacteria; kingdom Pseudomonadati; phylum Pseudomonadota; class Betaproteobacteria; order Burkholderiales; family Oxalobacteraceae; genus Janthinobacterium; species Janthinobacterium sp. GW822-FHT07A03. The sequence goes on along the minus strand of NZ_JBXAKW010000001.1, from coordinate 678,810 downwards.
CCGCGCTTTTATACGTGCCCACTTTCAGCAGGTTGACCGTCACGCCCACCTTGTCGAGCGCGTCGCGGTAATAATTGCGGTAGCGGCCAAAGCCTTCCAGCATGACGCCGCCCATCGGGTGCAGGAATACCTCGTCGGCCTTGGCCGCCACCAGGTACTGGCGCTGGTTGTAGCTGGAACCCCAGGCCGTGACTTTCTTGCCCGTGGCGCGGAAACGCTCCACGCCGGCCGCCACTTCGCGCAGCGACGCCAGGCCGCCGCCCTGCAATTCGTCGAGCAGGATCACCATGGAACCGATGTTCTTGTCCTTGCCGGCCGTGTCGAGCACTGCCAGCACGTCGCGCAGCTGCACGCTTTTCTTGACTTCGCCGCTGACATTGGCCAGCACCGCCTCGCGCACGCCGCCCGGGGTTTCCTCGACCAGCGGGCCTTGCAAGTCGAGTACCAGGGTGGTCTTGTCCGCCAGGGGCTTGGCGCCGCCGCCAAAGATGGCGATCAGGATGGCGATGACGATCAGCAGGAAAATCAGGTTGATGACCGCGCGGCGGGTAGCGTCCAGCGCGCGCCAGAATGCGCCAAAGCCGCGGCGCAGCGGCGGGAAGGGGTTGAGTGACATCGATGCTCCGTGAGGTTATGTACCTAAAGGAAATCAATATAGCTGAAAATGGCCGCGATCGCCTTGGGATTCGTCTTATTTTGACAAGTATTGCGCGTCCTGGCCGCCCTGCCCTGGCGGCGTGGAAATGAGGAACAGGCCAGCCAGCACCAGGGCGCCGTTGAGGATCAGCAATTCCAGGCCGATGCGGTAATGTTCGAACAGCCGCGCCTGCTCCCCTTCGATCAGCGCGCACAGCAGCGGCCCGGCGATGGCCACCAATGGCACCCAGCGGTCGCGCACGCCGCGCCGGCTCAGCAGGCCGAAGGCGAACAGGCCCAGCAGCGGACCATAGGTATAGCTGGCCAGCTTCAGGATCACGCCTATCATGCTGGGATCGTCCAGCCACTTGAAGGCCATGATCAATATCAAGAACAGGGCGGAAAAGCCCAGGTGGACTCGGCGGCGCCAGCGCATCTGCGCGGCCGCGCTCAAGTCCGGCCTGCGCTGCACGCCCAGGATGTCGATGCAGAAGGTGGACGTGAGCGCCGTCAATGCCCCGTCCACGCTGGGAAACAGGGCGGAAATGAGGGCGATGAAGAAAATCAGCTGCACCACGGCGGGGAAGTGCCCCAGCACGACGGCGGGGAACAGTTTATCGCCCGTGGCCGTCACGCCGGCCAGCGGCGCGTACAGGTGCAGCAGTCCGCCCAAAAACAGGAACAGCAGCAGCACGCCCGTGAGCACCACGGTCAGGCTGAGCATATTCTTTTGCGAATCGCGCAAGGTGCGCACGGAAATGTTCTTTTGCATCATTTCCTGGTCCATGCCCGTCATGGCGATCGTGATGAACATGCCGGCAAGAATATGCTTCCACACGTAGGCGGGGCTGTCCGGGTCGACGTTGAAGATGCGCGTGAGGCCTTGCGCGCGCATGCGCTCGAGGCTGTCGACGAGGGACAGGTCCATTGCGCGCAGCAAAAACACGCTGCAGATGACGAGGCCGGCCAGCATGCACGCCGTTTGCAGGGTATCGGTCCAGACAATGGTCTTCACGCCGCCCTCGTACGTGTAGAGCAGGATCAGCAGCAGCACGACGCACGACGTCAGCCAGAACGGCACGCCCAGGCTGTCGAGTATGGTGGCCTGCAGGATATTGACCACCAGATACAGCCGCGCCGTGGCGCCCAGCAGGCGCGAGACGATGAAAAACGCCGCCCCGCTCTGGTAGGAGCGCCGGCCCAGGCGCACTTCCAGGTAGCGGTAGATGGAAGTGAGCTGCAGCCGGTAGTACAGCGGCAGCAAGATAAACGTAATGGCCAGGTAGCCGAGCACATAGCCGATCATCAGCTGGATGTAGCCGAAGCCGTTGCTGCCCACGGCGCCGGGCACGCTGATGAAGGTCACGCCCGTGAGCGTGGTGCCGACCATGCCGAAGGCCACCAGCATCCAGTTGCTGTCTTTGTTGCCGATGAAGAAACTGTCGTTGGTGGCATGGCGCGAGGTGCGCCACGCCACGCCCAGCAGGATCAGGAAATACGCGAGGACGACGGCAAACAGGATGGTGGGCGACATGGGTATTGCGCTGGCGGCGAAGAGGAACAGGGGCCGAAATATACAGCAATGCCCCTGTTTATGCCGGCCTCAGCAGCCGCTCGGTTTCACGCGTTCCACTTCCAGGCCGAACCATGGACGCAAGCGCGTGCCGATGACGTTGCCCAGGAAGGCGCAGACCAGCCACAGCCAGCCGTGCAGGCTGCCCGAGACGATGCCGCTGAAATACGCGCCGATATTGCAGCCGTAGGCCAGACGCGCGCCGTAGCCGAGCAGCAAGCCGCCGACGACGGCGGCGATGATCGAACGGCGCGGGATGCTCCACACGGGCGCGTAGCGGCCAGCCAGGGCCGCCGCCAGCATGGCGCCCAGCACGATGCCGATATCCATCACGGAAGTCTTGTCCTGCGTCAAAGGCGCGGCCAGCGCGGCCGCGTTGGCCTTGGTCGACCAATAGGCCCAGCTGGCCGTATCGATGCCGATCACGGACGCGGCCTTGGCGCCCCACAGGGCGAACGCGGACGTCACGCCCCACGGCCGGCCCGACAGCGCCAGGGTGATGAAATTGAGCACGACGAGCGCGATGGCGCCCGCCACCAGCGGCCAGGGGCCGTGCAGCCAGGGCGAAGACTGCGCCGGACGCAGGGGCGTCGCGACGAGCTTGCCATGACGGCGCTTTTCCACCAGCACCGTGATGCCGGCGATCAGCGCGAAGACGATCCAGTTCAGCGCCAGCGCGGGCACCAGGCCCAGGGTCGTGACGAGGGAAATGGGTTGAAGTTGCGGCAGCGCCGTCCAGAACGGCATGTGCGCCGTGCCGATCACGGAGCCGACGATGAAGGCGGCCAGGGTGATGAGCATGCGCGTGCTGCCCCCGCCCACCGTGTACAGGGTGCCGGACGCGCAACCGCCGCCCAGCTGCATGCCGATGCCGAAGATGAAGGCGCCGAAGATGACGGAAGTGCCGGCGGGAGACACCAGGCCCGCGACAGGCGTGCCGAACAGGGTGCCGGCCGACAATGCCGGGAAAAACAGGGCCACGCCCACGGCCAGCATCAGCATTTGCGCGCGCAAGCCGTCGCCGCGGCCATCGGCGATGAAGACGCGCCAGGCGGACGTAAAGCCGAACGCCGCGTGATACAGCGTGATGCCAAGCAAGGCGCCCACCACGTACAACGCGGACTGGGCGGCGCCCACCGTCAGCGCCAGGTACCAGGCGCCGAGCACGATGAGCAACAGGGCGACGCCCAGCGGTTTCGGGTTGATGGCGGCGCGCAGGCGCAGCGGTGACATTGCGGTATCGGACATGGGGAGTATGGGCGAGAGAAAAGGAAACACCATTGTAAACCCTGCTCTCGCCCTTGCCAGCAACTTGCCTATAGATCAAGCAGGCTTAGTGCCCCACCGCATGCATCGATTTCTCGCCGCCGCTGCGCACGGGAATCGGATTCAAACGGTCCATCCGGCCGCTCAAGGCCGTCAAGCCGAAGGCGCCTAGCACGACCAGCGCGCCGATCCAGCCTGTGTGCACGAGGCCCAGGTGTTCCACGATCAGGCCGCCGCCCCAGGCGCCGCCGGCGATGCCAAGGTTAAAAGCGGCGATATTCAGGCCGGAAGCCACGTCCACGGCGCGGGGCGTGAAGTGTTCCGCTTGCTGCACGACATACACTTGCAGACCAGCAACATTACCAAAGGCCACGGCGCCCCACAGCAGCACGGTGATGACGACGAGCACCGGATGCGGCGCCGTGAAGGTCAGCAGCAGCAAAACAAACGCCAGCAGCAGGAAGATCAGTTTCAGGGCGCGCACTGGCCCCTTCTTGTCGGCCAGCTTGCCGCCCCAGATATTGCCGAACGCCACGGACACGCCATACACGAGCATCACCGCGCCCACGGCGCCGGCGCTGAAACCCGACACTTGCTGCAGGATCGGCGCCAGATAGGTAAAGGCGATGAAGGAGCCGCCATAGCCGACGGCCGTCATGGCGTACACCAGCAGCAGCCGGGGCTGGCCCAGCACCTGCACTTGCTGCAGCAGCGAGGCGGGCTTGCTGTGCTTGATGGTCGATGGCACGTACAGCAGGCTGCCGATGAACGCCACCAGACCCAGGGCCGAGACGGCGAGGAAGGTTTCGCGCCAGCCGAAATGCTGGCCGATAAAGGTGCCCAGCGGCACGCCCGTCACCAGGGCCACGGTCAAGCCCGTAAACATGATGGCAATCGCGCTGGCCGCCTTGTCCTTCGGCACCAGCGAGGTGGCGATGGTCGAGCCGATGGAAAAGAACACGCCATGCGCCAGCCCCGTCAGGATGCGGGCGATGACGAGGGTTTCATAGCCGGGCGATTTCCAGGCCAGCAAGTTACCCAAAGTAAACAAGACCATCAGCGACAGCAGCAGGGTCTTGCGCGGGATCTTGCCCGTCAGGGCAGTCAGGACAGGCGCGCCGACGGCGACGCCCAGCGCATACAGGCTGACCAGCAAGCCGGCCGACGGCAGGTTGACGCCCAGGTCCGCGGCGATGGTGGGCAACAGCCCCACGATGACAAACTCGGTGGTTCCGATGGCAAACGCGCTGAGGGTCAGCGCGAGCAAGGCAATGGGCATGACAAACTCCGATAAATGATGTTGGCATGCAGTATCGGGGTTTTCTTTATTCCGAAAAATACCTGATCGAGCAGAAGATAATTGCGCTCAAATCAACAATGTAGTGTTCTGCTACACTGCATCGATCGATTACGGAGCTGTCGCATGAATTCAGAAAAACTGGCGCTGCTGGTCACGCGCGAAATGCCATACGGGAAATATCAGGGAAGACTGCTGGCCGACTTGCCGGGACACTACCTGGGCTGGTTCGCGCGCGAGGGCTTCCCCTCGGGCGAACTGGGCAGTTTAATTGCGCTGATGTATGAGCTCGACCACAACGATTTACGCAGCTTGCTCGACCCTTTGCGCACGCGCAAGTCGCCGTGGCGGCCGGGGGAGTAAGGAAAGGAAAGTAAGGCCGCGTTTAAAACTGGCGCACCTTCTTCGCCAGCATGGCGCTGAACTCGCCATTTTCCACCAGTTTTTGCAGCTCGCTGGCGCCACCGATAAGCACGCCATTGACGAAAATCATGGGAAACGTGGGCCAGCCCGTCCACATTTTCAAGGCATTGCGGCGGTGCCACTGGTTCAGATAACTGCCGTATTGCAGGTACTGGTAGGGCGTGCCCAGCACGGCGAGTATCTTGCGCGCCTTGCGCGGGAACGGATTGAGCGCCATGCCGACCACCACGACCTGGTGCGCGCCGATGGCCGCCTGCACCTCGCGCACGATGTCCTGGTGCTTGCTGCCGATCAAAGGGCGGGCGGCGGGATGGATCTGGGCTTCGTCGAGGATGGCGCGGGTCATGAAAGTCCTGGGGCAAGTGGCACGTGGCGTGCGGATCATGCATTGTGCCACGCACTCAGGCTGGCGTGGGCTACACTGCGCGTCTTCTCCCCCTTCACCTGAAATATATGCAAGCAATCACTCCCATGCCGGCATGCCGCACCCGCCGCCTGCTCGGCGCGCTTCTGCTCGCCGCCTGCTCCTCCAGCGCCCTCGCCGCTGCCGATCCGGGACTCGAAAGCGGCCTGATCCAGGCACTGCACCTGAAAAAGGGCACGACAGCCAGGGTAGGCACCTCCGGCAAGGCGATCCGGGCCTACATGCGCGAAGGCTACGTCGGCAAGCACCCGGACCAGCGCTTCGATTACACCGATTATTACCTGTTGAAAAAGCCGGCCGGCTTCATGGGGCATGAACTGGTGCTGATCGAGGAAGAATACATCACGCAATACATCGGCTGCTGCGTCAGCCCCGGCGTTGGCGTGACGCTCAAGGTGCAGGGCAGCACGCAGAAGCTGCAAGCGTTCGCCATCGCCCAGCGCTGCACCTTGACCGACCCCGTCGATATCCGGCATGCCCTGAACGAGGTTGCCATCAAGACCCGCCTGCCCAAGGGCCATTACGCATCCTTGAGCTGCCGCGAACGCGATGCGGAGCGCGAAGAGCCTTGATGGCTGGCAGCCGTCAAAACAGCTCGTCGAGCAGCAGATGGAATTCCAGCTTGCCTTGATCGATATCAAGGAGCCCATATTGCTCAACAAACCTTTGCTGTAGCGCGGGATCCAACTCACCGAGCGCACGCCAGGCGATGGCTAGGTCCTGATAACGGTCGGCAACGCCCGCCCGTCCCACGTCGATGCAGCCGACGACGGCGCCTTCCTGCATCAGGATATTTCCCAGCGAGAAATCGCCATGCGTGACGACGAGGTCGGGCGCGATGGGCTGGCAATCCTGCAGCGCCGTCCACACCTGCTCCGCCGTCCAGCCTTTCCGCCCCGCATCGAAATCATCGGTATCGACCAGGCCCGCATCGATGCGCTGGCGCGCCTGGGCCAGCCGGACGGCAGGACCGGCGTCGAACGGACAGGCGGCCACCGGCAGCGCATGCAGGCGGCGCAGGAAGGCCGCCAGCGCGTCGGCCACGGCGGGGCCAATCTCGGGATTGGCTTCCAGCAATTCGTGCGCTGTCTTGCCCAGCAGCGCCGCCGTCAGCAGCCATGCCTGCTGCGGGTCTGCCGCCTGGGCAAACTGGAGCACCGCCGGCACGGGCAGGTACGGCGCCAGCCAGCGCAGCCGCGCCATTTCCTCGGTAATATCGGCGGCGGCCGCATCCCTGCCGTGCTTCAGGAACAGGTCCGGCGCGCCATCCCTGCCCTGCAGGCGGTAGACGGCAGCGTCCGATTCACCGGCGGTGTCGCGCACCCATCGATAGCCGGCCACGGCGGCGCGCAGGCTGGCGGGCATGGCTGCCGTCACGGCCGCCTGCTTCTTGTTGGAGATCGTCATCTGTCCGATCCTATGCCAGCGGCACGTGCAAGCCCATCTTGAGGCAGGTCAATGCCACCGATGTGCGGTAGCGCCGGATATTGTCGTCGCCGCCGAACAGGCGTTCCGTCAGCGCCTCGTATTCGGCCATGCTGCTGGCGGTAATGACCAGCAGGTAATCGGCCTCGCCCGTGATGCCGTAGCACTGCTGGATGGCGGGCTCGGCCATGATGCGCGCGCGCATGCCGGCCGTGCGCAGCGGGTGCTCGTCGTGCAAATGCACTTCCACCGTCAATATCAAGGGACGACCCAGGCGGCTGGCGTCGAGCACGGCCACCTCGTTGCGGATCACGCCGCTTTCGCGCAGGCGGCGGATGCGCCGCTGCACGGCCGGTGCGGACAAATGCACGGTCTGGGCGATTTCGCGCTGCGAAGTCGTGTTATCGCGCTGCAAGATGTCGAGGATGGCCAGGTCGAAGGCATCGAGGGGGATGGAAGGCGTGAGCGAAAGTTGCGTCATGATGGCCAAAATGGAGTGCAAATATCGGAACAGACACAATAAACTTTCACCACTTCGATATCAAGCCATTTATTACCATGCCTCAGCACCGCTATTCCTCGTTGATTCCCCTGCTCGCCATCCTCGGCTCCGTCACCTGCCTGGGACTGGGCACCTCATGGGCCAAGCACAGCCTGTTCCCGCTGGTCGGTGCGCAAGGCACCACGGCCGTGCGCGTGGGCTTTTCCGCGCTGTTGCTGCTGCTGTTCTGGCGCCCGTGGCGCTGGCAGCTGAGCCGCGCCGACCTGCGCACGGTGGCCCTGTACGGCGGCGCGCTGGGCTTGACCAATCTGTGTTTCTATATGGCGCTGCGCACGATCCCGTTCGGCATCGCCGTGGCCATCGAGTTTTCCGGCCCGCTGGCCGTGGCCCTGCTGGCCTCGCGCCGTCCGCTCGACTTCGTCTGGGTGGCCCTGGCCGTGGCGGGACTGGCGCTGCTGTTGCCGCTCGGCCACGACATCGGCAATCTCGATCCCACGGGCGTGCTGTTCGCCCTGGGAGCGGCCGTCTGCTGGGCCTCGTACATCGTCTTCGGCAAGCGCGCCAGCCATCTGCATGCGGGCCATTCGGTATCCATGGGCCTGACCATGGCCGCGCTGGTGGTGGTGCCCGTGGGCGTGATGCATAGCGGCGCCGCCCTGCTCTCGCCCGTCGTGCTGGCTGTGGGCCTGGGCGTAGCGCTCATTTCCAGCGCGATACCGATCTCGCTGGAAATGGTGGCCCTGAAGCGGCTGACGCCGCAAGCGTTCGGCATCATGAGCAGCATGGAACCGGCCGTGGCCGCCATGCTGGCCTTCATCCTGCTCGACGAACGCCTTGACGCCGCGCAATGGCTGGCGATTGCCATGATCATGGCCGCCTCGATGGGCAGTTCCTACATGGCACAGCGCCAGAAGCGGGCGCCGGCCGCCGCCGTGCATACCTGAACCGTATCCTTAATGCACGGCCGCGCCCGCCACATGGGACGCCAGCTTGCGGCGCGCCAGCCAGGCCAGCGGCAGCAAGGCCAGCAAGGCGGCGGCCACGCCGGCCCACGGTGACGACGCCATCAGCTGGCGCGAGACCATCAGCGCGCCCAGCATGGAACCGAAGGAAATACCGAGATTAAAGGCGGAAATGTTCAGGCCCGAGGCGAAATCGACGGCTTGCGGCGTGTAGCGCTCGGCCGTGGCCAGCATGCCGGCCTGCAAGGCGGGCGACAGGCCGAAGGCGAACACGCCCCAGACGAACAGCATCACCGTCATCATCCATGGCGAGCTGATGCTCAAAGCCACGCCCACTTGCGTGGCGGCCAGCAACAGCAGCATCACACGCAAGGCCTTTTGCCAGCCCAGGTGGCTGGTCAGATAGCCGCCCGCCAGGTTGCCGGCAAACGTGGCGATGCCGAACACGATCAGCAAGGCGCTGGCCATGGTGGCAGAAAAGCCCGTCACGTCCGTGAGGATGGGCGTAATAAAAGTAAACGCGGCAAAGCTGCTGCCGAAGCCGAAGGTGGTGACCGCCATCATCGTCAGAATGGGACCGCTGCCGAGGGCCGCCAGTTGCGTCATGGCCTTGCCGCCCTTGCCCTGCTGCAAGCCGGCCGGCAGCCAGCGCGCCATGGCGGCCAAACCCAGCGCCGCCAGGACCACCACGGCAAAGAAGGGCAAGCGCCAGCCCATCAGGTTGCCGAGGAAGCTGCCGAACGGCACGCCGATCACCATGGCCAGCGTCAGTCCCGCAAACATCACGGAAATCGCCCTGCCCGCCTGCGCCTTGCTCACCAGGCTGGCGGCCACGGTGGCACCGATGGCAAAGAAGGTGCCGTGCGCCACGGCCGTGATGACCCGTCCCACCAGCAACAATTCGAACGTGTGGGAAAACGCGGCCAGCAGGTTACCGGCGAGGAACACGCTCATCAGCCCCAGCAGGGCCACCTTGCGCGGCAAACGCGACATCAGCAGCACCAGCAGCGGCGTGCCGATGGCCAGCGCCAGCGCATACAGGCTGACCAGGGAGCCGGCCGATTCGATGGAAATCTGCAAATCTTTCGCGATGGCGGGCAGGATGCCCACGACGATGAATTCGGTCACGCCGATGGCAAAGGCGCCGACGGCCAGCGCCAGCACGCCGGGCGGCATCTTGCTGGCTGGAGGGGAAACAGGGGCTGCGGTGGTCATGATGGCTCCAACAAATGGTTCAAGCGGGCCAGTGTATCGAGATAAATACTTTTGATATAGACTCTAATAATGGAAACACCTGTGAAATGGATTCAATAATGGCCAGGCAAGACATCAACCGCGCGTTCGAGATGGCCGTGTTCGTGGCGGTGGTGGAAACGGGCGCCTTTTCCGCCGCCGCGCGCCGCCTGGCCCTGACGCCGTCTGCCGTCAGCAAGCTCGTCAATCGCCTGGAAGCGCGGCTGGGCGCCCGTTTGCTCCAGCGCAGCACGCGCCAGCTGCATACGACGCCCGAGGGTGACGCCTTCTTCGTGCAATGCAAGCGCATCCTCGACGATATCGATGGCGCCGAGCGCGAAGCATCGCAGGGGGCGGCGCCGCGCGGACGCTTGCGCATCAACTGTTTCGTGCCGTTCGGCGTGCGCCATCTGCTGCCCATCCTGCCCGAGTTCGCGCAGCGCTATCCCGACATCGTGCTCGACGTCGTCGTCAGCGACGCCATCGTCGACTTGCTGGAAGACCGCACCGACATCGCCATCCGCACGGGCCAGCTGAAGACATCGAACCTGGTGGCGCGCAAACTCGGCGAGGACGCGATGGTGGTGGTGGCGTCGCCCGCCTACGCGGCCCGGCACGGCCTGCCGCGCACGCCGCAGGAATTGTCCGAACACAATTTATTGGCCTTCAACTTCCGCTGCCAGAACGAAACCTGGCCCTTCCTCGATGGGGAGGGAAATACGCTGCAGGTGGCGCCGCAGGGCAATACCTGCGTCAGCGATGGCGAAAGCATGCGCCAGCTGGTGCTGGCGGGCATGGGCCTGGGACGCTTTTCGCGCCAGCACGTGCAGCGCGACATTGTGCAAGGTCAATTGGTGGAAGTGCTGCAGGACTACAATCCGGGCGACAAGGAACTCGTGCACGCCGTCTTCGTGGGACCGGGCTTGCAAGTGCCGGCCAGGGTGCGCGTAATGCTCGATTATCTGCTGGAAAAAGTGAAGCTGGGATGAGCGCCGCCCGCCGGCATCGCGTCTTATAATCGGCCGTATCATTGAATTTCCAGGGAGCCGCGCCATGCATGATGACTTGATCCCCACCTTGCAAACCCGCTTCAGCCGGCACATGCACCGCCATCCAGGGCGGACCTGGGACAGCGTGCTGGCGCGCTTGAACGCCGCTCCCGCCAGCCTGGCGGCATTGCAGCACATGGAAGACACGGGCGGCGAACCGGACGTCATCGGACACGCCGGCGAAACGGACGCCGTCACGTTTTGCGATTGCTCAACAGAAAGCCCGATCGGCCGGCGCAGCCTGTGTTTCGACGAGGCGGCCCTGGCTGCGCGCAAGGCCAACAAGCCGGCTGGCAGCGCGCTCGCCATGGCGCAAGCGATGGGCATCGCCTTGCTGACGCAGGCGCAGTACCGGCAATTGCAGGAACTGGAACCGTTCGACCGCAAGACCTCGAGCTGGATTGCGACGCCGGACAATATCCGGACGCTGGGCGGCGCCCTGTTTTGCGACCGCCGCTATGAACAGGTCTTCGTCTACCACAATGGCGCCGAGTCGTATTACGCGAGCCGGGGTTTTCGTGGACGACTCAACGTCTGACAATCGCTGGCTCAGGCCAGCTCTTCCAGCCGCAGTTGCCGGCCCTCGCCCAGCATCACTTCGAATTCCGCCGCCGGCACGGCCGGGCTGAACAGGTAGCCTTGCAGCTGGTCGCAACCGAGTTCGCGCAGGAAACGCATCTGCTCGGCCGTTTCCACCCCTTCTGCGACGATTTCCTGGCGCAGCTGCTGCGCCATGGTGACGATGGCGCGGGCGATGGCGCAATCGTTTTCCTCGAACGGCAAGCCGATGACAAACGAGCGGTCGATTTTTAATGTGCTGATGGGAAACTTCTTCAGGTAGGCGAGGCTGGAATAGCCGGTGCCGAAGTCGTCCAGCGCCAGCGCCAGGCCCATGGCCACCAGCTGGTTCATGATGTCGATCACCTTGTCGGCGCCCCGCATCAAGAGGCTTTCCGTGATTTCCAGCATGATCTGGTCGGGCCGCACCTGGTAGCGCTCGAGCACGGCCGCTATGCGCGCCGGCAACTGCTCATCGAACTGGCGCGCCGACAGGTTGACGGCGATGGCCGGCATGTGCAGGCCCCGGTCTTCCCAGCTGCGAATTTGCCGGCAGGCCTCGTCCAGCACCCAGGTGCCCAGCTCCAGAATCAGACTGGTTTCCTCGGCAACGGGGATGAAGACGCCGGGCGAGACCATGCCGCGCATCGGGTGCTTCCAGCGCAGCAAGGCTTCCGCGCCCACGATGCGTCCGCTGGCCAGGCTCACCTTCGGCTGGTAATGCAATTCCAGTTCCTTGTCGCCCAGGGCCAGGCGCATTTCGCTTTCCAGGCGCAAATGTTCCTTGGCCCTGCGGTTCATGTCTTCGCGGTAGAACAGGAAGGCCGATTCGATCGTCTGCCCCGCCTTGGCCACGGCCACGTCGGCAAAACGGAACAGGGCCGGCGCTTCCAGGCCGTCTTCCGGATACACGGTGATGCCGATGCTGGCGCCCACGTGCAGCGCGTGCGTATCGATATTGATCGGCGCTTCCAGCAGGTTGAGCAGTTTTTGCGCCACGTTCGCCGCATGTTCGCGCTTTTCGATGTGCAGCAGGGCCACGACGAATTTGCTGTTGTCGACCCGCGCCAGGATATCGGCATCGCGCAGGGCGCCGCGGAACAGCTGGCCGATGGCGATCACCAGCTGGTCGCCCACTTCATGGCCCAGCGTGTCGCTGATGGAACCGATGCGGCTGATGTCGATGACCATCAGCGCGCCATGGGTGCCTTGCCGTTTCGCTTCGGCCAGGCCCTGGTCGACCAATTGGTTCAGCAGGCAGCGGTTGGGCAAGCCCGTCAGGCTGTCGTAGTTGGCCATGCGCTGCATGCGCGCTTCGGCATCCTTGTGCACCGAGATATCGGAAAACAGGGAAAACACATGGCTGATTTCGCCGTATTCGTCGCGCACGACGCTGATGGTGACGTCTTGCGGGAACAGTTCGCCATTCTTGCGCTTGCCGATGATTTCGCCGCGCCAGGAACCGTGGCCGCGCATGGCGGCGCGCACCTTGGCGCGGAAGTCGGGGTCGTGCACGCCCGAGCGCAGCAAGTCCGGCGTGCGGCCGATGGCTTCGGCCGGCGAATAGCCGGTGATGCGGGAAAACGAGCTGTTGATGGAGACGATGCGCTCTTCCGCGTCGGTAATCAGCACGGCTTGCTCGCTGTCCTCGATGATGCGCGCGTGCAACCTTACCTTGTCCACGTCGGACAGCGGCTCGCTCATGGCCGACAGGCGCACGGCCATGCCGCAGCCCTTGCCCGCCTGGTCGTGGATCACGTGGCGGTGCATGCGCAGCCACGTCACCATGCCCGACTTCTTGCGCCGGCGCACATCGGTGGCCACGTCGCCCTGGGTGAAATGCAGCTCCAGCACGCTCGCTTCCGCGTCGTCTTCCGGATACAAAAACAGGATGTGCTGGCCCAGCGCTTCCAGTTCGGAATAGCCGAACATCTGTTCGGCGCCATGGTTCCAGCCGATCAAAAAACCGTCGGGATCGATTTCCAGCAAGGCGTCGGCCGGCGCCACGCGCACCACGGGCCGGCTGGCGCCGCGCAGCCGCTCCAGCTCTTCCTCCAGCCGCGCCAGGGTGGCGGCCTGCTGCGGCCCCGCCTGTTCACGGGCATCCTGGACCAGGCGCAGGCACAGCGCGACCTTCGCCTCAAGCATGGCAACCCCACGCTTGGGCCAGGTCAGGGGAACGTTTCAGGGGCGCTGCGGTGTGTGTAATCATCAAAATCCCACTGTGGGGCGTGGAGGTCGGGCGGAAATACTGTGAATATGGTAACTTAAAAATGTTGGCGTATGTCAACATTTTAAGACCTACGCCGAATGACCGGGTGCTGCGTCACGCCCGGCCCGGCAGATGCTGCGCCAGGCGGGCAAACACATCCGGTTCGCGCATGCGCGCCATCCACCAGCGCAGCGCGGCGCCATCCTCGCCCACGCGCCACGCCAGGTAAAACGTTTCCGACGGTTTCGGCTCTTCCACGGCCTTTTCCACCAGCAAGCCGCGTGCGATGGCGGCGCGCGCGCATGGTCCCGGCAGGAAACCAAAGCCCAGTCCCAGCACCTGGTAATCGAACTTGACCTGCATGTTGGGCACGCTCAAGGCATCTTGCCCCAGCAGCAGCCCCACCGTGCGCGGCGCCATCTGGCGCGCCGAATCGGCCACCACCACGGCCCGGTACTGCTGCAGGTGGCCGCGCGACAAGGGTTCCGCCACCTGCGCCAGCGGATGCGTGGGCGCCACGGCAAAGACGAAGTCGAGCATGCCGATCGGCTGCGCGATATAGCCGCCGCCGGCCGGCCCGTCGCCGGGCGCGCCCACCAGCAAGTCGGCGCGCCGGTCCAGCAGCGCTTCCCAGGTGCCTGACAGGGTGTCTTGCGACAGGCGCAGGCGCGTCTGCTGCGCCACATCGTAAAAGGCGCGCACGTCGTCGGCCAGAGCCACGGCGGAAAACATGGAATCGATGCCGATGGACAATTCCGTTTCCCAGCCGGACGCCACCCTGCGCACGCGGTGCTCGAGGTCCTGCGCCGCCTTCAACAGATAGCGGCCCTCCTTCAGCAATTCCTGCCCGGCCGCCGTCAGCATGACTTTCGGCCCGTTGCGCTGGAATACCTGCACGCCCAGGTCGTCTTCCAGCTTGGCCACCGTGTAGGAAATGGTGGACGGGACTTTATGCAACTCCTTGCCGGCCGACGAGAACGATCCGCGGCGGTCGATGGCGTCGACGATTTGCAGGGCTTCCAGGCTCAGTCTTAACATTCGATTTTTTCGATCATAGGTCGCAAGATTTTCCGTTTTTCTTTCTCTTCTGACGGGCCTATACTTTGTTCATCGTACAGCGAAGGGCAGAAAAGCAGCCACGGCATAGCGCCAGGCAACGGTCCTTCGAAATTATCGCACATTCACTGATAGAAACGGAGTCCACCATGTTACAGATTCGTCATAGCGAAGAACGCGGCGCCGCCAACCACGGCTGGCTCAATTCCCACCACAGCTTTTCCTTCGGCAGCTACCACGATCCGCTGCACATGGGTTTTGGCCCCCTGCTGGTGATCAATGAAGACCGGGTCACGCCAGGCCAGGGTTTCGGCACGCACGGCCACCGCGACATGGAAATCATTTCGTATGTGCTCGACGGCGCACTGGAACACAAGGACAGCATGGGCACCGGTTCCGTGCTGCACTACGGCGATGTGCAGCGCATGAGCGCCGGCAGCGGCGTGCGCCACAGCGAGTTCAACCACTCGGCGACGGATGGCTTGCACTTCCTGCAGATCTGGATCCAGCCGAACGTGACGGGCATTCCCCCCAGCTATGAAGAAAAACACTTCACGCCGGAAAGCAAACGGGGCAAGCTGCGATTGATCGCCTCGTCCGACGGCCGCCAGGGTTCCGTGCTGATCCACCAAGATGCGGCCATCTACGCCAGCATCCTGCAGGAAGGCGAGCAAGCCGAACATGCGCTGGACGAAGGCCGCCTCGCCTACGTGCACCTGATCCGCGGCAGCCTGGTCGTCAACGGCACGCCCTTGAAAGCGGGCGATGCGCTGAAACTGACGCAGGAAGCGGCCGTGATCATTACCCAGCCGGAAGACGCGGAATTCCTGCTGTTCGATTTGCCTAAATGATGGTACCTGGCCAAACCTGCTGCGCGTCGCGCTTTGCGGTCTGCGATGCTCACCGGCGCGGCCAGGGAACCTGTCCATCTTCGGCGGCATGCCGTTGCTGGTGGGGCGCGGTTTTCGCCAGGCCAGGCAAGACCAAGGCTGCCTGAGCGGACGGCCCGTCACGCGCGGGGCCCGTCCGCCCGGCAGCCTGTCACCGTTTTGTCATCAGGCTGACATGGCGCTGTCACATACGCTGACTATCATGCGCTTGCCTTTAAATCACGCAACCACAGGACATCGCAGCCCATGAACAAGCCCAACGATCTGGCCATCCGCGCCACCGATCTGAACGACATCGACAGCAACGCGTCCCACGACAACCATTTCAACAGCATCCTGAACGCCCGCCTGAGCCGCCGCAACTGGCTGCGCGGCAGCGCCGTCACGGCCGCTACCGCCGTCATGGGTTCGATGGGCCTGTCCGCCTGTGGCGGCGGCAGCGATGCGGCCGCCGTCACCCCGACGCCGACGCCGACGCCTGAAAAACTGCTGGCCTTCACGGCCGTGCCGAAAAGCCTGGCCGACGTCGTGTCGGTGCCGGCCGGCTACACGGCCACTGCCCTGTATGCGCTGGGCGACTCGCTGCGCGCGGCCACGCCAGCCTACAAGAACGACGGCAGCGATACCGATTTCGACAACCGCGCCGGCGACCACCACGACGGCATGGAATACTACGGCCTGTCCGCCGCCGGCGCGCCGCTGGCGTCCGGCGCCGAACGGGGCTTGCTGGCGATGAACCACGAAGCGACCACGGACGAAAAACTGTCCTCGCACTTCCTGCACGTGAATGGCGGCACCACCACGCTGCCGCGCCCAGCCGCCGAAGTCGACAAGGAAGTGGCCGTCCACGGCCTGAGCGTGGTGGAAGTCAGGAAGACGGGCAGCGCCTGGGCCACCGTCAACGATTCCGCCTTCAACCGCCGCGTCACCCCATTGACGGACATCGAGCTTGCCGGCCCCGTGCGCGGCAACGCCCTCGTGGTGACCAGGTATTCGCCGACGGGCACCAAGACGCGCGGCACCATCAACAACTGCGGCACGGGCAAGTCACCATGGGGCAGCTACCTCTCCGGCGAGGAAAACTGGGCCGGCTACTTCACGCGCTCGGCCACCGACAATGCCGCGCGCGGCGACAAGTCCGTGGTCTCGCTGAACCGCTATGGCCGCAGCCAGGGCGGCGCCTCGCGCCACGGCTGGGAAACGGGCGGCAGCGACGACAAATACGCGCGCTGGAACCTGAGCAAGACCGGCGCATCGGCCGATGGCAGCGACGATTACCGCAATGAGCTCAACGGCATGGGCTACATCGTCGAGATGGACCCGTACGACAAGACCAAGGCGATCCGCAAGCGCACGGCGCTGGGCCGCTACGCGCACGAAAGCGCCGCCTTCAGCGTGCCGGCCGTGGGCCAGCAGCTGGCCGTCTACATGGGCGACGATTCGCGCAACGAATACATCTACAAATTCGTCACGGCGGCCGTCTGGGCCGCCGCGGACGCCAACCCGGCCGACCGCATCGCCACCGGCGACAAATACCTCGATTCGGGCAAGCTGTACGTGGCCAAGCTGGCCGCCGACGGCACCGGCCAGTGGATCGAGTTGGCCCTGTCGAACGCGCAGATCCAGGCCTACGGCGCCTACAAGTTCGCCGACCTGGCCGACGTGCTGGTCAATGCCCGCCTGGCAGCCGACGCCGTGGGCGCGACGAAGATGGACCGCCCGGAATGGTGCTCGGTCAACCCGGCCAATGGCGAAATCTATTACACGCTGACCAATAACTCGAACCGCACCGTCAATCCGAGCGGCTCGTCGCAGCTGGCGCCGGACAGCGCCAACCCGCGCGCCTACACGGACATGAAGGGCAGCAGCGCGCAGAACGGCAATCCGAACGGCCACATCATCCGCTTCAAGGAAGGCACGGGCGCGGCCGCGGCCACCAGCTTTACCTGGGATGTCTACCTGTTTGGCGCCGAGAGCGGCGCCGACGCCAGCAAGATCAACCTGTCGAACCTGACGGCCGACCAGGACTTTTCGAGCCCGGACGGCCTGGCCTTCAGCCCCTACACGGGCATCTGCTGGATCCAGACGGACGATGGCGCGTACACGGATGTGACCAACTGCATGATGCTCGCGGCCATCCCCGGCAAGGTGGGCGACGGCGCCAAGTCCACCCTGAACTACGCCACGGCGGCCGGCGGCAACCTGGCCGTCGACACCTTCATCGGCAAGAAACCCACGGCCGACACGCTCAAGCGCTTCCTGGTGGGGCCGGTCGGCTCGGAAATCACGGGCATCAGCGAAACGCCGGACGGCAAGACCATGTTCATCAACATCCAGCACCCGGGCGAAACCACCGCGCTGGCGAATATCGGCGATCCGTCCAAATACACGAGCCAATGGCCGGCCAACGCCGGTTACGGCGCCGGCAAGCGTCCCCGCTCGGCCACCATCGTGATCACCAAGAACGACGGCGGACGCATCGGCAGCTGATGTGCCGTGCCTGGCGGCGGCATCCGCCAGGCATAGCCCGCCATCCACCTTGTAAAAGGAGGAAGTGCCCCTAAGTAAGGTTCATCACCAGACATTGCAACGACCGAATGGCAGCCAGGGAAAACGTTTCCCTGCTTTTTGGTATGATGGCAAGGCGCGCCGGCACCGGAGTGGTGTCGCGCGCCTTTTATTTTTGACAATTACTTATATGAGCACAACCATGCAAAGCGGCGCAGACCTCCTGGCGACAGGCGAATTGGATTACACGACTTCCTGCGCACTGCCGACGCCGTGGGCCCAGTTCACCCTGCACGCCTTTGTCGAACACGCCACGGGCAAGGAACACCTGGCCATGGTGCTGGGCGATATCGGCAACGGCGAACCGGTGCTGGCGCGCGTGCATTCCGAGTGCCTGACGGGCGACGTGCTGTTTTCCCAGCGCTGCGACTGCGGCGCCCAGCTCGAAGGCGCCTTGAAACGCATCGCCGAGGAAGGCCGCGGCATCTTGCTGTACCTGCGCCAGGAAGGGCGCGGCATCGGCCTGATCAACAAGATCCGCGCCTACCGCCTGCAAGAGGCGGGCGCCGATACGGTGCAGGCGAATGAACAGCTGGGCTTCAAGGCCGACGCGCGCAACTACACCCTGTGCAAGCCGATGTTTGCGCAATTCGGCATCCACAGCCTGCGTTTGATGACGAACAACCCGCGCAAGATTGCCGCCATGGAAGCGCTGGGCATCACGGTGGCCGAACGGGTGCCGCTGCTGGTCAACCGCAACGCCTTCAACCAGCACTACCTAAATACCAAGCAAAGCAAGCTGGGCCACATGATGACGCCGGAAACGGCGCCGGCGCTGGAAGACGGCGCCCTGTAATTGCCAACCGGCTTGCCGGCGGGCGCGCAGCGGCGCGTCCCCTTGGCGCCGGCCAGCGCCAGCCTCGCTCCTGCTCACGCACAAAGGATGCATGAAATTATCTAACTTCGCCTGCTTGCTGGCCAGCCTGTGCGCTGGCGCAGGCGCCCATGCGGCCCCGGCGCCAGCGCCAGCCGCGGCCGCTACCGCGTCGACTCCCCCTATCAAGCCGCCGCCGGCTACCGCCGCGCCCGCCGCTACCGAACATGCGGCCCTGCCGCCGCCCTCCTCGGCCGCGCAAAAGCTGTACACGGCCGCGCGCGCCGACATCCTGCAAGTGCGCGTGCTGCTGAAAAACGGCCGCACGCAGTCGTCGGTCGGCTCGGGCTTTTTGATCGGCACGGGCGACTTGGTGGTGAGCAACTATCACGTCGTGTCGCAATTCGCCCTCGATCCCGATACCTATGTGGGCGAATGGGTCGACACCAGCGGCCAGCGGGGCAATGTGGAATTGCTGGCCGTCGACGTGCTGCACGACCTGGCCGTGCTGCGCGTGAACCGCCATGGCACGGGCTTTTTCAAGATGCCGGAAGCGCTGGCGCCCCTGACGCAGGGCCAGTACCTGTATTCGATGGGCAACCCGCTGGACCTGGGCTTCGCCATTTCGGAAGGTTCGTACAACGGCGTCGTCACGCGCAGCTTCTACGACCAGCTGATGTTTACGGGACCGATCAATTCCGGCATGAGCGGCGGCCCCAGCGTCACCGCGAATGGCGACGTCGCGGGCGTAAACGTGTCGAAACGCCTCGACGGCGAACTCGTCAGTTTTCTCGTGCCGGCCCGCTATGCCCAGCAATTGCTGGCCAGGGTCGCCCTGCAAGGCAAACCGCCGAAAGACTTCAAGCCGCTGGTGACGGCGCAGCTGCTGGCGCACCAGGACGTCATGCTGGCGCGCCTGCTCGACACACCGTTGAGCCTGAAAGCCATGGGTCCGTACCGCGTGCCCGTGCGCGAATCCGACCAGATGCGCTGCTGGGGCCGCTCCAACGTCAAGTCCGACAAGCCCTACATGCTCGACAACACCAGCTGCGCCATGGAATCGGCCATCTTCATCTCCGGCGCCCTGCAGACGGGGCAAGTGTCGATGCGCCACGAATTCCTGCGCAGCAGCGAACTGGGTTCGCTGCGCTTTTCCGAGCTGGCCAGCGCCTCGTTCAAGAATGAAAGTTTTGGCAGTTACAAGAGCGCGCATTTGACAGGCCCCCATTGCACCGAACAGTTCGTCAAGAACCAGACCCTGCCCCTGCGCGCCGTCCTGTGCGTGCGCGCCTACCGCAAGTTTACGGGCCTGTACGACTTTGCCCTGCTGGCCGCCAGCACCGATGAGCCGCTCATGAGCCTGCAAAGCCGCATCGACGCGCGCGGCGTGTCCTACGCCAACGGCATGCGCGTCACGCGCACCTTCCTCGAAGCGCTGTCGCGCGAAAGCAGCCGCAAGCCATGAAGCCGCCCTATTACATCGAAATCCTCGCCGAGAATGGCGAAGTACAGCAGCGCCAGCGCATAGCCGCCTTGCCGATCCGCATCGGGCGCGGCTATGACAACGACTTCATCCTTGACGATGCGCATACGGCGGCCCAGCACGCCATCGTCGAGGACGATGGCGCAGGCGGCCTGCTGCTGCGCGACCTGGGCAGCCAGAATGGCGTGATCCACCGGGGACAGCGGCAACTGCAAGTGGCCCTGAACGGCAACAGCATCGTGCGCTTGGGCCACACGCGCCTGCGCGTGCGCGCCAGCGACCATCCGGTGGCGCCCGAACTGGGCGACACGACCAGGCACGACTGGGAAGGCTTGCGCCCCGCCGTCGCCGGCCTGGCCATGATCGGCGCCTCGGCCGCCTTCAGCAACTGGCTCAGCGATGCGGACGCCTTCGACCCGATTTCCTACCTGATGATCATCGCCACCGCGCTGGCCGGCGGCCTCGTGTGGGCGTCGATCTGGGCCGTGGCAAATCGCCTGTTCGGCCATATGGCGCGCTTCGGCCGCCACCTGTTCATCATCGGCTGCGGTTTGCTGGCCATGGAAGTGTGGGAACTGGCCAGCAATGTGGCGGCGTATGCGTTCTCGCTCGAAGTGCTGACACGCTACGGACGGCATATGTTCATCGTCATTGTATGCGCGATGATCTACTACCATTTGTGCACGATCAAACCCCAGCATCCGCGCCGCTTCGGCCTTGTCGCCGTCGTGCTGTCCATCCTCGGTTCGAGCCTGATCCTGCTGAGCAACCTGCAGATCAGCGGCCGCCTGGCGGACGAGGCCTACATGTCGGCGATCTACCCGCCAGCCTTGCGCCTGAGCCCGGATCACACGACGGACGCCTTCTTCCGCGATGCGGCCAGCCTGCAGCGTGGCGTCGACGCCGAACGGGGCAAGTCCGCCAAGGGCGCCGACGAAGACGAAGACAGCGGCGATTAACGCGCCGCCATGCAAAAAGCCCGCCGTGTCCTGACAGACCGGCGGGCTTTTTCATGTGCGCCGCGGGACGCGCAGCGTATCGTCGCTTGGAACTTGCGCTTAGAACTTGGCTTCCTGCTTGCGGCGTGCCGTAAAGCCCAGCAAGCCCAGGCCGACCAGCAGCATGGCGTAGGTGGTTGGCTCAGGAACGGCCGAGATCAAGCCATCCTTGGCGCCGAAGCTGACGAAATTGCTGTTGCCCGCCTTGAACTGCGCTTGCTGGCCGCCATCGCAGCAGCCTTCCAGGCCGTAGATGCTCAGGGTATGGTTACCCGCCGACAAGGCGCTCGAACCGCTGAGGAACTGGCTGCCATTGTTGTAGTTGCCTGCCCACCACATGTCGTTCGTCTTGAAGTCCAGCGCCACACCGTCGAGGAACAGGGCGCCGCCCTTGCCGAAGTCGACGCCGCTGCGGAAGCTCCAGGCGCCCGCATCGGCCGCGCTGACGCCAAAGTTGATGACGGATTTGAAGGCGATGTTCGAGCCGCTGCCGAACAGGCCGCTGTTGTTGACGTTATCGTAGCTGGCAATCGTCGTCGAGCCATAGCCGGCGCCTGGCGTGGCCACGGCGGCGTTCACCACGGACTGGTAAGCGGCGGCGGAAGCTTGCGCGCCAGCGGTCGAGTAACCGGTGGACAGGGTAATGGTGCTGGCGTTCGCGTGGGCAAACACACCGACGGCGATCAGGGACAGGGCGATTTTAGGCAAGTTTTTCATGATGGTATCCAGTAGGTAAGTATTCAGTGGGCGCAGCAAGGAGCGCTGGAGCTGAATACACGCTGCATTGAGGCGTGTCGGCAAAGCGCTAGGGATTGCGGGAATGAGCGGTCGGGGGCGTGAACTTCCGCGTGACAGTGCGGACTTGCAGCGTGCCATGGCGGCACTGCAAGCGTCCTGGGAAGGGTTCGGGTTCCCGGAACAAGGCCAGACAATTGACGGGTCAGGTAAGACGTTGAAGCTATTCTAGCTTAAATTCCCTAGAAGAAAAGTATTTTTCTTTTGACCATGAAAGATATTTTTCTGGCAATCCGCTGCGCAGTGACAGAAAAACAGCATGTTCTACTCTGGCGCGGAGGCCAAGCGCGGTGCGCGGCGTGTCGCGGCGGCACCACAGACCAGTCCGCCAATGTCGCATCGCGCGCATTTCTTTTCGCATGCCGCTGCACCACGCGGCGAAACAGCATGGCAAAATGTAGTCACGCTGCTATCTGTCCGATGAGGGGGAAAGAGGAATGGTCGACCTGGAAGAACTACGCTATCTGGCACTGTCGTTTCCCGACGCCACCGAGGAAGAACACCACGACCGTCCGGCCTTCCGCGTGGGCGGGAAGATCTTTGCCACCCTGCCCGATGACGAGCACATCAACGTGCTGCTCGATGCGGAAGCGGCGCATATCGCCACCGTCATCACGCCCTCCGGCTGCGAGAAACTCTGGTGGGGCGAACGCCTGGCCGGCATCACGGTATGCCTGGCGGACGCGGAGCTGGACATGCTGGCCGCCGCCCTGACGGCCGCCTGGCGGCGCAAGGCACCGAGCGACCTGGCCAAGACCATCGCCCCGACCGGGTAGTTACATCGGCCAATTGCGCAGCAGCAAGCCCACCATCTGCTGCAATTGCTCGCGCGAGACACCGGCGGCCGCCTGGATGGCCATGCCCTGCGACAGGGTCACGACAAAGCGCGCCTGCTGCTCCGGGCAGGAATCGGGCGGCAGATCCCCCTCCTCCTTGGCGCGCCGCAAACGGTCGCGCAACTTAATTTCACCGCGCAGCCGGCGCGCGAACAATTCATCGCGGATCGGCAAGGCATCATCGCTGCAGGCGAGCGCCGCATTGACGCCCATGCAGCCGTGCGGGCCGTCCGGCATGGTTTGCGCGTCGACATACTGCGTCAGCAGGGCTTCCACCACTTGGCGCGCCGTCGGCTGTTCCAGCGCCGCATCGAAAAACCGCATGCGCGTATCGCTGTAGCGCTCGAGCGCCTTGTGGAACAACTGCTCCTTGTTGCCGAAGACGGCATACAGGCTGGGCCGGTTCATGCCCATGGCCTTCGTCAATTCCGGCAGGGAACTGCCCTCATAGCCCTTTTCCCAGAACACTTTCATGGCGCAATCGAGCGCCTCGTCCGCGTCGAAGGTGCGTGGCCGCCCCGTTTTCGCCTTGACGACTTCCTCTTTTTTATCTTGTTTCATACCGTTCGGTAAAAAATTATTGACAACACTGTCTGCCTGCCCTGATTATATACCGATCGGTTAAAAACCTCCCGGCTTTTCAGGAACCCTATGCACACACCTTCCAACACCTCCGCCGACGATACTACCGTGGCGCCGTGGCTGGCCGTCTTATCGGTCGGCATCGGCGCCTTCGCCCTCGTCACCTCCGAATTCCTGCCCGTCGGCCTGCTGCCGGCCATGGCTGCCGAACTGGCCATCAGCAAGGGCCAGGCGGGACTGATGATCACCACGCCCGGCATCGTTGCCGCGTTTGCCGCCATCTTCGTCACCGTCGGCTCGGGCCGGCTGGACCGCCGCATCGTGCTGCTGGCCCTGACGGCCCTGCTCGTCGCGTCGAACCTGCTGGTGGCGCTGGCGCCCTCGTATGGGGCGATACTGCTGGGCCGCGCCATGCTGGGCGTGGGCGTGGGCGGTTTCTGGGCCATCGGCAGTGCCATCGGCCCGCGCCTGGTGGCGCCGCAGCATGCGTCGCGCGCCATGTCCATCATCTTCGCCGGCGTCTCGCTGGGGACGGTGGCGGGCGTGCCGGCCGGCGCGCTGGTGGGCGAGCTGGTGGGCTGGCGCGTGGCTTTCGGCGCGGCCAGCGCCATTGCCGTGCTGGTCTTCATCGGCCAGCTGTTGCTGCTGCCCAAACTGCCGCCGACACAAGCCATCCGCCTGCGCCAGTTGCCGATGATTTTCGGCATCCGCAAGGCCAGGCTGGGCCTGATCGCCACGGCCATGCTCTTCACGGGCCAGTTCGCCGCCTACACGTATATCGCCCCGTTCCTCACGCAGATCTCGCACCTGGCGGCCGGCACGGTCAGCGCCATGCTGCTCGTGTACGGCGCTTCCGGCTTCATCGGCAACCTCGTGGGCGGCTGGGCGGCCGGGCGCTACGAACGGGCCGCGCTGATGGTGACGGGCGCCGTGCTGGGCCTGTCCACCTTGGCCCTGGCCGCGTTCGGCAGCCATTCCGTGACGGCCATGCTGCTGGTGGCCGTCTGGGGCTTCGGTTTCGGCGCCATGCCGATCGCCGTGCAGACGTGGATGTTCAAGGCGGCGCCCCACTTGATGGAAGGCAGCAGCGCGCTGTTCGTTGCGATTGTGCAAGTATCGCTGGCGTCGGGTGCCTTGCTCGGCGGCATGGCCGTCGACCGGCTGGGCGTGTCGAGCGCGATGGTGGTGGGCGGCCTGTTCGCCCTCGGCTGCGCCTTGACGATCGCGCTCTTCGGCAAGCCGCAGGCGGCCGCCAAGGCCGGCGCGGCGTGTCCAGCGTCGTAGGAAACTGCCTTCAGATGCGGCCGCGGCGGAATTCACCGAGGAATTTCGCCACTTCGGCCGGCGTCATGGGCACGTCCGCATCGCCGTGATACGCGTACAGGAAGGGCGTGCCGCCCAGGCGGTCCGTCAGCTTGGCAAAGAGTAAAAAGCGGCTGCCCAGCGGGTAGCGCTGCAGGTCCGACAGGCGGCGCGAGCACTGCACAACCAGTTCCGGCGAGAAGGCCTGGCCCGGCACGGGGCGGATTTCCACGCGGCCATGGATGGCGCGCGATTCGACGGCAACGTGCCGGTATGCATAAGTATCTCGGGCCATGCCGCCACCTTGAATGAAATAAAGGCGCCATCTTAAGCGAAGATGGCGCCTGGCGTATTACTGCGGCACGATGCGCAGCAGGCGGCCATTGTCTTCGTCCGTCAGCGCATACAGGTAGCCGTCCGGTCCCTGGCGCACGTCGCGCACGCGCGCGCCGATGTCCAGGCGGTCCTGCCCCGTCACCTTGCCGTTCGCATCGACGGCGATGCGGCGGATATCCTTGGCCGCCAGGCCGCCGCTGAAGATGCTGCCCCGCCAGGCGGCGATCTTGTCGCCCGTATAGACGGCCAGGCCCGACGGGGCCGGCGACGGCACCCAGGCCACGCTGGGATTGATCATGCCGGGCACTTCATGCTTGCCGACGGGTTCATGCGTCTTGTAGTCGGCGCCGTAGCTTTGCAAGGGCCAGCCGTAGTTGCCGCCGGCCACTACCAGGTTCAGTTCATCGCCGCCGTACGGGCCGTGTTCCGTGGCCCACACCCGGCCGGAAACAGGGTCGAGCGCCAGGCCCTGCACGTTGCGGTGGCCGTACGACCAGATTTCCGGCAAGGCGCCCTTGGCGGCCAGCGGATTGCCGGGCGCCGGCTTGCCCTCTTCCGTCAGGCGCAGGATGGAGCCCTGGTGCGTGGCCAGATTCTGCGCCTGCTCGCGCGCCAGGCGGTCACCGATGCGCAATGGCGGATTGCCGCCGTCGGCCACGCTCATCAGCAAAGTGCCGTCCTGCAGCCACAGCAGGCGCGAGCCGAAATGCTGGCCGCCGCTCTTGTCGGTGGCCACCTTGAACAGGGTCTCGATGCCCGTCACCTTCTTGCCGTCGAACACGCCGCGCACGAGGGTCGTGCGGTTGGCGTCATTGGTGCCTGTCGACACCGTCATATAGACGCGCGGGTTCGGCTTGCTGGCATCCTGCGGATGCAGGACGATATCGAGCAAGCCGCCCTGCCCGCCCGTAAACACCTTGGGCATGCCTTCCAGCGCCACGTCGGTAAAAGTCTTTCCATTCAGCAAATGCAAAGTGCCCTGCTTGCTGGTGACGAGCGCGCGCCCCTCGCCCAGCCAGGCGATGCCCCACGGCTGGCGCACGCCCTGCGCCACGGTCTCGGCCTTCCAGCCCTGTCTGGCGGCGGGCGGCTCGCCCGTGGCTTGCAGTTCGGCATGGGCAGGCATGGCCAAGGCCGCGAAGGCTCCCAGCAGCAGGGCGGTGGCAAGGCGTGTGCGCTTGATGATGGGCATCCCGAATTCTCCTGTATCGTCAATGAAAAAGGCGGCCGGGATGGTCTGTGCCATCGCGCCGCCTTCTAAAAATAGCATAGATTGCCAGGCGGGCGCGCCACCTGGCGATGACCATCAGCGATAGATCAGATAGTACTTCGCGCGCAGCGTGCTTTTCTGCGCGCCGCCCGTCTGCACCAGTGCCACTGGGTCGCCAGCGGCCGTATGGAAGATGCTGATGCCGTAACTTTGCTCGCCGCCGATGACGGGCAGTGCAACATCACCCGCAGGGAACAGCAGTTCGCCACTGAAACGCTTATAGCTGGCTTGGTATGTCGTATCACTGCCGAGATAGCCGAGGCCATCGCGTTCCATCACAAGCGCCTCCGCGTTGACAGGCGAATAGCTCATCGACAGCACACCATTGTTCATATTGCTCAGGGTGAAGCGACCAACGTATGCGAGCGTATCAGACTTAAAGTATGTCCCGCTTGCCGTGAACAATAGATCTTCGTTGGCAGACAAGAAAAACGGTGCTGCCATCGGGATTGGATGCGGCATGAAAATAGTGTAGGACGTTTGCACAATATAACCTTGCTGCGAATCAACGAGAAAAGCCGAAGGCTGGAACAACGGCTCGTCATTGATGGTGACCAGTCCCTTGTTCAGCGATGCCACGAATATACCCCGCAAGTCACCATAGAAACCTCCGCTCGTGGTTTGCTTCTCTACAAGCTGGCCAGTACGCGCGTTGAAGCCTTCCAGCACTGGTTCTCTCACCGAGCCCTTGGATTGACCGGCCAAAAAGACGATGCCCGCATTGGTCGTGAACACTTCCGTCTGCGAACCGGCTGTGCCGGTCGAACGCAGCAATTTCCCCGCTTCCAGATCGATCAGGCTGACCACCCCCTCATGCAGCACACCGGCCAGTTTCCCGTCAGCACTCAAACTGAATGACTTCACGGCGGCAGGCAAACTGATACTGCTAAAAGTGCCATCGACGGGATTAACGATTTTCAAGGTATCGGGATTTGGCGTCGCCACGATCAGCCGGTCCAGTCCCTTGCTGTAACGCGCCTCCAGCGGCCTAAACGGCAGTGCCACAACACTGTAAGTCGGGACGATCACATTGAGCTTCAGGTAGGCCACCGCCGTTTGGCGGCCACTGGTGACAGTCATCGACAGCACATACGCGCCGGTCACGTCTGGCGTGAACGACGGCACCACCGCCGTCGCTGCCCCGATCACTGCGACGGAACCGGCAGGCCGGCTGTCGACGGCCCAGGCGTAGCTCAACTTCGCGCCGCCCTCGTCGTAGCTGAGAATACCGCTGGTGACTACCGGCTGGCCGACGGGGACGGTCTGGTTGTTGCGGCTGACCACGGCCACCGTGCCCTGGATCACGCCACTTGGAATCGTGTTACTAGCATCGAACTGGTACACCGTCTCGGCATACGCGCCCTTGCCGTCCGCGCCGCGGGCGCGCACTTTGTACAGGCCCAGCACGTCGGGAGAGAAACGGGCGGTTTGACCTGCGACAAACAGCACGGAAGTGCTGCTGGCCGGCTTCTGTATCAATTCCCAGGTGGTGGTGACCTTGTCGCCATCCGCGTCGGTGCTGCCCGTGGCGTCGAGCACGATGCCGGAACCTGCCGATACACTCACGGCATCCTTCACGAGCGGCAAGGCCGTGAACGTCGCATTGACCACCACCACCGCATTCGGCACCCGGTTATTCACCAGCACGGTGGCGTTCTTTTCCGCAAAGCCGCCCTTGCTATTCGTCACGCGCAACTTGAAGATATAGGTGCCCAGGGCGTCGGGCTGGAAGTTCATTTTGGGGGTCGCGACAGCGCCCATGTTCAAGCCGCTGCCGGCGGGTTTGGAGACCAGACTCCAGGCAAAACTCAGCGTCCCACCGTCGCTATCCTTGCTGCTGCCGGCATCGAGTTCAATCTGCCCGCCCATGCTGCCGACAGCATCGGCACCTTCTGCCGCCGCCGACACAGCACCGGCAAACAGGATGGCAGGCTGGGGCACCGCCAACACGGGCGGCGGCGTACTGTCACTGCCGCCGCCTCCACCGCCACACCCGGCCAGCATGGCCATGGCCAACATACCAGCTCCCAACCAGCGCGCGGCTGGTCCCTGCGTACGACTGCGCATATGATTCCGTTCTCTCAATATTTCCCGTGGTTATAAGGTGACGTCTTATCGCGTCCGAAAAAGCGGACAAATATTATCATGACAATAACGTTAAACTTTCACCAAATTTCACTTTGGAAATATTAATTTTCAGGAATCATTAAAAATGTGCTGCCGGGCACGCTCAGGCGCGCAGCAGCAGGGCCACGGCTTCGGCCGCGATGCCTTCTTCGCGGCCCAGGTAGCCCAGCTTTTCATTCGTCTTGGCCTTGATGTTCACCTGGCCCACGGTCACACCGAGGTCTTCGGCCACGTTGGCGCACATGGCGGCGATGTGCGGCGCCATTTTCGGACGCTGGGCGATGATGGTGGCGTCGATGTTGCCGATCACATAGCCCGTCGCCTGCACGCGGCGCACGGCTTCGCGCAGCAGGGTGCGCGAATCGGCGCCCTTGAATTGCGCGTCCGTGTCGGGGAAATGGCGGCCGATGTCGCCCAGGGCGGCGGCGCCGAAGATGGCGTCCGTGATCGCGTGCAGCAGCACGTCGGCGTCGGAATGGCCGAGCAAGCCCAGGTGATGGGGAATCTTCACGCCTCCGATGATCAGGTCGCGGTGCTCCACCAGCGCGTGGCAGTCATAGCCCTGGCCGATGCGGAAAGGGAGGTCGGGAGTCGTTGTGTTCATGCGGGTCTCTTTCAAATGCGGGGGTTAGCCAGGTACAGCTCGGCCGTCTGGATGTCGCGCGGCAGGGTCACCTTCAGGTTGCGCGGGTGGCCCTCGACCAGTTTCGGTGCCAGGCCCAGCGCTTCGACGGCGCTGGCGTCGTCCGTGATCGCCAGCGGATCGGGCGCTGCGGATAATGCCCGGTGCAGCAGCGCATAGCCGAACATTTGCGGCGTCTGCGCCAGCCACAGGCCGTCGCGCGGCACCGTCTGCGCCGACAGGCCGCCCGGCCCTGCCTTCTTGACGGTATCAACCACGGGCAAGGCCAGCAAGCCGCCGGCCGGATGTTCACCGACTTCGATAATCAGCTTTTCGATCAGCGCCGGCGTCAAACCAGGGCGCGCCGCGTCGTGCACCAGCACCTGGTCGTGCGCATCGATGCTGCCCTGCACGGCTTGCAAGCCATTCAGGATGCTTTCCATGCGCGTGGCGCCGCCGCAGCGCAGCACAGTCACGCCGTGCTCGGGCACGACCGTATCGATCACGCCATCGTCAGCGCTGACGACGACATAGGTGTGCGCGATCAGGGAGCTGGCCAGAAAGGCGTCGAGCGTGTGGCGCAGCATGGGCTTGCCGGCGATAGGTAAATATTGCTTGGGACTGCCCGCTTCCATGCGCGCTCCCACGCCGGCGGCGGGGATCAGGGCAAAATAACGGGGGCGATTCGGTGCTGCTGTCATGCCATTCCTTGTCTGGTCACTGCTGGGCGGGCTGGGCCTTGCCCGCCAGGATATTCTGAATTTCTCCCTTGCACGCCTTGCCCAGGCGCGCATATTCTTGCGGAGAATCAATGGCGGCCTGCAAGGTTTCCACCTTGCGCATTTCTGCCTTGATATACGGCAACCAGCCCGTATCGATCTCGCGCGCCAGCGCCGCCTTGGCCGTGCCGCTGGGCGCATACAGGGGCCGCGCCTCGAAGCGTTTGGCCAGCGCGGCGCGCACGGTCTTTTCCACGCGCGGCAAGTGTTCCATATAGGTTTTCATGTGCCGCAGCTCGTGCGCGAGTATCTCATCATACGCGCAAGTGCCGGGGGCAAACTCGCTGCCGATATAGATCACCACGGGCGCATACGTCAGGCTCACGGTAATCTGCGGCGCCACGCATTCGTAGCCGCTGGCCGGGTCTTGCAGCATGGGGCCGGCCAGCGCGATGGCCACGCGCGAATCCGTCTTCGTCAGGCCCAGCACCCAGGTGTTCGCGCGCGCCGTGCCCTTCATCACCGTCAGCGCCTTGTACGGCAGATGCGTGTCGATGCTGTAGCCGTTCTGCTGCACCGTCAGCACGGACACCGTCTTGCTGATCGTGTCTTCGCAGCGCACCTGGAACGGCGTGCGCGCTGCCGCCAGCGTATCCAGGCAGGCCGACGCCAGCAGCAGGAAGATCGCCGTGCGCATGCGCAGGATCAAGCCGGTTGCCAGGTGCCGCTGGTAATCTTGTCGAGCCAGAAGATGCCGATGACGGTTTTCACGTCCGTGATCGTGCCATCCCTGACCCAGTCGAGCAGCTGCGGCACGGTGGCCGTAAACGTTTCGAGGAATTCACCCTCGTCGAGCTGGCGTTCGCCGGCCACGAGTCCGCGCGCCAGAAACAGTTCCAGGTGCTCGTCGGAATAGGCGATGGCGTTGTGAATGGTGGAAACGAATTGCCAGTCGCTGGCCGTGTAGCCCGTCTCTTCCAGCAGTTCGCGCTGGGCACAGGCCAGGTGGGACTCGCCTGCATCGATCTTGCCGGCCGGGAATTCAATAAACACCCGGTCCAGCGGATAGCGGTACTGGCGTTCCATCAGC
This sequence comes from Janthinobacterium sp. GW822-FHT07A03, assembly GCF_058798815.1. NCBI lineage: Bacteria > Pseudomonadati > Pseudomonadota > Betaproteobacteria > Burkholderiales > Oxalobacteraceae > Janthinobacterium > Janthinobacterium sp. GW822-FHT07A03. The sequence goes on along the minus strand of NZ_JBXAKW010000001.1, from coordinate 647,762 downwards.
ACCGTGCCGTCGTCGAGCAGCGGCAGGATCACGACGGCGCCCGGATGCAGGACGAATTCGCGCGCCGTGATCTTGCCATCCGGCAGAGCGACACGGTCGCGCTGCACGCGCAGGAAGCCGCCCTGGTAGACGAGTTCGCCGTCAACTTTGGTTTCAATCAATTGCGTATCAGTGGCTTGGGTATCCATGGAATTCCTTTATTCAATAAAAAACGGCGCCAGAGGCGCCGCTTTCGGAGGATGGTGCCTAGCGGCGTTTACGCAGATAACGAGTCACGAAACCTGGGAAAGCCAGCACCAGGAACAGGCATCCCGTGATGGCATAGAACTCCCACGTTTGCGGGAAAGCGTTGCCGATGCGCGCTTCGAGCGCGAACGCCACGGCGCCGACGATGAAGTACAGAATCACCATCTCCAGCAGGCGCAGCGCCAGCGGCTTGCGCCAGCCTTTGCTCCCCTCTGCTTGCGCCGCCTTTTTCAAGGGCACGGCGGCAAACAGTTTCTCGTTCAGGAAAGGCAGGTTGGCGCCCAGGATGCCCAGGGCGATCACCAGCCAGCTCGAGACGGTGACATCCATCGGTCAGGACGCCAGGGTCTTGGTGATGGCGGTCGCGCAGGCAGCCAGGATGCTGTTAGGCATCACACCGAGGGCCAGGACGAACACGCCGTTCAGGGCCAGCACGACGCGCATGTCGCCATGCACGACCAGCGCATTGCTGTCGCTCGGCTCGTCGAACCACATCATCTTGACGACGCGCAGGTAGTAGAAGGCGCCGATCAGCGAGAACAGCACGGCGGCGATGGTCAGCCACAGCTGGCCCGTCGCCAATACCGAAGCGAGCACCGAGTACTTGGCCATGAAGCCCATCAGCGGCGGCACGCCGGCCAGCGAGAACATGAACAGGGTCATCACCAGCGCGAAGATCGGGCTGCGTTTGCCCAGGCCCTTGAAGTCGGCCAGTTCGTCTGCTTCAAAACCATTACGTGCCAGCAACATGATCACGCCAAAGGTACCCAGGGTGGTGAACACGTAGGTGATGACGTAGTACATCGAGGCGCCATAGGCGGTGGCTGCGCCAGCCGCGTTCAGAGTGTTGCCTGGACCGTCAACGGTACCGGACAGCAGACCCAGCAGAACGAAGCCCATTTGCGCAATGGTCGAGTACGCCAGCATGCGCTTCAAATTGGTTTGCGCGATGGCGGTGAAGTTACCGATGGCCAGCGACATCACGGCCAGCACCAGCAGCATTTGCTGCCAGTCATGTGCCATCGGCAGCAAGCCTTCGGCCAGCAAGCGCAGGGTGATGGCGAAGGCGGCCAGTTTCGGCGCCGCGCCCAGCAGCAGGGTCACGGCCGTCGGCGAACCTTGATACACGTCAGGCACCCACATGTGGAATGGCACGACGCCCAGTTTGAAGGCCAGGCCAGCAACGAGGAACACCAGGCCGAAGACCATGATGGTGCCGTTGGTCTTGCCGTTTTCCAGCGCTACGCGCACTTCGTTCAAATCCAGCGTGCCGGACGCGCCGTACAGCATCGAGATACCGTACAACATGAAACCGGAAGCCAGTGCGCCCAGGATGAAGTATTTCATGGCCGCTTCCGTGGCCTTGGCATTGTCACGGCGCAGAGCGATCAGCGCGTACAGCGACAGCGACATCAGTTCCAGACCCAGGTAGATGATCAGGAAGTTGTTGGCCGAGATCATGATCATCTGGCCCAGCAGTGCAAACAGGGCCAGCACGTAGAACTCGCCCCCCAGGTTACCCGACAGCATGCTGCGGTCGGTGGCATAGGCACGCGAGTAGATCAGGGTCAGCGCCACGGCGCCGTACGAGAACAGTTTCAGCAGCTGCGACATCGGGTCCGACACGAACATATTGTGGAACGTGTAGACGGTGGTGCCCGCGTTGAAGTCGCCCACGGTCAGCAAGGCGCAGCCGGCCAGGGTCAGCAGCGACAGCGCATAGGTGATCGAACGCTTCGCCGCAGGCAAGAACATATCGATCAGCAAGAGCGCCGACGTGGCGATCAGCAGAAAGATTTCCGCGTACAGCGGTACCAGATTAGGTGCATTAGTCATGTTATCGGTCTTCTATTTAAGGCAACTTGCTGATGGCGACATGCTGCAGCAGGTCGGCAACCGAAGTTTGCATCGTGTCGGTGAACGGGGCTGGGTACAGACCCATCACGAGCACGGCGATGGCCAGCACAGCAAGCATGAAGAATTCACGTTTGTTGATGTCGGTCAATTCGGCCACGTGCTTGTTCTTGATCTTGCCGAACACCACGCGCTTGGCCATCCACAGCGAGTACGCCGCGCCCCAGATCAGTGCCGTTGCAGCCAGCAGACCGATCCAGAAGTTGTATTTCACCGCGCCCAGGATCACCATGAACTCGCCGACGAAGCCGGACGTCGCTGGCAGACCGCAGTTGGCCATCGAGAACAGCACGAAGAAGGCGGCAAATTTCGGCATGCGGTTCACGACGCCGCCGTAGTCGGCGATGTTGCGGGTATGCATGCGGTCATACAGTACGCCGATGCACAGGAACATCGCGCCGGAGATGAAACCGTGCGAGACCATCTGCACGATACCGCCCTGCACCGAGATGTCGTTGAACATGAAGAAGCCCAGGGTGACGAAGCCCATGTGCGCGATCGACGAATAGGCGACCAGTTTTTTCATGTCGGTTTGTACCAGGGCAACCAGACCGATGTAGATGACGGCGATCAGCGACAGGGTGATCATGAAGCCCGACAGGTAGTGGCTGGCGTCCGGGGTGATCGGCAGCGAGAAACGCAGGAAGCCGTAGGCGCCCAGTTTCAGCATGATGGCGGCCAGCACGGCGGAACCGCCCGTCGGCGCTTCCACGTGGACGTCCGGCAACCACGTATGCACGGGGAACATCGGCACCTTGACGGCAAACGCCATCAGGAAGGCCAGGAAGATGAAGATCTGTTCGTTCATCGTCAGCTTGAACGCGTGCCAGGCCAGGATGTCGAAGGTGCCCGACACATTGCGCAGGTAGATGATGGCAACCAGGGTCAGCAGCGAACCGAAGAAGGTGTACAGGAAGAACTTGAACGACGCGTACACGCGGTTCGAACCGCCCCAGATACCGATGATGATGAACATCGGGATCAGGGTTGCTTCAAAGAAGAAGTAGAACAGCAAGCCGTCCAGCGCGCAGAACACGCCGATCATCAGGCCCGACAGGATCAGGAAGGAGCCCATGTACTGGGCGATGCGCTTCTCGATCACTTGCCAAGCGGAAATGACGACGATGACCGTGATAAACGCCGTCAGTGGAATGAACCACAGCGACAGGCCGTCGATACCCAGCGAGTACCAGATATTGAAAGTTTCAATCCACGGTGCTTTTTCGACGAATTGCATGCCGTGTGCGGCGTTGTCGAAATGCTGGATCAGCGGCAAGGTGCACAGCATGCTGAGCACGGCGCCAGCCAGCGACAGCCAGCGGGTAAAGCCCGCTTTGCTGTCACGGCCGAGAGCCAGGACCAGGACGCCGCAAATGATCGGCACCCAGATCGACAGACTCAGGTAAGGAGGTAGTGTAGAAATCGTAGACTGCATCATGGTTCTCAGTATTCTTTTATCAGGTCAGCTTACTTAGCGGGCCAGAATGGCAGGAAATAGATCAGGAAGCCCAGCACGCCCAGGATCATCACGAATGCATAGTGATAGATGTAGCCGGTCTGCAACACTCGCGACAGCGAGGACAGCCAGGCGACAACCTTGGCGCTGCCATTGACGACGAAACCGTCGATCAACTTCTTGTCACCGAAGTTCCACAGGCCATTACCCAGCAAGCGGGCACCGCCGGCGAACACGACTTCATTGAACTTGTCCATGTAGTACTTGTTGTCCAGCAGGGTGTGGATCGCGTGGAACTTGGCAAAGAACCAGGCCGGTACACGCGGGTTGACCATGTAGCAGTAGTAGGCTGCCACCACGCCGGACAATGCCAGCCAGAACGGTGCCGTCGACAGGCCGTGGATCGCCATCGCCATTGCGCCGTGGAATTCATGCGACAACTCTTCCATTGCTGGATGGTTTTCGCCGACAAAGATCACGCCCTTGAAGAAATCGCCATGCAGCATCGGGCCGATCGTCAGGTAACCGATGATGAGCGACGGGATCGCCAGCATCACCAGCGGGAACCAGACGACGAACGGGGATTCATGCGGCTTCTGGCCAGGTTCCAGGCCGTGGTGGCCGTGGTCGTCTTCCTCTTCTTCATGGTGGTCGTCATGTGCATCGCCGTGCGCGCCATGGGCCGCTTTCGGTGCGTGGTGGTCGTCATGACCGTGCGCATGCGCCTGGCCGAAACGTTCCTTGCCGTGGAAGACGAGGAAATACATCCGGAACGAGTAGAAGGCAGTGACGAACACGCCAGCCAGCACGGCGAACTGGGCAAAGCCAGCGCCCCAGATGTGCGTCGCTTCGACGGCTTCGATGATGCTGTCTTTCGAGTAGAAACCGGAGAACAGCGGCGTGCCGATCAGGGCCAGCGAACCGATCAGGGAAGTGATCCAGGTGATCGGCATGTATTTGCGCAGGCCGCCCATGTTGCGGATGTCCTGGTCGTGGTGCATGCCGATGATGACGGAACCGGCGCCCAGGAACAGCAGTGCCTTGAAGAATGCGTGCGTCATCAGGTGGAATACGGCCACGGAGTACGCGGACGAACCCAGCGCCACGGTCATGTAACCGAGCTGCGACAGTGTCGAGTAAGCGACGACGCGTTTGATGTCGTTCTGGATGATGCCCAGGAAGCCCATGAACAGCGCCGTGATGGAACCGATCACCAAGATGAAGGACAGTGCCGTGTCGGACAGTTCGAACAGCGGCGACATGCGCGAGACCATGAAGATACCGGCCGTCACCATCGTTGCGGCGTGGATCAGTGCCGAAATCGGGGTAGGACCTTCCATCGAGTCAGGCAGCCACACGTGCAGCGGGAACTGCGCCGACTTGCCCATCGCGCCGATGAACAGGCAGATGCAGGCAACGGTCAGCAGAGCCCAGTCGGTGCCCGGCATCGTCAGCAGGGCCAGCTCGTCTTTCTTGGCGAACACTTCCTGGTAGTTCATGGTGCCGGCGAATGCCAGCAGCAGGCCGATGCCCAGGATGAAGCCGAAGTCGCCCACGCGGTTGACCAGGAAAGCCTTCATGTTGGCCACGATGGCCGTCGGACGCTGGTACCAGAAACCGATCAAGAGGTAGGAGACCAGGCCCACGGCTTCCCAACCGAAGAACAGCTGCAGGAAGTTGTTGGCCATGACCAGCATCAACATCGAGAACGTGAACAGCGAGATGTAGGCGAAGAAGCGGTTGTAGCCTTCGTCGTCCTTCATGTAGCCGATCGTGTAAATATGCACCATCAGGGAAACGAAGGTGACCACGCACATCATCATCGCCGACAGCGAATCGATCTGGAAGCCCACTTCCATCTTCAGGGTGCCGATCGTCATCCAGTTATAGATCGTGCCATTGAATGTCGCGCCATCCATCACTGCCAGCAATGTCTGCACGGACAGGATGAACGCAATCAGTACGCCCAGGATCGTCGCGGTATGCGACGTCTTGCGTCCGACCAAATTACCCAGGAACTGGGTGCCAAGCAAGCCTGCAATCGCGGCACCGGCCAGCGGCGCCAGCGGTACGGCAAGAAGGAGGTTAGGGTTGAGGAGTTGCCCCGCCATGATGAACCTTAATCGTTATTATTCGAGAGATCGAGTCTGAAAAACATCAGCCTTTGAGGCTGTCCAGGTCTTCGACGTTGATGGTATCCAGATTACGGAACATCACCACCAGAATAGCCAGACCGATAGCCGACTCAGCGGCGGCAACCGTCAGGATGAAGAAAACGAAGATCTGACCGGCCGCGTCGCCCATGAAATGGGAGAACGCGATGAAATTCATATTCACCGCCAGCAGCATCAATTCGATTGCCATCAGCAATACGATGATGTTCTTGCGGTTCAGGAAAATACCGACGATCGAGATTGCGAACAGGATCGCGCCCAGGACCAGAAAATGTGTGAGCGATAATGTCATGGTGCCTCCTTAACTTCCGGCTCAGCCGCAGGACGCTCGACAACCGCGTCCATCTTGATGATCTTCAGGCGGTCGTTGCGCTTGACGCGTACCGCATCGCCTGGAGCAAAATGCTTGGTGTCCTTGCGTTTGCGCAAAGTCAGTGCGACCGCGGCAACGATGGCCACCAGCAGCACGACGGCGGCGATTTCAAAGGCGAACACATATTTGGTGTAGATCAACAGACCCAGTTCCTTGGTGCCGCCCAGGTTGACGTTCACCGGCGCGATGCTCGGTGCAAAGTTGCGGAAACCGTGCCACAGGACGGCAGCCATTTCCAGCACGATGATCACGCCCACCGTCACGGACAATGGCAGATAGCCCCAGAAGCCTTCGCGCATGCGGTCGATATTGATATCGAGCATCATGACCACGAAGAGGAACAGCACCATCACGGCGCCGACATACACCAATACCAGCACGATGGCCAGGAATTCAGCTTGCAGCAGCATCCAGATGCCCGCTGCCGAGAAGAAGGACAGTACCAGGAACAGTACTGCGTGGACCGGATTACGGGCCGTGATGACGCGCGTCGCTGCCAGAATCAAGATCAGCGCGAAGGCGTAAAACAAAATTGTTTTAAAGTCCATAAAAAACCCAATAGACGTACAGATGAACGAGGGGCGCGCCGCAGCCAGGGGCTGCGGCGCATCCATCAGCGATAAGGTGCGTCGGCGGCGCGCGCAGCGGCGATGTCATTTTCATAACGATCGCCTACGGCCAGCAACATCTCTTTCGTGTAATACAAATCCCCGCGTTTCTCGCCGTGGTATTCCAGGATTTGCGTCTCGACGATCGAATCGACCGGGCAGGACTCTTCGCAGAAACCGCAGAAGATGCACTTGGTCAAGTCGATATCGTAACGCGTGGTGCGGCGCGAACCGTCGTCACGCTGTTCCGATTCGATCGTGATGGCCATCGCCGGGCAAACCGCTTCGCACAGTTTGCAGGCGATGCAACGTTCCTCGCCGTTCGGGTAGCGGCGCAGCGCGTGCAAGCCACGGAAACGCGGCGAGATCGGTGTCTTCTCTTCCGGGAATTGCACCGTGATCTTGCGCGAAAACATGTACTTGCCTGTCAGCGCCATGCCCTTGATCAGCTCGCCTAACAAGAGGCTGCTGAAGAAATCTTTTACCTTATCCATTCGTATGCACTCTCTTACTTCCAAATATTCCAGGATGTCTGCATCCAGGCAGCGACGAAGACCAGGTAGACCAGCGTCAACGGGATAAACACTTTCCAGCCGAGGCGCATGATCTGGTCATAACGGTAGCGTGGGAACGTACCGCGTACCCAGATGAACACCGACACGATGAAGAAGGTCTTGGCGAACAGCCAGAAGAAGCCGCCGAAACCACCCCAGAACTCAAGGAAAGCAAATGGTGCGGACCAGCCACCGAGGAACATGATCGAAGCCAGGGCGCCGATCAGGATCATGTTGGCGTATTCGGCCAGCATGAACATGGCGTAGGCCATGCCCGAGTACTCGACCATGTGGCCGGCCACGATTTCCGACTCGCCTTCGACGACGTCGAACGGGTGACGGTTGGCTTCAGCCAGGCCCGACACCAGGTAGATGACGAACATCGGCAGCAGCGGCAGCCAGTTCCACGACATGAAATTGACGCCCTTGTCGGCGAAGAAGCCGATCTGCTGGCCGCCGACGATGTCGATGAAGTTCAGGCTGCCCGAGACCATCAGCACGATGACCATCACGAAGCCCATCGGGATTTCATACGAAATCATCTGTGCCGAAGCGCGCATGGCGCCCATGAACGAGTACTTCGAGTTCGAGGCCCAGCCGGCGATGATGATGCCGTAGACTTCCATCGAGGTAATCGCCAGCAGCATCAGCAAGCCGGCGTTGACGTTGGCCAGCACGGCTTGCGGGCCGAACGGCACGACCGACCAGGCGGCCAGGGCCGGCATGATGGTCATGATCGGGCCGATCACGAACAGGCCTTTGGCGGCCTTGGACGGGATGATGATCTCTTTGAACAAGAGTTTCAGCGCATCGGCGATCGGCTGCAGCAAGCCCAGGGGGCCGACGCGGTTCGGGCCGACGCGGATCTGGATCCAGCCGATCAGCTTGCGTTCCCACAAGGTCAGATAGGCAACCAGGCCCATCAGCGGCAACAGCACGCACAGGATCTTGATCAGGGTCCAGAAGAACGGCCACGAGCCGCCCAGCAGATCCTGACCGCTGCTGTTGATGACGTTTACAAATTCAGGCAGAGCCATCAGATTTTCCCCTCTGCTGTTTCAACTGTGATGTCACCGAACATGCCGCCCAGGCTGGCCGTCGAGGCATGCGCCGCCGACACTTTGACCACATTGGCTGGCAGGCCGGCATGAAGTGCCGCCACCAGGATGGCGCTGCCGGAGCCTTGCGCCACTTTGACCTTGTCGCCCGCCTTGATGCCCAGCTTCTCGGCCAATGCCGGCGACAGATGGGCTTGCGGCGCGGCGCCGTCGACCGTGCGCAGCAGCGGTTCGGAACGGCGTACCAGCGCGTCGGCGAAGTAGATCGGCACGTCGGCGATGCGTTGCAGCGCTGGCGAAGCCGGTGCGTAGCTTGCCGCTTCCGGTGCGTTCTTGGCGATATTGTTCAGCTGTGCCGACAGGTCGGTCACGCCGGCGCCGAATGCTTCGTCGCGGATCGCTTCGGAGGTGTCGTAGTCGAAACCGGCCAGGCCCAGGATGTTGCCCAGGACGCGCAGCACTTTCCAGGCTGGACGGGTATCGGCCAGCGGTTTGACGGTGCCGTTGAAGCTTTGCGCGCGGCCTTCGCAGTTGACGAAGGTACCCGAGGTTTCAGCGAACGGAGCGATCGGCAGCAAGACATCGGCGTAATCCATGCCGTGCTTGAAGGCCGACATCGCCACGACCATCTCGGCGCCATCGAGGGCGGCGCGGGCCGCTTGTGGATTGGCGGCATCGAGTTCCGGCTCGGCGTGCAGCAGCACGTAAGCTTTCTTCGGAGCAGCAAAGGCGGCTTGCACGTTGGCGCGCGGCTTGGCGACCAGGTGCGCGCCTACCGTATTGGCCGCTTCCGTCAGGTAACCGAGCTTGGCGCCCGTCTGTTCGGCGATCCATTGCGCTGCAGCATGCAGTTGCGACGCTTGCGGGTGTTGCGTTGCGGCATTACCCAGCAGCACGGCGCCGTTGTCGCCAGCCATCAGGCTGGCGGCGATGGCGACAGCCACGTCCGAAGCGGTCACCGCTTCGAAACCGGCTGGCGCGGCGATTTCTTTCGCTTTAGCAACAGCGACGACCACTTCCGACAAGGCTGCCAGCCAATCGCTCGGCGCGACAATCATCTTGTTGGCGATGGTGATCAGTTGATCATCGTCGGAGGCATGCAGGATCGACAGCTTGGCGCCGCCCTTGACGGACGCGCGCAAACGCGTGGCCAGCAATGGGTGATCCTTGCGCAGGAACGAACCGATGACGAAGGCGCGCTTGATCTGGCCAAATTCGTTGATCGGCATGCCCAGCCATGGTTTCACGCTGGCGTCCAGCGCGAAATCGGTCTGGCGCAGGCGGAAGTCGACGTTCTCGGAACCGAGGCCGTGGGCGACTTTTTGCAGCAGGACCAGCTCTTCGACGGTCGAATGCGGGGTGGCCAGCGCGGCGATGGCGTCAGCGCCATGCTCGTGCTTGATATTTTTCAAACCGTGCGCCACGTATTCCAGCGCGGTCTGCCAATCGACTTCTTTCCACTCGTTGCCTTGTTTCAGCATCGGGGACGTCAGACGTTCGGCGCTGTCCAGCGCTTCGTACGAGAAACGGTCCTTGTCCGAGATCCAGCACTCGTTGACGGCTTCGTTTTCCAGCGGCAATACGCGCTTGACCTTGCCAGCTTTCACTTGCACGATCAGGTTCGAGCCCAGGCCGTCATGCGGGCTGACCGATTTGCGGCGCGACAGTTCCCACGTACGGGCGCTGTAGCGGAACGGCTTCGAGGTCAGTGCGCCGACCGGGCACAGGTCGATCATGTTGCCCGACAGTTCGGAGTCGACCGTCTGGCCGACAAACGACACGATTTCCGAGTGTTCGCCGCGGCCGATCATGCCCAGTTCCATCACGCCGGCCACTTCCTGGCCAAAGCGTACGCAACGGGTGCACTGGATGCAGCGCGACATTTCCTGCATGGAAACCAGCGGACCGGCTTCCTTCGGCGTGACGACGCGCTTGTCTTCCTTGTAGCGCGATTCGCTCTTGCCGTAACCGACGGCCAAGTCTTGCAACTGGCATTCGCCGCCCTGATCGCAGATAGGGCAATCGAGCGGGTGGTTAATCAGCAAGAATTCCATGACCGACTTTTGCGCCTGCACAGCTTTATCGCTGGCGGAGCGCACGATCATGCCGGCACTGACCGGGGTCGCGCAAGCGGGCAAAGGCTTGGGCGCCTTTTCCACTTCGACCAGGCACATGCGGCAGTTCGCTGCGATCGACAATTTCTTGTGATAGCAGAAGTGCGGAATGTAGGTTCCCAATTTGTTGGCGGCGTCCATCACCATGCTACCAGCAGGGACTTCGACTTTTTTGCCGTCTATTTCGATTTCAACCATGGTGATCGTTACCTGACGCAGCTTAGATATATGCGGGCACTAAGCAATGCTTGTGCTCGATATGATATTCAAATTCTTCACGGAAATTCTTAATGAAGGCCCGTACCGGCATGGCAGCCGCATCGCCCAGCGCGCAAATGGTGCGGCCCTGGATGTTGTCGGCGATCGAGTTGAGCATGTCCAGGTCGTCTGGACGACCCTGCCCCTGCTCGATGCGGTGCACCATGCGGTACATCCAGCCTGTGCCTTCACGGCAAGGCGTACACTGGCCGCACGATTCTTCAAAGTAGAAGTAGGACAGGCGTTCCAGCGCCTTCACCATGCAGCGTGTTTCGTCCATCACGATGACGGCGCCCGAACCCAACATCGAACCGGCTTTCGCGATCGAGTCATAGTCCAGGTCGGTCTGCATCATGATGTCGCCGCGGATCACCGGCGCGGACGAGCCGCCAGGAATCACGGCCTTGATCTTTTTGCCACCGCGCATGCCGCCTGCCAGTTCCAGCAGGGTCGCAAACGGGGTGCCGAGCGGCACTTCGTAGTTGCCCGGTTTTTCCACGTCGCCCGAGATCGAGAAGATCTTCGAACCGCCGTTGTTCGGCTTGCCCATCGCCAGGTATTTCTCTGGACCAATGTTCAGCACGAATGGCACGGCCGCGAAGGTTTCCGTGTTGTTGATCGTCGTCGGCTTGCCGTACAGGCCAAACGAGGCCGGGAAAGGCGGCTTGAAGCGCGGCTGGCCTTTCTTGCCTTCCAGCGACTCCAGCAGGGCCGTTTCTTCGCCGCAGATGTAGGCGCCATAACCATGGTGCGCATGCAACTGGAACGAGAACTCGCTGCCCATGATCTTGTCGCCCAGGAAACCGGCGGCGCGCGCCTCTTCCAGCGCTTCTTCGAAACGCAGGTATTCCTGGAAGATTTCACCGTGGATATAGTTATAACCGACGGTGATGCCCATCGCATAAGCGCCAATGGCCATGCCTTCGATCAGCGCATGGGGATTGTAACGAATGATGTCGCGGTCCTTGAAAGTGCCCGGTTCGCCTTCATCTGTATTGCAGACGAGGTATTTCTGGCCCGGGAACTGGCGCGGCATGAAGCTCCACTTCAAGCCGGTAGGAAAACCCGCGCCGCCACGGCCGCGCAAGGACGAGGCCTTGAGGTCGGCGATGATCTGTTCCGGCGTGATTTTCTCTTCCAGGATACGCCGCAGGGCGCTGTAGCCGCCGCGGTTCACATAATCTTGCAAATGCCAGTTCTTGCCATCCAGATCCTTCAGGATCAATGGATCGATATGGCGGTTGTGGAGTGACGTCATTTCTTGAGTTCCTCCAGCATGGCGTCGATTTTCTCGTTCGACATCCAGCTGCACATGGTTTTATTACTGACCAGCAAGACCGGCGCATCGCCGCAAGCACCCATGCACTCGCCTTCAACCAGGGTGAACTGGCCGTCTGCGGTGGTTTCGCGGAAATCGATACCCAGTTTCTGCTTCAGGTACTCTGCAGCGCGCACGCCGCCCGACAGGGCGCATGGCAGGTTGGTGCACACGGTGATCTTGTGCTTGCCCACGGGTTTCACGTTGTACATATTGTAGAACGTGGCCACTTCCTGCACGGCAATCGCCGGCATGCCGATGTAATCGGCCAGTTCCTTCATGGTTTCCGGCGCCAGCCAGCCCAGTTCATCCTGGGCATGGGCCAGCGCGGCCATGACGGCCGACTGACGCTGGTCGGCCGGGTACTTGGCCAGCTCGCGGTCAATTTTCTTATAGCATTGCTCTGATAACAACATACTTTTTGCCTCTTAGCGGTCAATACTGCCGAACACGATATCTTGCGTCCCGATGATGGTCACGGCGTCGGCAAGCATGTGCCCACGCGCCATCTCGTCGAGCGACTGCAAGTGGGCGTAGTCTGGCGCGCGCAGTTTCATGCGGTACGGCTTGTTGGCGCCATCGGACACCAGGTACACGCCGAACTCGCCCTTCGGATGTTCCACGGCGCTGTAGGCCTCGCCTGGCGGTACGTGGAAACCTTCCGTGAACAGCTTGAAGTGGTGAATCAGCGATTCCATGTTGGTCTTCATGTCGACGCGGCCCGGAGGCGCCACCTTGCGGTTGCTGGTCATGACAGGACCTTCATTGTTGCGCAGCCACTCCACGCATTGCTTGATGATGCGGTTCGACTGGCGCAGCTCTTCCACGCGGACCAGGTAGCGGTCGTAGCAATCGCCGTTGGTGCCGATAGGAATGTCGAAATCCATCAGGTCGTACACTTCGTACGGCTGCTTCTTGCGCAAGTCCCACTGCACGCCCGAGCCGCGCAGCATGGCGCCCGTAAAGCCCATGGCCAGCGCATCTTCCGGCGAGACCACGCCGATGCCGACGGTCCGCTGTTTCCAGATACGGTTGTCGGTCAGCAGGGTTTCGTACTCGTCCACCGAGTTCGGGAAGCGGCGCGCGAAGTCTTCGATGAAGTCCAGCAGGGAACCCTGGCGGTTTTCGTTGAGCTTGCCGATGGCCTTGGCGTTGCGGATGATCGACGCCTTGTGCTGCGGCATCGCGTCCGGCAGGTCGCGGTACACGCCGCCCGGACGGTAGTAGGCCGCGTGCATGCGCGCGCCCGACACTGCCTCGTAGGCGTCGAACAAGTCTTCGCGGTCGCGGAAGCAATACAGGAACGGACCCATGGCGCCAACGTCCAGCGCGTGGGTGCCGAGCCACATCAGGTGATTCAGGATGCGCGTCATCTCGTCGAACATGACGCGGATGTATTGCGCGCGCAGCGGCACTTCCAGGCCCAGCATCTTTTCGATGGCCATCACGTATGCATGTTCATTGCACATCATCGACACATAGTCGAGACGGTCCATGTACGGCACGGATTGCAGGTAGGTCTTCTGTTCGGCCAGCTTTTCGGTGGCGCGGTGCAGCAGGCCGATATGCGGGTCGGCGCGCTGGATGACTTCGCCATCCATCTCCAGCACCAGGCGCAGCACACCGTGCGCGGCCGGATGCTGCGGCCCAAAGTTCAGGGTGTAGTTCTTAATCTCAGCCATTATTTCATCCCGTAATGTTCTTCGCGGATCACGCGCGGCACGTTTTCCCGCGGCTCGATCGTCACGGGCTGGTAAATCACGCGCTTTTGTTCCGGATCGTAGCGCATCTCGACATAGCCGGAGACGGGGAAATCCTTGCGGAACGGATGGCCGATGAAACCGTAGTCGGTCAGCAGGCGGCGCAAGTCGTTGTGGCCTTCGAAGAGGATGCCCAGCAGGTCGAACGCTTCGCGCTCGTACCAGTTGACGGCGCGCCAGATGCCGACCACGGAGGGCAGCAGCGGCATGTCGTCGTCCGGCGCGAACACGCGCACGCGCACGCGCCAGTTGTGCTTGACCGACAGCAAGTGCGAAACGGCCGCGAAACGCAGGCCATCCCAGCTGCCGTCACCATAGGTCGAGTAGTCGACGCCGCACAGGTCGAGCAATTGCTCGAAATGCAGGGCCGGATCGTCGCGCAAGGTCTGCATCACGGCCAGGTAGTCCTCGGCCTTGACCTGCAAGGTGACTTCGCCCAGCGCAACCGTCGTGCTAACGCGATCGCCCAGGGCAGTGCCGAGGGCGTTTTGCAATACTTCTAAATGTGTTGTCATAATCTGAAGCGGCCCGGTTAGCGTGCGATCGTGCTGGTACGCTTGATCTTGTTCTGCAACTGCATGATGCCGTACAGCAAGGCTTCAGCGGTCGGAGGACAGCCAGGCACATACACGTCGACGGGCACGATGCGGTCGCAACCGCGCACCACGGAATAGGAGTAATGGTAGTACCCGCCGCCATTGGCGCAGGAACCCATCGAGATGACCCAGCGTGGCTCTGCCATCTGGTCGTAGACCTTGCGCAGGGCCGGCGCCATCTTGTTGCACAGGGTACCAGCAACGATCATGACGTCGGACTGACGCGGCGACGGACGAAACACGACGCCGAAACGGTCCATATCGTAGCGGGCTGCGCCCACATGCATCATTTCGACCGCACAGCAGGCCAGACCGAACGTCATCGGGAACATAGACCCGGTGCGCGCCCAGTTGATCAGCTTGTCGGCCGAGGTGGTGATGAAACCTTCGCTTAATACGCCTTCAATAGCCATGGCTTATTCCCAGTCAAGGGCACCTTTCTTCCAAATGTACCAAAATCCGACCACGAATTCAGCGATGAACACCATCATCGTGACGAAACCGGCCCAGCCCAGGTCGCGCATTGCAACGCCCCATGGGAAAAAGAATGCCGTTTCCAGATCGAACAAAATAAACAGGATTGCGACCAGATAGTAGCGCACATCAAATTTCATGCGCGCGTCTTCGAATGCTTCAAAGCCACATTCGTACGGGGAGAGTTTTGCTGCGTCAGGCTTGTTAGGGCCTAACAGGCGCCCCAGGAGCTGGGGAGCGATACCGACACCAAGGCCGATAATAATGAACAGCAGGACGGGGAAGTAATTTTCGAGGTTCACGATTGATAAGCTTATATTGAACGATCGGTTAAATGAGGACGCTGCGATCATTTGCAGCGTATCTAACGCACGACCCCAATCAAAGCTAAGACCAGGATCGAACGACACATCCTCGTAAAAAAAGCCAGCAACTTTGTACGAGCCATGGCTCGTGCGCCGTTGCTGGCTTCTGATTTCTGGTGCCGACGACGAGACTCGAACTCGTACAGCTTTCGCCACTACCCCCTCAAGATAGCGTGTCTACCAATTTCACCACGTCGGCGGTAAGGCCCGTATTCTACTCTGCTTTGCCGCTAAAGTTAATGCACAAATGCATCAAAACACAGATAAAAACGATAAATTTTTACATCTTCCAGCGCGTCACGATTTTTTCCTGCCGCACTGCTAAAACATTGAGCAATAATCTGCCCGTAATGAGAATTACTCTCGATGAGGCATCGAGATACTACTCGCTTGCCGCCAAATTACTTTGGAATCGCGCCTGCCGGGGTGCTGGCAACCGGCGCCGCCGCTGCCGGAGCGCTGGCCGCCGGGACTGCCGCAGGTACCGTCGTCGGGATCGCGCCCGCGCCGGTCACTGGCACCGGCTTGACGACTTTATCCATCACGCCGCCGCCCACCGTGGTGGCGCGCTGATTGGCCATCAGCGACAGGGCCAGGGTGGCGCCGAAGAAGATCGCGGCGGCAACGCCCGTCGATTTCGACATGAAGTTCGACGAACCCGTCGCACCGAACAGGCTGCCCGAGGCGCCCGAACCGAAGGCGGCACCCATGTCGGCGCCCTTGCCGTGCTGCAGCAACACCAGCGCGATAATCGACAATGCCGAAATAACCTGTACTACCACTACCAGATTGAACATCATGTTCATTGCAATTCCATTCTCAGTTTAAATTAATTCAATCGGCAGCGTGAATAATCGCCAGGAAATCCGCCGCCTTCAATGCTGCTCCACCGATCAGACCGCCATCGATATCCGGCATCGCCATCAATTCTTTTGCGTTCTCCGGCTTCATGCTGCCGCCGTACAGGATTTGCACGCCGGCGGCCGCCACCGCATTCTTTTCTGCCAGCTGGGCGCGCAATACCTGATGCACGTCCTGCGCCATTTGCGGCGTGGCCGTCTTGCCCGTGCCGATGGCCCAGACCGGCTCATAGGCCAGCACCAGTTTCGCCACGTCGTCGGCGGAAATCGCCGCCAGCACGGCGCCCAGCTGCTGCTCCACCACGGCATTGGTCTGGCCCGCTTCGCGCTGCGCCAGGGTCTCGCCGATGCAGACGATAGGCGTGATGCCGGCCGCCAGCGCGGCAACCGTCTTGGCCGCCACCTGCGCGTCACTCTCGCCGTGGTAGGCGCGGCGCTCGGAATGCCCGATCACCACATAGCCGCAGCCAAAATCCTGCAGCATGGCGACCGAGATTTCGCCCGTGTAGGCACCGCCGGCGTGCGCAGAGACATCCTGCGCGCCCCAGCCAAGGGCCGTGCCTGCCAATTGCGCCTGGCACTGCGCCAGGTAGGGCGCAGGCACGCAGACGGCGCTGGCGGCGCCAGAAGCAGCCAGGCCAGCAACTATTTCAGACAATAACACCGCGTTCGAGGTGCGACTGCCGTTCATTTTCCAATTTCCGACGACGAGTTTGCGACGCATAGTAGCCTAAATTCTTAATAACCCGTCATTCTAACTCCGGCACCGATGCCGGTCAAACAGGCAGTGCCCCGTTTCAGGCAACTTGCAACATGATCTTGCCCACGTGCGTGCTCGCTTCCATCAAGGCATGCGCCTCGCTGGCTTTTTCTAACGGGAAAGTTTGATGGATCACGGGCTTGATCTTGCCCGCCTCGATCAGCGGCCAGACGGTCGTGCGCAGGTGGTGCGCGATGGCCGCCTTGAACGCCACGGAACGGGGACGCAAGGTGGAACCTGTCACCGTCAGGCGGCGGCGCAGCAAGGCGCCCAGGTCCAGTTCCGCCCTGGTGCCGCCCTGCACGGCGATCATGCCGATGCGGCCATCGTCGGCCAGGCAATCGATTTCGCGCGGCAGGTAGTCGCCGCCCACCATGTCAAGGATGACGTCGACGCCTTTGCCAGCGGTCAATTCCTTGACGACGGCGACGAAATCTTCCGTGCGGTAATTGATGCCCCGTTCGGCGCCCAGCGCCTCGCAGGCGCGCGCCTTCTCGTCGCTGCCCGCCGTGGCAAACACGCGGTGGCCGAGCGCGGCCGCCAATTGAATGGCCGCCACGCCGATGCCGGAGGTGCCGCCCTGCACCAATAACGTTTCGCCGTCGGCCAGCGCGCAGCGGTCGAAGACATTGCTCCAGACGGTAAAGAAGTTTTCCGGCAGGGAAGCGCCCTCGAGGGCCGTCAAGCCCTTCGGCAAGGACAGGCACTGGCCGCTTGGGGCCGCGCAGTACTCGGCATAGCCGCCGCCCTGCACCAGCGCGCAGACGAGGTCGCCCTTCCTGAAGGTGGTATTGCTGAAATCGCCATCGACGACTTCGCCCGCCACTTCCAGGCCAGGCAAGTCCGAGGCGCCGGCTGGCGGCGCATATTTGCCCAGGCGCTGCAGCACGTCGGGGCGGTTGATGCCGGCCGCGTGCACCTTGATCAGCAGCTCACCGGCCTTGAAGGCGGGAACGGGACGCTCGGCGATCTGCAAAACGTCGGCGGGACCTGGCTGGCTGATGGCAACTGCACGCATGGCGGGACTCTTTCAAGGGAAAACGGCGATTGTACGCCAAGCCGTCCACCCTTGCAGGCCGCTACCTGATCGCTCAGACACCACCCGTTTTCGACTGGCGCGGCAAGGGCGTGCCCGGCTTCCATTTGGCCGACAGGGCCTGCCCTTCCTCTACTTGCTCATGCGTCATCTTGCGCACCACGGCGGCGCGCTGGTCGGCCGCATTCGCGTTGCCATTCGCCGCCGCCAGATTCCACAGCATGTAGGCGATGACGTTGTCCTGCTGCACGCCGCCCATGTGATAGCGGTACATCAGGCCCAGCACCTGCTGCGCCTCGGCATGGTTCTGCTCGGCCGCCTTGCGGAACCAGCCCACGGCCTGCTTGTGGTCTTGCAGCACGGCGTTGCCCGTGTAATACATGGCGCCCACCACGTACTGGGCGTCGGCCTTGCCCTGCTCGGCCGCCTTGCGGTGCCAGAACATGGCTTGCTTGTAGTCCTGCGGCAAGCCGCGCCCCATGTAATACATCAAGCCCAGCAAATGCTGGGCATCGGCATTGCCGGTCTTAGCAAGGGGCAATATTTCCTTGTAAGCCAGCGCGTAATTCTTGTTGTTGTAGGCGCTGGCGCCTTCGACGAAGCCAGCCCGCGCCGGTAGCTGTATCGTCAACAGCATGAGTAATGTAATGATCAGTTTTTTCATCGGAATGGGATGTGGTCTGACTACTTATTCTTGTCCTTGCCAATACGGCCTGCGGCAGGATGCGTTTACTTCCAGCTAACCTTGCCCAGGCCCTCGACGCTGACATCGCGGTTGGCCGGCTTGCCGTACACCACCACCGAACCGAGTCCGCTCAGGTTCAGCTTGGCATTCGCATGGGCATTCACCGTGGCGTTGCCCAGGCCGCTCAATTCCAGGTTGACGGCATCGGCCTCGAATTGCTGCGCATTCAGGCTGCCCAGGCCGCCCAGGCTGGCCTTCAGCATGCGCCCGCGCCCGCCCAGCACCACGGAACCGGCGCCCTGCAAGTCCAGCTCGGCCCGCTCATTGTTGCCGATCCAGATCTGCATGCTGCCCACGCCGCCCAGGCTGGCATTGAGCTTGCGGTAGTCGCCCACCAGCTTGATGCTGCCCGCCCCTTCCAGCGACAGGGTCAGTTCCTCGCCCTTGAAACCCGTGATGTCGGTGCTGCCAAAGCCTTCCGAGCTCAGTTCGCGCAGGTTCGGCAAGACCAGGTCGGCGCGGATCGACGAGGGGCCGAGCTTGAAGCCGCGCACTTCCGTTTCGATGTGCAGGGTGTCGCCGCTTTGCGCCGTGCTGACATCGGCGATGTAGCGCTTGTCGGCCGTGATGCTCAGCGAAGGCACGTTGCCCTGGCGAATGCGCACTTCCATCACGCCATCGAGCTTGACGCGCACCACGCGGGCATCGACGTTGCGCATTTCCAGCAAGCGGGTCTCGGCGGCCACGCCGCGCACCAGGCCCAGTGTCGCCAGGAACAGCAGCGCCAGTTGCAGTATCTTTTTCATGTAGTGCATCCTCGGTATCTTGTTTTTATGTATTGCGGCGCCCGCGTTGGGCGGCCGGCATTGCATCGCGCCTTGCACTCTAGCAGCGCGGAAAATGACTGGCAATGATTATGCGAAACGGGCTTTCTCGGCGGCGCTCAGGCGCTTGGCCTTGACCACCACCACTTGCATGGCAGCCTTGTGCGCTGGCGCGGCCAGGGTGGCCGTGGAACTGGCCACCTGCAGGGCCGGGGCGGCCGGAGCGATGGCGTAGCAGCTGGCGCTGAGCAGGATGGCGGCGGCAACGGCAATGACTTCCATGTTTTTAGCGACGTTCATGTTGTTCTCCTCGGGTGTCTGGCAGTGGGCTTGCGGTATGGTGTCACTATAGCCATACCGCCCCCGGCCGGCACGCCGATTGCGACGAACTGCGCTTTTGGCAGGCTGGCCTGACAAAAACGCGGATGAACGCGCAAATCGCTACGCTTGCAGCTTAAAACTCTTCCCACTCGTCGGCGCCGGACTTGGCCGCCTTGACGGGCTTGGCCGGCGACAGCGCGCGGGCCGGCGCGGCCGGTTTCGCCTTGAGGCGCGTCACCGGTGCCGATACCACGGCAGGGCCCGCATCGCCCAGGCGGAACATGCCGACGGCCTGCGCCAGGTCCACGGCCTGCTCCTGCAGGCTTTCCGCGGCAGCCGCCGCCTGCTCGACCAGCGCGGCGTTCTGCTGTGTCATGGTATCCATGTGCGTGACGGCCGTATTGATCTCGCCGATGCCGGCGCTCTGTTCGCGGCTGGCCACCGTGATCTCGCTCATGATGGTCGTCAATTGCTGCACCGAGGCCACCACCTGATCCATGGTCTGGCCCGCTTCATCGACGAGGCGGCCGCCCGCATCGACTTTCTCCACCGAGTCACCGATCAGTTCCTTGATTTCCTTCGCCGCGCCAGCGGAGCGTTGCGCCAGGTTGCGCACTTCGGAGGCGACCACGGCAAAGCCCCTGCCCTGCTCGCCCGCGCGCGCCGCCTCGACGGCCGCGTTCAAGGCCAGGATATTCGTCTGGAAGGCGATGCCATCGATCACGCCGATGATGTCGACGATCTTGCGCGAGCTTTCCTGGATGCCGGCCATGGTGCCCACCACCTGCTGCACCACGCGGCCGCCCTTGGCCGCCACTTCCGAAGCGGACACGGCCAATTCGTTGGCCGCATGCGCGTTTTCCGCATTCTGCTTCACGGTCGAGGTCAGCTCATCCATCGAGCTGGCTGTTTCTTCCAGCGCGCCCGCCTGCGCTTCCGTGCGCGAGGACAGGTCGGCATTACCGGCGGCAATATCGGCCGATTCGCTGCGCACCAGGGTGCTGATGCTGCGGATCTGCACCAGCACGGTGGCAATCTTTTCGACGAACAAGTTAAAAGCCTTGGCGATCTGCGCCAGCTCGTCCGTGCCTTGCGCGTCGAGGCGGCTGGTCAGGTCGCCGTCGCCCGTGGCAATCGCTTCCATGGCATCGCGCACCAGGCCCAGACGGCGCAAGGCGCGCGCCACCAGCACGCTCAAGACCGTGGCGGCCAGGGCCAGCACCAGCAAGGCCGTCAGGGCCGAGGCGCGCAGCATGGAACTGAGGGCTTGCGTGGCTTCCGCCCGGTCCAGCACGGTCGCCAGCAGCCAGTCGCTGCCTGCAACCTTACTTACATGCAAGATGCCGTCACGTTCGCCGAGGCGGATGCTCGCGCCATCGCCGCTCTTTTCGATATCGGCCAGCGCCTGCGCGCTCAGGCCTGGATCGAGCTCGGCCAGCGGCTTCAGCGTCAGCTTGCCGTCCGGATGGGCGATGATCTTGCCGCCGCCATCGACGAGGAAGGCGTAGCTGGCCGCCGTCGGCTTGATCGAGGCGACGTTTTGCACCACGGCATCCATCATCACGTCGGCCGCCATCACGCCCGTCACGCTGCCCTTGCCGCCCAGCGGCTCGGCAAACGTCACCACCAGCTTGCCCGTGCTGGCACCGATATACGGCGCGGTGATGATGGGACCGCCCGTTTCGGACGCCAGCTTGTACCAGGGACGTGCCGTGGGATCGTAGTCGGCGGCGCGCTTGCGCTCCTGCGAGAAGACGGCGTGCTTGTCGGCAAAGCCGATATACGCCATGTCGAACGTGCCTGCCTGCTCGGCCGCCTTCAGGGCCGGCAGCGGATCGGCCGCCGTGGCGCCCTGCTTGAGCGAGCCCACGACGGCTTGCTTGGAGCGCAGCCATTCGGCGATGGCTTGCGCGTGGCTGTGCGACAACTGCAGCATCTGCGTGTCGAGCGCGGCCAGGGTGCTTGAGCGCGTGGTGAAGAAATTGGCGATGGCAACAGCCAGCATGGCCAGCACGACGATGGAAACGGCGATGGCGATCAGCCGCGCCTTAAGGGAGGACAACATGGTGCATCCAATAAAAAAAGAGGAAATCGGGAGGGATGCGCCATGGTCGGGGAATAAGATTTTGTCGTCAAGCAATACCGACTCTCAATTACCCATAAACAACAATTGATACCTTATATTAACTATACGTTAACTAAATATTAATCATATCTCGCCGCGCAGCTTGCGCAGGGCCGGCGATTCGCCGCCCGTCGCTTCGATGCGGAAGCGGGCAAATGCCTGCTCCAGCTCGGGGTACTGGCGCAAGCTGCCTTCCGTAAAATAGCGCCCGCCGGGGATATCGCCCCACGGCAAGGGCGCGGTCAAGGCACCGCTGCCAGCCAGGGCCAGCAGCGGCTCGAGCGCGCTGCGCAGGTCGGCCACCTCCCCGTCGGCGGGCGCCAGGCGCGCCAGCAACTGTTCCAGTTCGGCGGCATGGGCTTGCAAACGCTGTTGATCCATCATCTGTCCTCAATTCTTGATCGTGCCGATCAGCACGGGGGCCGACCACAGGCCGCGGTTGGGCAATAAATACTGCTGCGCCCCACCCTTGCGCCGCACCAGCCCGCCCAGCTCCTGCGTCGGCGCCACCTGGCTGACGAACACGTTGACGGTGCCCTTGGGCATGATTTGATACACATCATACAGCGGCGCCTCGCTCTTCAAGGGCAAGCCGAAGCAGTCGGCCAGGGTGGCGCACTGGCCCGCGGCCAGCTGCAATTGCGCGCTGGTGGTGAAATACGGCGAATACGGCGACACATTCTGGCCATGCGGCACGATTTTTACCAATGCGGCCGACATGGCTTGCAAGTCGGGCACGGTGCTGCCGGAAGCGAGCTGCTCGACCGCCCGCGCATAGAGGGTGTCGGCCGAGGCGGCCGGGTCGGCGGCGCGCAGTTCGCGCAGGAACTGCTGCCCTGGCCCGCTCTCGAGGTAGGCGTCGATCGCTTCCCGCGGCAAGCCCGCCGTCCTGAAGGTGCTGAGGTCATTGATTTCGCGCGCATGCACGGCGCGCAAGGCGTCGAGGTCTTGCGCCGGCATGGCCGTGGACGCGGCGGCGATGGGGATGGGCAACGGCACCGGCGTCGGTGCGCTGTCCAGCTGCGCCCGGACACCGGGCGCGACGGCAAGCAGAAAGGCGGCGGCCAGCCCGCAGAATGTGCGCATGCTGCATCTCCTTGGAAGACTCGTTCAGGGGAAGATCCCATCCCGAATCTACAAGGCGCGGCAGCGGCCGATACGCGCTGGATCAAGGCCGGTGCACGCGTCGGCACCCACCTTCGACACAGCGCAAACGCAGCGCATAAAAAAACCGCCAGGGCTTGCGCGCTGGCGGTTTTTGAGCATGCGGCCGAGGCCGCAGTCAGTCTGACTTAGGCGGCTGGCGCTTCGTTGCCTTCGGCAGCTTTCATCGACAGCTTCAGGCGGCCGCGGTCGTCCGTTTCCAGAACCTTGACGCGGACCAGCTGGCCTTCTTTCAGGTAGTCGGCCACGGCGTTGACGCGCTCGTTGGCGATCTGGCTGATGTGCAGCAAGCCGTCCTTGCCTGGCATGACTTGCACGATGGCGCCGAAGTCCAGCAGTTTCAGCACGGTGCCTTCGTAGGTCTTGCCCACTTCGACGGAAGCGGTCAGTTCTTCGATGCGGCGCTTGGCTTCCTGGCCGGCTTGCGCGTCGACGGAAGCGATGGTGACCACGCCTTCGTCGCTGATGTCGATCTGGGTGCCCGTCTCTTCGGTCAGCGCGCGGATCACGGCGCCGCCCTTGCCGATCACGTCACGGATTTTTTCCGGGTTGATCTTGATGGTGATCAGACGCGGTGCGAAATCGGACAGTTCGGTTTTGACGTGCGGCATGGCTTTTTGCATTTCGCCCAGGATGTGCTCGCGGCCTTCCTTGGCTTGCGCCAGTGCCACTTGCATGATTTCCTTGGTGATGCCCATGATCTTGATGTCCATCTGCAGTGCCGTGATACCGTTGCGGGTACCGGCTACCTTGAAGTCCATGTCGCCCAGGTGATCTTCGTCGCCCAGGATGTCGGACAGCACGGCAAACTTGCCGCCTTCCTTGATCAGGCCCATGGCGATACCGGCCACGTGTTCTTTCATCGGCACGCCGGCGTCCATCAGTGCCAGGCAGCCGCCGCACACCGATGCCATCGACGAGGAACCGTTCGATTCCGTGATTTCCGACACCAGGCGCACCGAGTAGCTGAACTCTTCAGCTGCTGGCAGGGCGGCGATCAGCGCGCGCTTGGCCAGGCGGCCGTGGCCGATTTCGCGGCGCTTCGGCGTACCGACACGGCCCGTTTCGCCGGTGGCGAACGGAGGCATGTTGTAATGCAGCATGAACGAATCGGTGAACTCGCCCATCAGCGCGTCGATCTTCTGGCTGTCGCGGGCGGTGCCCAGGGTAGCGACGACCAGCGCCTGCGTTTCGCCGCGCGTGAACAGGGCCGAACCGTGGGTGCGTGGCAGCACGCTGGTGCGGATCGAGATCGGACGCACGGTGCGCGTGTCGCGGCCGTCGATGCGTGGCTCGCCATCCAGGATCTGCGTACGCACGATCTTGGCTTCGATGTCGAACAGGATGTTGTTGACTTCAGCGCTGTCGATGGACGCGCCGCCGGCGGCAGCCGCTTCGGCCGACAGGTCGGCGATCACTTCCGACGTCGCTGCTTTCAGCTTGGCCGTACGCTCTTGCTTGTCCTTGGTTTGATACGCATCATTGATCTTGGCGTTGGCGAAATGCGCGACGCGGGCGATCAGTGCTTCGTTTTTCGGCGCAGGCGCCCATTCCACTTCCGGCTTGCCGCCGTCACGCACCAGGTCGTGAATCGCGTCGATGACGACTTTCATCTGGTCGTGGCCGAAGACCACGGCGCCCAGCATGATTTCTTCGGACAGCTGTTTCGCTTCCGATTCGACCATCAGCACGGCCGTTTCGGTACCGGCGACCACCAGGTCCATTTCCGACGTTTTCAGTTGCTGGACGGTCGGGTTCAGGATGTACTGGCCATTGGCGTAACCGACGCGCGCGGCGCCGATAGGACCGTTGAAAGGCACGCCCGACACGCACAGGGCAGCGGAGGCGCCGATCATGGCGGCGATGTCCGGATCGATTTCAGGGTTGACCGACAACACGTGAATGATGACTTGCACTTCATTCAGGTAGCCTTCCGGGAACAAAGGACGGATAGGACGGTCGATCAGACGCGATGTCAGTGTTTCTTTTTCGGAAGGACGGCCTTCGCGCTTGAAAAAACCGCCCGGGATTTTACCGGCAGCATAGGTTTTCTCGACATAATCAACCGTCAAAGGGAAGAAATCCTGGCCTGGCTTGGCATCTTTGCGTGCCACCACCGTTGCCAGAACGACGGTATCTTCAATCGACACCAGCACTGCGCCGGATGCCTGACGTGCGATTTCGCCGGTTTCCAGGGTCACTTGATGTTGACCGTACTGGAAGGTTTTCGTAACTTTGTTAAACATGGGGTATCCCTTTTCTAATTGCCGACAGATTTTCAGGGGCTGTCGTTCACCTCACCACAGGCGGCGTAAAAATGCTGCCTTTACTTGTTGCCACCTTTGCTACTTTACTTTTAAAACATGATATCGGTAGAGAATACTGTACTTCTCGACATAAATCCGGAATTCAAATGACAAAATGCCCGCGTCAGCGAACTGGCGCAGGCATTTCTGTATAAACCTTGTACGGCAAAAATTACTTGCGCAGACCAAGTTTAGCGATCAGGTCGCGATAACGGGTAGCGTCTTTAGCCTTCAGGTAGGACAACAGGCTCTTACGACGGTTGACCATCATGATCAGGCCGCGGCGGGAGTGGTGATCCTTCGAGTGGGCTTTGAAGTGGCCGTTCAGTTCGTTGATACGAGCTGTCAGCAGTGCAACTTGCACTTCAGGGGAGCCGGTGTCGTTTTGACCACGTGCGTTGTCCGCGATGATAGCGGCTTTGTTGATGTTTTCTACTGTCATGATAAACCTTTCACATGCGGTGCACAGAGTCTGAACCCTATCCACCGTGAACTACGATTATTAAAATACTGGTCTATGCTTCCAACCAGACGCGCAAGTATATCGGAAAAATGCCCGCCTGTATCCTGCCGTGTGCGCTTTTCTCGGTGCATGATAGGGTTTTCCTGCATTTCAGGAGGTCAACCATGAAAAAACTGCTCAAATTAGCAACGCCGCTGCTGCTGGCCGCGCTGGCCGGCTGCGCCAGCTGGAACGTCCCGCCGCCGCAGCCGGGCGAGCCGCGCACCGCCGTGGAAGCGCGCCTGGGCCGTCCCACGGCCATCTACCAGCTGCCCACGGGGCCGGAACTGGAATACGCGACGGGCCCGTACGGCCAGTACACGTACATGGCCCGCTTCGGCCCCGACGACAAGCTCATTTCCTACGAGCAAGTGCTCGACACGCCAGGCTTTGCCCGCATCAAGGTAGGCGTATCGACCCAGCAGGACGTGCTGCACGTCCTGGGCCGCCCGACGGAAAAATCCTACCTGCCGCTGCCCAAGCTCTACGTCTGGTCCTACCGCTACAAGGAGTCGGGCGTGTGGGATTCCATGATGCACGTGCACTTCGACCACGATGGCATCGTGCGCATGATGATGAACGGCCCCGATCCGGACAAGGAAGAGCGGCGGTTTTTCCGGTGACAAAGGCGTATTGCTTGCGCGCGCGTGACAATGTGTGAGTTTTTTGCGCTGCATTACCCTGTAGAGTCGGGCGAGAAATGGCCAAACTGACATGTTTGGCCACTCGCCTAACGTCGACAAGGAAGCAGATGCCCCATCACCCGCAACAAGCCCCCCGCTCCAGCCGTTTTGCCTGCACCACCATCCCCGCAACCGTGTTATTGGCCTCTTTGCTGAGCGCATGTGGCGGTGGCGGCAGCAGCACCGCCCCCGTCACGCCGCCCGTGACACCACCCGTGACACCGCCGGCAAGCAGCGCAGATACGCCGCTATTATTGAACGCAATTAATGCCGACGCGGCACCCACGCTCGCACTGGCCTACGGCGCCACGCCACTGGCTTTGGCGCAAATGGTGGTTGACTGGTCAGCACGCGTCAGTACCAGCGCCACCATCCCCAAGGCCTGCGGCAATGGCGGCAGCCAGAGTGCCGCCTTCATAGATGCCGATGGCAACGGCCGCGTCAGTGCTGGCGACAAGCTGAGCGTGACGTATGTAAATTGCCGCGCGAAGGAACTCGACGGCGTGCTCGACGGCACCATGAACATTGCCTTCACGGCGCCCGTGGCCCAGCAGCAGCTCGCAGGCATCATCAGCTTCATGCCGGGTTTCGGCGACCGTACGGAAACGCCACGCCAGGATATCCTGGGGAGCGTGCGCTTCGACTACACCAGTGGCGTCCTCTCCCGGCTGCTGCATGTTTACTCCGACACGCAGCCATTCATCATGGCATTTTCCGATGCCACTGCCACCAAGAGCGACACCATCACGGGGCTCGACGTACAGCATGAGTTGCGGCTCGATACCGCGCGCACGGCCACCAGCATCCGCCTCCACCTGGCAAGCAACCTTCTGGGAGGCAGCCTCGATGTCGCTACGCGCACCCCGCTGAGTTCCTGGTTCGACAGCTATGCCGATGCGGGCGAACTGGTGCTGAGCGGCGCAAACAACAGCAAGGCCAGCCTGCGCGTCAAGGCGGACAATCGCAATCAGTTTGACTCATTGCTTGGCGACACGGTGATCCGCGCGCAGGATAGTCTGGATGTGGGGCTGCTATGGAGCAGCGGTAACTGGCTTCCAGGCAATAGGGCCAACCTGGACTATTACGAAATCAAACCCGTCCTGGCCACCGATTTCAAGCTGCTGGTATCGCCGGACGTCAGCGCCATGGCGCCAAGCGGGAGCTTGTCGTGGGCCTATTCCCGGCCGCTCGACACCACGTCAGTTACCGATGCCCTCTTTCAAGGGCAAAGCCCCGACGCTGGCACCATAGAAGCCAGAATCAGCTACAACGGCGCCATTGTTACCGTCACGCCATCGAGCCAGCTCAAGGCGGGCGCCATCTACGACGTACGCCTCAACGCGAAGACCTATGCACCCGTGCGCGATACGGCCGGCAATACCTTGCCCACCCCCAGGGCCAATGTAACTGTCGCCCAAAGCATTCGCGCCGCCATCGGTACTGGCGGGATGGCGCCCTTGCTGCTGGGCCCTGCGGGGGTGCTGACGCTGGATGCCGGCGCCTCGTCGGCCAACGGCGCCCCCGTCAGCGGTACGCACTGGCGGCAGGTGTCGGGGCCAAGTTTGACGATGGACAATCCCAACGCCGCCCGCGTGACGCTTTCAAGCGCCACGCCAGCAAGGGGGATCGCGGTGATCGCCCTTGACGTCACCAATGCGGCAGGCGAAACAGACAGCCGGCAGATCAGCATCGACGTGCTGAGCGACCTTTCCCAGGCCCTGGTCTACAGTTCACGCACTGGCAACGGCGAGTTTGCGATCGACAGCACGGCACGTACGGATGCCGCGCCCATCACGCTGTACGCTGCCGGCACGAACGCGGTGCAGATCCTATCACCGACGCGCGTCAACGTCTTCCTGGTCGGCATACCAGGCATGACTTGGCAGGCAGGACTGTCATTCACCTATGGCGCCGGCAATGCCAGCGGCGCCTTGGGCGCGGCCACGTCGGGCTGCTTCGGCACCCAGACCGGCACGGTCCGCGTGCTCGATTTCGCGCTCGATGGCGATGGCAAGCTGGCGCGCGCCGCCATTGACTATGACGACAACTGCAACGGCATCGTCACGCAGGCATCGATCCGCTACCGCAGCGACATACCTGTGCGCAAGTAAGCCGCCGCACGGGCAGGCGCGGGCGGCGCGTCTACGGCTGCGGGTCGATCCGCTCATCCTTGGCATGCAGTTTGTTGAGCGCCGACAAATACGCCTTGGCCGACGCGACGATGATGTCGGGGTCGGCGCCCACGCCGTTGACGATGCGCCCGTCGCGCGACAGCCGCATCGTCACCTCGCCCTGTGACTGCGTGCCCGTGCTGATGGCATTGACGGAGAACAAGACCAGCTCCGCGCCGCTGGCGGCCGCGCTTTCGATGGCGTTGACGGTGGCGTCGACGGGGCCGTCGCCCCGCCCTTCGCAGCTGCGCTGTTCGCCGCCGACGAGAAATTCCACGCGCGCGTGGGGCACGGCGCCCGTCGTCGACTGCTGCGTCAGGGAAATGAAACGGTAGTGCTCACTCTCCTGCGCCTGCTGTTCCTCGCTGACGAGGGCCATGATGTCTTCATCGAAAATCTCGGATTTCCGGTCTGCCAGTTCCTTGAAACGGAGGAAGGCGGCGTTGACTTCCACCTCGGATTCGAGCGCGATGCCCAGCTCGTGCAGCCGCTGCTTGAAGGCGTTGCGGCCCGACAGTTTACCGAGGACGATCTTGTTGGCCGTCCAGCCCACGTCTTCGGCGCGCATGATTTCATACGTCTCGCGCGCCTTTAAAATGCCGTCCTGGTGGATGCCGGACGCGTGCGCAAAGGCGTTCGCGCCCACGACGGCCTTGTTCGGCTGCACGGCAAAGCCCGTGATCTGCGACACCATTTTCGAGGCGGCGACGATTTGCGTTGTATCAATGCCCACCGCCAGATTGTAATAGGCGGCGCGCGTGCGCAGCGCCATCACCACCTCTTCCAGCGCCGTGTTGCCGGCCCGCTCACCGAGGCCATTGACGGTACACTCGATCTGCCGCGCGCCGCCGATCATGACGCCGGCCAGCGAATTGGCCACAGCCAGGCCCAGGTCGTTATGACAATGGACAGACCAGATGGCTTTATCGGAATTCGGTATGCGTTCGCGCAAGCGCTTGATGGTATTGCCGAAGATTTCAGGCACGGCGTAGCCCACCGTGTCGGGGAAATTGATGGTGGTGGCGCCCTCGGCGATCACGCCCTCCAGCACGCGGCAGAGGAAGTCCTCGTCGGAGCGGCTGCCGTCTTCGGGGCTGAATTCGATGTCGTCCGTGAACTGGCGCGCGTAGCGCACGGCGTTCTGCGCCTGCAGCAAGACTTCCTCGGGCGTCATGCGCAGCTTCATCTGCATGTGCAGCGGCGAGGTGGCGATAAAGGTGTGGATGCGCTTGCGCTCGGCGGGCGCCAGCGCTTCGGCGGCGCGGGCGATGTCGCGGTCGTTGGCGCGCGACAGCGAACAGATGGTCGATTCGCGCACGGCGCCGGCAATCGCCCGTATCGACTCGAAGTCGCCCTGCGAGGCGGCGGCGAAGCCCGCTTCGATCACGTCGACCTTCATGCGCTCGAGCTGCTTGGCGATGCGTAGCTTTTCCTCGCGCGTCATGGAAGCGCCCGGCGATTGCTCGCCGTCGCGCAAGGTGGTGTCAAAAATGATGAGTCGGTTGCTGGTGTTCATGGCTGCTCCTGGCTGGCTGAAGACTGGCGACGCTACCGACCCAGCGCATCAATGCTCGGGGTCGGTCTGGATGATGCTGACGGGCTTGCCCTTCGCCATGCGCCAGAAAAACACGGCGTAGCCGGACAGGCCATAGGCGACGAAAATCGGGAACAGCACTTTCGGCGGGTCGATGGAAATGAGCGCGAAGAACAATGCCAGCAGGAATACCACGATGAAAGGCACGGACTTGCGGAAATTCACATCCTTGAAGCTGTAGAACGGCACATTGGTGACCATCGTCAGGCCCGAGAACAGGGCGATCGTCCACGAGACCCAGGCCAGCTGGTTGCCGGCAAATTCCAGGTCGTTCATCAGCAGGATGAAGCCGGCCACCATGGCCGCCGCCGCCGGGCTGGGCAAGCCCTGGAAGAAGCGCTTGTCGACCACGGCGATGTTCGTGTTGAAGCGGGCCAGGCGCAGGGCGGCGCCGGCGCAATACACGAAGGCGGCCAGCCAGCCGAGCTTGCCCATGCCGCGCAGCGACCATTCGTAGATCACCAGCGCCGGCGCGGCGCCGAACGACACCATGTCGGACAGGCTGTCGTACTGGGCGCCGAACTCGCTCTGCGTATTCGTCAGGCGCGCGATGCGGCCGTCGAGGCCGTCGAGGATCATGGCGATGAAGATGGCCCAGGCCGCGTGTTCGAATTTCTGGTTCATGGCCATGACGATGGCGTAGAAGCCGCAGAACAGGGCTGCCGTCGTGAAGGCGTTCGGCAACAGATAGATGCCGCGGCGGCGCAAGGTTTTCTTGCCAGTGCCATCGGTCACCGGCTGGCGCACGAATTTGCTGAAGCGGGACGCTTTGGATGCTGCGGGAGTGCCGTTCTTGCCTCTACGACGGGGGAAGTTTGCCATGTTGTTCCATATCTTGTGTACTGCAGGGGATTCGGTGCCAGATGGCAGGCGCAAGACTGTCACGGCGTGCGCCTGCCGATGTTGCCATTATAGAGGAGCCGCCGCCAAAGAAAAGCGCGGCGGCGTCAAGCCGGCAATATTGACACCAATACTAGCCTTATTTGAACTTGACCTTGGCCACCAGGCCCATGTTGAGGGTCGTTTCGCCCGGTTCGAAGCTCGGTTCGGCCACCTGGCTGCCGCCATAGCCCATGGAATCGGCGCTCATGGCGCGCGCGCCGGCCACGTTGACGCGCTGCGCATAGTTGCCCGAACCTTCGAAATCGATGGTGTCGATCACGGCGTCATTGACGTTGCGGCCCATGGCGCCGGCGATGGCGGCCACGCGCTCGTTGAGGTTCT
Source organism: Janthinobacterium sp. GW822-FHT07A03 (assembly GCF_058798815.1). Lineage (NCBI taxonomy): Bacteria > Pseudomonadati > Pseudomonadota > Betaproteobacteria > Burkholderiales > Oxalobacteraceae > Janthinobacterium > Janthinobacterium sp. GW822-FHT07A03. The sequence goes on along the minus strand of NZ_JBXAKW010000001.1, from coordinate 616,239 downwards.
TGTACGCGGCGGCGATGCGCTGGTCGTCGAGCTTACGGATGGTGGCAGGCGCCAGGCCGAAGTTCAGGCGGTTCAGGGTCAGCACGCCTTGCGCTGCGGAAACGGTTTTCGGCAAGGCGGCCAGGTTGGTCGTCGTTACCTGCAGGTACTGGCCTACGCGCCAGCCCGTCGGCACCCTTGGCTTGGCGGCGACGCCCGGCGGCAGGGGCGCCGTTTCCGGGTACACGGCATACGTGTAATATCCCTGGGTCTTCAGCACGGCTTGCGGATCGGCCTTCTTGACGATGGCCGTGCCCTGGTTCATCTTCTGGTTCACGCGCGAGGCAGCGGCGGCCTTGTCCTTGTCCTGCTCTTCGATGGCCAGGGTGACGGTCACCTGATCGTTCGCGTGCACCACTTCGCCATTCGCTGGCACCACCACGAGGGTGCCGGCGGTGGGCAAGGTTTGGGCGTGGGCGCCCAGGGCTACGGTAGCGGCGGCCGCGGCCAGCAGCGATTTCATGACGGTCATGGTGTTCTCCTGGAAAATAATGGGGCAAAAACGACCATGGGGCCAACAGCCCCATGATCATCTTAAAACATGCTAACGCGGAAATTTTCCCGCGTTGGTCAGCTTACTTCAGCTTACTTGAACTTGACCTTGCCGACGACACGCATGTCGAGCGTCGTTTCGCCCGGCTCGAAGCTCGGTTCGGCGACGGTGCTGTCTTCGGCCATCTTGGCGCTGCGCATCATCATCGGCGCGGCGGCAGGACGGCTTTCCGTGGCGTAATTGCCCGAACCTTCGAAGTCCACCGTATCGAGCACGGCGTCGGACACGTTGCGGCCCATGGCCTTGGCGATGGCGGCCACGCGCTCGTTGAGGTTTTTATAGGTGGCGGCGATGCGCTGGTCGTCCAGCAAGCGGATGGTTTCCGGCTTCAGGCCGAAATTCAAGCCATTCAGGGTCAGCACGCCTTGCGCCGCCGACACGGTTTTTGGCAAAGTCGCCAGGTTGGCCGTCGTCACTTCCAGGTACTGGCCGACACGCCAGGCCGTCGGCAAACGCGGCTTGGCCACGGCGCCGGCCGGCAATGGACGCTCTTCCGGGTACACGGGATAGGTGTAGTAGCCGTACGATTTCAGTGCCGCCGACGGATCGGCTTGCTTGACGATGGCGATACCCTTGTTCATCTTCTGGTTGACTCTCGACGCGGCGGCAGCCTTGTCCTTGTCCTGTTCTTCGACGGCCAGGGTAGCGACCACCTGGTCATTGACATGCTTGACTTCGCCAAATGCGGGGACCACCACCAGGGTGCCGGAAGTCGGCAAGGTTTGAGCTTGTGCGTGGGCTTGCGCGCTCAGGGCAACGGTGGCTGCGGCGGCAACAAGGACGGATTTCATCACGGTCATGGGGGTACTCCTAGGTAGTTAATGTGGCTGACAGCCCGCGAAAGGGATGCTTTTGCCATCCCTTTCGCCTGAGAAACTTGTCAAACTGTGTAGATTCTAACGCCTCATTCATTCCTGTGGCGCAAATTAACAAATCGTCACAAAATGTGCTTGCCAGTCACATCTGCTCACATTTCAATACACTGCCATTGAAAATAACAATGTTATTAGTGGCCCAGCACCGCGCCGCCGCTGCGCCGGCCCCGCTTGAAACTGTGGCGGTGCGCGCACCAGGCGATGGTCAACGCCACCAGCAGCAAGGCCAGCATGGCCCACGGGAACGACGCCGCGCCATAGCCGTCGAGCAGCATGCCGCCCGCCAGGCCGCCGCCCGCGATGGCCACGTTCCAGATGGTCGCCACCATCGCTTGCGCCACGTCCATGCCGTCGCCGGCCGCGTCCGCCGACGCCGTCTGCAGCAGGGTGCCGGCGCCGCCAAAGGTGATGCCCCAGATGGCCATGCTGACATAGATCACGGCCGGCGAGTCCATCGCCAGCCCCAGCGCGACCACCACCAGGGCAAAGGCGGCGATGCATCCCAGCACGAGCGGACGCAGCCAGTGGTCGATCAGCTGGCTGACCAGCCAGATGCCGGCCAGCGAACCCACGCCATACACGAGCAGCACCAGGTCGACGCGGGGGCGCAAGCCGGACGGCGCCAGGAACGGTGCGATATACGTATATAAAATGTTATGCGCCAGCATCCAGGCGACGATCACCGCCAGAATCGGCCGCACGCCCGGCGTCATGAACACCTGGCGGATCGACAGGCGCTCGCCCTGCTTTTGCCCCGGATAATCGGGCACGACCAGCAGCACCCACGCGACCAGCACCACGGCCAGGCCGGACATGATGCCGAAGATGCTGCGCCAGCCCAGCACACCGCCCATCAGGGTACCCAGCGGCACGCCCAGCGACAGGGCCAGCGGCGTGCCGATCATGGCGATGGCCATCGCCCTGCCCTGCTGCTCGACGCTCACCATGCGGCGCGCGTAGCCGGCCATCAAGCCCCAGGCCAGGCCGGCGGCCATGCCCGTCACGAAGCGCGACACCAGGGCGACGAGGTAGTTGGGCGCCAGGGCCGTCGCCGTATTGAAGATCAAGAAGCCGATGATGGCCAGCAGCAAGACATTGCGCCGGCGCCAGGTGCTGGTGAGCGCCGTCAGGGGAATCGCCGTCAATATGGAACCGATGGCGTACACGGTGACCAGCTGGCCCGTCATGACTTCGGAAATGCCGAGGTCGCGGGCAATCTGCGGCAGCAAGCCGGCCGGCAAGGTTTCCGACAGGAGGGCGAGAAACGCCGTCATGGCCAGGGCCAGCAAGGCCAGGATGGGAAGCCGCTCGGAAATGGAAGAGTCTGCAGTGCCCGGCATGGGTACTGCGGCGGTGATACGGTCGGTCATAGGGGTCCTTCAGATTGCGCAAGCGGCTAAATAACCAGCGCCTGGCGTGCTACAAAAGCGGTGATGCGCGTTGCGGTCGGCAGATACCGAAACAGATGCAGTCCACAGGAAACTGCAAAGGAAGGGCGGAATTATATAGGAGGCGGGCGAAAAACGTGCGCGCAAGAAAAAAGCCAGGCTCCTCGTGGAGACCTGGCTTTACCCGGCAGACACTACGTCTGGCTCAGGCCGGATTGGCGGACCGCGACCGGGCTTGCCGCAGCAACCAGCCACCCAGGGCCGCGAAGCCCAGCAAGACGGCGACGCCGGTCAAATAACTGTCAAACATGTCCACGCTTCCCGGCGGCATGAATTTCATCACATCATCACTGCCGAACATGCATGCCATGCACAGTAACAGGAACGCGGTAAAGCCCGTGGCGGCCAGCAGCACAATGCCGGTATCGCGCCGCCATTGAGCAAAACCGCTCAACGCCAGCCCAGCCAGCATCGCCACAATGCCGCAAACCGCGATGACTACCAGCATCGCCAGCTTGCCGTCGGACTGCCGCTCGGCCAGGAACGCAAACAAGGTGATCAGATAGACAAACATCCCCGCAAGCGACTTGCAGACGATGCTGACGAACTTACGCATCATTCGCCGCCAGGCGCGGAGAAAAATAGGCGTTGGCCTGCGGGCGGAACAGGAAATACGCAATCACGGCCAGCATCAGCACGCCAGGCACGAGCATGATTTTTACCGGTGACGTGAAAAGAGCCACGACCAGGCCAAACACGCTCCAGCCCAGATACAGCGTTCGCGCCCATTTATGGCCACGGCGCAGGGCAATGCCCGAGATGAGCGCAATGACCAGGCCCAGAAACATGACTGCATATTGCAACGGCACCGACATGGCGCTCTTGGCCATCAACTCCTTCGTTATCGGGTTATCCATGTTGAGGTAACTGGAGACCAGCGAGATGAGTGCCGTGACGATTAAAAACCAGCCGATGATATTGACAGAGGTGGGGCGATTGCTCACTTTTTGATTCCTATGGGAAATTAATTGAGTGACAATAATACAGATGGGAAACACTTAAATATACACAGATACTCACGCCCACCCCGGCGCAGCGCAACAGGCGGCATCACATGAACGAAAAAAAGCCGGCTTGCGCCGGCTTTTCATTGCGAATGACTAATAAATGCTTAGTTTTTCGACTGGTCAACCATCTTGTTCTTGGCGATCCAAGGCATCATGGCGCGCAGTTTCGCGCCCACTTCTTCGATCTGGTGCTCGGACGTCAGGCGGCGGCGCGAGATCAGGGTCGGTGCGCCTGCCTTGTTTTCCAGGATGAAGCTCTTCGCGTATTCGCCCGTTTGAATGTCTTTCAGGCATTGACGCATCGCATCCTTGGTAGCCGAGGTGACGACCTTAGGGCCGGTCACGTATTCGCCGTATTCGGCGTTGTTCGAGATCGAGTAGTTCATGTTGGCGATGCCGCCTTCATAGATCAGGTCGACGATCAGCTTCAGTTCGTGCAAGCACTCGAAATACGCCATTTCCGGCGCGTAGCCCGCTTCCGTCAGGGTTTCGAAGCCGGCCTTGATCAGTTCCACGGCGCCGCCGCACAGCACGGCTTGCTCGCCGAACAAGTCGGTTTCGGTTTCTTCACGGAAATTCGTTTCGATGATGCCGGCACGGCCGCCGCCGTTGGCCGAGGCGTACGACAGGGCGATATCGCGGGCGATGCCCGATTTGTCCTGGTACACGGCGATCAGGTGGGGCACGCCGCCGCCCTGGGTGTAGGTGGCGCGCACGGTGTGGCCCGGGGCTTTCGGCGCGACCATGATCACGTCCAGGTCGGCGCGTGGCACGACTTGACCGTAATGCACGTTGAAACCGTGAGCGAAGGCCAGTACGGCACCCTGCTTGGCGAACGGCGCGATGTTTTCGTTGTAGACCTGGGCGATGTTCTCATCCGGCAGCAAGATCATGATGACGTCGGCCGCTTTCACGGCGTCGTTCACTTCCGCCACTTTCAGGCCGGCTTGTTCGACCTTGGTCCACGAAGCGCCGCCCTTGCGCAGGCCGACGGTGACGTTGACGCCAGAATCGTTCAGGTTTTGCGCGTGCGCGTGGCCTTGCGAACCGTAGCCGATGATGGCGACGTTTTTGCCTTTGATCAAGGAGAGGTCAGCGTCTTTGTCGTAAAAAACTTTCATGGTATTTCCTATAATTTGATGATGCGTTGTTGTTTTAAATGCGGCCCGTGGGCCGCGTAGTGCTGCTTATATTTTTATACTTTGAGGATGCGTTCGCCGCGGCCGATGCCGGAACCACCCGTACGGACGGTTTCCAGGATGGCGGCGCGGTCGATCGAATCGATGAACGCGTCGAGCTTGACCTTGTTGCCGGTCAGTTCGATCGTGTACGTCTTTTCGGTGACATCGATGATGCGGCCACGGAAGATATCGGCGGTGCGCTTCATTTCCTCGCGCTCCTTGCCCACGGCACGAACCTTGATCAGCATCAACTCGCGTTCGATATGCTGGCCTTCGGTCAGGTCCACCACCTTGACTACCTCGATGAGGCGGTTCAGGTGCTTGGTGATCTGCTCGATGATGTCGTCCGAGCCGCTGGTGACGATGGTCATGCGCGACAGGGTCGAGTCTTCCGTCGGCGCCACGGTCAGTGTTTCGATGTTGTAGCCGCGTGCCGAGAACAGGCCCACCACGCGCGACAGGGCGCCCGCTTCGTTTTCCAGCAAGACAGAAATAATATGGCGCATGATTAGAGATCCTCCGAACCGAGCATCATTTCGGACAGGCCCTTGCCGGCTTTCACCATTGGCCACACGTTTTCGGACTGGTCGGTAATGAAGTTCATGAATACCAGCCTGTCTTTCATGCCGAACGCCTCTTTCAGGGCGCCGTCGACGTCGCCCGGTTTTTCAATTTTCATGCCCACGTGGCCATACGCTTCAGCCAGTCTCTCGAAGTCGGGCAGCGAATCCATGTACGACTCGGAATAGCGCGAACCGTAATCGATTTCCTGCCATTGGCGCACCATGCCGAGGAAACGGTTGTTGAGCATGATGATCTTCGGCGTCAGGTGATACTGCTTGCACGTGGCGAGCTCCTGGATGCACATCTGGATCGAGCCTTCGCCGGTAATACAAGCGACGGTGGCGTCCGGATTGGCCATCTGCACGCCCATGGCGTACGGCAAGCCGACGCCCATGGTGCCCAGGCCGCCGGAATTGATCCAGCGGCGCGGCTTGTCGAAGCCATAATATTGTGCAGCCCACATCTGGTGCTGGCCCACGTCGGAGGTGATGAAGGCATCGCCCTTGGTGATCTGGAACACTTTTTCCACCACCGCTTGCGGCTTGATGACCAGGTCGGACGTCGGGTATTTCAGGCATTCGCGGCCACGCCATTCGGCGATCTGCTTCCACCAGTTGCTCAAGGCATTGACGTTCGGCTTGGCTTCGGCCGCGTCGAGTTGCGCGAGGAACTCGATCAGCACGTCCTTGACGTTGCCGACAATGGGGATATCGACCTTGACGCGCTTGGAAATCGACGATGGATCGATGTCCACGTGGATGATCTTGCGCGGATGCGAGGCGAAATGTTTCGGGTTGCCGATCACGCGGTCATCGAAACGGGCGCCGATGGCGATCAGCACGTCGCAGTTCTGCATCGCCATGTTCGCTTCATAGGTGCCGTGCATGCCGGGCATGCCGACATACTGCTCGCTCGAGGCGCGGTAGCCGCCCAGGCCCATCAAGGTGTTGGTGCACGGGAAACCCAGGCGGTCGACCAGCTTGTTCAACTCGGCCGAGGCATTTGCCAGGATGACGCCGCCGCCCGTGTAGATCATCGGGCGTTCAGCTTGCAGCAGCAGCTGCACGGCCTTGCGGATCTGGCCCGAATGGCCCTTGTCGACGGGACGGTAGGAACGCATCTCGACTTCCTTCGGATAGTCAAAGTTGCATTTGTGCATGCTGATATCCTTGGGGATATCGACCAGCACGGGTCCCGGACGGCCGGTACGGGCGATGAAGAAGGCTTTCTTGATCGTCGCTGCCAGGTCCTTGACGTCCTTGACGAGGAAGTTGTGCTTGACCACGGGGCGCGTGATGCCGACCGTGTCGCATTCCTGGAACGCATCCTGGCCGATGGCGTGGCTCGGCACCTGGCCGGAGATCACCACCATCGGAATCGAGTCCATGTACGCGGTCGACAGGCCCGTGACGGCATTCGTGACGCCCGGACCGGACGTGACGATGGCGACACCGACCTTGTTCGAGCTGCGCGAATAGGCATCGGCGGCGTGGATCGCGGCCTGCTCGTGGCGTACCAGGATATGCTGGAATTTGTTTTGCTGGAAGATGGCGTCGTAGATGTAGAGTACGGCTCCGCCCGGATATCCAAAGACGTGCTCGACGCCCTCTTCAGCCAGACAGCGCACGACAATTTCTGCGCCGGTAATGGGTCCTGCTGTTGCTTCGGTATTCATGAAACATTCCTTTCAAGGTCCATTGGAGATTGATCGGATGTTCTTTCCTGACGAGGTACGCCTAACGCAACAGTGCTCCTGCTTCCCTTTTCATGCGGTCACGCAATTTCTTTGGGCACCCATAGATACCTTACAAAACAACGCTTAACGCAACTCGTTTGGCCGGAGTTTCTGTGGCGCCTGTACGAACCGCTCGCGCTTGTGGCGCGGGTTAGAACAAACTGCCTACAAATGAAAGCGCGTCTTGCCGCTGCTGGCCTTGTGTGCCGGTCGCGACCTGACCATAGGGCTTTGGGGTGTTCAAAGCGTCCCATACGTTATCGCGTTGCACCATGATGGTCAAGGAAAATGTCGGCCTCGCTGCATTTTTGCTCGCACAACGTGCAAAAACCCTGCGGAAACGCACATTTTTTGCTAGCATGCACGGGGTTGCAAAAAGCATACCCGCCCCCATTTCGCCCACCGCACCCGCAGCCGCTAAGATCCCCATACCGCATGGCAACAGACAAAGAATTATCCGACTTTCTAGAAAATGTCGAGCGGCGCGCTTTCAAGCAGGCCGCCTACGCGGTCCGCAAGGAAGAATCGGCACTCGACATCGTGCAGGATGCCATGATCAAGCTGGCCGAGAAATACGGCGACAAGCCGGCCGCCGAGCTGCCGATGCTGTTCCAGCGCATCTTGCAGAACACCATCCTTGATTATTTCCGCCGCGAAAAAGTTCGCAACACCTGGGTCAGCCTGTTTTCCGGCATGAAGCCCTCGGGCGACGAGCATGAAGATTTTGATATACTTGACACTTATGAATCGGAACAGGGCTCCAGCGCCGCTGAATCGTCGGCCGACCAGGTCGAACGCGCGCAAATCCTTGATTTGATTGATGCAGAGGTACAAAAACTGCCGTCACGTCAACGCGAAGCCTTCCTCATGCGTTATTGGCAGGACATGGATGTGGCTGAAACAGCGGAAGCGATGGGTTGCTCCGAAGGTAGCGTGAAAACACATTGCTCTAGAGCTACCCACACGCTCGCCGAATCGCTGAAAGCCAAGGGAATTAAATTATGAACACCGACGATCTCAATTTCGCTTACAAAGTGCGCCATGCACTGAACGAAAAACTCGACGACCTGCCCGCATCGGCCACCGATCGCCTGGCAGCGGCACGCAAGCTGGCCCTGTCCCGCAAGAAGGCGGACGCGCCCGCCGCCGTCGCCGTGCGCCAGAGCGTGTTTGCCGGCGTGGCCAGCAGCCTGTTCGTCGAACCGCTGTCGTGGCTGGGCCGCATGAGCGTGATCATCCCCCTGCTGCTGCTGGTCGGCGGCCTGGTGGGCATCTATCAGTTTGAGCAAGAACAACATATTGCCGAACTGGCAGAAATCGACGCCGCCGTGCTGTCCGACGAATTGCCGCTGTCTGCGTACATGGACCATGGCTTCAACGCCTACCTGACGAAACGCGAGCAATAAGCATGGCACGCTTGAGCGTACGCAAAGGCTGGCTGGCCGGCGGCATCGGCCTGGGTGCCTGCGCCCTGGCGGGCGCCGCCTGGGTAGGCGCGCAGCAACATCCCGCGCCCGCCGCGCCTCCCGTGGCGCCAGCGCCCGTGGTGGCCCCTGCCCCGGCCGTCAAACCCGGTTCGCCGCGCACGGCCGGCAAGGGCGGCACGCCGCCCAAGGCCAGCGAGAATCCATCGTGGAACAAGCTGTCGCGCGCACAGCAGGAAGCCCTGCAGCCGCTGGCGGGCGAATGGAACAAGCTGGAAGCCTTGCGCAAGCAGAAATGGCTCGATATCGCCAGCCGCTTTGCCTCGATGACGCCCGACGAGCAAACGCGCGTGCATGAACGCATGCGCGAATGGATCAAGCTGACGCCGGAACAGCGCCGCCTGGTGCGCGAAAACTATACGCGCACGAAGAAGATTGATCCAGGTCAAAAAACCGCGCAATGGGAGCAATACCAGCAATTGCCGGAAGATCAAAAGAAAAAGCTGGCGACGGAACTCGTGCCGAAAAAACCGCTGGGCAAGGTGCCGGCGATCAATTCGAACACGAGCAAGCCGCCCGTGATCGTGCCGCCCGCCACGCCGGCAGCGCCTGCCGCCGCGCCCGTCCTGCCACCTGCCGCTGCGCCAGCGGCGGCCGTGCCGCTCACGGATCCTGCCGCGCCCCCCGCCGCCGTGCCTGTCACGCCACCTGTTACGCCTGCCCCACTGCCGACCAATGCCAAATAGCACGCCCGCCGCCAGCATCACTTCCCATCCCACGATCAAGCGCCGCCTGATTTCCATGGTGTACGAGTCGCTGCTGGCCCTGGCCGTGTTGTTTCTGCCCTTCCTGCTGTTTGAACTGGCCGTGCAGGGCGCGCATACGCCACTGACGGAACACATGCGCCAATGCCTGGCCTTCCTCGTCATGGGCGCGTATTTCATCCATCAATGGAGCCGCGAAGGGCAAACCCTGGCCATGAAGACGTGGCGTCTGAAAGTCGTGCTGCCGGGCCACGCCCACGTGCCGCTGCGCGTGGCTGCCTACCGCTACATCCTGTCATGGATGTGGCTGCTGCCGGCCCTGCTGGTGTCGTATGGATTCGGTTTGCAGCACTGGAGCGCCTTGGGCGCCATCGGCGTGGGCATCCTGGCCTGGTCAAGCACGGCCCTGTTCACGGGCAATGGGCAATTCCTGCACGACAAACTGGCGGGCACGCAGATCGTGCAATTGCCGGCACCGGCCAAGAAGTCGAAGAAAGTCGCCGCCTGAGTTTTGATGCCGCTTGACCTGCGTCATTGAAGCGCCACGGGGGCTCTGCGATCATGGCATGCCATGAAGAATACCGCCCCCCTCCCCCACACACGCTTCGCACCCTACCGCGAGGAAGTCTGCAGCGAAGACGACGTCAAGCATCTCGTTCACACCTTTTATGCGGCCGCGCGCGACGACGCCATGCTGGGCCCCGTCTTTGCCGCCGAGGTCAAGGATTGGGATGCCCATCTGGCAACATTGGTCGATTTCTGGTCAGGCTTGCTGCGCGGCACCATGCGCTACCACGGCAAGCCCCTGGCCCAGCACGCGAACATGGAACACCTGACGCCGTGCATGTTCCGCCGCTGGCTGACCCTGTTCTTCGCCACGACCGAAAGCATGGGCAACCCGGCCCTGCAGGAAAAGGCCGATACCATTGCCTTGAATATTGCCGAACGGCTATGGAAAAGCTTTGCGGAAAACCACGCCATCGTGGCGCCGCAGCTTTAGAACCTCTCGTAACCCTGGAGGTAACGCCATTGCCCCACGGGCATGGCGCCCATCGGGATGCGGCCGATGCGCAAGCGCTTCATGGCGACGACGTCCAGTCCCACCATCTTGCACATGTGGGCGATCTGGCCCGGCTGCACGTTTTTCAGGGCGAAACGCAGGCGCGTCTCGTTCTGCCAGCTGACCTTGATCGGCGGCAAAGGCTTGCCATTGAAGGGCAAGCCGTGATTCAGCAGCGCCAGGCCGTTTTCCATGATGTCGCCCGATACTTCCACGATGAATTCCTGCTCCACCGTTTTCGCTTCGTCGACCAGCTTGCGGGCCACGCGGAAATCCTGCGTAAACACCAGCAGGCCGGACGCCATGGTCTCCAGCGGATTGGTGATGGTCAGGCCGATCAAATGGCGCTTGAGGAAGCGCGTGATGGAGCTGGGCGCCACGTTCTCCGGCGTGAAAATCTCTTCGGGACGCAAACAGCTCAAGGCCGGCTTGCCTTCGCTGCCGATGCCGCCGTTGATGCCGGCCGGCTTGTGCAGCAGGATCGTCACGGGCGGCATTTCATCGAGGGTGGCGTTCGGCAGCAGCAGCACTTCCTGATTATCCGCCACGCGCGCGCCCGATTCCTCCACCAGCACGCCATCGACCGTCACCCAGCCGCCCTCGATATACAGCTCGGCCTCGCGGCGTGAGCAGGGTACGTCTTCAGACAGGCGCTTGGCCAGGCGGACGGTGGGCATTTCGTGTGGTGTGGTCATGGGGAGGCGCAAAAAGCAAGAGGAGGAGAAAGCCGGTATTGTAACCGACCTGCTCCTCCTCTTTTGCGGTCCGCGCTGGCGATTGCCGGGTTACGCTGCTGATTGTCGGATTACGCTGCGCTAATCCGACCTACCCGACCTGGACTGGTTCTGTAGGTTGGATTAGCGGCTTGCCGCGTCATCCAACAATCAGGCCTGCGCCTTCGCCAATTCCTCGGCAAAGAAACGGTGGCCCATCTCTTCCAGGCCCAGCGTTTGCAGCACTTCCTGCAGGCGTTCCGTCGGACGCTGGCGCGGCAGATTCTTGTAGCTGGCGATGATCAGTTCATTCTTCATCGAATGCTCCCAGCCCACCAGTTCCGTCACGCTGACCTGGTAGCCGTGCGCTTCCAGCTGCAGACAGCGCAGCACGTTGGTGATCTGGCTGCCGAACTCGCGCGTGTGGAGAGGGTGGCGCCACAATTCCGTCAAGATACTCTTGCCCAGGCTCTTGCCCTTGTTCTTCTTCAATACGGAAGCGACTTCGGCCTGGCAACATGGCACCAGCACCATGAACTTCGCCTTTTTCTTCAGGGCGAAGTGGATGGCGTCATCGGTGGCAGTGTTGCACGCGTGCAAGGCCGTGACGATGTCGATCTGCTGCGGCAGCAAGTTCGATTCCGTCGATTCGGCCACGGACAGGGGCAGGAACGACATGCCGGGGAAGTTGAATTTCTTCGCCAGCTCCTGCGAACGCTGCACCAGCTCTTCGCGTGTCTCGATGCCGTAGATGTGCGAACCGTCGTTGCCGTTCTTGAAGAACAGGTCGTACAGGATGAAACCGAGATACGACTTGCCGGCGCCGTGGTCGACCAGGGACACGCCGGGATGGTCGAGCTGCACTTCGCGCAGCAGCGGCTCGATGAACTGCGTCAGGTGGTACACCTGCTTGAGCTTGCGGCGGCTGTCCTGGTTCATCTTGCCGTCGCGCGTCAGGATGTGCAATTCCTGCAGCAAGGCGACCGATTGGCCATCCTTGATCTCGGGCATGTTGCTGGCGGCCGTGATGACGTCTTTCGGCGCAGCGGCTGCGGTGGCGGCGGGTGCCGCGCCCTTAGCGCGCTTCATCGATCCACGCCATCTGTATCGCTTCGAGCACTTTTTCGCCGCCGCGCGTGTGGTCATCGTCGAAGCCGTCCAGTTCCACCACCCAGTTGTGCAGGTCGGTGAAACGCACGGTCAGCGGGTCGATGTCCGGATGCGCGTCGAACAAGGCCTCGGCGATCGCGTGTATGTCGGACCATTTCATGTTAGTGACTGCCTTCGCTGACCTGGTTGATCGTGTATTTCGGGATTTCGACGACGAGGTCGGCCTCGGCCACGATGGACTGGCACGACAGGCGCGACACGGCTTCCAGGCCCCAGGCCTTGTCCAGCATGTCTTCTTCCAGTTCCGTCGCTTCGTTCAGCGATTCGATGCCTTCGCGCACCAGCACGTGGCAGGTGGTGCAGGCGCACGATTTTTCGCAGGCGTGCTCGATGTCGATGTCGTTTTCCAGCAGGATGTCGCAGATGGACTTGCCGCTTGGTGCTTCGATGACGGCGCCGTCCGGGCAAAGCTTGGCGTGCGGCAGGATAACGATTTGTGGCATGGTTTCTTCTTTCAGTCTGTCATTCGGGGCGCGGCCGCGGCGAGTGCCTGCGGCGCGCATGTCAATTATCTTTAAACCACTTGATCCAGCGTTTTGCCGGTCAGCGCCGTGCGCACGCTGCGGTCCATGCGGCGCGAGGCGAAATCCTCGGTGCCGTCGGCCAGTGCCTCGATCGCCAGCTTCAAGGCCTGGTGGTCGATGGCGCCGCTTTGCGATTGCGCAATGGCGTCGCGCACCTTCTGCATCAAGCCATCGACAGCCACGCGCTCGGCGTCGTCCAGCAAGCCGCCGTCCTCGTCCAGCGCCGACTGCGTGGCCAGCAGGATGCGTTCCGCTTCCACCTGCTCTTCGCGCAGCGCGCGCGCCACCATGTCGGTGTCGGCCGAGGTGTACGAATCCTGCAGCATGCGGGCGATGTCGTCGTCGCCGAGGCCGTAGGCCGGCTTGACGCTGATCGACGCTTCCACGCCCGAGCGCAGTTCGCGCGCCGAGACGGACAGCAAGCCGTCCGCGTCGACCTGGTAGGTGATGCGGATGCGCGCGGCGCCGGCCACCATCGGCGGAATGCCGCGCAATTCAAAACGCGCCAAGGAGCGGCAATCGCTGACCAGTTCGCGCTCGCCCTGCAGCACGTGCACGGCCAGCGCCGTCTGGCCATCTTTAAATGTCGTGAATTCCTGCGCGCGCGCGCATGGTATGGTCGAGTTGCGCGGGATGATCTTTTCCACCAGGCCGCCCATGGTTTCGATACCGAGGGACAGCGGGATCACGTCCAGCAGCAGCCAGTCGTCGCCGGCGGCACGGTTGCCGGCCAGCAAGTTCGCCTGGATGGCCGCGCCCAGCGCCACCACTTTGTCCGGGTCGATATTCGCGTGCGGCGTCGTATGGAAGAATTCGCTCACGGCGCGCTGCACGTGCGGCATGCGCGTGGCGCCGCCCACCATCACCACGCCGTCGACGTCGTCCGCATCCACGTTCGCGTCGCGCAGGGCTTTCTTGATGGCATTCATGGTCTTGGCCACCAGGTGCTGCGTCATGGCGGCAAAGTCCGCGGCCGTGATGCGCAGGTGGATCTCTTCGCCCGAGTTCAGGGCCGCATCGATCATCGTTTCCGGTTTGGTCGACAGCAATTCCTTGATTTCGCGTGCTTTGACCATCAGGATGGCCGTGTCTTCGTCCGACAACGGCGCCAGCTTGGCCTGCTCGCTGATCCAGCAGAACAGGCGGCGGTCGAAATCGTCGCCGCCCAGGGCCGAATCGCCGCCCGTGGACAGCACTTCGAAGACGCCCTTGCTCAGTTTCAGGATCGAGATGTCGAAAGTGCCGCCGCCAAGATCGTACACGGCGTACACGCCTTCGGAGGCGTTGTCGAGGCCGTAGGCGATGGCGGCGGCCGTCGGCTCGCTCAGCAGGCGCAGGACATTGATGCCGGCCAACTGGGCCGCATCTTTCGTCGCCTGGCGCTGGGCATCGTCGAAATACGCTGGTACAGTAATCACGGCGCCCACCAGGTCGTCACCGAGGGAATCTTCCGCGCGCTGGCGCAGGGTGGCGAGGATTTGCGCCGACACTTCGACGGGGCTCTTCACGCCGGCCACGGTTTTCAGCTGCACCATGCCAGGCGTATCCTGGAAGTCGTAGGGCAGGTTTTCCGCGTAGGCGATGTCGGCCAGGCCGCGGCCCATGAAGCGCTTGACGGAGACGATGGTGTTCTTCGGGTCGGTGGTTTGCGCGGACAGGGCTTTGTAGCCGATGTTGGCGTGGCCGTTCGGCAGGTAGCGCACGACGGACGGCAGCAGAGAGTGCCCTTCTTCGTCGTTGAGCACCTCGGGAATGCTGTTGCGCACGGTCGCGACCAGGGAATTGGTGGTGCCAAGGTCGATGCCGACGGCCAGGCGGTGCTGGTGCGGCGCGGTCGACATGCCTGGTTCGGAAATTTGCAGAAGTGCCATTGTATTCGTGCCTCGATTAATTTTTTGCGTGATGCAGCTGATGCCTGTCGCGCATTATAAGACGCGCGCCAGACTGGCGCTTGGCACGCGGGTCAAGCGATCGGCCAGTCAGGCTTCCATGGCCTCGTATGCAAAACGCACTTCCTCGCCGAATTTGTCGAGGAACATCAGGGCGCGCACGCTTTGCGCGGCATTCGCATAGTCGCCTGCGTCGAGCTGGGCCGCCACCTGGGCCAGCAGCGCCTTGCGTTCGCCGCGCAGCTGGCGGTCCAGGGCGTCGAGCGCGTCGGCATCCTTGCCGGCACGCGCATCGCCCAGTTCCTCGCGCCATTCCATCTGCTGCATCAGGAAGCTGACCGGCATGGCCGTGTTCGATTCCGTCTGCAGGTCGACGCCATTCAGTTCGCACAGGTATTGCGCGCGCTTTTGCGGGCTTTTCAGGGTTTGATAGGCTTCATTGGCGCGCGTGGCCCATTGCATCGCCACGCGCTTTTCAGCGCTGCTGGCGTTGATGAAACGGTCCGGGTGGACCTTGCCCTGCACGTCGCGGTAGGCCGCGTCGAGCGCGCTCATGTCGAGCCCGAACTGCGCCGGCAACTGGAATAATTCGAAGTGGTTTTGCATAATTGTCGGTGGTCGCTGTACCGCAATCGATGGGTACAGCGCACCGACCGGGGTCTTGCCAGCTGTTTAAATCCTGAAGGACTCGCCGCAGCCGCAGGCGTCTTTTTCGTTCGGATTGTGGAACTTGAAGCCTTCGTTCAAGCCTTCGCGCGCGAAATCGAGTTCCGTGCCGTCGATGTAAGGCAAGCTTTTCGGGTCGACGAAGACTTTCACGCCGTGCGATTCGAAGACGCTGTCTTCGGCCGCCACTTCATCGACATATTCGAGCTTGTAGGCCAGGCCCGAGCAGCCCGTGGTGCGCACGCCGAAGCGCAGGCCCATGCCCTTGCCGCGCCGTTCGATATAACGGTTGATGTGTTTCGCCGCTTTTTCGGTCAGTGTGATCATGTATTTCTCCGCGCCCGCCCCGCGCCTTGCGGCGCCGGGCAGGATGCAAACTTAGGCCGCAGCCGGATGGCGGGTCTGGTAGTCCAATACTGCCGCCTTGATGGCGTCTTCCGCCAGGATGGAGCAGTGGATCTTCACTGGCGGCAGGGCCAGCTCTTCGGCGATCTGCGTGTTCTTGATGGCCAGCGCCTGGTCCAGGGTTTTACCCTTGACCCATTCCGTTACCAGCGAGCTCGACGCGATGGCCGAACCGCAGCCGTAGGTCTTGAATTTCGCGTCTTCGATCAGGCCATCGGCGCCGACCTTGATCTGCAGTTTCATCACGTCGCCGCAGGCGGGCGCGCCTACCATGCCGGTGCCGATGGTTTCATCACCCTTGTCGAAAGCGCCCACGTTGCGCGGGTTTTCGTAGTGATCGAGTACTTTGTCCGAGTAAGCCATTTTGATGCTCCTTTAATATTCTTGCCGGCCCCGTTCACGAGGCCAATTTATCTTCAAGTGCCTGGAAAACCGTAGCGAGCGGCAGTGAGTTGTGGCCGAGAAGCGGAACTGTGCTGTAGCACAGTGAGCATCGCAGGCCGCAAATCGCGACGCGCAGTAGGTTTAACAGGTGCTTTTAGTGGGCTGCCCATTGGATGGAGTTAATATCGATTCCCTCCTTGAACATGTCCCACAGCGGCGACAGTTCGCGCAATTTGTGTACTTTCGATTTCAGCAGGTTCACGGCGAAGTCGATGTCTTCCTCGGTCGAGAAGCGGCCGATGGTGAAGCGGATCGAACTGTGCGCCAGTTCGTCGCTGCGGCCCAGGGCGCGCAGCACGTACGATGGCTCCAGGCTGGCCGAGGTGCAGGCCGAACCGGACGACACGGCGATATCCTTGATCGCCATGATCAGCGACTCGCCTTCGACGTAGTTGAAGCTGACGTTCAGGTTGTGCGGCACGCGGTGGTCCATGTCGCCGTTGATGTAGACTTCTTCGATCTCCTGCAGGCCCTTGGCCAGGCGGTCGCGCAGGGCCTTGATGCGGCCGATTTCGCTGTCCATCTCTTCCTTGGCGATGCGGAAGCTCTCGCCCATACCCACGATCTGGTGCGTCGGCAGGGTGCCCGAGCGCAGGCCGCGCTCATGGCCGCCGCCGTGCATCTGCGCTTCCAGGCGCACGCGCGGCTTGCGGCAGACGTACAGGGCGCCCACGCCTTTCGGGCCGTAGGTTTTATGTGCCGTGAAGGTCATCAGGTCGACCTTGGTCTTTTGCAGGTCGATGACGACCTTGCCCGTCGCTTGCGCGGCGTCGCAATGGAAGATGATGCCTTTCGAGCGGCAGAACGCGCCGATCTCGTCGATCGGTTGGATCACGCCGATTTCGTTGTTCACCAGCATCACCGACACGAGGATGGTGTCCGGGCGCACGGCCGCGGCCAGCTGCTCGACGGTGATCAGGCCGTTGTCCTGCGGTTCCAGGTAGGTCGCCTCGAAGCCGATGCGTTCCAGTTCGCGCACCGTGTCGAGCACCGATTTGTGCTCGGTCTTGACGGTGATGATGTGCTTGCCCTTGGTCTTGTAGAACTGTGCCGCGCCCTTGATGGCCAGGTTATTGCTTTCCGTCGCGCCGGACGTCCAGATGATTTCGCGCGGATCGGCGTTCACCAGGGCCGCCACGTGGCCGCGTGCCTCTTCCACGGCTTTTTCCGCCGTCCAGCCATACATGTGGCTGCGCGATGCCGGATTGCCGAACTGCTCGCGCAGGTAGGGAATCATCTTGTCGGCGACGCGTGGATCGATCGGCGTGGTGGCCGAGTAATCCATGTAGATCGGGAAATGCGGTGCGGTTTCAAAGTGCACTTGGCCTACGTTTTTTTCTGGGGCGTTCATCAATAACTCCTGCAATCAGCAACTTGGTATTTTGTTATGTTCAACCGAGGGCGGCGTGGTTACGGTGCATCACCATCACGCTTTGTTCGGCAATCTTTTGTCTCTGCTGGTCGACCAGGTCCTGCAAGGACACAGAATCCAGATAATCGACCATTTTTTCGTTGAGCGTGGACCACAATTCATGCGTCATGCAGCGCGCGCCCGTGGCCGCGTCGGCGCCGTGGCAATGCTCCTTGCCGCCGCACTGCGTGGCATCGAGCGGCTCGTCGACGGCGATGATGATGTCGGCCACCGTCACCTTGTCGGCACGGCGTGCCAGGCTGTAGCCGCCGCCCGGACCGCGGATCGACTCGACGATCTCATGCCGGCGCAGCTTGCCGAACAGCTGCTCCAGGTAGGACAGGGAAATCGACTGGCGCTGGCTGATGCCGGACAAGGTGACCGGTCCCTTGCCCTGGCGCAGGGCAAGATCGATCATCGCTGTCACGGCAAAACGGCCTTTTGTAGTCAGACGCATACATCCTCTGGTCAACTGGTTTAAAATATTGCGGTTTTTCAACTCCTCAAACCCCGAGTAGTTGAATGATTTAGTCAAGTATAACAAATTCGGCGGGGTTTGTCAGAGCGCCCCTCGATGACCACAGGGCTGGAAGGGGCATGGCCGGCCGCGCCAGGCGCGGCGGCATCAGGAAAACAACAGTACTGCTCAGGCACGCAGAGCGCTACGTACTTTCATTAACTCAAACCCCAGCAGGTTCAAGCCGTCCCAGGTGGCAGGATCGCCGATGCGCGGATTGTCCGACGCCAGGCCCACGCCCCAGATGCGGTCGACGGGACTGGCTTCGACGATGACGCGCTCGCCCGTGCCCAGCAAGAACTTGCGCAGCGCGGCTTTTTGCGAGAACTTGGCAAAATTGCCATCGAAGACGATGCCCGCGCGCGCCGCTTCCCACACCCTGGCGTCAAAATTGGCCACTTCGCGCCCCAGCTTCTTGACTTCCGACGGCCGCGCGGCCGCCACGATGCGCGCCTGCACGGCTGTGTCGCCAAACAGGGCCGCCTTTTGCGCCATCATGTAGTGCTCGGCCGTGGCATACGTCACGCCAGCCAGGCTGAACGGCGACGGAAACCACTGGCTGAAGCAGCTTTTGTCGGGCACCTGCGGCTGCGCCGGCGTGTGGCCCCAGAAATACAGATAGTCGGGCTCGCCGCCCGCGGCGATCCACGCCTTCAATTCTTCCACGTTACTGATTTGCATATTCCCCGCACTTCCGCCAGACAGGCGATGATTCAAGCTCAAGCACGCAACAGCTGCATCGGGCCAAACAGGGCCTGCATGTCGCTGTTGCCGATAAAGGACAGATTATACGGATGTTCCGCCGTCACCTGCGGCAACGATGCCGCCACCGGCAGGCGCTTGATGAGCTCGGCAATCTTGCCCCACAGCACCAGTTGCGGCACGGCCGCCCCGCCCTGCTGCGCCAGCGCTTCCAGCACCACCTGCAGGAAGGGCAGCCAGCCGCGCGCATCCTGCACGGGCGGCACGTGGGAACGGAATACCAGCGCCGCGTTGAGCAGCAAGAAGCCCTGCTCCGTCATCTTGCGCTGCAAGTCGGGCAGGGTCTGGATGACGCCGCTGTCCGGCAGCTGCGCGGCGGCGGCCACGGGTGCCATGGCCACGCCCGAGGTGTCGCCAGCCTGCAGCTGGCCATCGGCCACCAGCAGCATCTTCA
The DNA here is from genome assembly GCF_058798815.1 of Janthinobacterium sp. GW822-FHT07A03. NCBI lineage: Bacteria > Pseudomonadati > Pseudomonadota > Betaproteobacteria > Burkholderiales > Oxalobacteraceae > Janthinobacterium > Janthinobacterium sp. GW822-FHT07A03. The sequence goes on along the minus strand of NZ_JBXAKW010000001.1, from coordinate 596,694 downwards.
TGAAGTTGCGCAGGGAGGTGGCGCGGTTGACGGGCTTCGACAGGCCCGTCGCCGACCACAGGCTGCCGACGGCGCCATCCATGAAGCACACCCCCGTGGCGCTGTCGGCGCGCGGATACGGCCCCTCGCCCACCAGCACATGGCGCACCTGCGCCAGCGGCAGGGCAAAGGCGGCGAACAGCCGGCCCTGCGTAGGCAGGTAATCGTCGGCGGCCAGCGCCGGCAGGTAGGCGGGATCGGCCGCCATCACGGCGTGCAAGCCGCGCAGCAGGATGGGTCGCCAGGAAGCATGCGCCAGGGACAGGGCATCGGTGATGCTGGCAGGAATGGTGGTTGCGGTCATGGCGCGTCAGTAAAATATTTGGGCAAACGCAAATTGTAGCCTACCGGCAAGCACGCGTTGACTGCCCAAAATCAATTCCGCATAAAAAAGCCCCGGCCTGCATGCTGGCCGGGGCGACTTGCGTTTGATGCGGCGCAAACTTACTCGGCGTCAGGCTGCTGCGAGGGATGGGCGGCGGCAAACGCCGGCAAGGCGGCGCAGTGCGCATGGATGCGCGCCACGCGCGGGTATGGCGCCAGGTCGATGGCGAAACGCTGCGCATTGAACACTTGCGGCACCAGGCAGCAGTCAGCCATCGTGGGGCTGTCGCCATGGCAGAACAGGCCAGCTCCGGCCGGGTCGCCCTGCGCCAGCAGCGCCTCCACGGCCGCCAGTCCCTCGGCCATCCAGTGGCGGTACCACTCCTGCTTGGCCTCGTCCGACAGCCCCAGGGTGTTTTTCAGGTATTTCAGCACGCGCAGATTCGTCAGCGGATGCGCGTCGCAGGCAATCGCCAGCGCCAGCGCGCGCACGCGGGCCCGTCCCAGCGCGTCCGCCGGCAGCAGCGGCACGGCTGGCCGCGTCTCGTCGAGGTATTCGAGCATGGCCAGCGACTGCGTCAGGATGGCGCCCTCGTCATCGAGCGCCGGCACCAGGGCCGATGGATTGACGGCGCGGTAGGCCGGCAGCAACTGCTGGCCGCCGTCCTGCAGCAAGTGCACGGGGATGCTGTCGTAATCGATGCCCTTCAAATTGAGGGCGATGCGCACGCGGTAGGCGGCCGAACTGCGGAAATAGGTGTACAGCTTCATGGGACGCCCTCCCCTCAGGCGCGGCCGGCGTACAGCGCGACCGTCTGCTCAATGCTGCCGAAGATGCTGGCGCCCGCCGCGTCGCGCATCTCGATGCGCACCGTGTCGCCGAACTTCAGGTAGGCCGTCTTGGGCGCGCCGTGTTCGATGGTTTCATACATGCGCACTTCGGCCAGGCAGCAGTAACCGACGCCGCCATTTTCGATGCTGGAACCGAACAGGTTGCCCTGCTTGTTCGACACGGTGCCCGAGCCGACGATGCTGCCGGCGCCCAGTTCGCGCGTCTTCGCCGCATGGGCGACGAGCTGCGCAAAATTGAAGGTCATGTCTTCGCCCGCATTTGGTTTACCGAACGGCTTGTCATTCAGGTCCACCAGTAGCGGCAGGTGCAGCTTGCTGTCCGCCCAGGCGGCACCCAGTTCATCGGGCGTGACGGCGACGGGGGAAAACGCGCTGGCCGCCTTCGACTGAAAGAAACCGAAACCCTTGGCCAGTTCGCCCGGGATCAGGTTGCGCAAGGAGACATCGTTGACCAGCATCACCAGCCGGATCGCTTTCGCCGCGTCGTCCACGCCGGCGCCCATGGCGACGTCGCCCGTAACGACGGCCACTTCCGCTTCCAGGTCGATGCCCCACTCTTCCGACAGGGCGAAGATGGGGTCGCGCGGACCGATGAAGCTGTCCGAGCCGCCCTGGTACATCAGCGGGTCCGTGTAGAACGAGGCCGGCACTTCCGCGTTGCGCGCCTTGCGCACCAGTTCCACGTGGTTGATGTAGGCGGAACCGTCGGCCCACTGGTAGGCGCGCGGCAGCGGCGAGTGGCATTGATTGGCGTCAAACGGCTGTGCGTCCGGCGCCTGGCCCGCGTTCAGATCGGCGTAGGCTTGTTCCAGCTTGGGCGCCACGGCGTCCCAGTTGTCGAGCGCCGCCTGCAGGGTGGGAGCGATGGCGGCCACGCGCTGGTACTGGCGCAGGTCGCGGCTGACGAGGATCAGGGCGCCGTCGCGGCTGCCGTTTTTCAGGGTTGCGAGTTTCATGGGGTGTGTTCCTTGTTAGGCGTATTGTTCAGATGTCAGATGGCGTCGGTATGCGGCGTTCAGGCGTCGGCCGGCGCATGCATCCAGGCGGCGTGCTTCGGCGCGCGGCGCGTCTGCGACCATTCTTCCAGCATTTCCCATTTGACGGCGTCCAGTTTGGCCATCATCTCGGGCGTACCCACGTTGGCCGCCAGTTCCAGGCGGTGGCCGTTGGGGTCGAAGAAATAGATCGACTGGAAGATGGCGTGATTCACGGGGCCCAGCACCTCGATGCCGCCGGCCACCAGGCGCTCCTTGGCGACCAGCAGTTCTTCCATGCTGCCCACTTCCAGCGCCAGGTGCTGCACCCAGGCCGGGGTATTGCGGTCGCGGTCCATCGGCGGCTGCGTCGGCAATTCGAAGAAGGCCAGCACATTGCCCTGGCCCGCGTCGAGGAAGACGTGCATGTACGGGTCCGGCGCCTTGGTCGACGGCACCAGGTCTTCGGCGATGGCGAGGACGAAATTCATGTTCAAATGCTTGACGTACCACTCGACGGTCTGCTTCGCGTCGATGCAGCGGTAGGCAACGTGGTGGATTTGCTTGATCTTCATGTGCTTGTCTCCAATGGATGGCGCCCGGGGCGCGATGGCTGGCCTGTTTTTCAGCTTTTCACCATTAGAATCGAGTTACAGCTATCATACAAACAATTTTTAACCATTGATTTATCGGATTATCTTATGAGTCCCAGCCTGCGACAGATGCGCGCCTTCGTGGCACTGGCCAAGACCGGCAGTTTTACCCTGGCCGCCGAATACCTGCACGTGACGCAATCGGCGCTGAGCGGCTTGATCAAGGAACTGGAAAGCGTGCTGGGCGTGCGCGTAGTCGAGCGCAGCACGCGCAAGACGCAGCTGTCGGAAATCGGCCGCGAACTGTATCCGCTGTTTGAAAAGATGATCGAGGACCTCGACGGCGCCATGGCCGGCATCGCCCAGCGCAAGGCCCTGAAGACGGGCCTGGTGCGCATCGCCGCGCCGCAGATGATGGCGTGCACCCTGCTGCCGGAAGTGATCGCCGCCTACCGCCAGGTCCACCCGGACGTGCAGCTGCGCCTGGTCGATTGCCCCGTGGAAAACGTGTCGGCGCGCGTCTTCAGCGGCGAAGTCGACTTCGGCATCGGCCCCGAGCGCGACCCGACGGCGGAAATCGCCGCGCAAGTGCTGTTCGAAATGCCCTTCGTGCTGGTCTTCCCCGAGCAGCATCCGCTGCAGCAGAAAGAGCGCGTGACCTGGGGCGACGTGGGCGACTATCCGTTCATCTCGCTGCAGGGGCAGTTCACGGAACGCCTGCTGCGCGACATGCACGGTGCGTTTCGCGAGCTGTCGCTCAACCCCTACAACGAAGTGACCTTCATGACGACGGCGCTGGCGATGGTCAGCGCCAACCTGGGCATCACGGTCTGCCTGCCCTACGCGGAACCGATGGTCAAACTATATCAATTGCAGATGCGCGCCCTGCACGAGCCTGAACTGACGCGGCGCTTTTTCGTCTACACGAAGACGGGCCGCTCGCTGTCGCCGGCCGCCGAAAGCTTCATGGCCTTCCTGTTCCGCTTTGTCGAGACGCACGAGTGGAACGTGGGCGCCGGCGGGCCCGCCGCCCGCGACGCGCTGCCGGCCGGCGGCCCGGCCGGCGCCCCTTTATAATGGCGCATCGCCCCTTGCCGCTAACGCCATGACCCAGCCTGACCAGAATGCCCTGTCGCCCACCGACGCCGCCACCATCGCCATCAACCAGCGCATGAACAAATTCGACGGCCATGCGCAGGTCTGGCTGTTCGGCTATGGCTCGCTGATCTACAAGGCGGACTTCCCCTATATCGAACGGCGCCCCGCCAGCATCGAAGGCTGGACGCGGCGCTTCTGGCAAGGTTCGCACGACCACCGGGGCACGCCGCTGGCGCCGGGCCGGGTCGCCACCATCGTGCCGCAGGCGGGCGCCGTGTGCGACGGCATGGCGTATCTGATCACGCCCGAAGTCTTCGCCCACCTCGACCACCGCGAAAAGAACGGCTACCTGCGCCTGGCCACCGACATCACTTTCGAGGATGGCAGCAAGGTCGAAGGGCTGGTGTACATCGCCAACGAGGAAAACGCCGCCTTCCTCGGTGCCGCCCCGGAACTGGACATCGCGCGCCAGATCGCCCGATCAAACGGCCCCAGCGGCCCGAACAGCGAATACCTGCTGCATCTGGCCAGCGCCCTGCGCGAACTGGGCAAGAGCGATCCGCATGTCTTTGCAATCGAGCAACATCTGGCGCAGCTCCAGGCACATAGCCAGGACAGCGCCGCGGCACACCCCTGCGGCATCAGCGCTGACGCTGGTTTAACTTAAAACAGATCCAGCTGCCCCGCATTGCCTTTTTTTACGTTTGCGCCCAGCGACGGCACCACCAGTGGCCGGCGGAACTGCGTGCAATCGAGCTGCTTGAAGCGTCCGCCCTTGCCGTGCAGCCCCAGCCGGTGCACGGCCTTTTCAAAACGCTGACGGATGAGGTCAGCCCACACGCCTTCGCCCCGCATGCGCGCGCCGAACGCGCTGTCGTAATCCTTGCCGCCACGCATTTCGCGCACCCGGTTCATCACGCGCTGTGCCCGCTCTGGAAAGTGCGCTTCCAGCCATTGCTGGAACAATGGACTCACTTCCCACGGCAGGCGCAGCACCACATAATGGGCGTGGATGGCGCCCGCGTCGCGCACGGCTTCGAGCAGCTGCTCGATTTCGGGTTCCGTCACGAAAGGGATGATGGGCGCGATGCTCACGCCCACGGGAATGCCCGCCTCCGTCAGGGTGCGGATGGTGCGCAGGCGCCGCGCCGGTGCGGCCGCGCGCGGTTCCAGGGTGCGCGCGATGGCCGGGTCGAGCGTGGTGACAGTGACGGCCACGGCCGCCAGGCGCCTGGCCGCCATGGGCACCAGGATGTCGATATCGCGCTCGATCAGCGACGATTTCGTGATCAGCGCCACGGGATGGTCGCATTCGTGCAGCACGTCCAGCACGCGCCGCGTCAGCTGCCGTTCCCGTTCGCAGGGCTGATACGCATCCGTGTTCACGCCCAGGGCGATCGGTTCGGGCACATACGACGGCTTGGCCAGTTCGCGCCGCAGCAGTTCGGGGGCGTTCACCTTGGCGTAGATGCGGCTTTCGAAATCCAGGCCAGGCGACAGGCCCAGGTAGCTGTGCGTGGGACGGGCAAAGCAATATATACAGCCATGTTCGCAACCCCGGTACGGGTTCAGCGACACATTGAACGGCAAATCGGGCGAAGCGTTGCGCGTGAGGATGGTGCGCGCCTGCTCGTCGCTGACCTGCGTCTTCCAGGTCGGCGCCGCCTCAACATCCGCCTCGTCCAGGCCGCCCACGCTCCAGCCATCATCGAAACCGGCGCGCGCATGCGCCTCGTAGCGTCCCTGCAGGTTCGAGACGGCCCCGCGCCCCTTCTGGGCTTTCAGCGATTGCGGCGGCAACATGGCTTGCCCGGCGAAGCTGTCATCGTGCGCTGGAATGATTGCTTTCATGAACGGCCCCATCAACTGTATATACGTACAGTATACTATGCCGCTGTGCGGGCAAGATCAAGGGCTGCCGTGCTGTCGTTTCAAGCTTTTTCGCCATGCGGTATGACATAACTCAACTGCTGCGCGACAAAGCCGTCAAATGCCGTGATCAGGGGAACGAAGCGGGACGCGTCCTGCTCCAACTGCATCAGGGCATAGCACGTCGCTTCCAGGGTCGATAACTGGTCCGGCGCGTGCGCCTTGCGGATCAAATAATGGGAGGCAGGCGTGTCGCGCAACGGCAGGCGCGGCAGCTGTTGCAATGGGCGATTCAGGTACAGCATCTTGCGGCTCTTGCGCCAGGTGGCGTCCAGCACCACCAGCCGCAATTGGGTCGCCAACCGGGCGGGATCGAGCAAGATGGCGGGGTCGAGCGCTGGCGGCGGCGCGATGCCCAGCGAACGGTCGCCGGGCGTATCCGGGTACAGCAGCACATTGTGCTTGCCGACCAGCAATTCGGCGAGCGCCTCCGGGGCAAACTGTTCGCCCGTCAGCAGGCGGCTGTTGGGCAGGTTCAGGTGCAGTAAGCGGGCACTGCCCTTGGCGTTGTGGACTTCCAGCGGATGCTGGAGGATCAGCACTTCCACCGCGTGGGCAACGGGAGCGATCCAGCGGCAGATGCAGCTGGCTGCGGCGCGCAGGCAGACCGGGCAGCGTGCGCGTTTGGCCGGCTCCGCCAGGGAGGACGATGCTGAGGGATGACTGGAGCTAGGGCTGGAGGTACGGCGGGTGGTCATGGCGGAGCGCGTTCGCGGCTGTCTTCAAGCCGCGATTGTAGCGCCCACGCCATGCCAACGGGAATGGCCATGTGAAGGGCCGGTTCAAACAACTGCCAAAAACTGCTTGGAAAGGCCTGAAACAACGGATTAAAACAACGGATTAAAACTCTTCCCACTCATCGGCGCCGGAAGCAACCGGTGCGCGCGGCTTGCTGGCGGGCGTCGTGTCCGGTTTTGCGGCCTTGGCTGGGCCGCTGGCAGCGTGGGCGACGAACGTCGACGCGGAGGTGCGCGCAGAAGCGGTGACCGTGCGCCGTGCGGCAGGCTTGACGACGTTGGCTGCGGCGGGACGGGCGGATACGCTGGCCGAGACATATTGCTGCGTGGCATCAAGCTTGAACAGGCCCACCACGTCGGCCAGCTTGGCCGCCTGTTCCTGCATGGATTCCGCCGCCGCGGCCGCCTCTTCCACCAGGGCCGCGTTTTGCTGCGTTACCTGGTCCATCTGGCCGATGGCCTGGTTGACTTGCTCGATGCCGGCGCGCTGTTCATCGCTGGCGTCGGTGATCTGGTTCATGATCTGCGTCACATGGCTGATGCTTTGCACGATTTCATCCATGGTGCGGCCCGCCTTGTCCACCAGATGCGAACCGGCCTCGACCTTTTGCACGGAATCGTCGATCAAGCCCTTGATTTCCTTGGCCGCGGCGCTCGAGCGCTGCGCCAGGTTGCGCACCTCGGAGGCCACGACGGCAAAACCACGGCCCTGCTCGCCGGCCCGGGCGGCTTCCACGGCCGCGTTCAGGGCCAGGATATTCGTCTGGAAGGCGATGGCGTCGATGACGCTGATGATGTCGACGATCTTGCGCGAGGAATCGTTGATCGAGCCCATGGTGCTGACCACTTCCGATACCACCACCCCGCCCTTGCTGGCGATCTGCGAGGCGTCGATGGCCAGCTGGTTGGCGCTGCGCGCATTGTCGGCATTGAGTTTCACGGTGGAAGTAAGCTCTTCCATGGATGACGCCGTCTCTTCCAGCGAACTGGCCTGCTCTTCCGTGCGGGACGACAAATCCAGGTTGCCGGCCGCAATTTCGCTCGACGCCGTGCTGATCGATTCGGTACCGGCGCGCACCTGGCCCACGATACTGACCAGTTTGTCGTTCATGTTTTTCAGCGCGTGCATCAGTTGCCCCGTCTCATCGCGGCTTTCCACCACGATATGGCTGGTCAGGTCGCCAGCGGAAACGGCTTGCGCCACCTCGACGGCGCGCGTGATGGGACGCGTGATCGAGCGCGTGATCCAGTACGCGCAGGCGATGCCCAGCAAGATGGCGACCACGCCCAGCGAGATCAGCAGCAAGCGGCCGTTTTCGTAGCGCGAACGGATTTGCGCGGCCGTTTCATCGAGCAATCTGGCTTCCAGCACTTCCAGCTTCTTCAGCGCCGCCAGATAGACGTCGCGCTTGGCGGCCATGTCGCCTTCGTACAGGCGTTTGCCCAGCTCCAGGTCACCCGCATTCTTGGCCTTGAACACATTCTTGCGCACTTCCGTGTAGGCCTTGCGCGTGCTCAACACCTCCTGGTACAGCGATTGCTCTTCAGCGTTCAGCTCGCTTTTGCCGATCGCATCCTGGATTTCCGTGGCGCGCGACGACGAGACCGCCATTTCCTTTTCAAACTGCTTCTGGTGTTCGGGATCGCTGACTTTCCACGCGGCCGCCGTACGCGCCGCATTCACCTCGATGACCTTGGTCCATTCACCGATCAGGCGCTCGTTGCGCACCTTGACGTTGACGAGCGCATCGGTTTCCTTGCTGGCGCTTTGCATCTGCACGATGCCCACCACGGTCAGGGTCGTCAACAGGAGCAGGACGGCGGCAAAACCGCCACCGAGACGTACGCCGATTTTGAGGTTTTTCATTGCGTGATTCCTATCTGAAGAAAACAATGCACAGACGCCACGAAACCGACTTACTGCTACAAATCACTATAGCAGGCATCTGCCGTGCGGCAATCACGAGCGGTGGCGCAACGGTATTCGCCACCGGAATGGCAGCACGCCGCAGCGCACTACTTTGGAGCAGATTGTGAGTGAATCAGAGTGGTATTGCAAGAAATAACATGCAGAAAAGCAACAACCAGAAGGCGCGATGCCGCCACGAACGGGCGGCAGGCAAGCAGCATCAATTTTGCTTCACATAGATCAATTTTGACGTATCGAAACCCAGGCCGCGGGCTTTCTCGATCAGGCGCTGCTGCAGGGCCGGGTCCATGGTGGGCGTGCGCGACAGCAACCACAAGTAGGACTTGTCGGGGCCGCTGATCATGGAATAGCTGTAATCTTGCTGGTCCAAGTCAAACACGATGTAGGAACCATAGAAGGGGCCGAAAAACGACACTTTCAGATAGCCCACGTCTTTCTTGTCGACGAAATACGCCTTGCCTTCCGCTTCCTTCCACTTCGCGTCCGCCTCCTTGTAGCCCCGGTTGAGCACTTTCAGGCCGCCATCCTGGCGCAGGCTGTAGTCGGCCGTCACATGGTTCAGGCCCCGTTCGAACGAGTGGTCGAGGCGCGCGATCTCATACCACTTCCCCAGATAGCGGGTCGTGTCGAAGTTGCTGACAGGTACAATATTCTCGGGCCGGCCCACGCAGCCGGACAGCACGAGCACACACAGGAACAACAGTTTTTTCATGGTCTTCTCCAACGAGTGAAATCAGGGCAGCAATGCGCGGTCGACGATGCGGCGGATCGCGCCGCTGGCTTGCATGCGCACGATGGCGGCATTGAATTGCTCGATAAAGTCATCGCGGTACGGGTAGGCCGCGGGCCGGCGCTCCGTCACACCAAGGTGGCCCTGCTGGCTGGCCAGCTGCGCGGTTTCCTGTATCGCCTGGATCGCCTGCACCGGCGTCCCCGGCGCACCCTCGCGCCGGATGCGCTGCAATTCCCACTGCGCCGACAGGCGGTCGCTGACATAGCAATCGATACGCCCGCGCATCAGCTTGAGCAGATTCGTGCGCGTGCCCTTGGCCGTGTCGAACACGATATTGGCCGCCTGCAGGGCTGCCGTCTGCTTCGCATCGCCCAGCAGAAAACCCGCGTTCACGCCGATGTGCAGGCCGCCGTAATCGGCGGGCCACTGCCGCAGCGTGCGTTTCGCCAGCACGTCCTGGTTGCACAGCACCACCAGCTGCTCCATCAGCAGCGGCACGGAATAGCGCACGTACGGCCGCTCGCTGCGCCACGAATACGGCGGATACAGAGCAAACGCCTCGCCCGTCTGCAGCATCAGCACGCCCCGTTTCCAGGGCACGGGACGCAGCTGCACCGCGTACTGCGGCATCGATTGCACGGCTTCGCGCACGATCTCCGTGTAGATGCCTTTCAGCCGGCCGTGCTCGACGTAGGAATACGGCGGATAATCGTCGTCGCCATAGATCACCAGCGGCGTCGCAGCCTCGGCCCGCACGCCGGCAGCGATGAACAGGCATAGCGCGGCAGGCAGGATGAACATTCTGGACATGCCGGAAGATTAGCATGGAAGCGCGCAAACCGATCACCCGTTCGCGCTGTTCGTGCCCAGCATTTCGTCGAGCTGCGCCAGGGTGCTTGAATCCTTCACGACGGCGCGCAGCCACAGGTGCAGCGGCAGATCGCCCCAGCTGGCGGCCTTGTCGGCCAGGTAGGCGACGGGGCTGTGCGGCTCCGTGCGGCGGAAGAAATCGGCCACCTGGCGCAGCTGGGCCAGCGCCTGCTGGCGCTGCACGATGGCGCCTCCTCCCCCCTCGGCGCCCTGGCCGGCGGCCACCGGCGCATCGGCAAAGTCCGCGCCGGGCGACAGCGGCGCGATGAAATGAATGGCGTTTTCCAGCGCTTCGCGCGCGGCGCGAAAACTCGGGCCATCGACGCCGAAACGCGCATCGACGCTGCGCTCGAAGGCCAGCAGCGACTGCATGCAGTACTGGGCATCGGCCAGCAAGGCGTCGGAAAAGGCGCGCGTGTTCCTTTGCCGCGCCGCCTCCATCTGCGCCAGGGTCACTCCTTCGTCGTGGCGCGCATCGCCCCAGCCCTGGTCGGCTGCGCCCTGCGCCAGGCTGGCGGCCGCGCGCTGGCGCGCCGCATCGAAATCCTGCAGCGAGAACAGGCCGTCGGCGCCTTCGGTCAGCGGAATTTCGCGCAGCAGCTGCGGCGTGCGCGAGAGCAGCCAGAAGACATTGCCGATGCGCTGTTCCTGGTCGCCCTCTTCCGCCGGCGGATACAGGCCATCCCAATAGCGCTCGCACAGGCCGGCCAGCAACGCGTAGCCGTCGCCCAGGCCGCGGAAATGGCGCGTTTTCGCGTGCGCCTCGGCCAGCCACACGGCCACGCGCAGATCCTTGCTGTGCGTGGCGATCAGCTGTTCGCAGCGGGTCGCCACGAAAGGCCAGTCGGCTTCCTTCAGCGCCGTCACCCACTCGCCCTGGTCCAGGCTCGGGTCGTCGTGCTGGCGCGCGCGCGCGATGGCGTCGAGCTCCTGGCTGAAGGTGATGTCTTCGCCGCAGGGGCTGACGGCGCTGACGGGGTGCAGCAACTGCTCCAGGTTGAACATGGCGCTCTCCGGAAGGTGGATTATCGGATCGTGTACTTGAACTGCCCCTGCTTATTTGCAGTGACGCGTATCGATGCGACCGGCTCGCCTGCGGCCATGCGCGCCAGCACCGCTTCGGCGATGGCCGGCAGCAGGCTGCCGTTGAGAATTTGATCGACATTGCGCGCGCCCGAATCGACCTCGGTGCAGCGCGCCAGCACGGCATCGACCAGGCCCGCGTCATGGCTGAACTGCGCCTGGTGGTTGCGCGCGATGCGCGCGCCTATCCTCGCCAGCTTCAGGGCGATGATCTCGGCCAGCACCGCGTCGTTCAGGGGATAGAACGGCAGCACCTTCAGGCGGCCCAGCAGGGCCGGCTTGAAGTGCGCCACCAGCTGCGGGCGCACCAGTTCTTCCAGCGCGGCCGGCGTGGGCAAGTCTTGCGCGATCCGGTTCAGGCAGGCGGCCATCATGGCGCCCGACCCCAGGTTCGAAGTGGCGATGATGATGGTGTTGCGAAAATCGACTTCGCGCCCTTCCGCGTCATCGAGCACGCCCTTGTCGAAGACCTGGAAGAACAATTCGAGCACGTCGGGATGGGCTTTTTCCGCCTCGTCGAGCAGCACCACGCTGTAGGGCTGGCGCCGCACGGCTTCCGTCAGCACGCCGCCCTCGCCATAGCCGACATAGCCAGGCGGCGAGCCTTTCAGGCCGGCCACGCTGTGCGCCTCCTGGTATTCGCTCATGTTGATGGTAATGAGCTTGCGCTCGCCGCCATACAGCAGGCCGGCCAGCGCCAGCGCCGTTTCCGTCTTGCCCGTGCCGGACGGCCCCGTGAACAGGAACACGGCTTGCGGCTTGTTCGGGTCGTCCAGGCTGGCGCGCGCCGTGCGCACGCGCTGCGCTACCGCGTCGATGACGTGGTCCTGTCCCAGCACCCGTTCGCGCAGCGCGCCATCCAGGGCCAGCACCGTGCGGATTTCGTCCTTGAGCATTTTGCCCAGCGGGATGCCGGTCCAGCCGGCGACGATGCCGGCCACCACCTGCGCATCGACTTCCAGCGGCGACAGCGGCGCTTCTCCCTGCAGGGCCGCCAGTTCTTCCTTCAGCGCCAGCAGGCGCGCCGCGCCCACTTCGCCCGGCCGCTCGCCGCGCAGCTGCGCGCGCAAGTCGCCGATCTGCGCCACCAGCGTTTTTTCGCGTTCCCAGCGCTGCGCCAGCGCCGCGACCGCCGCCTGGCCTTCGCCATGCTCGCGCCGCAGCTGCGCCAGGCGCGCGGCGCCGGCCTTGTCGGGCGCTTCGCCGTCGGCCGCCTCGCGGGCCAGGGCGGCGATTTCCGCGCCGATGCGTTCCTGCCGCCGGTTCGCGTTTTCCAGCTGCGCCGGCGTGGCGCGCTGGCCCAGCGCCACCTTGGCGCACGCCGTATCGAGCACGCTGATGGCCTTGTCCGGCAGCTGACGCCCGCTGATGTAGCGGTGCGACAGGCGTACCGCCTCGACGATGGCGGCGTCGCGCACGCGGATGCCGAAATGGCGCTCCATCAGCGGCGCCATGGCGCGCAGCATGGCGCAGGCGATGTCTTCGCCCGGTTCTTCCACCTTGACCACCTGGAAGCGCCGTGCCAGCGCCGCATCCTTTTCAAAATACTTCTTGTACTCGCTCCAGGTGGTGGCGGCGATGGTGCGCAGGGCGCCGCGCGCCAGCGCCGGTTTCAGCAGATTGGCGGCGTCGTTCTGCCCCGCCTGGCCGCCGGCGCCGATCATGGTGTGCGCCTCGTCGATGAAGAGGATGACGGGATGCGGGCTTTTCGCCACCTCGTCGATGACATTTTTCAAACGGCTTTCGAACTCGCCCTTCACGCTGGCGCCGGCCTGCAGCAAGCCCATGTCGAGCGCGTGGATGTGCGCGCCCTGCAGCACCTCGGGCACGTCGCCGGCGGCGATGCGCAGGGCCAGGCCTTCCACCACGGCCGTCTTGCCCACGCCCGCCTCGCCCGTGAGTATCGGGTTGTTCTGCCGGCGGCGCAGCAGGATGTCGACGGCCTGGCGTATCTCAGCCTCGCGGCCGATCACGGGATCGAGTTTGCCGTCGCGCGCCAGCTGCGTCAGGTCGGTGGTGAACTGGTCCAGCGCCGGGGTTTTGCTGGCCAGGCTAGCAACAGGATCGTCACCGGTGTCGGCAAGCCGCGGCACTGCCGCGCTTTCCTCCTCGCCCGAGCCGGCCGTGAGCTTGTCCGGATGATGCTTCAATTGCTCGACGCTGAAGCGGGCGAACAGCTTCGAGCCGCGGTACGCGAGCTGCGACAGTTCCGGCTCCGTCAGCAGCGCCAGCAACAGGTGGCGGCTGCGGATGGGTCCCGGCTGCGCCGTATCGAGCGAGGCGACCAGCCAGGCATGCTCGAACAGCAGCGGCAAATGGGGCGAAAAAACGGGCGTGCGCGCGCTGCCCGTGCGGAAGCCGCCGATTTCGCGGCGCAGGTCCGCCTCCAGCGCCGTCAGGCTGATTTCGCTGCGCCGCGCGATGGTGACGAAATCGCTGCGCTCCTGCTCCAGCAGGGCCAGGAACAGGTGTTCGATATCGACTTCATACTGGCCCAGTCCCACGCAGATGGCGGCGGCGCGGGTGGCGGCCGTGCGCGACGTGTCATTGAGTTTGGCGATCAGGGTTTTGAGGTTATTGCTCATGCGGCGGCTCCCTTGCGGTTGATCGAATAGCGCAGCGACGATGGCTGCAGCACGGCGTCGAAATTGACCGTCTCGCCGGCCATCACCGCCAGGGTGCCGCTGATGACGAAGCCGACGCGGTTGATGGCGCCCGCTTCGCGCTCCAGACGGGCACGTACATTGCGCAGGCGCGGTTCGTGGCGTTCGATGGCCGCCTTGAGCGCGGCGCAGATTCGGGCGCGGTCATCGCTGCTGGACAAACACATGCCGGCGAAATCGATCAAGCCATAGTTGACGATGGACGCCGCGCATTCCGGATAGGCGTCCAGTGCGCCGGGCGGCAGGGCCACGCGCGTGTTGAGCAGTTCCTCCAGGTCGCGTGCCACCGCATCCTTCAATTGATCGAGCGACAGGCGCGCCGCCACGCCGCCCGCCGCACCGCCGTCGCCCATCAGGCGGTCGAACAGGCCAGGTACATAACTGTCCATGCGCTCTCCTGAAAAGTCGGCGCGGCGCGGGCGGAGGTGGCCGCCGCGCGCCGCGCACCATGGATCAAGCCACGCGGTTCGCGGCCAGGTCCCAGCCGCCCGAGGTATTGCCGCCGGCGCCGCCCGTCACTTTTTGCTGCGTGTATTTCCACTTCACTTTCGAGAACTTGAAGCCGACGTGTTCACCGAGGATGTCGCCTTCTTCCACGTTCGGCGTGACGGCACCGATCAGCACATTTTCGATTTCGATCTCAAAATACTTGACGCGTTCGCCCTGGCCGTCGGCGCGCATGAATTCGAAGCGCGCCTTGGGAATCGTCTTGCCGGCCGAGCAGGTCTGCAGCAGCACCGGCGAGGCCAGGTCGGCCAGCTTGGAGATGACGATGTCCTTGTGCTCGCAGCGTTCGGCCGTGTGGCCGCCGCCCGTCGAGGCGGTGGCGGACTTCGGCTGCTCGACGCTCCAGCTGACCGATTTGCACTCGATCCAGTCCTTGTGCTTGTCATCGGTGGACTCGCCCTTGATGCCGTCTATCTGCAGATATACATCGATTGCCATGGTGTGCTCCTCTGGTTGAAAGATGGGTGAATCATGAATTGGTCGACTTCGGCCACTCCGCGACCAGTCGGAGCGAAACGGATAATTCATCGAGCTGGAAATGGGGACGCAGGAATGACACGGCGCGGTACACGCCGGGCCGGCCCGGCACTTCATGCACCTGCACGGACGCTTCGCGCAGGGGGAACTGCGCCTTCTGTTCCTGGCTGGCGTTATCGTCGAGCAGCACGTACTGCATCAGCCAGCGGTTCAGAAAATCTTCCACGTTCGAGGCGGCGGCAAAGCTGCCGATCTTGTCGCGCATCATGGCCTTCATGTAGTGGGCGATGCGCGAGACGGCGAAGATGTACTGCAGCTGCGACGACAGCACCGCGTTGGCATTGGCCGCGTCGCTGTTGTACTTGCGGCTTTTCTGCGCGGACTGCGCGCCGAAGAACGCCGCATACGCCGTATTCTTGCAGTGCACCAGCGAGATGAAGCCCAGGTCCGACAACTCCTTTTCGCGGCGGTCCGTGATCGCCACTTCGGCCGGGCATTTCAGGGCCACGTCGCCCTCGTCCGTCTTGAAGGTGTGCGTCGGCAGGTCGTCCACCAGGCCGCCGCCTTCCACGCCGCGGATGGCGGCGCACCAGCCGTAGTCGGCAAAGGCCTGCGTGAGCTTGCTGCCGAACGCATACGCGGCGTTACACCACAGGTATTTGTGATGGTCGCTCCCGTCGACTTCCTCGACAAAATTGAAACCCTCGACGGTGGTGCCGTCGACGGGATTGAACGGCAGCCGGCCCAGGAAGCGGGGCAAGGTCAGGCCCACGTAGCGCGCATCCTCGGATTCGCGGAAGGCTTTCCATTTCGCGTACTCGATGGTGTCGAACACCTTGGCCAGGTCGCGCGGCTTGCCCAGGTCGCCGTAGCTTTCCAGGCCAAACAGTTCCGGCGCGGCCGAGGCGATGAACGGCGCGTGCGCGGCGGCGGCCACGTGCGACATCTGCTCGACGAAATACATGTCTTCCGGCTGGCGCGAGATGGCAAAGTCGCCCAGCAGCGCAGCAAACGGTGCGCCGCCGAAGGTGCCGAATTCTTCTTCATACACCTTCTTGAACATACTGCTCTGGTCGAACTCCAGCGCGGCCTGGAAATCCTTCACCAGCTCGCGCTTGGTGGCGTTGAACATGCGGATCTGCAAGCGCGCGCCCGTATCGGAATTGCCGACCAGGTAGCGCAGCCCCGTCCAGCTTTGTTCGAGCTGCTGGAATGGCGCCGCGTGCATGATTTCGCTGAGCTGGGCGGAGATCAAACGGTCGATTTCCGCCACGCGCGCGTCCAAGGTGGCCGACAGGCTGCTGGACATCAGCACCGTGCCGTCGAGCACCTGCGCCACCAGTTCCGAGATCAGGTCGCGCGCGCGCGCATGCTCGGCGCCGGACTTGGCGACGCGGCTCTGCTCGACGATCTGGTCCAGCAAATCGGTCGCGGCCGGCGCATCGGATGCGGATACAGAGAGGGATTCTGGGGCTTCTGCCTGGGCGCTCATCTCAATCCTCCTGCGCTGGGAACTGCGGTTTCAGGGTGGCCAGGCTGTCCGTGTTGTTCAGCACTTCCGTCAGCAAGTCTTCCAGCTTGTCGTTGCCGGCCAGCTTGTTGCGCAAGTCCGCCAGCTTGGTGCGCGCCTCGAGCAGCTTGCGCAAGGGATCGACCTGGCGCACCACCGATTCCGGGCGGAAGTCGTCCATCGAGCGGAAGTGCAGGTCGACGGCGAAGGTGCCGCCCGCCTCGCTGATACGGTTCGGCACGGCGAAACGGGCGACCGGCTCCACGCCGGCCAGCACTTCGTCGAAGTTGTCGCTGTCGATGGCGACGAACTTGCGGTCCTTCAGGCGTTTTTTCTCGCCGTCAGGGTTGCCGCCAAAGTCGCCCAGCACGCCCACCACGAAGGGCAGCTCCTTGTTTTCAATCGCGTCGCCAATCTCGACGTCATAGGTCATTTGCACGCGCGGCGCGCGTATCTTTTGCAGGCGTTTTTGCACGCTGTCGGACTTGGGCATGTCGCTTCCTTTACAAGGGGATGGTGGGGATGCTGGCTTATTTCAGGCCGCTGAACGGGTCGGCCGCGCTGACTGGCGCCGCCGCGCCCTTCGCCGCCGGCGTGCCGGAACCGGCGGCGCGCTTGCCGGCCGCCGGCGGGCGCTTGGCCGGCGGCACCAGCACGTCTTCGCCGATGCTCGCGCGCAGCAGCTTGGCCAGGTCCTGCGCTTCCGAGCGCAGCGAGCCATTCAGGTTGTTTTGCCGCGACAGGTCGGCCAGCGCCTTGCCGGACAGGCGCAAGCCGCTGACGGCGACGATGCTGTTGGCCACCTTGTCGTCCGGGTCGCGTTCCAGCGCTTCGAGCGCATGGCCGATGGCGTCGCCGTACTGGCCACGGTCGAACTTCATCTGCGCCATCTGCAGCCACGGCGCCTTGTCGGCCGGGTAGCTCGTGCCGCCACCTTTGAGCAAAGTCATGGCCCGTTCGTACTGGCCGGCGCGCGCGGCCGCATCGGCGTCGCTCATCACTTGCGCCAGGGTCGGCGCGGCAGGTTTGGGGGGCGCCGGCTGCTCTGGCGTGGCGCAGGCGGCCAGCAGCAAGGCGCTGGCGAGGCAGGCAATACGGGGCAACATGGTGGCTGGCTTCATCGGGGGCACTCCTTCACGTGGAGGACGCTACCGCTGGGAAAGATGGGCGGCGCCTTGGTGGAGGCCATTATTGATCGGCAATTTTTTTACCAAGTTGAGATTAATCAGCAAAGAAGAAGTTCCACATCACAGCCGCGTACAGCGACATGAATCCTGATCTGGCGCAGGAACTGCGTTGATCGCAGGCGGATTTTGCGCCAACGCAAACAGGCCGCCCGTGCATGCGTTTAAATGACTGCAGCACTTTTATTTCCTCCATTCACCTTGCAAAGACAGTCCAGCCCATGCCACCTGACGCCCCGTTCCATCGCCCGCTCTGCGCCACCGCGCTACTGCTGCTGGCCCTGCTGCAGGCCGGCTGCGCGGGCGGCGCCATCGGCACCCTGGCGAACGCGGCGCTGCAGATGGCCGGCGTGGCCAAGCCGCCGCCCGAACTGCCGGACGCGCAGCAGCCGCCGCGCAACGTCAGCATCCGCCTGCACGCGGCGCAGCGCCTCAACACCGATGCCGACGGCCGGCCGCTGGCGCTGGTGGCGCGCATCTACAAGCTGCGCCAGAGCGCCGCCTTCGAGCAGGCGCCCTACGACAGCTTCCTCGACGCGCAGCGCGAAAAGGCGGCGCTGGGCGCCGACCTGATGGAAGTCAAAGAAGTGCTGCTGGTACCGGGCCAGCGCTACGAAGTGCAGGAAAAAGTCAGCAAGGAAGCGTATTTCATCGGCGTCGTGGCCCTGTTCCGCGCGCCTGCGGCGCAGCGCTGGCGCGCCACCTTTGCCGCCGCCGACGCGGAACGCGGCGGCATCACCGTCGGCCTGCATGCCTGCGCGCTCAGCGTCAGCGGCACGTCCGCGCTGTCGGCCCCGCGCTGCCAGTAGCACGAACAGACACGCCACACATACACAAGGAGAAACGAGATGGGCATGGCAGCGAAAGTCTTGTGGGGAGAAGGCCTGTTCCTGCGGCCGCAGCATTTCCAGCGCCAGGATCAGTATCACGAAGCGCGCCTGCATCACACGGCCAGCGCGCTGCATCCCTACCTGTGGGGCGTGGCGCACATGGAGTGGGACCTGGCCGCGCTGAAGACGGGCACCCTGCGCCTGCAGGCGCTGTCGGCCATCTTCCGCGACGGCGAAGTGTTCGAGGCGCTGGGCGACGGCGCGCCCGGCAGCGACACCCTGCCCCCGCCGGTGGACCTGGAAGCGCTGCCGCCGGCGGTGCAGGAAGTGACGTATTACGCGGCCCTGCCCATCCTCAACCGCGAAGGCATGAACTACACGGCGCAGGCGCCAAATGCGGGTGCGCCGGCGGCCACGCGCTTTGCGCACGCCATGCGCGCCACGCCCGACCTGTTTACGGAATCCGCCGTGGCCGACGTGGCCTACCTGAAGAAAACCGTGCGCCTGATTCCCGACAGCGAGGCGCGCGGCTCCTACGACTGCCTGCCGCTAATCGCCCTGCGGCGCACGGTATCGGGCGGCTTCGAACCCGTGCCCTCGTTCATGGCGCCCAGCCTGGCGATCGCCGGCGCGCCGCGCCTGCAGGGCGTGCTGGAACACCTGCTCGACGCCTTGCAGGCGAAAGTGAGCGCGCTGCACGGCCACCACCGCGAACCGAGCCGCAACGTGATCGAGTTCCGCTCGGGCGACGTGTCCTCGTTCTGGCTGCTGCACACGGTCAGCACGGCCGCCGCCGCCCTGATGCACTATGTGCGCCATCCGGCCCTGCATCCGGAGCGCCTGTACGAGGCGCTGCTGGGCCTGGCGGGCGGCCTGCTCAGCTACTCCAAGCACTACACCCTGGCCAGCCTGCCCGCCTACGACCACGCGCAGCCGGGCGCCTGCTTCGACGCCATCGATGCGATCATCCGCGAACTGCTCGACACCGTCATCTCGTCGAAGTATTTTTCCATCGCCCTGCTGGAAGACAAACCCTCGTACTACCTGGGCAAGCTCGATTCGGGCAAGATCGACCAGCACACCACCTTGTACCTGGCGATACGCGCCGCCATGCCCGCCATCGAGCTGGTCGAGGTAGTGCCCGTGCGGGTGAAAGTGGGCGCGCCCGACGACGTGGAAAAATGCGTGCTCACGGCCATGCCCGGCCTGAAGCTGTCGCATGCGCCGCAAGTGCCGGCGGCCATCCCCGTGCGCCCCGACACCTATTATTTTGCGATTGAAAACCGGGGCGCGCTGTACGAGCAGATGCTCAAGGCGCAGTCGATTTCCGTCTACGTGCCGGCCGGCATACGCGACCTGCAGCTGGAACTGATCGCGGTGACGGCATGAGCCATCTCATCGAACGGCGCGCGGCGCCCTCCCTGCTGGGACCACGCGGTGCCGCCCCGGCAGGCAGCAGCCGGCATGCGGGCAGCGCCCTGCTGGACCTGATGCACGAAGGCTTTTACATGCTGTTCATGCTGAAGCACGGCTCGGCGCCCGGCGACGAGCAAAGCTTCATGGACCACATCACGGCCTTCCTCGACGACTTCGAACGCGAAGCGAAGAAGATCCGCGCCGATGGCGACGATATCGAGGCAGCCAAGTATGCGTTTTGCGCGGCCGTCGATGAAATCATCCTGGCCTCGCCGTTCGCCCTGCGCAAGCAGTGGGAACGGCGCCCGCTGCAGCTGCTGATCTTCGGCGACCAGCTGGCCGGCGAACACTTCTTCGACCGCCTCGACGCCTTGCGCGGCAAGGGCGCCATGCGCGTGCAGGCGCTGCAGGTATTCCACATGTGTTTACTACTGGGCTTCCAGGGCAAGTATGCGATCGACGGCGGCGAAAAACTCAGCTACCTGACGGCGCGCCTGGGCGACGAGATCGCCCACATCAAGGGCAAGAGCCGCGGCTTCGCGCCGCGCGCGGAACGTCCCGACCAGGTGGTCAACAAACGCGGCAGCGACGTGCCGCTGTGGGCCCTGTCGAGCTTTTTCGCCCTGCTGGCCATCTGCGCCTACCTGGGCCTGAAAACGCATCTGACGCGCGGCACGCAAACGACCCTGGCCGCATATGCGGACCTGGTCAAGCTGGCGCCACGCCCCGCGCACCTGACGATCACACTCCCCTGATCATTGCGCATGTCCCATTACGCGTGCTTCATTGAGCAATGCGGAACTCGATGCGCCGGTTCCTCGCCCGGCCATCGGCTGTGGCGTTGCTGGCCACGGGACGGTCCGGCCCCTGGCCCGACACCAGCACGGTATCGGCCGCGATACCCTTGCCGGACAGGTAGGCGCGCACGGCTTCGGCCCGCGCCTGGCTCAGGGCGACGTTGCTGGCGCGCAGACCCGTGTCGTCCGTGTGACCGATCACCTCCACCTTGCGGCCCCGTAGCTTGAGCATGGCGGCCGCCATCTCGTCGAGAATGGTCAGGCCGGCCGGCGTGATGGTGGCCTTGCCGCTGTCGAATTCGATGATGCGTTTATCGAGCGCCGCATCGAGCAAACCCTGCTCGGCCTCGGGCGCCTTGACCCGCAAGCCATTGTTGACGATATAGGTGGGATTGAGGCTGGTGGCGATGTCGCTGGCGATCTGCTGGCGCTGCGCCTCGTTCGCCACTTCGCCGCGCACGCTGACGTTGTTGCCGTCGATGCTGATCTGCCCCCGTGAAATGAGCTTCAGGTTCGGCGCGATCAGCTTTTGCACGTAGCCGTTCCAGTTGGCCGGCACGGCCACGTTGCCGATGCTGATCTGGTCGACCACGCGCTCGGCGCCGTACAGCTCGCGCAGGCGGGCCAGCACGGCGGCCTTGCCTGCCTCGTCGGCCAGGGTACCCGTGACGAGGATCTGCCCCGGCATCGGCGTCTGCGGCGCTTGCGCCTGGGCCTGGGCGATGCAGGGAACGGCGGCGGCAAGCAGCAGGGAGAAAACGGTTGGTTTCATCGCAATCCTTCAGGCAAAGGTATCCGTGAACATGGCGCAGGCCGAGCGCAGCGACAGCTGCTCCTGCTGCAGGCAGGCGGAAAACCGGCGCAGCGCCGCATCGCGTCCCAGCTGCTCCTCGACCCAGTCGAGCTGGTCGAACACGATCAGCCGTTCGCTGCCGGCCTGCGGATCGATCAGCGCGCGCAAGCCATGCGGGTCGGCGCCGCAAAAACCGATCACCAGCACGGGCGCCTCGTCGAGGTGGGAAAAGAACAGCGCCAGTTCGAAATCGGCCTGGCGCAGGAAAGGCGCGATCAGGTGCAGCCAGAAGCTGGCCACCAGCTCGCGCAGCGGCGCCTCTTGCGGCAGCGGCAGCACCAGGCTTTTCTCCAGGCGCGGCAAGCCGCTCCGGCGCACCGGCTGCAGCAGCAGGCCCAGGCCCAGCAGCAATTCGCGCACCGTCACGGGGAACGCGGGCGAAGCGAGCAGCGTTTGCAAGCCATGCACGGTCCGCGCCTGCAAAAAGGCGGCCAGCCGCGCCGCGTGGCACGGTGCGGCCGGTTCCACTTCCACCACGTTGCCGGCCAGCGCCAGCAGCGCCGGCCCCGGTTCGGCGCTGGCCACGATGCCCTGCGACAGCTGCTCCACGCGCTGCCACAGGGGCGCCAGCGCCAGCGGGCTGCAGCCGACAAAGGCTTCGGCGTCGTCGACTTCCAGCGCGCCCATGGCCATGAAGGGAAAGCGCCGCAGCGACTGGTCATTGCTCGCTTCCAGGCGCCCGGCGATGGCGCGCCGGCTGCGCGTGCCGACGAAGGCAAAGCGCAGCGGCGGCAAGGCGTCGTAATTGAGCTTCCAGCGCGGCTCCACCGTCAGCGCAGTCATGACCTGCGCCAGCCAGTCGTCGAGCAGCTGCACCAGCGCGTGGTTATCGCAAGCCTTGATGAAGTCGCCCCGCGCGGGGATCTTGCCGAAGTAGCCGAGGCGCACCTGCTGTTGCGCGCGCATCATGGCGACACTCCCGCTGCAGCGACGGCAACGGCGGCAATGGCCGGCGCGGGTGCGGCAGCACCGACGATGGTCTCGGGCAGCTGCATGCCGCGCAAGCCCTGCTCCTGCACCGCCGCAGTCCCGCCCGCACCCGTCGCCGTCGTTTCGGCGCTGCTGGTGATTTTCAGGTCGACCGCCACGGCCACCTCGCCGCGCGTCCAGCGCAGTTCGAACACGCCGCCGTCCTTGCGCTTCTTGGCCGCCGCATCGATCATGCGCTTCAAGCCGAACTGTCCCGGCTCGTTGAACAGTTCCACCGTGCGCCCGTCGAAGGTGACGGCCGTGATGCGCGCCCCCTGCATGCCCGCCGCGCCCTGCGGGCCCGGATGCACCATGTTCGTCCACTGCGCCGGCGTGTTGCGGTAGCGCAACTGCTGGCCGTCGATCTCCACCGTGTATTCCAGCGTTCCCGGCGCGGGCGACGGCTGGATCTGGAACACGGTTTGCGCCGCCGTCGAGGTAGCCGCCACGCCGCCCGCGCCCAGCGGCGCGATCCAGCCGGGGAAACGCGCCACCACCTGCGGCGACAGGCTGATACCCATGTCGGCCCAGGTGCGCGGCGCCAGCACGTCGCCGCGCCGCACCACCAGCGGGGCCATGGAAGTGGTGACGAATTTCGCCACCAGGCCTTCCGGGCCGAAGAACTGGCCGATCTCCAGGTTGCTCGCCTCGATGCGCGCCGTGGGCGCAAACGGATATTTGTTGGCCAGCGATTTCTGAAACGGCTCATACACCTGCGCCGCCCAGGTCTTGTTGATATCGAGTTCGGCCGGCGCGACGATGACGGCAAAGGTCTGCATCAGCGGGCGCACGAGGATGGGGCGTATCGCCTGCTTTTGCGCGTCGCTCATCCCCGTGAGCAGCTGCTCGTCGACCAGTTTCAGAGCGTCGGCCAGTTCGGAACCGCTGCCTTCCAAGGTCTGCTGCATGAACTGGCGCGCGCCCGGCCCCGCGTCGCCCTGGTTCTTCAGCAGGTTCAAGCGGCTGCGCAGTTTCGACAGCGCTTCCAGGTAGGCGCGCATCAGCGAGGCATTGTTGTCCCTGGCCGCCACCAGCTTGCCCACGCCGGCAAATTCGCGCCCCACGGGACCCATGGGTTTATCCAGGCGCGCCGGGTCGAGCTGCGCGTTGATGCCGGGACTGGCCGTCAGCTGCGACGGCGCGCGGCGCAGCACCGTTTCCTTGAACCAGGCGATGATGCCCCGCTCGGCCTGGCGCAATTGGGCATTTTGCAGCGCCGGGTTGTCCCACGAGGTTTCCTCATAAATGGTCGTCAGCAGCTTGGCGATGGGCGACGATTGCGGGTCGCCCAGGCGGTTCATCGCCTGCACGGCGCCGTCAAAACCTTTCAGGTCGGCGACGGCCACGCCCTGCACGAATTTCTGCCACTCGCGCGCGTAGTCGGCCTTGTACATGGCCACGAGGTTTTTCTCGATCTGCTCCGGACTGCCTTCCAGGGTCAGGTCGTCGGTCGAGGCGCTTTTCAGCACCCAGTCGGCGCTTTGCAGTTCGCGGTTGGCGGCGTCGCGAAACGCGCCCTCGACGAACTTTTCCCACGCCTGGCGCGTAAAGGCGCCGGAGATGGCGTAGCTGCCCGCCAGCAGCGTTTGATCCTGTTCGCCGACGATGCGCGCCACCGTCATGCCGGGAAAGCGCGTCGAGGCGCGCGCCTTGATGTCGGCATACACGCGCTCGCGCGCCGGCATGCCGCGCACCACGCGGCGCAGGTTTTCGCGCGCCTGGTCGACCAGCGCCAGCTTCTGTTCGATGCGCGGCCAGGACGGGTCGCCGATCTGCGCCAGGTAAAACGTCAGCAGCCGTTCGGCGCTGCGTATCATCTGCTCGCGCGGCATGGCGCCCCGGTTGCCCTCCAGCCAGCCGCGCCAGAAACGCGTCATCTGGTCGTTCAGGTGGCTGCTTTCCGCATGCGTCTTGTCGGCCAGCATCAGATAGGTTTTCAGCGCGTTGTAGGCATCTTCCACGTTCGTCGCGCTGGCCGCCTGGTATTGCACGCTGCGCGGCGCCGTAGTGGGTGACGCGGCGGCCGGCGTCTGCGGCGTGCGCGCCGTGGGCTGCAACTGGTCGGCGCTGGCGTTCATTTCGAACAGCAAGGCTTCCAGCGCGCCCGCCACGGGGGCCAGCATGACCTGGCGCGCGCCGGCGAAATATTCCTCGCGCAGCTTGCGCTCCAGTAAATCGCCCTGGTACAGGCCCAGGCGCAAGGACCACGGCCGTTGCGTGCGGTACGCTTCCAGCTGCTCGATGCGGTCCTGCAAGATCTCGAGCGCTTCCAGGCGCGACTGCAAGTCCAGGCGCTTCTCCTGCAGTTTCACCACCTTGTTTAAATCGGCCTCGACGTTGGCCACCAGTTGGCGGTTGCCCAGGTAGGACCAGCTCCAGCCGCCCAGGCAGGCGCCCAGCGACACGGTGGCGGCAAAGAACACGGCATATTTGAAGCGCAGCCTGGCGCGGTTGGCATAGTTGGCCACGAGGTGCTTGTCGGCAAAAATGACCTTGCGGAACAGCTCCAGCAGGAAATAGCCGTGCTGGCGCGCGCCCGATGGCGCAGCGGCCGGGGCCGGCGTGAAGGCCAGGTCGAAGCGGCGCGCCACCTGCTGCGAGGAGGCACTGACGGGCTCGCCCTCCTGCAGCGCGCTGGTGAAATAAAAGCCACGGAACACAGGCTGGAACTGGAACGGGTTTTCCTCGAACAGGGTGGCGATGAAAGCGCGCAAGGCCGGCTTGATGGCGGCAAATTCCAGCGGAAACGTAAACACGCCGGGCGCCATCGTCTTGCGTTGCCGGTGCGCCATGTTGGCCAGGCTCAGCTCCGTCAAGCCATCGTGCAATTCATCGAAACTCTGGTCGAAAAAACTCAGCAGGTCCGCCGTGGGCAGCTTGCGCTGGTACGGCATGGTGGCGCCCCAGACACGCTCGCGCTCGCTGCGTTCGGCATCGGCGAAAAACTCCGTGAAGCCGGCGATCAGGTCCGCCTTGGTAAACACGATGTACAGGGGCGCGAACACTTCCAGGCGCTCGATGACGTCCTGCACGCGCTTGCGCAGGCTGCGCGCCAGTTGCATGCCGACATCGGGGTCGCCCTTCAATTCGGCGATGCTGACGGCGATGAGGATGCCGTTGATAGGCGCCTTGCGCCGGTATTTTTTCAGCAGGTCGAGAAAGCCGAACCACTCGCCCCGGTGCTCGTCGACGACGGAGTAGCGCCCTGCCGTATCGAGCACGATGCCGTCCGTGGTGAAAAACCAGTCGCAGTTGCGCGTGCCGCCCACGCCTTGCACGACCTTGCCGTCGGCGAAAGGGAACTGCAGGCCCGAATGCAGGATGGCGCTGCTCTTGCCGGCGGCCGGATTGCCGATGATCATGTACCACGGCAATTCGTACAGGGCGGCGGCGCCCGACTTGAGACCCAGCTTGGACGTCTTGATGGTCTCGATGGCGGCCAGCATGCCCGTGCGCACGGCGTCGAGTTCGCCCTGCTGCGTGCTGCCGGCCGTCGAGGACGAGGCCGCCTGCGCGGCGGCGATCTCGGCCTCGTTGAGGATGGCCTGGCCCAGCGCCTGCGCATTGCGCCGCGCGCGGCGCCGGCGCCACAGCCACAGGCCCAGCCAGGTGAGAAAAGCCAGCAGCAGCAAGGCCAGCGCCCAGATCAGCGCCACTTCCAGCGCCTCGGCCCCCAGGTACAGTGTCACGGCCAGCGCCACGAAGCCGAAGATGGTCAGATTGCGGCTGTAGGTGAGGAAATGCCAGAGTCGTCGCAGCATGATGAGCCCAGAGTGAGGTCGCAAAGCAGGAGGAATGCCGCCGCGCAGCAAGGCGGATTCGGCCCATGCTGACAGCAATGCGCCAGGTCTTTGTTGACATATGACAAGTACCAGGCGCCAGCACGCGGCAGGCACCGGCACGCCATTGACGCTGCGCAAGCAAGCTTGCAGCAGCGAAAATCAGCCCGGTACGCGGCGCTAGAATGGCTGGCGCGGCTTACTTGCCCAGCACGCGCGGTTGCGGCAATTCCGTGTGGCCAAAATCCATCATGGTCCAGCGCCCGCCCCAGCGCAGGCCCACCGATTCGGCCGTCACGCCATATAAACGGTAGCCGCGCATGGCCCAGGCATTTTTTTCAGAAATGATGAGCTTTCCTTCATGCATGAATGCGCAATCGGCGGCCAGGCCGTACTGGTGATAGCTTTGAAACGCCCGGGCGTTGGTCACGTTCGGCCCGGCCGCCGCCAGCTGGTCCTGGCGTGCCGGGCTGCGGTAGCCCTCCAGCAAGACCATGTCGTAGCCATGCACGTCCTTCATGATCTTGAAGACCAGCAGCAGGCGCTGCGCGTAATCGTGGTCGAGCAATTGCCAGTTGCGGCTGGCCCCGCCCAGCAGCGGACGCAGCTGCGTCACCTCCGCCGTGGAAAACAGCAGCGGCGGCAAGGCCGGCGGCGGCACCAGCTGCTCGCCTTTCAGCAGGTCGCTGACCTGGTCATTGATCGCGTGTTGCTGATCGGCATAGCCGCGCAGGGCGATGCGGTCGCTGGACAGCCAGGCCAGCAGGGGCGGCACGATCACCAGCACGCTGCCTGCCAGGCTCAGCCAGCGATGCCGCCACAGCAGCCGCCAGGCGCGCGCCATGCCCGAGCCCGTGTGCCGCTGCACGCGCTGCCACTGCGCGCCGCCGCCCCGCTGCAGCCCCTGCGCGCGCCGCTGCATGCGCCAGCCCAGGTTGACGAGCGTATGCAGCACGATGGCGCGGCCGCCGGGAAACAGCAGCAGCCAGCAGGCAAAACAGGCGAGCAGGAAATACATCAGGACCAGGGCGACGAACATGGGGCGCTCCGTGACGGGAATCGGCGGGGCCGGGCAAGCAATTTCCCGGCGGTATCGCTAGATCGTAGGCGTCCGTGGTCCGCATGAGCACGGTTTACATCAAGGTCAGTCGAATTTGATCCACTGCGGAGGTGATATTTTGTCTTTACTGAAAACCGGGGCTGGCCAGACACGCGGTCCTGACCTGCTGAGCAAGGCCGGCGCGGCTGGCGCGCGCATCGAAGGCAAGGGCATCCTGTCGCAGCTCGAACACGGCGTCGCCGCACCCGCGGCCATGCCGGCCCTGCGCTGGCGCCCCGGCTGGCGGCACTGGGCGGCCGGCGCGCTGTGCCTGGCGGTACTGATCACGGCCGTGCTTGCCTACGACACGGAGGTCCTGCCCCTGCCCCTGCCGACAACCCCCGCCACGGCCATGACGGTGCCCGTGGTGCCAGCGCCAACGGTGTTGCCGCACGCGGCGCAGGCGGCCACCATCGTGAATATGGCGGGACCGCCCGTGCCTGCGGCGTCCGCCACTGCAGCAAGCGCAAACGCGCCGCGCCTGGCGCCGCCGCCCGCGCGCCTGGCGGCCGCCCGTCCACCGGGAGCGAAGCCGGCTGCCGCGCCCGGCGACAGCGACGTCGCCCTGCTGACGGCGATGGTCGCCCATGCGCACCGGCAGGAAGGCACGGTGCCGCCCGTGCGCGACGTCGTGCTGCGCCAGCAGGAGCAGGAAACGGAGGAGCTGTTGCGGCGCTGTCAGCAGCTGGGCCTGATCGAAGGCATGCTGTGCCGTTCGCGCATCTGCTCGGGCCGCTGGGACAGCGATCCCGCCTGCCATTGAGTGCCCGGGGGAAGCTCAGGCGCGTTCGGAGACTTCGATCAGGTTGCGGTCCGGGTCGCGCAGATAGATAGAACGGATGGGCCAGTTGGCGCCCGTGCGGGCCACCGGTCCTTC
The DNA here is from genome assembly GCF_058798815.1 of Janthinobacterium sp. GW822-FHT07A03. Lineage (NCBI taxonomy): Bacteria > Pseudomonadati > Pseudomonadota > Betaproteobacteria > Burkholderiales > Oxalobacteraceae > Janthinobacterium > Janthinobacterium sp. GW822-FHT07A03. The sequence goes on along the minus strand of NZ_JBXAKW010000001.1, from coordinate 568,571 downwards.
CTCGATGGCAATCCCCAGCGCCGCCAGGTGGGCGATGAAGACGTCGAGCGGCACGGCGGCGATGAAGCACAGGTCCAGCGCGCCGGGCGTGGGCAAGTCCGCCTTGGGCAGGAATTCCTTGCCGGCCTCATGCAGATTGATTTTTTGCGCGCCAAACTTGAAGGCGTGGCGGCCGGCGCCAAACGTTTCCAGCTGCATGCCCAGCACGCGCGTATAGAAATCGATACAGGCGCGCTTGTCGCGGGTGGTCAATACCAGGTGATCGAGGTGGTCTAGCATGGGTTTCTCGGGTGAGCGGCCGCGTCCATGCGGCCTTGCAAAAAGCCTTCCATCAGCGCCAGCAATGCCTGCGGCTGCTCCTGGTGCGGCGTATAGCCGCACTGCTCGACCATGGCGGGCATGGCGTTGAGGGCCTGCGCCACGATCGTATCGACCTGGGCCGCGCTGCCGTACTGGTCCTCGCTGCCCTGCACCACCAGCGCCGGACATTCGACGGAGGGCAGCAGGTACTCGATATTCCAGAACTGGAAACCATAGCTGAGCCAAGTCTCCGACCAGGCCTTGAAGATGGTTTCCGTCTTGTCGCCATGGTATTTCGCCAGCGCGCGCAGCTTGCCCGCGCCAAACGCCGCGTCGGCCACGCGGATGCCATCGAGCGTGATGCCTTCGACAAACACGTGCGCCGCTTCGGTGATGATGCCGCGCAAGCGCGGCGGCTGCTGCGCCGCATAGATCAGGGCGATGCTGCCGCCATCGGAGTGGCCGACGAGAAAATGGTCCTGCCCCGGCAGCAGTGCCGCGAGCACCTGCGGCAGCTCGCACAACGCGTAGTCGTGCAGGTAATGGAGCTGGCGGCGCGCCGCCAGCGGCGACGACTGTCCATAGCCGTGGCGGTCATACAGCAAGCCGCGGCAGCCCGTCGCCTGGCAGAGCTGCGCGGGGAAGTCTTTCCACATCGCACAACAGCCGAGGCCCTCGTGCAGGAATACCAGGCAGGGCTTGGCGGGATCGCCGTCGATCAGCTCGTAATAGATATCGGTTTCGGCACTCAGGTTCAGTATCGGCATGGGCTAGGCTCGCAACAGGTTGCGCATCGGCAGGTCGGCTGGGCCTATTGTGCCATTGTCCTGCGCGGCATGCGTGGCGTCCCCGTAAAAATAGCCAGCTGGAAAAGATCTCACCCCTTGCCTGCAAGGTGTTTGCGCCAGCACAAGTTCGCGCTGTTTTTCCAGCGGCGCCGCGCGCTTTTTGCCCGCGCGTTTGCCTAGAATGGCTTACTCCAACAGCATGGAGCAGGCGGCTACCTTATCAGCCAGGACGTGACACTGGCCGTCACGGCAACAGATAGGGCGTCTTGCCGCACGACGACAGGCGCGGCGTCCAAACTATCGATCAGGAGTACATCATGGAAATGAAAGTAGAACATCGCACCGGCAGCAACCTGGCACTGGAAGAAACCGATGCGCCGATGGAACAGGAAGGCCAAAGCGCCAAAGGCGCGGCCGCACAGGACTTGAACCTGAGCCCCGCCGCCTTCACCACCTACTACACGTGGACGGCCAATGGCGTGCATCCTTCTGTCAACTTCACCAATGCCAATGTGCACGCCAATTCGCGCGTATTTCTCAACATCAGCGAATATGGCGCGAATGCCCAGGACCGTTTCATTGGCGCCGCCCGCATGGCCGTATACAACATCGCGCCATATAACGGCGGCTTCCGGGCCTGGGTGGAAATCTCCTGGGGCAGCCCGCTCAAGGTGCGTTTCGACGTATTTGTCGATCCCTGATCCGGGACAAGCTGCGCATGCCCCTGCCACCAGCGGGCCGGCATCGTGCAGGCCGTTGATGCACTGACGGGATGGCAAGCATGGCTGAAAACCGTGCGCGCATGACAAAAGGGCCACGTGTTGCCACGTGGCCCTTTGTTACTGCTTGTTCTGGCTCCCCGACCTGGACTCGAACCAGGGACCTGCGGATTAACAGTCCGTCGCTCTACCAACTGAGCTATCAGGGAAAGGAGGCCGAATTATATACGTCAAAATTTCTCATGTCCAGTTGTTGCTGCATGCCGGCAAAAACAGGCCCTTGCGCCAGCAAGCTTGCGGGCTGCTGCTGCGCCCGTCTGCGCGCCGCCAGGCAAGCTAGTAGAATAGCCATGCCTTGCCGATATGGAAGGCACACAACGGCATGCCGGCAGCGGGGCGTCAACCACGCCGCCGCGCGGACATGCGCTTGCAAGGCTCAGCCTTGCCCCTGGCTGACTGCTCTCATCCGACATGACAGAATCAAGCGCATCCCTGGTGGACAAGCCCGGCAGCGGCGACAGTTCGGCGGAAATTGCCGAGCATATGGCGGCCGCCATCGTGGCGCGCCAATTACCGCCCGGCACGCGGCTGCGCGAAGAAGCGCTGTGCCGGCTGTATGGCGTCAGCCGCACCAAGATCCGCGCCGCCCTGCTCATACTCTCGAAAGACAAACTGATCCGTATGGTGCCCGACAAGGGCGCCTTCGTCAGCCAGCCCACCGAAGCGGAAGCGCGCGACATCTTCGCCGCGCGGCGCATCATCGAAGCGGCCCTGGCGCGCGCATTCGTCGCGCGGGCCAGACCCGCCGACTACCGGATGCTGGAGCGGCACCTGAAAGCGGAACGCCTTGCGCTGGCGCAAGCGACGCCGCTGCGCTCGCAACTGCTGGGCGACTTCCACGTCTTGCTGGCCGACATCGCCGGCAACGCCGTGCTGCGCGACATCGTGCGCGAACTGGTGGGACGCAGCTCGCTCATCACCATGCTGTACCAGTCGGGCCACGCCGCGGCCTGCTCGTGCGATGAACACGGCCGTTTTCTCGACGCGGCGCGCAGCGGTGACGCCGACCTGGCGGCGCGCCTGATGGTCGAGCACCTGGCGCACGTGGAAGCGGCCTTGCGCTTCGACGGCAGCGCCGGCGACGCCAAAAAAGACCTGGTGGCCGCGCTGCTGATGTAAGTCGCGCCCCAAAAAAAAGCCGCCCTGCTGGTGCCCGGGCGGCCTTTTTTTGGCAATTGCAGCGCCGGATGACCGGCGGCTGCCCTGCTCTGCCGGCTATTCGCCCAGGTAGATAAACTTGAACAGGAAGATGGCGGCGATGATGTAGGCCACCACGGACACTTGCTTGCCCTTGCCCGTCAACAGTTTCAATACCGCATAGGTGATGAAGCCGAAGGCCACGCCGCTGGCCACCGAATAGGTAAACGGCATCATCAGCGCCGTGATGGCGGCAGGAATGCTTTCCGTGCTGTCATCCCAGTCGATATACGTCAGTTCGCGCAGCATCAGGCACGCCACATACAGCAGCGCGGGCGCCGTCGCGTACGGCGGCACCGTGTGCGCCAGCGGGGCGAAGAACAGGCTGCCCAGGAACAGCAGCGCCACGGCCACGGCCGTCAAGCCCGTGCGGCCACCCGCTTGCACGCCGGCAGCGCTTTCCACGAAGGCCGTGGTGCTGGATGTGCCCAGGCAGGCGCCGGCGGCAATCGCCGTACTGTCGGCCAGCAAGGCCTTGTTCATGCGCTCCATCTTGCCGTCTTTCAACAAACCGGCACGGTTGGCCACGCCCATCAGGGTGCCCGTCGCATCGAACAATTCCACCAGGAAAAATACCAGCACCACGTTGACGATGCCGATCGACAGCGCGCCCATGATGTCGAGCTTGAACAGGGTCGGTTCGATGGCGGGCGGCGCCGAGACGATGCCGTTGAACTGGTTGCCGCCGAAGAAGAAGCTGGCGACGGTGATGGTGAGGATGCCGATCAGGATGGCGCCCGGCACTTTCAGGCGGTCCAGCGCGACGATGATGAAGAAACCGAGAATGGCCAGGATGGGCGCCGCCTGGTGCAAGTCGCCCAAAGCGATGATGGTGGCGGGGTTCGACACCACCACGCCGGCGCTTTTCAGCGAAATGATGGCCAGGAACAGGCCGATACCCACCGTGATGGCCGTGCGCAGCGCGGGCGGGATGCTGTTGATGATCATTTCGCGCACCTTGAACAGACTGACCAGGATGAACAGGCAGCCGGAAATGAAGACGGCGCCCAGCGCCACTTCCCAGCTCATGCCCATGCCCTTGACGACCGTGTACGAGAAATACGCATTCAGGCCCATGCCCGGCGCCAGCGCGATCGGATAGTTCGCGTACAGGCCCATGATCAGGGTGCCGATGGCGGCCGCCAGGCAGGTGGCGACAAACACGGAGTCTTTCGGCATGCCCGCGTCGCCGAGGATGGACGGGTTGACGAAGATGATGTAGGCCATCGTCAGGAACGTGGTCAGGCCGGCCAGCAGCTCCGTGCGCACATTGGTCCCGTTGTCCTTCAGTTTGAAATAGCGTTCCAGGAACTGCATGATTAACCCCTTGTTTTGGTAAAACCGCGCGCCTGGTCTTGGACTATGCGCATCTTTTTTTCTTGCAACAACTACTTGCTTGCTTACTTGATTACTTGATTACTTGCCTGGCGCGCCGGCCGGCTTGAAGGCCCACCAGCGGCTGCCCGCGAAATTCCAGACCAGCCCGATGCCCGTCGCCAGCACCTGCGCCAGCCAGTAATACCAGCCCAGCTGGTGCACCAGCAGCCACATCAGCCCCGTATTGATGCACCAGCCGATGCCCAGCAGGGTGAAATACTTGCTGGCCGCCTCGCCGTGCCCCTTGTCGCTTTTAAACGTGAAAAAGTAATTGAGAAGGTAGTTGACGACGGAACCCATGATGTAGCCGATGCCGGAAGCGGCGGCGGCGCTGATGCCGGCCCATTCCACGCCACCCCACAGCACGCTGTATTGCACGGCCGTGCCGGAAGCGCCGACGGCGGCGAAACGCAAGAATTGGTGATGCAGGGAATGGGACATTGTCAATTTTCAAATGAGGCGGAAACAATCGCCAGGATCGGGGCAGAATAAAAAATGGCTACGATTGCTCGTAACCATTTTTCAGCCTGCATTTTACTGCAAGTTGCGCCCAACGTTCATATTCGCCGCCGTTTCGACACTTATTCCTTGCCTTGACGGCGCCGGCGCAGCCACACAAACAGCGCGATCACCAGCAAGATACCCACGATGCCGCCCGGAAGCATGAACGGCTGCACGCGCGCCAGCAGCGGTTTTTCGCCGCCGCTGCGTGCCTGCGCCACGTAGGCGGGCGTCACCGACACGTCCGGGTTGCCATACTGTTTCAGCACGTAATTGGCGATCGAGGCGATCTGCTCGTCCGTCAAGGGCTGCACGTAGGAGCGCTGGTCGAAACGGGGCATGAACGCTTCGTGCTCTTCCCCTTCGATCTTGCGCTCGACGCCAAACAGGATGGCCGAGACCAGGTTGGCCGGCGTGTTGCCGCCCGTCGCCGTGTTGTTGAACAGGGCCGGGTAGCTTTGCCCCGTGCTGCCGGCGCCGCTGGCCGAATGGCAGCTGGCGCAATAGCCGGAAAACAGCACGGCGCCGCTATTCAAGGAATGGCGCTCGGTGGCACCGGTCATGCCGCGCAATACCGCTTCCTCGCTGGCGGCACTGCCATGGCTGAAGGCCGCCCTGGTCTGCCCCGGCGCGCGCACGGGCGGCACCGTGCGCAGCCACGCGACGATGGCGGCCACGTCATCGTCGCGCAAAAATTGCAGGCTGTTCTGGATGGCCTCGGCCATGCCGCCCGCCGCCTGTCCCTTGCCCTCCACGTGACCCGTCTTCAGGTAGGCCGTGAGTTCCGCATCCGTCCACGCGCCGATGCCGCTGACCTTGTCGGACGTGATGTTCGGCGCATGCCAGGAGCCGAGCGAGGCGCCCGCCAGGGTCTGGCTGCCGATTTCCGCCATCAGCGCGTTGCGCGGCGTATGGCAGGCGCTGCAGTGCGCCAGGCCTTCGGCCAGGTAGGCACCGCGGTTGATCTGCGCGCTCTTGCCTGGATCTGGCACAAAGCGTTTATTGTCGAGGAACAAAGTATTCCAGCCCAGCATCGACAGGCGCACATTGAACGGGAATGGCAGGGCCGTCTGGCGCGCCGGTTCATCGACGGGCTGGACGGCCTGCATGAAGTAGTAATACAGGTCGCCCACGTCCCCGTCCGTCAGCTGCGCGTAGCTGGTGTAGGGCATGGCCGGGTACAGATGGCTGCCATCGGCGCGCACGCCTTCGCGCAGGGCGCGCGCAAAGTCGCTTTCCGTGTAATGGCCGATGCCGCCTTTTTTCGATGGCGTGATATTCGTGGCATAAATCGTGCCCAGCGGGGAATCGATGGCGTAGCCGCCCGCATACGGCTTGCCGCCCGCTGCCGTATGGCAGGCCATGCAATCGGCCGCGATGGCCAGGTAGCGGCCCCGCTCCAGGCGTGCATCGGGCTTGGCGGCTGTGCTTGCGGCAGGCGCGGCCGGACGGTCCGGCGTCAGGGTGACGGGCGGCGCCGGCGGCACAGGTGGTAAAGCACGCGCGGCCAGCGGCAAGCCGGCCGCCAGGGTCAGGCCCAGCAAGAAACGGCGCATCATGCTGCCTCCCTTGCCAGGGTGCGGGCGATGTCGTCGGCCGCGCGCAAGCCGAGCGCGGCCATGCTGAGGGTGGTGTTGACGACGCTGGCCGACGGCATGGCGCCGCCGCCCGGCAGCCACAAATTGGCGTGGTCGTGGGCGCGGCAATTGCCGTCGACCACGGAGTCAAGACGGTTACTGCCCATGATGACGCCGCCCATGATGTGGTTGTTCGCGTTCAGGCTCTCGGTGATATGGAATTCCACGGCGCCGAACAGCTTGCCGATGTGTTCGAGCTGCGCATGCGCTGCCTTCGCGCCATCGCGCACGTAGTCGCCCACGTCGTAATAAATGTCGGGACAGGCCAGGCCCAGCGGGTCCTTGCGCGTCTTGCTCAAGGTCAAACGGTTGTGCGCTTCAGGCAGCGGTTCCAGGCTGATCGACAGGTCCACGCCGAACGCGGCGCGGCGGCGGATCTCGTCGTCGAGATCCTTGCCCACCAGGCCCAGCTTCAGGGATTGCTGCGTAGCAGGTCCGACCCTGGTGATATTGTTCAGGATCATCTTGTTGGCCGAATACTGCGCGCGGAAGGCGCCGTCGCGCGGGCCCACGAGGCAACTGCTTTGCGCGGGGCCACGGCCCGTCCAGATCGGCTCATTGGCGAGGAAGGTACAGTGGAAGCCCGAATGGTCCATCATGTTGCGGCCCACTTGATCCGAACTGTTGGCGATGCCGTTCGGATTGTTCCGGTTGGCCGCCAGGAGCAGCAAACGGGGCGTTTCGATGCCGTTACAGGCAATCACGAAGGCCTTGCCCGTCGCCATGTGCGACTGTTTATTGGCGTCATACCAGTGCACGGCCGTCACGCGGTTGTTCTGGTCCGTGTCGATACGGTAGACGACGGCCTCGGCCAGCACGCCCGCGCCTTTCAGCTCGGCCCGCTCCACGTGGTGGATGCCGTTGTACATGGCGCCAATCGGGCAGATCGGCTGGCAATTGTTGTTGCCGCAGCAGGTGGGACGGCCCTGCCACGGGCGCGTCGAACGGCCTTGCGGGATCGGCACGGAACGGTAGCCGTGCGGGTTGACCACTTCGGCGAAGCGCTTGTCGCCATAGCCCCAGGGCACCATGTCCATCGGATACGGCGCGCTGCGCTCGCTGGGCGACTGCAAGGCGGGATCGTTGGGGCCGGCCACGCCCATTTCCTGCTCGGCGCGGCAATAGTACGGTTCCAGTTCATCGTAAGAAATAGCCCAGTCGCGCCCGACGCCGTAATCGCTTTTCATGCGCATGTCGGACGGCAAGTGGCGCCAGCACGACGCCGCCCAGTGCCAGGTCGTGCCGCCCACCGTGCGCAGATAGCCCTGCTGGAAACTGCTGCCGCTGGGGCCGGACAATTCCACGTAGTTATTCTTCGGGAAATACAGGGGCGCGGGCGCGTTATCCGCCTGCGGATACAGACCCTGGAAGTCGGAGCCGACGCGGTTCTCGAACGGCATGTTGCGCCAGTTTTCCACGGCTTGCCCCCGCTCGATGCGCAGGCCCGCTTCCAGCATGATCACGGAATGGCCTTGCGCGGCCAGCTGGTCGGCCATCATGGCGCCGACGACACCCGTGCCGACGATGACGACATCGGCGACGACGTCGCCATTACTCTTGAATTGGGGGGATTTCATTTTGCTTGCTTGTCTTTCGGTTCGGGAGTGCCGGTAGTGGCCGGGGCCGGTACGGGTTTGGGCGCCACGGGCGCGGAGACGCCCACGGCCGGCGGCGCCTTCAGCCACCACAAGGGGCCGTAATTGCAATAGGTGGGCACGACCTGGCCATCGGCCACCGTGCGGTACATCAAGGCTTCCGCATACGCGACGACGATGGACTTCGTGCCCTGCGCCGCATTGCCGGCGACGGTGCCCGTGTACCAGGCGGCGACGATGGCCAGCGCCAACTCGCGCAAGCCGGCGTCCGCAGCGGTGGCGGCCGCCAGCAGCGCCTTGGCTTCCTGGCCCGTGACGAGCAGCGCGCCCAGCTGCGGCAAGCGCTCGGCAAAGCCGGGCACGTTGACGCGCATGGCTTGCTCGATGCGCGCCGCCGTCGCGGCGGACAGGTCGCGGTGGCCCGTGATCGTTTGCGACAAGCTGTAGAACAGCATGGTGGCGGGCGCCAAGCCGGGCGCCGCAGCGCTGGCCGGCGCCTGCATGGCGGCCGACAGGGGATTGCTCCAGAAACCGGCCTGCGCCAGCAAGGCGGCCAGGCCGATCAGGGCGTGGCGGCGGCTGATGCGGGGAAGGGATGAAACGGATGTTGCAAATGGTTGGCTGCCTGGATAGTTCATGAGACTCCCGCAAGACTTGTTGTTTTGTTGACTTCGATGATTGCGTTACATTGCGTTTGCGCATATGGAACCGGTTCCATATTATCCTACAGAAGTAAATTGTCTGCCAATGTAGTATTACTACTGAGGATTTTCCTTGTGCACTTCCGGCGTTTCGCTCAGGCAAAATGCCAATCCCGGCTGGCTCCCCAGCCGGTAATGGAAATCGAGCACGCTGCCGCCCGCCAGGGTCGGCTTGCCCGGCAAAGGCAATGGGAGGTTCAGGCTGCAATCGTGGTCGCCCAGGACGATGTCGCCATGCACGCGGATGCGCGTCAGCAATCGCGGCGCCTGCTGCAGCACCTCGGGCAGGCGGATGCTGGCGGCCGGCAAGCGGTCGCCCCGCCCGTCCTGTGTCTCCTGCCAGGCGCGCAAGGCGTCCGCATCGAGCGCAAATATGCGGCCCCAGTCCGTGCACGGCGCATCCGGCGCACGCCGGACCAGGCCCAGGTGCACGGTGACGGCTGCCGGCAGCAGCGCCGCCACAGGCGCCTGCGCGTGCAGATTGCGCAGGATGGCCACCTGCGGCTCCTTGCCCAGCGCCGTATTCATGGTTTCGCTGACGATCACGTCCGGCATGGCGCCGGCAGGAATGCGCCAGGCGGCCGCGTCGGCGCAAATGTATGCCGTCACATGGCTATCCAGGCCCAGGGCCGCAATCATGTCGCGCGCATACGCCAGGGTCTCGGCATGCACGTCGAGGATGGCAAACCGCACCTGGCTGGCGTCCAGCACGGCCATCACGGGCAAGGCCAGCAAGGCAAACGGGCCGCAGCCCGCATACAGCACGCGCACGGGCCGTCCGCCGCTCGCGTCCAGGCGCTCGCGCACGGCCAGCGCCAGCCCCTGGATGAAGGCGGCGCTGCGGTACGGCTCGCGCGCGCACAGTCCCGCCTGCACTGGCGAGATAGCCCAGCCGCTGGGCAGGAAGCTTTCGCCATCGCGCAAGCCGTCCGGCCCGTCCATGGACAAGCGCGAGTGGCGTTCCACCAGCTGGCGCAGCTGCACCGTGTCGCCGACCAGGCTGGCCAGCGAGCGCTGCGGATCGCACAGCGCGGCCGCGATGGCGGCCAGTTCCGCGCGTGCCGGATTCACGCGCGGCTCCACGGGCATGGCAAGATAAAGACAGAATACATGGCGGCTTCCTTGAAATGATTGCAAGTACGCGGAAAAATTGGCAGCATAGCAAATAAATAAACGTCTGCTGATTTGCCACCATCCGCCACCATCCGCAACGCCCTACCGGAGCACCGATGCACGCCATGCCGCATTCCGACCTCACCCTCGCCAGCCTGCCCGCCCCCTACCAGTTGCGCGCCCAGCGCGACGACGACGATGATTTTGCTGCCGCGCTGTACAGCTCCACGCGCGACGACCTGCGCCAGATGCCGGCCGATCCCGCCGTTATCGAACAGCTGATCGCCATGCAGCGCCGCATGCAAAGCCACGGCTATCGGCAAGCGTATCCGCACGCCGCGTATCTGGTGCTGCAGCAAGGCGACACCCCCATCGGCCGCCTGATCCTGGACCGCCAGGACCAGGTGCTGCACCTGGTCGACATCGCCATCCTGCCCGCCGCGCAAGGCCAGGGCGCCGGCAGCGCCGTGCTGCGCGGCCTGCAGGCGCAAGCGGGCGCGGAGCAGCGGGATATCCACCTTGCCGTCAATAAAAGCAACACCGCCGCGCGCGCGCTGTACCAGCGGCTGGGTTTTCGCCTGCGCGGGGAAAACGAGGTGCAGGAACAACTGGAATGGAGCGCGCCATAGTGCCGGCGCCGAATCCACCCAGCACCTGGCTGCAGCTGCCGCTGCACTTTGACGTGGCGCGCATGCAGCGCGACAGCGACCAGTTCGCCGCCGGCGAGTGGCTCAGCCATTTCAATACGGGCGCCTACGACCAGGGCTGGAGCTGCGTGCCGCTGCGCTCGCCCGGCGGGGCAGCCGGCCACATCATGCCCGTCGATGGCGCCGCCTATGCCGGCACGCCGCAACTGGCGCGCTGCCCCTGCCTGCGCGAGGTGCTCGCCAGCTTTGCCTGCGAGATCAACTCCGCGCGCCTGCTGGCGCTGGCGCCGGGCGCCCTCATCCGCGCGCACCGCGACGCCGGCACATCGCTGGCCGATGGCCTGATCCGCGTCCACATCCCCATCTACACCTCACCGCAAGTGCTGTTTACCATCGATGGCGAGACCGTGCATTTTACTGCCGGACACGCCTGGTACATGGACGCCAGCTGCCTGCACGCGGTGCACAACCAGGGAAGCGCGCCGCGCATCCACCTCGTGCTCGACTGCGTCAGCAACGGCTGGCTGGAAGCGCTGTTTGCCGCCGCCGGCTTCGTGCCGAAGGCGCGGCCCAAGTATGGTGACGCCAACATCCATGATGGCAATGTGCAAGCCATCATTGCCCAGCTGCGCGCCGTCCCGACGCCAGCCTCGCTGGCGCTGGCCAGCGAACTGGCGGCACGGGCCCGGGGAGCGGCGGCATGACAGCCATGTACGGCCTTGCCCAGCAGGAACAATATCTGGCCAGGGGAGAAGCGCTGGCCTGGCAGGCCGGCATGGCGATGCGGCACTGGTTTCCCGTGTACGCCGAACGCGATGCGCAAACGGGCGACGTATCCGTCTGCTGGCGCCATCTGGGGCAGCGGCGCTTCACCGACGCGTTCTTTGTCAACACGCTCAAGTCCCAGCAGCCGGACGAACGCCGCTTCTGCCGCACGCCCGCCTCGGCGCTGGCCAGCTTCGACGATTGCCTGGCGCCCGACGCCTTCATCTTCCACGTCTCGCGCTGCGGCTCAACCTTGCTGAGCCAGCTGCTGGCGTCGTTGCCGCAATGCATAGTCATGTCCGAGCCGCCCGTCGTCGACTCACTGCTGCGCCTGTATCACGACGGTGCGGACCCGGCCGCCGGCATCGCCCTGCTGCGCCAGGCCATCCTGGCCCTGGGCCAGCGCCGCACGGGCGAGGAGACGCATTTCCTCATCAAGTTCGATTGCTGGCACATCCACAGCCTGGACCTGCTGCGCCAGGCGTTTCCCGGCACGCCCTGCCTGTTCGTCTACCGCGAACCGCACGCCGTGCTGGCCTCGCACCAGCGCCAGCGCGGCCCGCAAATGGCGCCTGGCACGCTGCCCCCGGCCCAGCTGCCGCTGCCCGCGCACCAGCTGGCGCCGGGCGATCTCGATGGGTATACGGGCCTGGTGCTGGCCAGCCTGTTCGACGCCGCCCTGCCCCATGCAGCCGCCTGCCAATTGCAGTTAATCAACTACAGTCAATTGCCGGACATCCTGTTCAGCGACTTGCTGCCCCGCTTCGGCATCGCCCCCACAGCGACGCAGCGGCAAGCGATGCGTGCACGCGGCGGCGTGCACGCGAAATACGGCACGGCCTACCACGGCGACTCGCCAGTGTCCGCGGCACACGGCCTGGCCCCCATCGCCGCGCAGTTGCAACCGGCCTATCTGGCGCTGGAAGCGTTGCGCATGGGGCAATAGTCACAGCGCGGCGGCATTTTCCTCGCGCCACTTGCGCACCATCTCGCTGCTGATTTCGCGTTCGTAGCAAAGGGGGGCGTAACCGCCCTTCCTGCTCCATGCGCTGCGTCCCCCGCAAGCGCTGCCATTCCTGGCGGCATTGTAGGGACAGGGGCAGCGCCCAGGATAGGCGGCAATCGACTCGGCGATGATCTGCTGCTTGACCTTTGCTTCGGATGGCGGCTGGCGTCCTTGGCCGCCAGCAAGGGGCGCGTAGACGATGCCGGCGGCCAGCATCAGCACCAGGGCGCAAATATTCTTCATAGGGAGGCTTGTGTTCATCCGGAGGCAGCAAATGTGCCATGCAGTATGACAGATGCTTTTTGGCAAATCTGCGTGAAATGTCACAATGCAAAAAGCCCAACCGCTAAGGGCTGGGCTTTTCGATACTGCTGATGTTCTGGCTCCCCGACCTGGACTCGAACCAGGGACCTGCGGATTAACAGTCCGTCGCTCTACCAACTGAGCTATCAGGGAAAAGAGGCCGCATTCTATAGCGCAAATTTTCAGTTGTCCAGATTTACGCGAAAAAATTTATGCGCGGCGCCTCTCAGCCGGGATTTTCCTGCGGATGATAGTCGAACACGAGTACGCGGCCCAGCCATGGCTTAAGCAGCTCGACAAAAGCCTGGTGCGCCGCATGGGTCAGATACGCATCGCGCGCGCCCGTATCGGCAAAGCTCAAGCTGAAGCAATCGGTAAAGCCGTCATCGAGGCCTTCCGGGCTGACGTTCGGCCCCCATTCGAATTGCAGCACGCCGGGAATGCGGTTCTTAAGCTGGGAAAACTCATAGACCAGCTCGGCATGCTTGGCCGGTGTGATGTCCTCAAGAAAATCACACAGGACGATATGGCGCAGGGGAATGGAACAGGTCATGGTGGCAACTCTCCTATGGGGTTGCATTCAGGATAGCGCAAAACGGGAAAAGACACAGGCCGCGGCCCGCCATGGCGCCACTGCGGACGCGCTGCAGATATTTTTTATATGCAACATGTTATTCGGATAATATCCTACATGGACACTCCATACCTGCAAGCAACCATCCATACCAGCCCATGACAAAAAACAGCATACTGGCCGTGTTATTCATCGCCTTGATCCCATTTTATGCATGTAAAGCACAACCCGTTCCGCGTGCCATCGACGCGCTGCTGACTCCCGACATTGGCGGGATAAAGCAGTTTGTGGAAATCAAAACAGATGACTCCAACAAGCCTGCTCTTCTCTTTTTATCGGGCGGGCCGGGAAGTTCGATGATGAAGAATGCGGATGCGTTTACCGCCATCCTGAAAAAGAGATTTACGCTTGTGCAATGGGACCAGCGCGATGCGGGAAAAACCCTGAAACTGAATCCATCGCCAAGCCAGCCTTCCGTCGCGCAGATGGAACAGGACACGTACCAGGTCATCACGTTTCTACAAAAAGAGCTCAAGCAGGAAAAAATATACTTGCTGGGCAGTTCCTGGGGCAACGTCCTGGGCTTTTATATCGTCAAGCATCATCCGGAACTGCTGCATGCCTATTTCGCTTCCAATCCTGTCGTGAGCCAGCTGGAAAGCGAGAAAGAATTGCTGAAAACCTTGAAAGTCCATTTCAAGGACAATGCCGTCGCCAGCCAGGAACTGGACAGCGTCAGTTTCCCGTTTGCAAGTGACGAAAGCATGTTTTATTTAAGGAAATGGCTTTTTTACAAGGATGGCAAGGAATTTGCCACGAGCGAGGGCTTCAAGACGGGCTTTCTTCAATGGTCGAAAACCTGGTCGCCAGTCTGGAACGAAGTCATGAACATCGATCTGCCCAGGACCTTGAAGAGCGTTGACTGCCCCGTGTATTTCTTCGTCGGCAAAAACGATATCCAGACCTCGACCAGGATCACGCAAGCGTATTTTGAGACATTGAAGGCGCCAAAGAAGGGGCTGTTTTTCTTTGACCATTCCGGGCATCAAATTCACCAGGATGAACCGGTGCAGTTCCAGGAAGCCATCATCAAGACATTGGATGCGGCGCCGAAGTCCTGATACCACGCCCCGTCACGTGACGTCACTCCCGCAAGCCGACAGGCTGGCCTGGCCGCCGGCAATGCTGGCGGCGGCCTTGCGGATCAGCGTCGCCACCGCATGGGCTTGCGAAATGTAAATGGCATGGCTGCCGGCGACTTCGACCGCCTTCGAGCCCGCGCGTTCGGACATCTCGCGTTGCATCGCCGGTGCAATCATCTTGTCCTCGGTCGCGACCAGGTACCAGCTGGGCTTGCTCCTCCACGCTGGCGCGCTGACCACGCCGGTCAGCGCGGCCACTCCCCAGGGCACTTGCGATGCCGCCATGAAACGGGCCTTGTCCCTGGGCACATCGGCCGCGAAGGCGGCCGCAAACTTTTTCTGGTCGAGCAACAGGAAGCCATCGTGCGGCGGCAAGATCGGCGGCACCGGCGCGCCAGGCGGGGCATTCTTCAGCAAGGAATCGACAGACTCGCCTTGATCCGGCACAAACGCCGCGATGTAGACCAATGCCTTGACCTTGGGATCGTTCCCCGCTTGCGTGACCACGGCGCCGCCATACGAATGGCCGACGAGGACCACGGGACCCGGCGACGCGGCGATGACCCGCACGGTCGCGGCCACATCGTCCGCCAGCGATAGCGTTGGGTTTTGCACAATGGCAACGTGGCAACCCTCGTCACGCAGCGCCCGGTAAACGCCTTCCCAACCCGACCCATCGACAAAACCGCCATGCACGAGCACGATCGTTGCCGACCCAACACTTGTGACCTCATCCATTTCAGCCCCACCAGGAAGTTGAAGGCGATGACAGGCCTGCCGGCGCCTTGTCGCCTCCAGCATAGCGCCGGGCGCCGGGCGGCCTCTGCGCTGGATCAAGAGTGATGACACGGATGCCTCATGCAGGCTCTGAAACGCAAAAAGCCCAACCATAATGGCTGGGCTTTTCGATACTGCTGATGTTCTGGCTCCCCGACCTGGACTCGAACCAGGGACCTGCGGATTAACAGTCCGTCGCTCTACCAACTGAGCTATCAGGGAAAAGAGGCCGTATTATATAGGGCAAGCAAGCACATGTCCAGATTCCCATGGGAAATTCTTATGCCCGCCATGACGCCTGCGCCGGCGGCGCAAAAACAAAAAAGGCCACGTTTTTCAACGTGGCCTTCCGAATTCTGGCTCCCCGACCTGGACTCGAACCAGGGACCTGCGGATTAACAGTCCGTCGCTCTACCAACTGAGCTATCAGGGAAAAGAGGCAATATTATATGTCGCTTGCTCCATATTTGCAAGACTGATACTGCATCCTGGCAAACACGGCCATCGCCGACCTTCTACTGCCATCAGCGCCGCACTTGCATGCAGCGCCGAAGAAGCAAGATCTTAAAGCACTTTGGCGATCGCGTCAATAACGATGTCGATGTTGCGCGAATTCAATGCTGCCACGCAGATACGGCCCGTGTCGACGGCGTAGATCGATTGCTCGCGCAGCGATGCCACCTGCTCCTTGGTGAGACCGGAGTACGAGAACATGCCGATTTGCTGGCGCACGAATTCGAAGTCGTGGCCTGGCGCCTTGGCTTTCAGCTTTTCCACGAAGGCGTTGCGCATTTCGCGGATGCGCACGCGCATGCCGGCCAGTTCCTCTTCCCACAGCTGGCGCAGTTCCGGCGTGGCCAGAACGGTGGCAACCACCTTGCCGCCATGCGTAGGCGGGTTCGAGTAGTTGGTACGCACGACGCGCTTCAGCTGCGACAGCAGGCGGGCCGCCTCATCGGCGCTCGAGGCGACGACGCTCAGGGCGCCCACGCGCTCGCCGTACAGCGAGAACGATTTCGAGAACGAGTTCGACACCAGCAGCGGGCCGCCCGCGTCGGCAAAGCGGCGTACCACGGCGCCGTCTTCGGCGATGCCGTTGGCGAAGCCCTGGTAGGCCATGTCCAGGAACGGCACCAGGCCGCGCGACGTGACGACAGCGATGATCTGGTCCCACTGGGCGACGCTCAGGTCGGCGCCGGTCGGGTTGTGGCAGCAGGCGTGCAGCACGACGATGGAGCCGGCTGGCATGGCGTTCAGGCTGACCAGCATGCCGTCGAAGTTCACGCCATGGGTGGCGGCGTCGTAGTACGTGTAGTTATTCACAACGAAACCGGCGTTCTCGAACAGCGCGCGGTGGTTTTCCCAGCTCGGGTCGCTGATGTAGACCTGGGCACCCGGCGCAAAGCGCTGCAGGAAGTCGGCACCGATCTTCAGTGCGCCCGTGCCGCCGATGGCTTGCACGGTCACGGCACGGCGCTCTTGAATTACGGCGCTGTCGGCGCCAAATACGAGTTCTTGCACGGCCTTGTCGTAGGCAGCCAGGCCTTCGATCGGCAGATAGGTGCGTGGGGCGGCCTGTTCGATCAGGATGGCTTCCGCCTTGCGTACGCAAGCTAACAGAGGCACCTTGCCGTTGTCGTCATAATAGACGCCAACGCCCAGATTGATTTTGGCGGGATTCTGGTCCGCGTTAAATGCTTCGGTGATGCCCAGGATCGGGTCGCGTGGGGCCATCTCGATGGCGCTAAACAGACTGGCAGAAACAGTTGGGTTCGTCATGATAAGATTGGATTCGATTGGAAGCAGGTTCACAGCGGAGTTGTAGACAGCGCCCCAAAATACAACGCCAGGGCCGCCAGCAGAGCACTATTCTAACAAAGGTCTGATTCACATGCCCGAATTATCTACCGCCAGCGAGGCGGAAAGCGCAATTATCTCTTTCCCGGACTCCCCCTTCAAGCTGCACCAGCCCTTCCCTCCGGCCGGCGATCAGCCCACGGCAATCGCCCAGCTTTCCGAGGGGATTGCCGACGGACTGGCCTTCCAGACCCTGCTGGGCGTGACCGGTTCGGGCAAGACCTACACCATGGCCAACGTCATCGCGCGCATGGGCCGGCCCGCCATCGTCTTCGCGCCGAACAAGACGCTGGCAGCGCAGCTGTACAGCGAGTTCCGCGACTTTTTCCCGCAAAACGCGGTCGAATACTTCGTCAGCTACTACGATTACTACCAGCCGGAAGCCTACGTGCCGCAGCGCGACCTGTTCATCGAAAAGGATTCGTCGATCAACGAACATATCGAACAGATGCGTTTATCGTGCACCAAATCGCTGATGGAGCGGCGCGACGTCATCATCGTCGCCACCGTCTCGGCCATCTACGGTATCGGTAATCCGAACGAATACCACCAGATGATATTGACCCTGCGCGTCAAGGACAGGGTCGCCCAGCGCGACGTCATCGCGCGCCTGATCCAGATGCAATACACGCGCAACGAGGTCGATTTCGGCCGCGGCACCTTCCGCGTGCGCGGCGACACCATCGACATCTTCCCCGCCGAGCATGCGGAACTGGCCGTGCGCCTGGAAATGTTCGACGACGAGATCGAATCGATCCAGCTGTTCGACCCGCTGACGGGCCGCGTACGGCAAAAGATCCCCCGCTTCACCGTGTATCCGGGCTCGCACTACGTCACGCCCCGCTCCACCGTGCTGCGCGCCGTGGAAACCATCAAGGACGAGCTGCGCGAGCGCCTCGAGTTCTTCCGCAAGGAGAATAAGCTGATCGAAGAGCAGCGGCTGGAACAGCGCACGCGCTTCGACCTGGAAATGATGGCGGAGATCGGTTTTACCAAGGGTATCGAGAACTATTCGCGCCATCTGAGCGGAGCGCTGCCGGGCGAACCGCCGCCGACCCTGGTCGATTATCTGCCGCCCGACGCCCTGATGTTCCTCGACGAGTCGCACGTGCTGACGGGCCAGCTGAGCGCCATGTACAACGGCGACCGCTCGCGCAAGACCAACCTGGTCGACTACGGCTTCCGCCTGCCGTCGGCGCTCGACAACCGGCCCTTGAAATTCGAGGAATTCGAGCAGAAGATGCGCCAGACCGTGTTCGTCTCGGCCACCCCGGCCGAATACGAAAAGAACCATTCGGACCAGGTGGTCGAACAGGTGGTGCGCCCGACCGGCCTGGTCGACCCGCAAATCATCGTGCGCCCCGCCAGCACGCAGGTGGACGACCTGATGTCGGAAATCGTCGAGCGCATCAAGAAGGACGAACGCGTGCTGGTGACAACTTTGACCAAGCGCATGTCGGAGCAATTGACGGAATACCTGGGCGACCATGGCATCAAGGTGCGCTACCTGCACAGCGATATCGAGACGGTGGAGCGCGTGGAAATCCTGCGCGACCTGCGCCTGGGCACCTTCGACGTGCTGGTGGGGATCAACCTGCTGCGCGAGGGCCTGGACTTGCCGGAAGTGTCGCTGGTGGCCATCCTCGACGCGGACAAGGAAGGCTTTTTGCGTTCCGAGCGCAGCCTGATCCAGACCATCGGCCGCGCCGCGCGTAACCTGAACGGCACGGCGATCCTGTACGGCGACCGCATCACGGACTCCATGCGCCGCGCCATCGACGAGACGGAACGCCGCCGCGCCAAGCAGATCGCCTTCAATACGGCCAACAACATCATCCCGATCGGCGTGAAGAAATCGATCCGCGAAATGATCGACGGCGTCTACAGCCCGCAGGAAGCGCGCGAAACCCTGCAGGTGGCGCAGGAAGCGGCGAAGTTCGAAGCGATGAGCGAGAAGCAGGTGAGCAAGGAAATCAAGCGCCTGGAAAAACTGATGGTCGACCACGCCAAGAACCTCGAGTTCGAAAAAGCGGCGCAGGTGCGCGACCAGCTGCACATCCTCAAGCAGCAGCTGTTCGGCGCGCCCGGCACCGACAATGTGGCGTCGATACTGGGCAAATAAACCCCACGCGCTGGCATGGCGCAGGTCGGATTAGCTGGCTGACAGGCCAGCGCAATCCGACATCAGCACTTAAACCAACGCCAGCAATATTGTCGGATTACGCGGCTTCATGCTTTCACATCGTCGATATACGCACGGATGATGCTGGCGAAATCCGCATCGGCCGTCAAGCCCAGCGCCTCGGCGCGAGCCGTGTCCCAGGCGCCGGGCCAGCTCTTGACGATGCGCTCGACGGCCGGATCGGGCGCGTAGCTGATGCGCGCTGTTACCTCGCTGCCGGCCACTTCTTCCAACGCGGCGATCATCTCGCCCACGCTCACGCTCAAGCCCGGCAAGTTCACCGTGCGGCTGGCGCCAAAGGCCTCGCCCGCCAGTTCGTGGCCGGCGATCAGCGAGGCAATGGCGCCGCGCGGCGACAGCAGCCACAATCGCAAATCGGTGGACACGGGGCAGACGGCCGCCTCGCCATTCAACGGTTCGCGGATGATGCCGCTGGCGAACGAGGATGCCGCCTTGTTCGGCTTACCGGGACGCACGCTGATGGTCGGCAGCCGTAGCACGCGGCCATCGACAAAGCCGCGGCGGCTGTAGTCATTGAGCAGCAATTCGCCGATGGCCTTTTGCGCGCCGTACGACGACTGGGGATTCAGGGCCGTCGTATCCTGCACCACGTCCGGCAGCTTGCCGCCGTAGACGGCCACCGAGCTGGTGAAGACCACTTTCGGCTTGTGTCCCAGTTCGCGGCAGATATCGAGCAGCAAACGCGAGGCATCGAGGTTGATGCGCATGCCCAGCTCGAAATCGGCTTCCGCCTGGCCGCTGACGATGGCGGCCAGATGGAAGATCGACGCCGTCTGCGCATCGATGGTGGCCCGCATCAGCGTACCGTCGGCGATATCGCCCGTGACGACCTTGACACGCGCATCGTTGAAATCGTGCGCGGCCACCACGTCGACCAATACCAGCTCGCTGATCGTCTGCAACTGGCCGTGGCTGTCCGTCAGCCGGCCTTGCGCCAGCAACTGGCGCGCCAGGCGCTGTCCCAGGAAACCGGCGCCGCCGGTAATCAGTACTTTCATCTTCATGCTCCTTGTGTGTTGTTGTGTGCGGCGAGCCAGCCCAGGCCATCCTCGGTGCGCCCGCGCGGACGGTATTCGCAGCCGATCCAGCCCTCGTAGCCCAGCTCGTCGAGCAGCCTGAACAGATACGGGTAGTTGACTTCGCCATCGTCCGGTTCGTTACGGGCGGGGACGCTGGCGATCTGCACGTGGCCGATGCCGTCGAAGTTATTCTTGAACGTCATGGCGATATCGCCCTCGACGATCTGCGTGTGATAAAAATCCATCTGCACCTTGACGTTGGGCGCGCCCGATTCCAGGCGCAGCGCATGGCCCTGCGCCTGCGTGACGAGGAAGTAGCCGGGCATGTCGCGCCCGTTGATCGGTTCGATCAAGAGCTCGATGCCATGCTCGCCCACGGCTTTCGCCGCGTACCGCAGGTTGGCCAGGTAGGTGGCGCGGTGCAGATTGACGTCGGCACCCACGGGCAGCAGGCCCGCCATCATGTGCACGCGCGGGGTGCCCAGCGCCAGAGCATACGCGATGGCGCGCGCCACGCCGGCACGGAATTCCGCTTCGCGGCCCGGCAGCGAGGCGAGGCCCCGCTCACCGGCCGCCCAGTCGCCCGGCGGCAGGTTGAACAGCACGTTCCGCAGCTTGTTTTCGCGCAGCCAGCCGGCCACTTCCTGCGGCGCGTAATCGTAGGGGAACAGAAATTCGACGCCCTGGAAACCCGCTTGCGCGGCGGCGGCAAAGCGCTGCGGGAAAGGCACTTCATTGAACATCATGGTCAGGTTGGCGGCAAAACGGGGCATGCGTGTCTCCTTGAATTCTATAGTTCGAGTTTGAATGTCTGCTTCAGGTCCGCGATCTGCGCCGCGTCGAGCGGGCGCGTGGGCACGTCGCGCAGCAGCAGGAACAGCTTGGCCGTCTCTTCCAGTTCCTCGGCCGCATACACGGCCGCTTCCAGGCTGGTGCCCGACACGACGGGACCGTGATTGGCCAGCAGCACTGCCGAGTGCTTGCGCGCCATGGCGCCGATCGCGCCGGCCAGCGCCGGGTCGCCCGGACGGTGATACGGCACCAGCGGCAAGCGCCCTACCTTCATCACAAAATATGGCGTGAGCGGCGGGATGCAGTCGTCATGGTTCAAGCCGCACATGCACGACACTGCGGCCGAATGGGTCGAGTGCAGGTGCACGATGGCGCCCGCACTGCTCCGCTCTTCGTACATGGCGCGGTGCAGGAACGCTTCCTTGGACGGCGGCGCCCCGCTGATCAGCTTGCCGTCCCAATCGAGCTTGGACAGCTGCGCCGGATCGAGCCGGCCCAGGCTGGCGTTGGTCGGCGTCAGCAGCCAGCCGTCGGACAGGCGCACGCTCAGGTTGCCGCTGCTGCCCGCCGTCAAGCCCCGTTCGAACAGCGACTTGCCGAAGTCGACGATCAGCTCGCGCTGGCGCGATTCGGTGGCGCTCATGCCAGCACCTGCCAGGCCTTGCTGAAGAAATCGGCCGTACCGAAATTGCCGGACTTGAGAGCCAGCGCCAACGGCGCCCTGCCATCGTCCCCCGGCGCGGGCAAGGCTAGCGTCCACGGCACGCCGGGGTCGATCTCGGGGCCGATGCGCAAGCCCGCCACGCCCAGCGCCTTCACCACAGCGCCCGAGGTTTCGCCACCGGCGACGATCAACTGGCCCACGCCGAGGCGCACCAGGCCCTGCGCGATGGCGGCCAGGGTTTCCTCGACCAGGGCGCCGGCACGCTCCACGCCCAGCTGCGCCTGCACGGCGCGCACGGCGTCCGGCGTGGCCGTGGCATAGATCAAAATGGGACCTTGCGCCAGGTGCTGATTCGCCCAGGCCAGCGCCTGCGCCACGACGGCATCGACCACCTCGCCGCCCGCGGCCAGCTGCAAAGGGTCGACGTGGAAGGACGGCGCCAGTTCGCGCAGGTGCGCCACCTGCTGCTGCGTGGCCACGGAGCAGCTGCCCGAAATCACGGCGCGCAATCCGGACGCCGGCGGCAAGCGCCCCGCCTGTCCGGCATGCGAGGGCGACAACTGGCCCCGCTGGCGGAAATTCTGCGGCAGTCCCAGCGCGATGCCGGAGCCGCCCGTGATCAGTTTCAGATCCGCGCAGGCGGCGCCGATGGCTTCCAGATCGCGGTTCGACACGGCATCGACGACGGCAAAATGGCAGCCCTGGCCGCGCAAGTCCGTGAAGCGCTGGGCGATGGCGGCCGCGCCCTTCTCCACCACACTGTAATCGGCCAGGCCCACCTTGGCCTGCACCTGCTGCTGCAGCACGCGCACCAGATTCGAATCCGTCATCGGCGTCAGGGGGTGATCACGCATACCGGATTCGGCCAGCGGCACGTCGCCGACGAACAGGTTGCCCTTGTAGATGGTGCGGCCATTCGCGGGAAACGCGGGGCAGGCAATCGTGAAGTCCGTGCCCAGCGCCCGCATCAGCGCTTCCGCCACGGGGCCGATATTGCCGCGCGGCGTGGAGTCGAACGTGGAGCAGTACTTGAAGTAGAACTGGCGGCATCCGGCTTGCTGCAGCCAGGCCAGCGCGGCCAGCGATTCGGCCACCGCCTCGTCCGGCGCATTCGTGCGCGACTTGAGCGCGATGACGACGGCATCGACATCGGCTGGCGGCGGACCTTGCGGCACGCCGATCAGCTGCACCGTGCGCATGCCGGCCTTGACCAGCATGCCGGCCAAGTCGGTGCCACCCGTGAAATCGTCGGCGATACATCCCAGTAATACAGTCATGATGGTTCCTTTTGATTCAGTTACGCTTTCGCCGGCAGATCGATACCGGGGAAAGTTTTAATCACGGCCGAGTCGTCCTCGCCGCCAAAGCCTGCCGCCGACGCCTGCATGAACATCTGGTGCGCCGTGGCCGACAGGGGCAGTGGAAAGACGCTCTTTTTCGCGTAATCGAGCACGATGCCGAGGTCTTTCACGAAAATGTTCACGCTTGATAACGGCGTATAGTCGCCCTTCAAGATGTGCGGCACCCTGTTCTGGAACATCCACGAACTGCCGGCGCTGTTCGAAATCACTTCGTACAGCGCGTCCGGGTCGCAGCCGGCGCGCAAGCCCAGCGCCATCGCTTCGGCGGCGGCGGCGATGTGCACGCCGGCCAGCAGCTGGTTGATCATCTTGACTTTGGACCCCTGCCCCGGCCGTTCGCCCAGGCGGTACAACTTTACACAGATGGCGTCAAAAATGCCCGCGCAGGCGTCGAACGCGTCGGGCGCCCCGGCCGCCATCACGGACATCTCGCCGGCTTGCGCCTTGGCCGCGCCGCCGGAAATGGGCGCGTCGATGAAGCGCAGTCCCATGGCCGCCAGGCGCGCACCCAGCGCTTCGGCAAATTCGGGCGCCACGGTGGCGCAGGCGATGACCACGCCGCCCGGCGCCAGGGCGCTGGCAGCACCGTGCTCGCCAAACAGCACGGCTTCCGTCTGCTGCGCATTGACGACGACGATCAGCAAGGCCTGCACCTGCGCCGCCAGCGCGGCCGGCGATTGCGCCGCATGGGCGCCCTTGTCGACCAGCGTTTGCACGGTTTCCGGGCGCACGTCGCAGGCATGCACGTCAAAGCCCGCGCGCAGCAACGATTGCGCGATGCCCATGCCCATGGCGCCCAGGCCGATCACGCCCACTTTTTTCATTTCCACGTTCATCTGCTACTCCAGTCTTATTTGTTCACCAGCTTGGCCGGCACGCGCATGATGATGAACGCGCCGATCACCAGGATGCCGGCCAGCAGGTAGATGGCGATGTCGGTCGATTGCGTCAGGTCCTTGATCGAACCAATCATGTACGGCGCCGCGAAGCCGGCCAGGTTGCCCACCGAATTGATGGCGGCGATGCCCGCGGCGGCCGAGACGCCACCGAGGAAAGCCGTCGGCAGGCTCCAGAACATGGGCGAGGCGGCCAGGATGCCGCCGGCGGCGATCGTCAGGAAGAAGATGGCCCAGCCCGTGTTGTGGGCACCGGCCAGCGCGCTGCAAACGATGGCGGCGGCGCCGACCACCAGCGGGATGGCCATGTGCCAGCGGCGTTCGCGATATTTGTCCGAGCTGCGGCCCAGCAGGATCATCGACGCCACGGCCACCGAATACGGGATCGCCGTGAACAGGCCGATATTGAGCACGCCCGTCACGCCCGCCGCCTTGATCAGGCTGGGCAGCCAGAAGGTCAGCGAATACTGGCCCATCACGCAGCAGAAATAAATCAGGGCCATGACCCAGATGCGCGGGTCGGCGAACATGGCGCGGATCGACGGATGCGATACCTTGCCCTGGGCTTCCGTGGCGATGCGCTGCTCGAGGATGACTTTTTCGTCTTCCGTCAGCCACTTCGCGGCGCGGATGCTGTTGTCCAGGTACAGCAGCACGGCCACGCCCATCAGCGCGGCGGGTATCGCTTCGAGCACGAACATCCACTGCCAGCCCGCATAGCCGTGCCAGCCGGCGAAGGTTTCCATGATCCAGCCCGACAGGGGGCCGCCGATCAGGCCCGCCACGGGAATGGCGGCCATGAAGGTGCACACCATGCGCGCGCGGCGCTCGGACGGATACCAGTAGGTCAAATAGAGAATGATGCCGGGGAAGAAGCCCGCCTCGGCGATGCCGAGCAGGAAGCGCATCACGTAGAACTGGGTCGGCGTGGTGACGAACATGAAGGCGCCCGAAATGATGGCCCAGGTGATCATGATGCGGGCGATCCACACGCGTGCGCCGATCTTGTGCAGCATCACGTTGCTGGGCACTTCGAACAGGAAGTAGCCGAGGAAGAACACGCCGGCGCCCAGGCCGTACACGGTTTCGGAAAACTGCAGATCGGCCAGCATCTGCAGCTTGGCGAAGCCCACGTTAACGCGGTCGAGGTAGGCGACGATGTAACACAGCATGAGGAAGGGAATGATGCGCCAGGTCACCTTGCGGTAGACGGCGTCGTCGATGGTTTTCTGGCCTGCGGCCACGCCGGCCGCCTGCCCGGGCAATGCTTGTGATACATCCATGCTTGTCTCCTGATCGCTGGGGGATCGACCGTGCCGGGTTTTTATGGTCCACCGGAGGTGGCTGGCAACTTGTCTAAAATTTGTATGGATGTATATTATGTGTGTGTTTTACGTGTGTCAAGCTGTATATTCCATATAATGGCAAGCAGGCAAGCCCGCATAAAAACCGCTAGCACAAGGATGCACCCGATGGACCGCACGTTCCGCTTTACCCTTCCCCCGCCGGAGCCCGCCGCGGGCAGTTTCACCACCGGCACCCTGGGTGCGCGGGTGGCGGCACGGCTGCGCCAGCAAATCCACAACGACGGCCTGGCCGGCGGCACGCGTCTGCCGTCCGAGCAAGCCATGGCCAGCCACTTCGGCGTCAGCCGCACGGTGCTTCGCGAAGCCATCGCCCTGCTGCAGGCGGACGGCATCGTCGCCACGCGCAAGGGCAGCGGCACGTTCGTCTGTGCGCAGGATGGCGCGAAGACGGGCGAACGGGGCGACGAGCTGACGGAGCAGTCCGTGCAGTCGCTGCTGAACCTGATCGAGGTGCGCCAGGGACTGGAAGCGGAAATCGCCGCGCTGGCGGCCGTGCGGCGCACGCCGGGCCAGCTGGCCGACATCGAACACGCGCTGCGCCGCATCGAGGAAGCCGTGGCGGCCGGCGTCGACGGCGTGGAAGAAGACGTGCGCCTGCACCTGTGCATCGCCGAAGCGACGGGCAACCCCTATTGGCCGAAATTCGTCGCCATGTTCGCCGACCCGATCCGCTCGGCCGTGAAGGTGACGCGCGCGAATGAAGCGCGGCGCACGGACTTTTCCATCGAGGTGCGGCGCGAACATGAAAAGATCGTACAGGCGATCGCCGATGGCGACCCGCAGCGGGCGCGCCAGGCGGCCATGGAACACATGCAGCATGCGGCCGAGCGCGTGCGCCTGGCCGACCGCGAATTCTGGCGCGGCGACGGCGGCGCGCTGGCGCGCACGCTGGGCCGCGATCCCATCATGCAAAAATAAAGTCCGGGCCCTCGATTCTCCTGCGCTGCGCTGCAGCGCTCATGCCCGCCGCCCCTGCTTTCCTATGCTCGCGCTCATCATGTCGAACAGGGTGCGCGACGCGGGCGGCATCGCGTGCTGATGCCGGCTGATCAAGCCCAGCGTGCGCTTGACGGCGGGATTGACGAGCGGCACGCCGACCACCGCGCCTTGCCGCTCCGGCAAAATGGACAGCCCCGGCACTGCTGCCACGCCCAACCCCGACTCCACCAGCGCCAAGATGCCTGACACGTGGTTGATCTCGCACGAGATCCACGGATGCTTTTCCACGCCGGCCAGCGCCGCGTCGAGCAGGCTGCGGTTGCCGCTCGACTTGGCCACCGAGATATAGCGTTCGTCGACGGTATCCTTCCAGCTCAGCTTCTTGCGCTTGGCCAGCCTGTGATCGGCCCGCATCGCCAGCACGTAGGTCTCGACATAGATGGGCTGGAAATGAATCTCCGGATTTTCCGCGCCGGTAAAGCTGATGCCGAAATCCGCCTCGCCTGCCAGCACGAGGTTAAGCACATCCTGCGCGCTTTCGTCATGCACGCGCACGCGGATTTTCGGAAACTGCGCGCTGAAGCGCTTGAGCACGTCCGGCAGGAAGTGCCACACGGCCGAAGGCACGCAGGCGAACGTCACCGTCCCCGTGCGGTGCGCGGCCAGGTCGGCCACTCCCAGCACGGCATCTTCCAGGCCGTTGAGCGCATCGCGCACGTTCACCAGGAACACCTGCCCCACATTGGTCAGCTGTACGCGCCGTGTGGTGCGCTCGAACAGCTTGACTCCCAGCGCATCCTCGAGTTTTTCAATGCGGCGGCTGAGCGCCGGCTGCGACAGGAACAGGTCGGCCGCGGCCTGGCGAAAGCTGTTGCGCTCCGCCACGGCCACGAAGGCCTGCAAATCATGAAGCTCGTAATTGATGCGTGACATGCATTAATCCTCGGAAAAATTGCAATTATCAAATTATGCCATTTCAACGATGATGGAATCCTACTGATGAGCCTCGCCAAGAAGGCCTGAACTGAAAAAGGAGACATGACGCGACACCATTCTACGTTCGCGCTTTTACTGGCGGCCGGCGGCGCGACGCTGCCGGCGTCACGGAAACACACCTCAACAACCGCCACGGCACGGGCTTGACACCCCGCCTCATGAAAAAATTTTAACATCAGGAGAACCATCATGCCTCAGCATACTCTGCTGCAAACCTCGCGCCCGCTGCTCGCGGCGCTGGTGCTGCTCGCCGCAGGCGCGGCGCATGCCGCCGACATCCGCGTGGTCAGCTCGGGCGGCTTCGCCCAGGCCTACAAAAACCTGGCGCCCGCCTACGAACGCGCCAGCGGCGACCATCTGCTGTCCGAATGGGGTCCGTCGATGGGCAGCACCAAGAATGCGATCCCGGCACGCCTGGCACGCGGCGAGCCAATCGACGTGGTCATCATGGTGGGCGACGCGCTCGACAAGCTGATGCAGGAAGGCCGTCTGGTCCCAGGCAGCAAGGTGGTCCTGGCCAATTCGCCGATTGCCTGCGCCGTGCGCCACGGCGCGGCAAAGCCCGACATCAGCACCACCGAGGGCTTGCGCAGCGCTTTCCTGCAGGCGCACAAGGTGGCCTATTCGGACAGCGCCAGCGGCGAATACATCGAGAAGCAACTGATGAAGACACTGCACATCGCGGAGCAGATGCAGGGCAAGGCCGCGAAAATTCCCGCCACCCCCGTCGGCGAAATCATCGCACATGGCGAGGCCGATTTCGGCTGCCAGCAGCGCAGCGAGCTGCTGCCGGTCCAAGGCATCGACATCGTCGGCCTGCTGCCGCCGGAAGTGCAGCTGATGACGCAGTTTTCGGCGGCGCTGGTCCCGGGCGGCAAGGAACCGGAAGCCGGACGCGCCTTGCTGCGCTTTCTCGCCGCCCCTGCCAACGCCGGCGCGATCGAAGCGACCGGGCTGCAGCCGGCATCGGCGCCAGCGACAGCAACGCACTAGGCTACGTCACTCATCTTTCATCAATAGGTAAATCATGGCCATTCCATCGACCGCCGCACCCCTCGCCGAGCCGACAGCGCCACGCGCACAGGCACGCCCTCCCTCGCGCATCGCCACCGTCATCCGGGTGACGAGCGGGAACTTCATCGAAATGTACGATTTTTTCCTGTTCGGCTTTTACGCGACGTATATTGCCAAGGCCTTCTTCCCCGCCACCAGCGAATACGCGGCCCTGATGATGACCTTCGCCACCTTCGGCGCGGGATTTTTCATGCGGCCGCTGGGCGCCATCATCCTCGGCAGCTATATCGACCGCATCGGCCGCCGCAAGGGACTGGTGCTGACCCTGACCATCATGGCTTCCGGCACGGCGCTGATCGCCTTCGTGCCCGGCTATGCAACCATCGGGCTGCTGGCGCCGTTCCTCGTGCTGATCGGGCGCTTGCTGCAAGGCTTCTCCGCCGGCGTGGAGCTGGGCGGCGTATCTGTCTACCTGTCCGAGATGGCAACGCCGGGCAACAAGGGCTATTACGTCAGCTGGCAATCGGCCAGCCAGCAGGTCGCCATCATCTTTTCCGCCGCGCTCGGCTACTTTCTCAACGAGACCCTGAGCAAGGAATTCATCGCGGACTGGGGCTGGCGCATCCCGTTCTTCATCGGCTGCTCCATCATCCCGGTGGTGTTCTACATCCGCCGTTCGCTGCAGGAGACCGAGGCCTATCTGACGCGCAAGTCGCATCCGACGTTCCGCCAGATGCTCAGGACCATCAGCCTCAACTGGCCGCTGGTCGTCGCGGGAACGATGCTGATCGTGCTCACGACGGTGGCGTTCTACCTGATCACCGTCTACACGCCGACCTTCGGCAAGAACGTGCTCAAACTGAACACCGAGGAAAGCCTGCTCGTCACGCTGTGCATCGGCCTGTCGAACTTCCTCTGGCTGCCCGTCATGGGCGCGCTGTCCGACCGCATCGGGCGCTGGCCCATCATGGCCATGTGCTCGGCGCTGCCGGTGCTGACCGCGTATCCGGCCTTGTCCTGGCTCGTCGCCCATCCCAGTTTCGACCACATGCTCATGGTGGAATTGTGGCTGTCCTTCCTCTACGGCAGCTACAACGGGGCCACCATCGTCGCGCTGACGGAAATCATCCCGGCCAGCATCAGAACCACGGGCTTTTCGCTGGCCTACAGCCTGGCCACCGCGCTGTTCGGCGGCCTGACGCCGCTGGTGTCGACCCTGCTGATCGAGAGCACCGGCGACAAGGCAGCGCCAGGCTACTGGATGGCGGGCGCTGGCGCCATCAGCCTGCTGGCGACGTGGCTGATCTATCGCGGCATCGTCAAGGAGCGCCATCCAGTCCCGGCTTGAACCAGTCCGGCCTGGCCACACGGCGCATTACGGCCAGGCTGGCCGGCGCATGTGGAACAGGCTGTCCGGTCCGATCTCAAAATAATCGGCCGGACCGCCGCCGCGCAATATCGGCGCAGCGGCGGCCGTGTCGTACACGCCATCGGTCAGCAAGTGGCGCGCAATGTGCACGCCCACCACTTCCCCCAGCACCAGCCAGCTGCCCACGCCTTCCCCGTTCACGCCCTGCAGTTCGATGATCTGCGTGCGCCGGCATTCGAAGGACACGGGGCTTTCCGCCACGCGCGGCACATGCACGATGCGCGAGGCGGCCGGCGTCAGGCCGGCCAGCGCGAATTCGTCGACCTCGGGCGGTGCCGGCGCGCAGCTGGCGTTCATGGCCGCTGCCAGCGGACGCGTCGCCAGATTCCAGACGAACTCTCCGGTCTCTTCGATATTGCGCAAGGTATCCTTGCGGCCGATGCTGGAAAAACCGATCAGCGGCGGGTGGTAATTGAAGGCATTGAAAAAGCTGTACGGCGCCAGATTCAGCACGCCGTCTGCACTGCGCGAGGCGATCCAGCCGATGGGCCGCGGTCCGACGATGGAGTTGAACGGGTCATGCGGCAGGCCGTGGCCCTTCGCAGGTTCATAAAAATGGATGGGATCGGCCACGCGGATTCCTGAAGTGAGAAGCGCCGCGAAGCGGGCGCCTAGAATGACAGCTTAACAAAATCATCGCACGGGCGCGCTTTCCAGTACCGTGGGGGGCGTAATCTGCGTTCTGCCCGAAACCTGTTTACAGCGCTGTTGCAAATTTGCATACTGGTGTCACCTTCATCACGGGAAGCGTTGAACCGATGAGCACCGACCTTGCCCCACATGCGCATGATTTTTTACTCAGCCGGCGCCCCCAGGGCCGCTACATCGCTGCGCTTGTGCTGCTGCACCTGGCGCTGTTCTGGGCGGCCACACGGCCGTTGCACAGGGGAATCGAACGTGACGGCCGGGTCTGGCTGCAACTGATGCCGCCCTTGCCGCCGGCAAGAGGAGTCGCGCCCCCCATCGAGCGCGATCCACCGCCCCCACGCCTGCCAGCCCGCCACGCCAGCGCGCCGATCATGTCGCCTCCCAAGGACGCAGTTCCCCCAGCGCCGCCGGTATTTACGCAAAACAAACCACAAGACAATGCCCTGCTCGCGGAACCGGCGCCTGCCGCGCCAAGAATGGAGTCCAGCTCGCTGGCACAACAGGCCTTGCTGGCAGCCGGCGCCATCGACCGCCAGCTGCGCGCCGAGCATCCGCAGGAGTTCGTGGCGCCAGCCGATACGGCGCAGACGCGCCTGGCGAAAGGCTTCGCGGCAGCGCATGCGGCGGTCAAGCCGAAGTGGTTCGAAGCGGCCCGCATCGAATTGTGGAGCGCGCCGAACGACCCCAAGCGCATCTACCGCGTCGTCACGGCGACCGGAGAATATTGCATCTACATGCCGGACAAGGGCAACATGACGCTGAACCTCAGCGCGCGATCCGGCTATGCCGGTTTCGGCGAAGGAACGGCGGCGCCTTGTCCCATCCGGTTTTAAAGGTCACGCTCCTGCGCGGCAGCCGCAAATTGCTGCGCCCAGGCGTGCGCTCCGGCCACGTCCATCTGCAAGCTGGCATAGGATTTTTTCGGCAGCTCATCTCAGCATCGCGCGGCATGTGCCTGATACGTGTGGCGTGGCGCACGCAACGCCACAATTGTGTAGCCCGCATCCCCGGGCCTCGCTTATGATGGGCCAACTCAACCATTATCATTCCGCTACCGCCATGCCTATCCTCACGCTGCACCAGAAAGTGTTCTTGCTCCTGCTGAGCATCGTCACCATCGGCTTCGGCTGGATACTGGCGCCGTATGCGGGCGCCATCTTCTGGGGCGTGGTGCTGGCGATCCTGTTCGCGCCCGTCTACCGCTGGCTCCTGGTCAAAACCCGTGGCCGCGCCGGCCTCGCGTCGCTGCTGACTTTGCTGTTGATCATCGTCATCGTCATCCTGCCGCTGTCGCTCATTTCCGTGTCGCTCGTGAACCAGGCGGCCAGCGTCGTGGAGATGGTGCGTTCGGGCGAAATCACGGTCGGCATGTTCTTCAATAAAATCATGGCGGTGCTGCCGCAATGGCTGATCAACCTGCTCGACCGCTTCAACCTGACCAGCCTGGCCAGCCTGCAGGACAAGCTGGCCGATGGCGCCAAGCAGGTGAGCCAGGTGGTGGCCGTCAAAGCCATCAATGTGGGCCTGTACACGTTCGAATTCCTCACCAGCCTGTGCATCATGCTGTACCTGCTGTTTTTCCTCATGCGCGATGGCTCGAGCCTGTCTGCCCGCATCAAGGCCGCCGTGCCGCTGAGCCGCAAGTACAAGCAGCGCCTGTTCACCAATTTCACCACGGTGATCCGCGCCACGGTGAAGGGCAACATTCTCGTGGCGATCGCCCAGGGCGCCCTCGGCGGCCTGGCGTTCTGGTTCCTGGACGTGCCGGCGCCCCTGCTGTGGGCAGTGCTGATGGCCTTCCTGTCGCTGCTGCCGGCCGTCGGCGCCGCCCTCGTCTGGGCACCCGTGGCAGTCTACTTCCTGGCCACCGGCGCCATCTGGCAAGGCGCAGGCCTGGCCGCCTTCGGCGTCTTCGTCATCGGCCTGGTCGACAACGTGCTGCGTCCCATCCTGGTGGGCAAGGACACGAAGATGCCCGACTACGTGGTGCTGCTGTCGACCGTCGGCGGCATGGCCCTGTTTGGCCTGAACGGCTTTGTCATCGGCCCCGTGGTGGCGGCCCTGTTCATCGCCTCGTGGGACCTGTTCGTCTCGGCCAGCGAATTCCAGGCCGAGGATTAAGGCCTGGCACCAGGCGGCCGGCATCGCATCGCCATCCCATTCTGCAGAAATAATCGTCCAGAATCCGGCGCTGCCGGCAGCGCCGCTTGCGCTTCCCGCAACAGGCCGGAACAGCCTGGCGGCAGAGTGTCCGTCGGTGCCGGCCAGCCCCGGCGACTATCCACATGAGACCGCATTTCATATCGACTATCATGTTGCAGTAGTGTGCATTTAGCAACAAATCAGAAAATATAGTTTTTGACGCAGTGGGCGCCGCGGCGTAGTGTCGGCCCTCCCGACAACCACGTAATGAGGAGCTTCCCATGGCAAATCCACTGTGCTTAATGATGCCGGTACTGCCCGGCACCAATCCGATTTCCATCGCCGCAGCGTTGCAGGAATACCAGGCGAAGATCAATGCCGCCCTCACCGATATTGGTACCGTGCACTTTGCCCGCTTCACCCTGCTTGACCGCTCCCAGGCCAATCTGCTGCCCAACATTAACTCGGCGGGCGCTTCCAACACCCTGGTCATCGGCGTCATCACCGAGTACGACGGCAGTTTCAACGGCTACATCGAGGATTTCGTGGCCCAGCTGGGCGAGGTATTCGACGCGCTGCTGCAGTTTGTCGTGGGCGGCAAGGCGCTGATGCCTGTAGCCAACCATGTGGCCGCATTTGAAGCCTTCATCACCGCCAACGACGCCGCGCAGCACGTGCCCAATAACGGCCTGTATAGCGCCTATCCGCAGACCGTCCAGCAAATCCTCGCTTCAGTCTGAACTTGACACCACGCCGGGGCTGCGCAAGCGGCCCCACCACCCTGCCGGTCACAACCCCAGCCCCCGGAGAGACAGCATGGCCGATCCCACCATCGATTACGACGACGTGCAAGGCACGATCCTGCGCGGCTACCGCGTCAACCTGGCGCGCCATTTCATCCTCAGCATCACGGATGCGGCGCAGGCGCGGCGCACCATCGCGGCCCTGCTCGACGGCAGCGACGGACTGCCGTCGATAACCACGGCGCGCCATATCCATCCCAAGCCGCCCTGCTTCCTGAACCTCAGCTTTACCGCTCCCGGCCTGTCCGCGCTGGGCGTTGCTGCGGCCGACCTGGCCACCTTTGACCAGGCATTCCGACGGGGCGCGGCCGACCCGGCCAGCATCGCCGCCGTGGGCGACGTGGGCGACAGCGCCCCCGAACACTGGCTTGGTAACCTGGGGCCGGCCACCCAGCATGGCCAGGTGCATGCGCTGCTGAGCCTATGGGTCAGCGAATCGGCGGACGTGCTGCAGGAGACCTCGGCCACACTACGCCGCGCCTTTGCCGCTGGCTGGCGTGAACTGTATGCACACGACGGCATGGCCCTGCCAGGCAACCGCGTGCATTTCGGCTACCGCGACAGCATCGCCCAGCCGGACGTCGATGGCGCCCCGCAGCGCAAGCACGAGCATGAACCCGATCCGCTCAACAGCGTCAAGACGGGGGAATTCCTGCTTGGCTATCCGAATGAAAACGGCGGCACCTACCAGGTGCAGCCGCCGCAACTGTCCACCAATGGCAGCTATGCCGCCTTCCGCATCCTGGAGCAGGACGTGCCCCTGTTCGACAGCATCCTGAGCCAGGGCTCGGCCAGTTCCGGGCTCAGCACCGAGATGCTGGCCGCCAAGATGTGCGGGCGCTGGCGCAACGGCAATCCACTGGTGCTCAGGCCGGACGAGGCCGGCCCCGTGCTGCCGGACGACAGCCTGAACCGCTTTCACTATGTCGATGGCGCACAGCCGGAACTGGATGACACGCTGGGACTGAAATGCCCGGTCGGCGCGCATATCCGGCGCAACAATCCGCGCGACGAAGGCGTCGTGGGCACCTCCGCCCGCCACCACCGCATCGTGCGGCGCGCCATGCCCTACGGTAGCGAATATGATCCGGCCGCACCCATCGCGCAGCAGCGCGGCCTGGTCGGCTATTTCATCAATGCCAGCCTGCGCAATCAATTCGAATTCCTGATGGAGCAATGGAACGACGACGATGCCTTCGTCAAATCGGCCGTCGGTCCGGCCGGTCCCGAGGCGGGCAATGCCACGTTCAATATCAGCGGCCAGGACGTGTTTTTGGGAGTCAACGACCCGGCCGTCAGCTCCTTTACCCTGCCCGGCGTGGGCCCCAAGGGCAGCGGCAATACAAAACTGCAGCATTTCTCGCGCAGTGTCATCACACGGGGCGGCGTGTATTGCTTCTTCCCCAGCATCACGGGATTGCGCTACCTGGCGAGCCTCGGTTAGACGGCGGGCGAGCCAGGAATGCAAGCGGGAACGGCCCGTGCACGAACGGCCCGGACCGCTTGCATTGATCCTGTGATTGCACTATCGTTGCTGCACGCGCGTGTTGCCAACCTTGCACAGGAGATCCCACCGTGTCGCTGATCCTCTACGGCCATCCCTTTTCCTCGTACACGCAAAAGGTGCTCATCGCCCTGTACGAGAACGCCATACCGTTCGATTTCCGCTGCCTGGCGCAGGACATGCCGCAGCACCTGCAGCAGTGGCTGGAGCGCTGGCCGCTGCGCAAGTTTCCCCTGCTGGTGGATGGGGAGCGCAACGTCGCCGAGACCAGCATCATCATCGAATACTTGCAACTGGCCCATCCCGGCCCGCTGCGCCTGCTGCCGGACGACGCCATGCAGGCGCTGGACGTGCGCTTTCTCGACCGCTATTTCGACCTGCACGTCATGACGCCCGTGCAGCATGCGGTCGGTGCCGCCCTGACTGGCGACCCGGCGAAGACCCGCGAAGGCCGCGCGTTTGCCGGCGACAAGCTGGACCTCGCCTACGCCTGGCTGGAAACCCACCTGGCCGGCAAGACTTGGGCCGCCGGCGACCACTTCAGCCTGGCCGACTGCGCCGCCGCTCCCTCGCTGTTTTACGCGGATTGGACGCAGCCGATTCCCGCCACGCTGCCCCTGCTGCGCGCCTACCGCGCGCGCCTGCTGGCCCGTCCATCGTTCGCCCGCGCGGTGGAAGAGGCACGCCCGTACCGCCACCTCTTCCCCCTGGGGGCGCCGCAACGCGACTGATCCTGTTCAGGCAAACACGGGGCGGAAAAAACTGCGCTCGTAGCTGACGATGCAGCGCGTCTCTTCGGCGTAGCGGAAGGCGGCCTGGCATTCGGCGTCCTGCATCGAATCAGTGCGGTACTGCTCGTACAAGGCCAGGTTGGGGAACGAGAACATGGCCAGCGCCACGTTGCTGGCGCCTTCGGACGGCAAAAAGTAGCCGTGGTGCTGGCCACCGAAGCGTTCGACCAGCGGTATCCACAGCTTGCCGTAGGCTTCGAATTCCCGCAATTTGTACGGGTCGATGATGTAGCGCAAATAACAGGTAATCATGCGGTTTCCTTGTGAACGTTCAGATCCATGAGCATGCCAGACTCCCAGGAGCCGATGGCGGCAAGTGGCAAGCCGGGCAAAAAATCCAGCGCGCAGGGATACATCAAAGCGTGTTGTGTCAGCACGTCGAGGCCCGGCCAGCCATAAAACAGCAGCTTGCCCTTGCCGATGCGTCCCAGCGCGCTGCCGTCGGGCAGCCAGCGCAGGGCGTTGCCCGTGCCGCCACCCGCCTCCACCGGCACCGTGGCCAGCCGGCGTCCATCGGCCAGCGCATATACCGACAGGAACTCCTCGCCGCCCGCGTGATGCAGCGCGGCCAGAGACTCCCCGTCCGGCGACGGCGCGCACGACGTCAGTCCTGGCAGCGACAGCACCACGCGGCGGCCGCCCGCCTGCAGGGGCCAATCCCACACGCTGCAGTAGTCGGGCGGCTGCACCTGCCCCTCGTCCACCGATTTGACGCCGTGCTGGACCAGCAAGCGCCGCCCGCCATCGATGGCGTAGACAGCCCGCAGCATCTCGCCCGGGTGCTCCTGCATGAAGCGCACTTCGCCCGTTTGCGCGTCGCGCACGCGCAGCCGGCCATCCCAGCCGCCGTCGGCAAGATACCGGCCGCACGGCGACCACGCGGGGCCGCAGCCTTCGCCATCCTTTTTATTCTGGAAGTTCAGCAGCAGTTGCCCCGATGCCGCCTCCACCACGGCCAGCTGGCCCGTGGTGCTCTTGATGGCCTGCCGGCCGCCATCGGGAGAAAATGCCATGCCCGACATGTGCGCGATGAATTTGCCGCGCCACAGTTTCTGGCGCGCCGCCACGTCCCACAGGACCAGGTCGCGCCCCAGCACGGCCAGGCGCACGCCATCGGGCGAAAACTGCACGCCGTAGCTGCAGCCCAGCTTCAGGGGCTTGCGCGTTGCCGTCATGGGCGGGCCAGGCGGTAGACCACGCTGTCGATATCGTAATGGCGTTCCATGCCCACGTACTGCATGCCCAGGCGCGTCATGACCTTGATCGATGCAGCGTTGTCCGGGTGAGCCACGGCCACCACTTCCGGTGCGCCGACGACGTCGAACGCATGCGCGACGATGGCGGCAGCCGCTTCGCTGGCATAGCCCTGGCCCCAGCCCGTGCGCGCCAGGCGCCAGCCGATTTCATGCGGGTTGTTTTTGTCGCCATCGAGATGCTGCAGGCAGGCCATGCCCACCATCTCGCCATCATCGAGCCGTATCAGCGCCCACCACGAATAGCCCCACTCGATCCAGCGGCCCGTGATGCGCTTGACAGCCGCGCGTGTATTTTCTTCCGTCTCGGGCTGGCCCGCGTTCAGGTAGGTCATCACCTCGGGATCGGTGTTGAGCGTGCGCATGCGCTCGTAGTGGCTCTCGTTGATCGGTTCCAGGCGCAGGCGCGCCGTCGTCAGTATGGTCATCGCATTTCCTTGGACGAAAAAAAAGACGATACACGATCGTCTTTTTTTTGCAAGCGCGCACGCAATTACTTGCCTGCTTCGCCCTTCTTGATCCACGCCGCCAGCTGGTGCGGACGCAGGCCGTCGTAGTCTTCGAACGGCTGATGGATCCACGGATTGTGCGGCAGTTCGTCGAGGAAGTAGTCGGGGCGCACGACGGAGCAGCCCTTGAGCCAGATCACGGCCGATTTGACTTCGGTCACGTCAGGGAAGTTTTCCTTCAGGTGACGCGTGACCTTGTCCAGGGTGACGCCCGAATCGGCCAGGTCGTCGACCAGCAGGATGCGGCCGGCCAGCGGGCCCTTGGTCATGGTCATGTACTTGGCGATATCGAGGTCGCCGCGCACCGTGCCCGCGTCTTCGCGGTAGGAGCTGGTCGACAGGATGGCCAGCGGCAAATCAAAGATGCGCGAGAACACGTCGCCGGGACGCACGCCGCCGCGCGCCAGGCACAATACCTGGTCGAATTTCCAGCCCGATTCGTAGACCTTGAGCGCCAGGCGCTCGATCAGGCGGTGGTATTCTTCCCAGTTGACCCAGAGATGTTGATCGTTCGATTGTGGGGTAGTCATGATAGTGGAATCTTATTATTAGCGTGATTAAAAAAATCCGCCTTGCGGCGGATTGTGTCCAGCAGCTTATTCGAATGGGTGGCGCAGCACGATCGTTTCTTCACGATCCGGACCGGTCGAAACCATGTCCACCGGCACGCCAACCAGTTCTTCGATGCGCTTGATGTAAGCGCGCGCCGTTGCCGGCAGGGCCGCCAGCGATTTCGCGCCGACCGTGCTTTCCGTCCAGCCTGGCATCTCTTCGTACACAGGTACGCAACGGGCGGCTTCTTCAGCGCCCGATGGGAAGATGTCCGTGGCCACGCCGTCGATGGTGTAGCCGGTGCACAGTTTCAGCGTTTCGATACCGTCCAGCACATCCAGCTTGGTCAGGCACATGCCCGTCACGCCGTTGATCTGCACCGAGCGGCGCAGCAATGCGGCGTCGAACCAGCCGCAGCGGCGGGCACGGCCCGTCACGGTGCCGAATTCATGGCCGACCTGCGCCAGGTGGTGGCCGACGCCCGCATCCGTTGGCAGTTCCGAAGGGAACGGACCGGAACCGACGCGCGTCGTGTAGGCCTTGGTGATGCCCATGATGTAGTGCAGCATGCCAGGACCCACGCCCGAACCGGCGGCGGCATTGCCGGCCACGCAGTTCGACGAGGTGACGAACGGATAGGTGCCGTGGTCGACGTCGAGCAGGGAACCCTGCGCGCCTTCGAACAGCAGGTTCGCGCCGGCCTTGTGCGCCTTGTACAGCGCGCTCGACACGTCGGTGACCATCGGACGCAGACGCGGCACATAGGCCAGCGCGTCGTCGAGGGTCTTCTGATAGTCGACTTTCGGCGCCTTCAGGTAGTTTTCCAGCACGAAGTTGTGGTAATCGAGGTTTTCGGCCAGCTTTTCGGCAAAGCGCTTCTCGTTCAGCAGGTCGGCGATACGGATCGCGCGGCGCGCCACTTTGTCTTCGTAGGCCGGGCCAATGCCCTTGCCGGTGGTACCGATCTTCGCATCGCCACGCTTGGCTTCGCGGGCCAGGTCGATCGCGGTGTGGTAAGGCAGGATCACGGGTGCAGCGTCCGATACTTTCAGGCGCGAGGCGACTTCGACGCCGACGGCTTCCAGCTTGTCGATTTCGCGCAGCACGTCCGGCACGGAAACGACCACGCCGTTGCCGATGTAGCAGGCGACGCCTGGACGCATGATGCCCGACGGGATCAGCTGCAGCGCGGTTTTGACGCCCCCGATGACCAGCGTATGACCTGCATTGTGGCCGCCCTGGAAGCGCACCACGCCCTGGGCGTGATCGGTCAACCAATCGACGATCTTGCCTTTACCTTCATCGCCCCATTGGGTGCCGATGACAACAACGTTCTTTGCCATAATTTTCTTTGACATCACTCAACCTAAGTTTTTAAGAATCCAGCTACTACCATTATCGGCAAGTACCAGCACGCGATCGCACTCGAACTCGTCTTGTTCATTACTGTGACCCGGCATACTCTGGATCACGACCTCGCCCGCCTTGCGCAACTCGGCGATTTTTTCCTTCAATTCTGGCGCGCTGCCCCACGGCGCGCGGATCGAATGCTTCCGTTCCGCGGTCGGC
Organism: Janthinobacterium sp. GW822-FHT07A03; assembly: GCF_058798815.1. Taxonomy (NCBI): domain Bacteria; kingdom Pseudomonadati; phylum Pseudomonadota; class Betaproteobacteria; order Burkholderiales; family Oxalobacteraceae; genus Janthinobacterium; species Janthinobacterium sp. GW822-FHT07A03. The sequence goes on along the minus strand of NZ_JBXAKW010000001.1, from coordinate 529,061 downwards.
AACAGGCGCGCCAGTTCGCGCAAATCGAGCGAGAAGCCGGTCGCGGGACGTGCCCGGCCGAACGCTTCGCCGACGTGGTCATAACGGCCGCCGCGCGCAACCGCGTTCGGCAAGCCAGGTACATACAGCGCAAACATCGCGCCACTTTCATATTGGTAGCCGCGCAGGTCGGCCAGGTCGATCGCCACTTCGGCGCGGCCCAGCGCAGATCCTGCCAGTGCGGCCAGTTCGGCCAGCGCTTTCAGCACGCCCGGCAGCGGCGGCAGCACTTCGCGCGCACGCGCCAGCACGTCGATGTCGCCGTACAGGTTCGGCAAGGCCAGCAGCGCATCACGCGTGACGGCATCGTAGGATGCGGTCAGGGCGCGCAGGCCCGGCGCATCTTTCGCGCGCAGCAAGGCGTACAGCGCAGCTTCGTCGCGCCCGGCGGCGGCGTCTTGCGCAATGATAGCGCGCAACAGGCCGACGTGCGACAAATCCAGGCGGACCGCATCGAAACCGGCGAGTGCCAGCGAAGCGAGCGCCAGTTCCTGGATCTCGGCATCCGCTTCCAGGCCGGCGTGGCCATAGATTTCGGCGCCGATCTGCAACGGTTCGCGGGTGGCGTGCAGGCCCGACGGACGGGTATGCAGCACGCTGCCGGCGTAGCACAGGCGGGTGACGGTGGCACGGTTGAGCAGGTGCGCGTCGATGCGCGCCACTTGCGTCGTCATGTCGGCGCGCAGGCCGAGCATGCGGCCCGACAGCTGGTCGACCAGTTTGAACGTGCGCAGGTCGGTATCCTTGCCAGCGCCAGTCATCAGCGATTCCAGATACTCGAGCAGCGGCGGCATGACCAGTTCATATCCGTACAGACGGAAATTATCCAGCATGAGGCGGCGCAGCTCTTCGATCTTGCGCGCTTCCGACGGCAGAACATCGGCAATATTTTCGGGCAAAAGCCAATTCGGCATGAGGGAGCGAGATACGGAAGAAAGTTGAAAAAATGCATCATGCGAGGCAGCGGCGGGCGCGCCAGGCAAGAGGCCGAACCTGATATTTTACGCGAAAACACGGGCCTTTAGGGATAAGTTGTCCGAAACGCTGCCGCACAACCCTAAAAACACCGCATTTTACGCCTTCCCGCAACAGCTTGTCGGGCACAAAAAAACGGGGCCGGCATCGATGCCGGCCCCGCTGTTGCTGCCGCCCGTCCTTGCGGCCGAGTGCAGTCTGGATGCTGTCTTACTTCTTGGACGGAGCGGCCGTGCCGTTACCCTTGAAGTACTTGAAAAATTCCGAGCTCGGATCGACCACCATCACGTCGCCCTTGTCCTTGAACGTGGCGCGGTAGGCTTCCAGGCTGCGGTAGAACTTGTAGAACTCCGGATTCTTGCCAAACGCTTCCGCATACACCTGCGACGCCTTGGCATCGCCCTCGCCGCGGATCTTCTCGGCTTCGCGATACGCTTCGGCCAGGATCACCGTGCGCTGCTTGTCGGCGTCGGCGCGGATCTTCTCGGAATCGGCCGAACCGGTCGAACGCAGTTCATTGGCCACGCGCACGCGCTCGGACTTCATGCGCTCGTACACGGAGTTGTTGATCTGCTCGACGTAATCGACGCGCTTCAGGCGCACGTCGACGATTTCCACGCCGATGGCCTTGGCTTCCGCCGAGACCTTCGCCAGGATCGCTTCCATCACCTTGCCGCGCTGGCCCGAGATCACTTCGCGCACCGTGCGCTTGGTAATTTCATCGTTCAGCGCCGCCTTGACGATTTGCGACATGCGGTTGCGGGCCGGCTTTTCATCGCCGCCAAAGCTGCGGAAATACAGCCGTGGATCGGCGATGCGCCACTTCACATACGCGTCGACGAGGATGTTCTTCTTCTCGGCCGTGATGAAGCGCTCCGGTTCCGGCGTGTCCAGGGTCAAGATGCGCTTGTCCAGGTACAGCACGTTCTGGAACGGCGGCGGCAGCTTGAAATACAGGCCCGGCGTACTGATGACTTCCTTGACTTCCCCGAGGGCGAAGACGACCGCATACTTACGCTGGTCGACCACGAACACGGTCGAGGACAAGAGCATGATCGCGATAAAGCCCGCGATCAGGGCGGCTACGATACGGTTCATTAGCGGCTCTCCCGTTCACGCGAAGAGCGACTGTCACGGCGCGAATTGACTTCTACTGTCTGCATGGCTTCCTGTGGCAAAACGGTGTTGGCTGTGGGTGTCGCGGCAGCACGGGCGGCGGCAGCGGCGGCATCGGTGGCGGCCGTCTGGGCGATCAGCTTGTCGAGCGGCAGGTACAGCAGATTGCTGCCCGTCTTCGCGTCGACCATGACCTTGCTGGCACTGCTGAACACTTGCTGCATCGTTTCGAGGTACATGCGGTCGCGCGTGACGACCGGCGCCTTCTGGTACTCGACCAGCACCTGCTTGAAGCGCGAAGCGTTACCGGCGGCGTTCTCGGTCACCATCGCGCTGTACGCGGCAGCTTCTTCCATCAGGCGGAATGCGGCGCCGCGGGCTTTCGGAATGACGTCGTTGGCGTAAGCCTGACCTTCATTCTTCTGGCGTTCACGGTCCTGGCCTGCCTTGACGGCATCGTCGAAGGCGGCTTGCACCTGCTCCGGCGGCTGCACGGCCTGCATCGTCACGTTGGTGATGACGGCGCCGACCTTGTAGCGGTCGAGGATCTGCTGCATCAGCTGCTGCGTATCGTAGGCGACCTTTTCGCGGCCTTCGTACAAGACGAAGTCCATCTTGCTGCGGCCGACCACTTCGCGGATCGCCGTTTCGGCGACCTGGCGCAAGGTGTCTTCCTGGTCGCGCGTGTTGAACAGCCACGCGACGGGATCTTTCAGGGTGTATTGCACCGCGAACTGGATGTCGATGATGTTTTCATCGTCCGTCAGCATCAGCGACTCGCTGGCCTGCTTGTTGCGCAGCGACTGGCGATAACCCACTTCCACCGTGCGCACCTGCGACACGTTGACGGTTTCGTCGGTCTGGAACGGATACGGCCAGCGCCAGTTGAAACCGGCCGGCGTGGTGTGGCTGTATTTGCCGAACGTGAGCACGACGCCGTTCTGGCCCTCTTGCACGATGAAGGCGCCGCTGGCGAGCCAGATGAAGACGGCGATCACGCCAACCACGCCGGCGGTGATGCCGGCGCCCTTCATGTCGGGACGCGGGCCACCATTATTGTTGCCGCCGTTGCCGCCGTTGTCGGGACGGTTCTTTTGTCCGAAAAAGGCGTTCAGGCGCTGATTGAAATCGCGCCACAGCTGATCGAGGTCCGGCGGACCTTCGCCGGGCTTTTTGCCTTCTTGGGCTTTCTTGCCGTCGTCCTTGCGATTGCCCCAGCGGGGATCGTTCAGGGACAACTTCAAGCCTGTTTTTTTGAGTAGGGAGACAAGCATAACTATCGTGTTCCGACTTGGGAGTGGGTGGAAATCCTATCGTCCTCGCCAGGCTCTTCGTCCTGGTCCGGGGCGGCGCCATCGTGCTGGTCGTACTGACCGTCAAACTGATCTTCCTGCGGTGCTTCGTCGTTCTGATACAGGTGCGCCGAACGGGGCGCCTTCCTGGCCATTTCGACGATCGCATCGCGCAACAGGTCGAGCCCGCTGCCCTTCTGCGCACTGACGAACACGCGACTGATCGTAGCATATTCGTCGCGCTCCACCGAAGGCTCCAGGCCGGCCGCATCGATCTTGTTCCACACGAGGATTTGCGGAATATGATCGGCGCCGATCTCTTTCAAGACCAGGTTGACCTGCTCGATCTGCTCCATGCGCACCGGTGACGCGGCGTCGACGACGTGCAGCAGCAGATCGGCATGGATGGTTTCTTCGAGCGTGGCGCGGAAGGCAGCCACCAGCTGGTGCGGCAGTTCGCGCACGAAGCCGACCGTGTCGGAGATCACCACATTGCCCACTTCCTGGCCCAGGTAAACCCGGCGCGAGGTGGTGTCGAGGGTGGCGAACAACTGGTCGGCCACATACACGCCGGCCTTGGTCACGGCATTGAACAGCGTCGACTTGCCGGCATTGGTATAGCCGACCAAGGACACGGAGAATGTGTGATTGCGGCCGCGCGCGCGGCGCTGCGTTTCGCGCTGCTTGTGCAGCTTTTCCAGGCGCGCACGCAAGGCCTTGACGCGCTCGCCGATCAGCCGGCGGTCAGTCTCGAGCTGCGTCTCGCCGGGACCGCGCAAGCCGATACCGCCCTTTTGCCGTTCCAGGTGGGTCCAGCCGCGGATCAGGCGCGTGGCCAGATGCTGCAGCTGGGCCAGCTCGACTTGCAGCTTGCCCTCGTGACTCTTGGCGCGCTGCGCGAAGATGTCGAGGATCAGGCTGGTACGGTCGAGCACGCGCACATTCAGGCGCTTTTCCAGATTGCGCTGCTGGGCAGGCGAGAGGGCGTGATTGAAGATGACGATTTCCAGGCCATCGTTGACGACGACGTCGCCAATTTCATCGGCCTTTCCGCTACCGACGAAATACGCGGAATCGGGGCTGGAACGCTTGGCCGTGATGGTGGAAATCGGGTCCGCACCAGCCGAACGCGACAACAGCATGAGCTCCTCCATGCTGGCGGCGAAGTCGCTGTGACCGAAGTCAACCCCGACTAGTGCCGCGCGCATGATGGCATCAGATGAGTTGCGGCGGACGCCGACGCCGATGCAAACGCATCAGCGCCGCTGGCGCGGGCGGGGGCGATGGAGGGTGAAAGGCGCTGGGCCGTCAAGCTCAACGCTTTACTCCGCTTCAGATTCAATATTGAGATTGACGGCACGGGCCGGCACCACTGTCGAGATGGCATGCTTGTACACCATCTGTGTCACCGTATTGCGCAGCAATACGACATATTGATCGAACGATTCGATATGGCCCTGCAATTTAATGCCATTGACCAGGTAGATCGAGACAGGAACATGCTCTTTGCGTAATGCATTGAGGAATGGGTCTTGTAACAGTTGCCCTTTGTTGCTCATAACAGCTCCGTTGTTTATGTTGTTGTGTAAGAATTGGAGGCGACTCGCTTGATTTCAAGTGCTCTCACACCTTTCAAAGAAAGAAAGATGCGTCATAGCTACTGTAACCTGTTTTCGCGATCGCTGTCGCGCATGGCGCATTAACACTTTATTATTTCCGTGCAAAAGCCATTGAATTGGCTATCGGCGCCGCATTATCTCTGCGGCGCCTTAATATGCACTTAATTTTACTTGCTTGGCGTGCGTGCAAACGGATTTTTACCCGTGCGCAGTTCAATGCGCAGCGGCGTGCCGACCAGGGCAAACGTATCGCGGAAATGTTTTTCCAGATAACGCTTGTACGGATCGCCAACGGCGTCGAGCGCATTGCCGTGAATAACGATCACAGGCGGGTTCATGCCGCCCTGGTGGGCATAGCGCAGCTTCGGACGAATCGAGCCCTTGCGGCGCGGCTCCTGCTTCTCCACGGCCTCGATCAGGGCGCGCGTCAGCTTCGGCGTCGACAGGTCGCACATGGCGGCCGCATACGCGGCGTTGAGCGACTTCATCAATGGACCGATGTTGGTACCCTTCAGCGCCGAAATGAAATGCATCTGCGCGAACGACAGGAAATCGAGCTTGCGGTCGATATCGATCTTGATTTCATCGCGCTGGTGCGATTGCAAGCCATCCCATTTATTCACGGCCACGACCAGCGCGCGGCCAGATTCCAGGATAAAGCCGGCGATATGCGCGTCCTGCTCCGAGATATCCTGCTGCGCGTCGAGCATCAGCACGACCACGTTGGCTTCGGAAATCGACTGCAGCGTTTTCACCACCGAGAATTTCTCGATCGCTTCAAACACCTTGCCGCGGCGGCGGATACCTGCCGTGTCGATCAGGGTGTATTGCTGGCCATCGCGCTCGAACGGGATTTCGATCGAGTCGCGCGTCGTGCCCGGCATGTCGAAGGCGATCACGCGCTCTTCGCCCAGCAGGGTGTTGATCAAGGTCGACTTGCCCACGTTCGGACGGCCGACGAGGGCGATCTTGATGCCGCGGTCGGTCTTTTCCAGCTCTTCAGGCTCATCCGGACGCTGCGCGAACGCCAGGTCCAGCATCACTTCGACGAGGTCGTTGACGCCGTCGCCGTGCGCCGACGAGATCGCATACGGATCGCCCATGCCCAATTCATAGAATTCGGACACGACGGCCGTGTAGCGCATGCCTTCGCTTTTGTTGACCACCAACAAGACCGGGCGACCGCTCTTGCGCAGGAAGTCGACGATGGTCTTGTCATGCGGAGTCAGGCCTTGACGGCCGTCCACGATGAACACCACCACGTCGGCCTCGGCCACGGCCTGCTTGGTCTGCAGAGCCATCTGGTGCATGATGCCTTCCTTGGCGACGGGTTCGAAACCACCCGTATCGATGACCAGGAAGGGACGTTCGCCGACACGGCCTTCGCCATAGTGACGATCGCGCGTCAACCCAGGCAAATCCGCCACCAGCGCATCGCGCGAGCGGGTCAGACGATTGAATAAAGTCGATTTCCCAACATTGGGTCGACCTACTAGTGCAATTACCGGCTTCATTGTATTACTCGACCGCGAGAGCGGTCACTGTCCCTGATTGGGTTTGAAAAATCAAATTCGAACCGGCAACAACGGGAGCCGAAACAATCGGGCTACCGTCGGTGCTGACACGACCTATTAATGCGCCATCTTCCCGTGACAGGAAGTGGATATAACCTTGATAGTCGCCGACGGCGACGCTGCGGCCGTAAGAGGCCGGCGTCGACAGGCGGCGGCGCGCCAGCGCCTCATTCTTCCAGGCGCTCTGGCCGCCTTCGCGGCTGAACGCCACCACGCCGCCCTGGTCATCGGCAACAAACACGAAACGCTGGTCGACGGCCACGCCCACATCGGACGAGACCGGCTTGGTCCAGCGCGGCACGCCCGTGACGGCATCGAAGCAGCCCGCCTTGCCCTGGTAGGTGACGGCGCACACTTCGCCTTCGAACACCACCGGCGTGCCGGCGATATCGGAGACACGCTCCAGTTCGGTGGCGCCGCGCGGTTCGCTGACGACGATCTCCCAGCGTACCACACCGGTCGCCGCCGTCAGTGCCAGCAGCTTGCCGCCCGGCTGGGCCACGTAGATGTTCGCGCCGCCCAGCACCATGCCCGGCGCATTGCGCAAGGTCAATGCCGGCGTGGCACGCTGCACCGTCCACTTGCGTTCGCCCGTCTTGGCGTCGAAGCCGACGATGCGGTTGTCCACGCTGCGCACCACGACCACGCCTTGCCCGACGACGGGCGCCGTCAATACTTCGCTGGACGCCTGCGCCTTCCACAACTGCTTGCCATCGGCGTCAAACGCCAGCACGGCGCCCTTGGCGGCACCCACGGCCACGACCGTGCCATCGCTGCCGGCGCCGGAGGTGATGTCGCTGCCGGCCTTGACGCGCCACGTTTCACGGCCGCTGGCCGCATCCAGGCGCGCCAGCGCGCCATCGGCGCTGACCACGTAGACGCTGTTGCCAGCGAGCGCAGGCGTAAACGCGTACACGCCGGCCTTGCCGATCGAATACTTCCAGGCGTCGCGCACGGCGATGCTCGATTTTAACTCGACCAGCTTGGCCGGTTCGACTTTCGGATCTTTCGAGGCGAACGGGTTCCACGACGAGCAACCGGCCATCAGGGCCAACAGACTTGCAGCTACCAGCTTTTCAGTGACACGCATAAGTGTTATCCAACCTTTTTCTTGTACTTGTAAGGGCAAGGCAGGCGGCGCAAACGCCGCGCGGCTGCGCCATCAGTGTTCCTGTCAGGCAGCGGCCTTGTCAGCCTTGGCCTTGTCTTCCGGTACCGTACCGCCGATCGCTTCCAGTTTGACCTGGATCAATTGACGGCCTGGATTGTTCTTGTCCGTCGCGGCCAGCGCAGCCAGGTAAGCCGTGCGCGCATCGGCCAGCTTGTTTTGCGCCACCAGGATGTCGCCCTTACGGTCTGCCACGGCGCCGGCAAATTGCGTCACGGGCGCCGTTGCCAGCACTTTCAACGCTTCATCGTAGGCTTTTTCGTCCAGCAGGACGCCGGCCAGGCGCAGCTTGGCGATGGCCTTGTACTCTTCCGTGCCATGCTCGGCCACCCATTGCAGCTGGGTCTTCGCCGTTTTCAGGTCGTTCGCGTCGAACGCCACCTTGGCCGCGGCCAGGGCGCTCATCTGTGCATACGCCGTGCCGCTGAAACGCGATTGCATGTCGCCGGCCGCGCGCATCACCTTGGCCGTGTCCTTGGCGGCGATGGCGTTTTGCAGTTCGTCGTACAGCTGGCCCGCTTGCGCAGCCTGCGTGCGCTGGTAGTACTGCCAGCCAGCCCAGCCGCTGTAGCCGGCCAGCGCCACGATCAGGACCCAGGAGGTCAGATTGCCATTGCGCTGCCACCAGGCCTTGAGGGTTGCCAGTTGTTCTTGTTCTTCGTGATCGTATGCCATGGGTCGTCAGTTTAATGAGTAGTTGATCGAGGGTAGTACGGTCTTGCTTCAAATCAATGGTGGTGATGCACATGGCCGCCAGGACCGTGGTCGTGGCCGCAATCGTGGTCGCCGATGATCTGATCCACCACGTAATCGACGACATCGTCGAACGGCACCGTGTTCTGCTGCGCGCCGGCATCGGCATCGCGCATGGCTTTCACCGTCGCAACATTGTTGGCGATTTCATCGTCGCCCAGGATCACGGCAAACGCCGCGCCGCTGGCATCGGCCTTTTTCATTTGCGTCTTGAAGCTGCCGCCGCCGTTGCTCGCTGCGCAATGTAGCACAACGTCCAGGCCCGCATCGCGAATCCGTTCTGCCAGCACGAAGGCTTGCAAGCCTGCCTGCTCGCCCTGGTGCACCAGATAGACGTCGCACTGCGCCGGCGCTTCAGGCTCGGCCGCATCCTTCATCAGCAGCACCAGGCGCTCGACGCCCATGCCGAAACCGACGGCGGGCGTCGATTTGCCGCCAAACATTTCCACCATGCCATCATAGCGGCCGCCGGCGCAAACCGTGCCTTGCGCGCCCAGCTTGTCGCTGACCCACTCGAACACCGTGCGGTTGTAGTAATCGAGGCCGCGCACCAGGCGTGGATTGATGGTGAACGGAATATTGTTGTGGTTCAAGATCTTCTGCACGCCATGGAAGTGGGCCAGCGATTCCTCGCCCAGGTAGTCCAGCAGCTTCGGCGCGCCATTGACCAGGTCCTGCATGGCAGGATTCTTGGTGTCCAGGATACGCAGCGGATTGCTGTGCAGGCGGCGCTTGGCTTCTTCGTCGAGCAGCTCGCTGTGGCTTTCCAGGTAGGCGATCAGGTCGGCGCGGTGGCGCAGGCGCTCGGCCGCGTCGCCGATCGAGTTCAGCTCCAGGCGGATGCCTTCCAGGCCCAGATCGTCCCACAGGCGGCGCGACAGCATGATGATCTCGGCGTCGATATCCGGGCCCGTGAAACCGATGGCTTCCACGCCGAACTGGTGGAACTGGCGGTAGCGGCCCTTCTGCGGGCGCTCGTGGCGGAACATCTGGCCCTTGTACCACAGGCGCTTCGGACCTTCGTACACAAGGTTGTGCTCGACCACGGCGCGCACCACGCCAGCCGTGCCTTCAGGGCGCAGGGTCAGGTTGTCGCCGTTCATCGAATCGGTGAACGAATACATTTCCTTTTCCACGATATCGGTCACGGCGCCGATGGCGCGCGCGAACAATTTCGTCTCTTCCACGATCGGCGTGCGGATTTGCTGGAAACCGTAGCTTTGCAGCACGGATTGGGCCGTATTTTCAAACAATTCCCACAGCGGGGCGTCGGCGGGCAGCACGTCGTTCATGCCTTTCACGCCGGTGATTTTCTCTGCTTTTTTATTTTCGGACATAGTGTTCTTCTTTGCTTTTTATCGGATCGGGCTCAGACGGCAACCGTGTTTCCGTAGTGACTCTTTACATAATTCAAGACGATGTCCTGGAATTCCTCGACGATGCGTTCGCCGCGCAGGGTGACGACTTTTTCGCCGTCGACAAACACGGGGGCGGCTGGCGACTCGCCCGTGCCGGGCAGGCTGATGCCGATGTTCGCATGCTTCGATTCGCCGGGACCGTTGACGATGCAGCCCATGACGGCCACGTTCATCGCTTCCACGCCCGGATACGATTTCTTCCATTCCGGCATCTGCTCGCGCAGATACGTCTGGATGTTGTCGGCCAGCTCCTGGAAGGTGGTTGACGTCGTGCGCCCGCAGCCGGGACAGGCGATCACCATGGGCGCGAACTTGCGCAAGCCCATGGTCTGGAGGATTTCCTGGCCGACGATGACTTCGCGCGTACGGTCGCCGCCCGGTTCGGGCGTGAGCGAAATGCGGATGGTGTCGCCGATGCCCTCTTGCAGCAACACGGCCAGCGCCGCCGTCGAAGCGACGATGCCCTTGCTGCCCATGCCCGCTTCCGTCAGGCCCAGGTGCAGCGGATAGTCGCAGCGCTGCGCCAGTTCGCGGTACACGGCGATCAAATCTTGCACACCAGAAACTTTGCACGACAGAATGATCTTGTCGCGACCCAGGCCCAGTTCTTCGGCGCGCACGGCGTTTTCAATCGCCGACGTTACCAGCGCCTCGTACATGACGGCTTGCGCCGGCCATGGCTCGGCACGGCCCGCATTTTCATCCATGATGCGCGCCAGCAAGGCCTGGTCCAGGCTGCCCCAGTTCACACCGATGCGCACCGGCTTGTCATACTTGCAAGCCGCCTCGATCATTTGCGCAAATTGCGTATCGCGCTTGGCGCCCTTGCCCACGTTGCCCGGATTGATGCGGTACTTCGACAGCGCGCGCGCGCAATCGGGGTAGTCGTTGAGCAGGGTATGGCCGTTGTAGTGAAAATCGCCCACCAGCGGCACGTCGATGTCCATCTTGTCGAGCTGCTCGCGGATGTACGGCACGGCCGCAGCCGCTTCCGGACGGTCCACCGTCAGGCGCACCAGTTCCGAACCGGCACGCGCCAGCTCCTTGATCTGGATCGCCGTGCCGATGGCATCGGCCGTATCCGTGTTCGTCATCGACTGCACCACCACGGGGGCGTCGCCGCCCACCCAGATCTGGCGCTGGCCGTGCGCGATCAGCACCTTGCGGCTGTCGCGGCGGCCGGAAGGGCCGGAGCCGATCGCTGTTTTCGAGGTAGCCATAATATTATCTTCTGAGTTTGCTTGAACGATTACTGCAATTATTTGATGCTGACACGGGAAATCGTGCCACCGGCCACGGTCGGCAGATCCAGCTTGGCGCCGCGCAAAGTTGCCTGCACAACACCCGGCTTGCCCACCACCAGGGTGGCCGGTCCCGTGATATCGAACGTTTCCGTGCTGCCCGCCTTGACCATGCGCGAAATCAGCGGCGAACTGCCAGGGCGGCGAATTTCCACCCAAGAATCCTGCTCCACCTTCAGCACCAGCGCATTCGCGCCCACGGCAGGGACCGCGGCAGCAGCGGGCGGCGTGACGGCGGGCGTCGCCGCTGTCACCGGAGCTGGAACGGCGGCTGGCGGCACTGCGGCGGCGGCCGGCGCCGAAGCGGCAGGGGCACCCGTCTGCGTATCGTTGCCTGGCGGCGGCGGCACGGAAATCAGGGGCACGGACGGCGACTGCACGGGCGTCAAGTCCTGGCCCGGCTTGATCAGGGTCGTTTCCACGGGGCCCACTTCCGCATGCGCCGTTTCCTTCTCGGCGTGCGAGGACAGCAGGCTGGCCGGCACATAGCCGAGTTTATAGGCGCCAAAGGCGGCTGCCACGACGACGGCCACGGCGCCGGCGATCCAGAGGGGAGTCTGGTTCGACGAACGCTGCGTCATCGACGGGAAGCGCGATTCCGAGAACGTGGCGGAAATCTCGCGCCGCACGGGCGCGGCCGGATCTTGCGCCGGCGCCGGGTGGACTTCAATCATGGCCACCAGCGGCGCCGCGTCGAGACGCACCACCTTGGCGTAGGCGCGCACGAAACCGCGCACCACGGCCACGTTCGGCAAGGCCGCCATGTCGCCCTCTTCCAGCGCGATCACCTGGCGCGGCGCCAGCTTGAGCTGGTCAGCCACCTGTTCCACGGGCCAGCCCAGCGCTTCGCGCTGCGCCTTTAATTGTGCACCTGCCAACGCAAGATTGCCCTGGGGCTGCTGCTGAGGCGTTTCTGCCCACTCTGAATTCATTGGTATCCCTGTCTCACTCATCAAACGCCCCATTTTGATAAGCAGCATATTCGGGGGAGCCGGAATGGTGGTTGCGCAAATGCGCCCCCAGGCCAGCTTCCGCACCCGCATCCCCGAGCTTATGCTGCACCTTGATCCCGAGCCACAGCACATCGGCCGTCTGGCTCTCCATTGTCGCTACTTTACCGAGCCGCTCAAGGTAACGAGCCGCTTGCCGGTAGTCTTGCTGTTGGTAATACACGCGCACCAGGCCGGCATACGTGATTGCCGCGCCAGGTGCGATGCGCTCCGCCTTGAGCCAGTAGTCAGCGGCACGCGGGTAATCTTTCATGACCAGGCTGCACGCCGCCGCATTATGCAGCGCCAGTTCAGGCGTGCCATAGGCTGCATCTTGCAATGCGGCATCAAAATACGCCAGCGACTGCGCCGCGCGCCCGGTCTGGCACAGAAACTGGCCATAATTATTGCTCAACTCGGGATTGTGGGGCGCGAGGCGCAATGCGTAAAGAAAATCTTTTTCAGCAGCCCCAGGTTGGCGCATGGCAGCAAGAATCAGGGCCCGCATGCCGCGCGCCTGGACGTTGTCCGGCACCAGCTGCACCGCCTGCTCTGCTTCGGCCAACGCCACCACAAACTGGTCTTGCATATAATAGGCGCTGGCCAGCTGCAAGCGCAAGGCGGCGCGCTGCTCGACAGATGCAGCTTGCTCCTTGTCTGCGGTGGAAGCACAGCCGACCAGCAGCACAGCCAGGCAAACAGCGGCCACAGCAAGCGAGCGTTGGTAAGCCATGCTTTCCCGCATCAGGAGCGGATCTCCACAATCTTGCCGAAATTGGCGCCAAATTTCTGTTGATACTCAGTCATCTTTTCCATGCGTTCCTGCACCCGCGTGCGGTCCTTGACTTCGCCGGCCAGCTGGCCGCAGGCCGCATCGATATCGTCGCCGCGCGTCTTGCGCACGGTGGTGATGATGCCGCCATCCATCAGCACCTGGGCAAACGCCTTGATGCGCGGGTTTTTCGAGCGGAACAGGCCCGACTCGGGGAACGGGTTGAAGGGAATCAAGTTGAACTTGCAGTTCACGCCAAACTCGCGGTCTTGCACCAGCGCCAGCAGTTCGCGCGCGTGCTCGTCGCTGTCATTGACGCCGTCCAGCATGCAGTATTCGAAGGTGATGAAATCGCGCGGGGCGAATTCCAGGTAGCGTTTGCACGCCGCCATCAGTTCCTTCAGCGGGTATTTCTTGTTCAGTGGAATCAACCCGTCGCGCAAGGCATCGTTCGAGGCGTGCAGCGAGACGGCCAGGGCCACCGGTACTTCCTGCGACAGCTTGTCCATCATCGGCACCACGCCCGACGTCGACAGGGTCACGCGGCGGCGCGACAGGCCGTAGGCGTTGTCGTCGAGCATCAATTTCAGGGCCGTGACGGTCGGTTCAAAGTTCAGCAGGGGCTCGCCCATGCCCATCATCACCACGTTGGTGATCTGGCGCTCGCCTTTCGGCCCCGGTTCGATGCCCTTGGTGCGGCGCAATTCGAATTCCGCCATCCACAGCTGGCCGATGATTTCGCCGACGCTGAGGTTGCGGTTGAAGCCTTGCTTGCCCGTCGAGCAGAAACGGCAGTTCACGGCGCAGCCGGCCTGGGTCGAGATGCACAGCGTGCCGCGGTTCTCTTCCGGGATGAACACGGTTTCCACGGCATTGCCATTGCCCACGTCGACCAGCCACTTGCGCGTGCCGTCCGTCGACGTGTGGTCGCTGATGATGGCCGGGGCGCGCACTTCGGCGCGCGTAGCCAGCTTGTCGCGCAGCGACTTGGCCAGGTCCGTCATGGCGTCGAAGTCGGAGGCGCCGAACTGGTGTATCCAACGTTGCAATTGTTTCGCACGAAACGGTTTCTCTCCCAACTCGGCGCAGTAGGCGATGAGTTGCGCGGGATCAAGGTCCAGCAAGTTGGTGAGGGTCGTCGTATTCATGATCTTGTCTATTCTAAAAATCCGTCCCCGCGCGCATCAGGGGCAAAGCACCACAGCGCAGCGGGAACAGGGGGTGATAAGTTATTTCACAGATAACGCCAGGAAATAACGTTATCTAAGGCAATTAAGCCTTCAGTTCTGGGAAGAAGTAAGCGATTTCTACTTTAGCAGCTTCGACAGCGTCGGAACCGTGTACGGCGTTAGCGTCGATCGAATCGGCGAAATCGGCGCGGATCGTGCCTTTTTCTGCTTTCTTCGGATCGGTCGCGCCCATCAGGTCACGGTGGGCCAGAACGGCGTTTTCGCCTTCCAGGGCTTGGATCATGACTGGACCGGAAACCATGAAGTCGACCAGATCCTTGAAGAAGCCGCGTTCTTTGTGCGCTGCGTAGAAGCCTTCAGCTTGTTCGCGCGACAGTTGGGTCATGCGTGCTGCAACGATTTTCAGGCCAGCGTTTTCAAAACGGGTGTAGATTTGACCGATTACGTTTTTTGCAACTGCGTCTGGTTTGATGATCGACAGGGTGCGTTCGATTGCCATGTGTGAAAACTCCAATAAAAAGAAAGGTTTAAAACGGTAAATTGATAACTCAATCAACCTTTGATTTTACCATACTCCACCCCATATCACCCAGACAGGCAGGTGGGCATCTTCCGCCCTTGCCTGAGTTTAATTAAATCTTAAGCTGGTTTTTTTGTAAAAACCGGGGTCCATGCTATCCTTGGGCAAAGTAGTAATTTGAATTGACAACACGGAGGCACTATGAATCAGAACATGCAACGCACCTTTGACCTGTCGGGGGGCATGCAGCAAGTCCGCCACCAGGTCTTGCGCAACACTTACTGGCTGCTGGCACTGTCCATGATACCGACCGTGCTGGGCGCCTTCATCGGCGTGCAAATGCATTTGCCGATGCTGACCGGCGGCATGGGCTTCATCATCTTCATGGCCGTCGCTTTCGGCTTCATGTACGCGATCGAGAAAACCAAGAATTCGGGCCTGGGCGTCGCCGTCCTGCTGGGCTTTACCTTCTTCATGGGCCTGATGCTCACGCCTATCCTGACGCGTACGCTCGGCTACTCGAACGGCGGCATGCTGATCATGACGGCATTCGGCGGCACGGCCACCATCCTGGCCGTGATGGCGACGATCGCCACGGTCTCGAAGCGCGACTTCTCGGCCATGGGCAAATGGCTGTTCGCCGGCGTGATCGTGCTGATCCTGGCATCGGTGGCGAACATCTTCCTGGGCCTGTCGGCACTGTCGATCGTGATCTCCATGGTCGCCATCGCCATCTTCTCGGCCTACATCCTGTATGACGTGCAGCAAATCATCAACGGCGGCGAGACCAACTACATCTCGGCCACCCTGCGCATCTACCTGGACGTGTACAACATCTTCACCAGCCTGTTGTCCCTGCTGGGCTTCGCTGGCGGCAGCCGCGACTAAGCGCTAACGCAAAAACGCCCAGGGCGGCGTTGCGCTTATGCGCCAGAGCATGAAAATAAAAGCCGACCCGCAGGTCGGCTTTTTTACGTCTGTCGAACCTACCTGATCTTCTCCGCCACCTCGAGCAGACAGGCGCGGGCGCGGTCCAGGGTCGGGTTGTCGCGCTGGGCCGCATACACGGCGTAGGCGGAATGCGAGAATTCGGGCGCATCGCGCACGCGGTACAAGAGGCCCGTATCGAGATACGGTTGCGCGCTGCCGATGCGAAAGTAGCTGGCGCCGCCCACTTCCAGCAGGTACACGAGGGCCAGCGGCCCCAGGGAGATCGAAACGGGCGGGCTGCTCAGCTCAGGATACGCCGCCTGGTGGTTGGCCGCGAAACTGGGTCCCCAGTCCACGTACACATAGGTATCGGCATGCATCTGTCCGTCCGCGCGCGTGGTGACCATCACCAGTTTTTCCTCGGCCAGCAGTTCGCTGGCCAGGCCCGGGCGCTGCGGCGGGTTATACAGCACCGCCAGGTCGAGCGAACCGTCGTGCACGGCGTCGAGCAGGCGCGCGGGACTGTCGACTTCCGCCCGCAGGGCGATCTCGGGGCAGTCGCGGCTCATGCGTATCAGCCAGTCGCCGAGCAGCGGCTGCCACAAACTCAGCTCGCAGCCGATGCTGACGGCGTCATCGCGCCCCGGCGGCAAGGCCACCTGGTGGCGCGCCCGCTCCCACACCTGCACCATGGTGGCCGCGTGGCGCATGAAACGCTCGCCGGCCGAGGTCAGGCGCGCGCCCGCCTTGTTGCGCACGAACAATTGGCGCCCCAGCTGCTGCTCCAGCGTGCGGATGCGGGCGCTGACGGCCGTCTGCGTCACGTGCATGCGTTCGGCCGCCATGATGAAGCTGCCGCAGGAAGCCACTTCCAGGAAGGTACGCGCTTGATTGATATCCATCAAGCCATCATATCAGCTGACGCGCATCTCACCTGACACGCTCGTAGCCACCCAATACGCCCTGCTTCGACAAGACCCACTGCCACAGCTGCAGGTCGCGCGCGCGGAAGGCGCCCGCGCAGGACAGCAAATAATATGACCACATGCGGTGGAAGCGCTCGCCCAGCTGGGCCGCAAACTGCGGCCAGGCCTGCTCAAAGTTCGCGTGCCAGGCCATCAGGGTCTTGTCGTAGTCGGCGCCGAAGTTGTGCAAGTCCTCTGCCACGAACAGGTCGTCGATGGCGTCGCCGATCTGGCCGATGGAGGGCAAGTCGCCATTCGGGAAGATGTATTTGTCGATCCACGGGTCGCACGCGGAATCGCGCTTGTTCTTGCCGATCGTGTGCAGCAGGAACAGGCCGTCGTCTTCCAGGCAGCGGTGCGCCACTTGCATGAAGGTGCGGTGGTTCTTGTGCCCCACATGCTCGAACATGCCGATGCTGACGATGCGGTCGAATTTTTCATTGGTGTCGCGGTAATCCTGCAGGCGGAAGTCCAGGTTTTCTCCGCCCGGCATGCCGCGCGCGTAGGCGACCTGCTCTTTCGAAATCGTCACGCCCACGCACTGCACCCCGTATTTTTCCGCCGCATAGCGCATGAAACTGCCCCAGCCGCAGCCGATGTCGAGCACGCGCATGCCCGGCTCCAGGCGCAGCTTGCGGCAGATCAAATCGAGCTTGGCTTCCTGCGCCTCGGCCAGGTTGCCGGCGTCCTTCCAGTAGCCGCAGGTATAGGTCATGCGCGGATCGAGCATGGCCGCATAGAAGGCGTTGCCCAGGTCATAGTGCTCCTTGCCCACCATCCACGCGCGGCGCTCCGTCTGCAGGTTGAACAGGCGCGCGTACAGCGCGTGGAAAGCCAGGCGCATGGGCCGCACGTCGTCGGCTACCCGGGCGCGCAGCAGATGGCAAAAGAATTCGTCGAGTTGATTTGCATCCCAGTCGCCATCCATGTAAGCCTCGCCCAGGCCCAGGTTGCCGCTGGCGAAAGCCCGCTCGGGTACGCCCGGCTTGCGCAACTGCATGTCCCAGGCGGCGCGGCCATTCAGGTGAATGTCGGCCCTGGCCAGCAGTTCGGCCGCTTCGCGCGTCAGCCGCGTGTCGAGGGTGATGTTCGGTGCTTGCCGCAATTGAATCGGCGCTTGTGTCGTTTGCTGCGTGTTCATGCCCTGCCGCCTCCAGATGATTGTCGGTGCCGGTGCGCGCCGGCAAGTCAACATCAGGTGCCCGGCGGCGCACCAGCAATAAAATTATCTACCCCTCATCCGCATCTGGATAATGAAACATCATGGTTATTCATATCAAAATAATTGCTGCAAAATGATTTCAATCAATTATTCTATGGAAATATCTTATACAGGAAGCGCACCGTAGCATGAAAAAAGCCGCCCGTTCGGCGGCTGTTCCCTGCGCGTTCGCGGCAATCCACATGCCAATCAAAAGTCGTGATTCGGCGGATACTTGCTGTAAAAATCGTTATCCCATTTGAAGTTGGTAAACGCCACCGTCATCGATACGTCGAGTGCTTCGACGAAATGCCAGCAGCCGACGGGCAAAAACAGGATTTCGCCCGGCGCCAGCACGCATTCGCGCACCTGCACGTCGGCCATCAGCGGATAGCGCTGCAGGTCGATGGCGCGTCCGTCGACGGGCGTAAAACAGTGGCGCTGGTTGTACACGCGCGCGACCTCGCAGGCGGCCATGATGCGCAGGCGCTTGCGCCCTTTGACTTGCGCCATGAAGTTGTTCGTCAGGTCGTGGTGGAACGGCGTCACCGTGCCAGCCGGGCCGAACCACAGGAAGCCCGTGCGACCGCCACTCTGCTCCAGATACTCGGGCAGCTGGCCGATATCGTCCCACAGCTCGCGCAAGGCTTGGCGGTTCTGCGAATTGTTATTCGCTGTCATGTAAAAATCGTTGGTCGCGCCGCTGTTCTCGACCAGGCTGGCGTACTCGCCGAACGCCATCTTGCGCTTGTGCGCCACGCTGTTCATTTCGTACTGGGCATCCGCTTCGCGGCCGAACTGCACTTCCACCTCGCGCTGCGCAAAATGTTCGCGGAAGTAGGCCGGATTCCACTTGGCCATGGCGGGCCACTCATCCATCATGCCCGTGATGATGACGGGCTGGTTGGTCGAATAGTATTCGTCCAGGAATGCCTGCGCGGACAGTCTCTCGCGGCGGGGAATCTCGGGGGGACGCAGCTGGTTCAGCTTGCGCTGGATGTCGATCACCCAGTCGCGCTTGGCCAGGCGGTTCGACAGGCGCACGGCGCCGGCCAGGTAGGGACTCTGCAGCGCCAGCTCCACTTCGCGGCGCGCCAGCGGCTCCGCAATGCCGGCCTTTTGCAGCACCGGCATCAGCGCCGACGGGTGGCTGCCCAGCATGAGGTTTTCCGCAATCCAGCTGCGCCACTCGCGGCTCAGCTCCTGTTCCTGCTGCTTGACTCCGAATGTCGATACCGCCGCCATCACCCGCCTCCCGTGTTGTTATATTGCCAAACGGCCGGACAGCATGGCTATCCGGCCGCGTCTTACGCTACATCAACATTACCGCACTTTCCACACCTCGGTCGCCAGCACGCCATTCGCGTCGCCATCGAGTTCCCACGAGAACGCGCCGCGCAAGCCCTGGTCCTTGACGTATTTCACCTTGGTGCCGATGACGGTCGGATCGTCATAGCTCCACCACTGGCCGCCGGCCCCCGTGTACAGGTACAGCTGCTTGGTCACGGGATGGTAGTAGCGCGTGCCGCTCTTGGCGACGAGGATTTTATAGTCCTCGATGCCCGACTCGTACGTACCCGGCGCCGTGCCCGTGGCTGCCTGGTACAGGCCATCGCCGTTCGGCCCTGGCGCCACGCCCGTCCAGCCGCGGCCATAGAACGGTATCCCCAGCAGCAGCTTGTCGCGCGGCACGCCGGCGGCAATCATGTACTGCACCGCCTTGTCGCCCACGTATTCGCGCGCCATGCCCGTCGACGGATCGGCAGGGTCGGCAAACAGCTGGGCGTTGAAGTTGGTGCTCGTTTCCCAGCCGCCGTGGAAGTCGTAGGTCATCAGGTTGATCCAGTCCATGTACTGCGAGTACAGGGCCGGTTCCGTGTTGTCGATCTTGTCCTTGCCGGCACCGACCGCGGCCGTCAACAGGTAGCGCTTGCCGTTGGCAGCGCCGAGCGCATCGAGCTGGCTGCGGAATTCCGCCATCAGCAAGGTGAAGTTGCGCTTGTCGTTGGGGCTGACCGTGTTGTACGGCTGGCCGCCGCCGACCGGGTATTCCCAGTCGATGTCGATGCCGTCAAAGATGTTGGCCGCCGCGCCCACGCCGCCGCGACCGCCCTGCACCGGCAGGTTGCCCTTGATGTAGATATCGATACACGAACGCACCATCTGCTTGCGCAGCGCATCGGTGGCCGAACCGACGGAGAAGTTCTTCGACCAGCTCCAGCCGCCCAGCGAAATGAACAGCTTGAGGTTCGGGTGCGCCGCCTTCAGCTTTTTCAGCTGCAGGAAGTTGCCCGACAACGGTGCGTCCCACGGAATGGCCTGGCCATCGACGGTGCGCTTCGGCGTGCGGATGTAGTCGGCCTCGGCATCGCCGCCCGTGCCCGCGTCCGGCGAATTCGGATTCGTCGCGCCCGGCTCCGTCTTGGTGATCATGCCGCATTCGTAGCCGCCGTTTTTCGGATAGATATTGCCGAAGGCGTAGTTGATGAATGTCAGCTTGTCGGCCACGCCGCTGGAATGCACGTTCGCCACTTCATAGTCGCGGCCATACACGCCCCATTGGGCGAAATAGGAACCGACTTCGCGGCCGGTCGGCGTTGGCGTTGGCGTTGGCGTTGGCGTCGGTGTCGGTGTCGGGGTTGGAGTCGGGGTTGGAGTCGGGGTTGGAGTCGGTGTTGGAGTCGGTGTTGGCGTCGGCGTCGGTGTTGGCGTCGGCGTCGGCGTGGTGCTGCAGATCTCCAGGCTGGTCCATGGCTTGCCCGTACCGGCGGCGCCGCTGCTGGTCGACGGGTTGTCGCCTTGCGTCCAGTAGTTGGCGCGGTAATTCGTGCCCGCATAGCTGACGGTGGCGCCCGCGCTGTAAGCCGTGCCGGCCGCCCACGCCAGTGCGCAGGTGCCGCCGGTCGGAGTCGGTGTCGGCGTTGGCGTGGGTGTCGGGGTTGGATTCGGTGTCGGCGTCGGGGTGGGCGTCGGGGTTGGTGTGGGAGTCGGGGTCGGCGTGGTGCCGCCGTCGCAAGTGCCGCCGGCGCTCCACAGGCTAGGCGTGGAAACGGGGTTCCAACCCGAGCCCACGTGGTCGGTCTGCGTCACCAGGGCCGTGTAATTGGCGCCCAGGTAAGTGACCACCGTGCCCGCGTTGTACGTGCCGCCCTCCTGCCATGGCACACAGGCGACGACCGTGCTGGCCGCCAGCAATTGCGAGCCGCCGGGTGCGCTGGCGTCGCCGCCACCGCCGCATGCCGCCAGCACGCCACCGCTGGCCAGACATACCATCATGTTCCTGATTGTTTTTTTGAGTATTAAATTTTCCACGCTGTCTCCTGTTCAGGTTTGCGGAAATACCACTCTGCTTCAATAAAAAGCTACCCTGTGATTTTGTTTTTTGCAGTTGCAAGAACAGCATGCTGCTGAAAAAATAGGCGGTCAAGTGGTTTTGAAGTGGCCTCAAAGTGGGCAATACCACTTCGCGCAAAAAACGCAGCGGCATCTGCGAACGGCGTGTTGTCCTACTGGACAATCAAAAAACAGCAGAGGGAGGATGGAAAAAGACGCTGGATCGGAAAAAGACAGACCAGTTTTTTAATGCCGTGCAAGTGGTATTGCGCCAGCTTGCCGCCCCCTGAACGGGGCAACGGCGGGTGCCTGCCTGGCCACCCGCCGCGTCAGGCAGACTTATTGAGGTAAATCAAATACCGCCATCGACTCCACGTGCGACGTGTGGGGGAACATGTTCACCACGCCCGCCTTGCTCAGCACATAACCCGCTTCCAGCGCCAGGATGCCGGCGTCGCGCGCCAGGGTCGACGGGCTGCACGACACATACACGATGCGCTTCGGCAGCATGTCCGGACGCACTTGCGACAGGCCCACCAGCGCCTGGCACAGGGCCATGGCGCCATCGCGGGGCGGGTCGACCAGGATGCGGTCAAACTTGCCCAGCGCGATCAGGTCGTCCGTCGTCACTTCGAACAGGTTGCGCGTCGAGAACGAGGTTTTTTCCGCCAGGCCATTGGCCAGCGCGTTTTCCAGCGCCCGCTCCGTCAGGGTGGTGCTGCCTTCGATGCCCACCACTGCGCTGCCTTGCGTGGCCAGCGGCAAGGTGAAATTGCCAAGGCCGCAGAACAGGTCGGCCACGCGGTCGGTCGGCTGCACTTCCAGCAAACGCAGGGTTTTCGATACCAGCACGCGGTTGATGTGGTGGTTCACCTGGGTGAAATCGACGGGCTTGAACGGCATCTTGACGCCGAATTCCGGCAGCAGGTAATGCAATTGCTTGTCCAGCGGATAGAACGGTACGGCCGTTTCCGGGCCTTTCACCTGCAGCCACCATTGCACGCCGTAGGCGTCGGCGAATGCCTTCAGTTTCGTCTCGTCGTCCGCCGTCAGGGGGGCCATGATGCGCAACACCATGGCCGTGACGTCTTCGCCGACAGCCAGCTCGATCTGCGGCATCTGGTCGAAGATCGACAGCGACGCAATCAAGCCGCGCAGCGGCAGCAGCATGGCGGAAATGTGCGGCGGCAGGATTTCGCAGCTATCCATGTCGGCAACGAAGGCCGATTTCTTTTCATGGAAGCCCACCAGCACGGCATCTTTCTTCTTGACGTGGCGCACGGACAAGCGCGCGCGGTAGCGGTAGCCCCACGTCGGGCCATACATGGGGCGCATGATGCTTTGCGGACGCACCTTGCCGATATGCCATAAATTGTCTTCCAGCACGCGCTGCTTGATCGCCACCTGCGCCGACGGTTCCAGGTGCTGCATCGAGCAGCCGCCGCAATTGTCGAAATGCTTGCACTTGGGCGTCACGCGCATCGACGATTCGCGGTGCAGCGCCGTCATGCGGGCCATTTCCCAGTTCTTCTTTTTCTTGAACGTCACGAAGCTGACCCGCTCGCCCGGCAACGCGCCCTCGACAAACACGACCTTGCCCGGCGAGCCGTCTTCGTTCTCGATATGGCCAACGCCACGGGCGTCCATGTCGAGCGATTTGATTTCGATGATATTTTCTTGCATAGCGATCAATAGGTAAGAGTGGGCCAGGACGCAGGGCCGCGCTGGAACTTGAAAGAATGGGGGAAAGTCAGGCGCCGCGAGCGGGGCGTATGATAGCAGATGCCGACTAGCTTAAGTCCGCAGCACGGTTGCGCCGATTTAGCGTGGCTGAGAAAATGTACAGGGCAAGGCGCATTGCCGAAGACAGTACGCCAGTACGGCGAGGCATTGCAACGCCGCCGATGCGTTTTATCGGGCACGTTACAGCAGAGAGTCGCGCACGACGCCACGTGCCGCCATGGCCCGTTTGAGCTTGATCAAAGCTTCTTGCTGGATCTGGCGCACGCGCTCGCGCGTCACGCCCATTTCCTCGGCCAGGGTTTCCAGGGTGGCCGGATCGTCGTTATCGAGGCCGAAACGGCGCATGATGACCACGCGCTGCTTGTCGGGCAGCTTGGTCAGCCAGTCGCGCACCAGCACCGTCATTTCATGGTGTTCCGCGCGCGCGTCGGGGCTGTCTTCGCTGGCGCCGGGCAGCATGTCCATCAGCGACGATTGCGGGTCGTTGTCGAGCGGCGCGTCGAGCGAGGTGGCATGCTCGGACAGGGCCAGGATATCCTGCACCTCTTCCACGGGACGGCCCACGAGGTGGGCGATGTCTTCCGCGGTGGCATCCTTGCCGTCGTGGTGCTGGGCTTCCAGGTGGTATTTGCCGCGCAGTATCTGGTTCAGTTCGCGCACCATGTGCACGGGCAGGCGCACCGTGCGCGCCTGGTTCATGATGGCGCGCTCGATGCTCTGGCGTATCCACCAGGTGGCGTAGGTGGAAAAGCGGAAACCGCGCTCGGGTTCGAACTTGTCGATGGCCCGCATCAGGCCGATGTTGCCCTCCTCGATCATGTCGAGCAGGACCACGCCGCGGTTGATGTAATGCTTGGCGATCGACACGACCAGGCGCAGATTGTGCTCGATCATGGTTTGCCGGGCTTCGAAATTGCCCTGCTTGGCCAGGGTGGCGTAATGCACCTCTTGCGCCGCCGTCAGCAGGGGCCGCGTGCCGATCTGGTTCAGGTAATGCTGCGTGGTATCGGTCGACAGCTCGGCCGCCAGCACTTTCTTCAATTCATCGACACTTTCGACCAGCACGCTGACGCTGGCCACCTCGCCGCCCTCGCCTGGCTCGACGGCGTCAATACCGTCGAGTTCGCCGGTATCGTCCGTCACGACTTCGTCTGCCCCGTCTTCCGGCAGTTCCGGCTCATCGTCCAGCTGATCGTGCGGCGCGTGTGTCATTGCTTTACCTAACGGTTAGGCAGGAATTTCGAAGGGTCGACAGGTTTGCCCTGCTGGCGGATTTCAAAGTGCAGCTTCACGCGGTCGGCATCGGAATCGCCCATTTCGGCGATGGCCTGGCCTTTGTTGACGTTCTGCCCTTCCTTCACCAGGATGCTGCGGTTATGCGCATATGCCGACAACAGGCTATTACTGTGCTTCACGATGACAAGATTACCATAACCACGGATTCCGCTCCCGGCATACATGACTTTTCCCGCGCCGGCGGCCACCACCTGCTGGCCCGCCTTGCCGGCGATATCGACGCCCTTGTTCTTGCCTTCGTCGAAAGTGCCGATGACTTTGCCTTCTGACGGCCACATCCAGCTGATCTTCTCGTCACCAGGCGCCGATGCCGCAGGGGCTGCCGCTGCGGCGGCCGGTGCGGCAGCGGCAGCTGCCGCCGGTGCTGGCGCGGGTTTCGCGTCGCTGCTGCCGCCATCGGCGCGCAGCTCGGCCAGGGTGGCGTCGGAATACGCGCGCTTCTCGCCGCGCGGGCCCGTTTTCTTCGGCACGACAGGCGCGGCCGGTTTGACTTCCGTCACCGGCGGCATGACGATGGCCGACGTCTGCGCGCCGCCCGCGTCGCCAGTCGGCGGCAGCACGCGCAATACCTGGTCGACCTTGATGTCGTTCGGGTTGCTCAAGTCGTTCCAGGCCACCAGGTCGCGGTAATTCTGGCCGTGTTCCAGCGCGATGCGCAACAGGGTATCGCCGCGCTTGACCGTGTAATAGGCCGGGTCGCGGTCGCGCGGATCGCTGGCGGCGGCGCTGCTGCTCGAT
The DNA here is from genome assembly GCF_058798815.1 of Janthinobacterium sp. GW822-FHT07A03. NCBI lineage: Bacteria > Pseudomonadati > Pseudomonadota > Betaproteobacteria > Burkholderiales > Oxalobacteraceae > Janthinobacterium > Janthinobacterium sp. GW822-FHT07A03. The sequence continues at coordinate 504,129 of NZ_JBXAKW010000001.1, read as the reverse complement.
GGCTGGCGTTCCACCACCGGCGCCTGCACGCCCGTGGTGCCGCAACCGCTCAACAGGGCGGCCAGCGTGACGCTGCATATCAGTATGTTACTTTTCTTAATCATTCGCATGTAATTGTATGTCCTGCTTGCTAGCTGATCCGGGGATCATATGGTGCCCGGGCGCAAAGGCACGAAATGGCAATCTTCCAGGGTTTGGCTGGTCCATTCCGTTTTCCCCACCCGGGTAATGAGTTGTAAGTGTTGCAATTTAGCCCCCACCGGCGCAACCAGACGCCCGCCGGGCGCCAGCTGTTCCAGCAAGGCTTGCGGGACTTCCAGGCCGGCGGCGGCAAGGATGATCCCGTCGAAGGGCGCCGCCTGCGGCAGGCCAAGCATACCATCTCCGTACTGCAAGCGCAGATTCGACACGCGCAGCGGGCGCAGATTGGCCTTCGCCAGCTCGTGCAAGGGCCGGATGCGCTCGATCGAATACACCTCTTTCGCCACCAGCGACAGCACCGCCGCCTGGTAGCCGCAGCCCGTGCCGATTTCCAGCACGCGCTGCAGGCTGCCGCCCTGGCGCATCACTTCGATCATGCGCGCGACGATATACGGCTGCGAGATGGTCTGGTGGTGGCCGATGGGCAAGGAGGCATCGATGTACGCCTGCGACGCCAGCGCCTCGTCCATGAACATATGGCGCGGCACGGCTTGCAGGGCGTCGAGCACCACCTGGTCCTTGACGCCCTGTTTCGCCACGCGCGCCACCATGGCCCGGCGCACGGCTTCCGAGACGAGCGGGTTTTGCCGCGGCGGCGACACCACGGCCGGCTGCGCCCGCTCATTGGCGATGGCCTGAGCGCGCGATGGCGCGATGGCCGCGTGCGTGCCATAGGGCGGCGCCACGCCGCGCGCCGCGTTTTGCGCCGCATTCTGCGTGGCCGTCTGCGGCGTGGCGATCCTGGACTGGGCCAGCGACTGCCCCCCGCCCTGCCTGGCGGGCTTGCCGGCCAGCGAATCGAGGGAAAGGGGGAAGGTACGCGGCTTGTCAGTCATAGTGAGCGGTCATGCCAGGCCTTTTGCCAGTGCATCGAGTTGGGTGGTATGGGTCAGGTCGATCTGCAGCGGCGTGATCGATACTTGTCCATGTTCAACGGCATGGAAGTCCGTGCCCGGGCCGCCTTCCTTGGCGGCGCCGGCGGGGCCGATCCAGAAGATTTCACGGCCACGCGGGTCGAGCGCGCGGATCACGGGCTCGGCCGAATGGCGCTTGCCCAGGCGCGTGGCCGCCATGCCTTGCAATTGCGCGTAAGGGATGGCGGGAATATTCACATTCAGCAAATATGGCTTCTGCAGGGCGTCGAACTGGCGCTCGACGATTTCCCGCGCCACGCGGGCCGCTGCGTCCAGGTTGGCCCAGCCAAACTGCGACTGGGAAAAGGCGATGGCGGGAATGCCGAACAGATAGCCTTCCGTGGCGGCGGCCACGGTGCCCGAATACAGGGTGTCGTCGCCCATGTTGGGGCCGTTGTTGATGCCGGAGACCACCAGGTCGGGGCGCTCGATGAGCATGCCCGTCAGCGCCACGTGCACGCAGTCGGTGGGCGTGCCGTTGACAAAATAAAAGCCGTTGGCGGCCTTGTGCACGGACAAGGGCCGGTCCAACGACAGCGAATTGGACGCGCCCGAGCGGTTGCTGTCGGGCGCCACCACCACGATGTCGGCAATGGGCGCGAGCGCGTCGGCCAGGGCCGCCAGGCCTGGCGCCAGGTAACCGTCGTCGTTACTGATAAGGATTCTCATAACGAGATTTTACCTGAAGCAATGCCAACACTGCGCGTGCCGCACGCCGATAGGCAGCATTTTTTGTGCCGCCGCGCGGACATGGCGCACAAGCTCAGCGCTGCTCGATGCGCGCTTCCGACAACGCCCCTTCCAGCGCCTGCACTTCATCCTCCTGCAAGGCCAGCAAGGCATTCAGGTCGCCTTGCAACTTATACATTCTTTTCAGCTGCGCCATGCCGCGCCTGCGCAGCTTGCCCGGCACGCCAGGGCGCAGCAGGCAGGACTTCAAATGTTCGGCCAGTTCGCCCGCCTGCGGATACTGTTCCCGCTCGATCATGCCTTGCAGCATAGAGATCATGCTGGCCAGGGTGTCCGGCTCGGCCGCATCCTGTTCATTGGCGCGGCCGGCCAGGATGGTTTCCTGCAAATGCCGCGCACCGTCGAGCACGCTGTCCGCATGCCCCGTGACAGGCGCCTTCAACAGCCGGTCACTGCCGCTGAGCACGGCGTCTTCCAGCAGGCGCGCCGCCTCGCTGTCGCCCTGCTGCTGCAGGGTGCCGGCCAGTTGCTTCTTGCTGTGCAAGGTATCGAGGTGGTCCTCGCCCAGCAGGCGCGCATGCACTTCCAGCACCTGCTCCTGCACGCTGCGCGCCGCATCGAGTTCACCGCGCCGCAGCAGCGCCTCGGCCAGCTTGCGCTGGCTCATCAAGGTTTCCGGATGATCGAGCCCGTGCGTGCGCTCGCGCGCCGCCACCTGGTCTTCATGCAGCTGGCGCGCGCCGGCCCAGTCGCCCTGCCCGGCCACGATATCGGCCAGCAAATCGCGCGTGGACAGGGTCGCCGCATGATCGCCGCCCAGGCGCCGCTCCTGCACCTGCAGCACGGCAGCGAGCAGGCGCCGCGCGCCCTCCAGGTCGCCGTCGCGCCCCAGCGCCTGCGCCAGGGCCAGCTTGCTGCGCAAGGTATCGCCATGCTCGGCGCCAAACAGGCGCTCGCGCGCCGCCACCACCGTGCCCAGCACTTGCCGCGCCTGCGCCAGCCTGCCCATGCGCAGCAAGGTGGCGGCGCGGCCATCCATCGCTTCCAGGGTCAGCGGATGCTCGCCGCCCAGCTGGCGCGCATAGCTTGCCAGCACCGTATCCTGCAGCAGCAGCGCCGCCGCCAGCTCGCCCTGCAGCAACAGGGTTTTCGCCAGGCAAGCCCGGGCGGACAGGGTGTCGGGATGCTCGCTGCCCAGCACGCGCTCGCGCACGTCGAGCACGTCTTCCTCCAGGAAGCGCGCTTCATCGAGCTTGCCCAGCTGGCGCAGCAGGCGCGCCATGCCGCTCTTGCACGCCAGGCTGTCGGGGTGTTCCTCACCCAGCAGGCGCACGCGGATCTCGACGCTCTGGCGGAAGGCGTCGAGCGCCTGCGCGCTGCGGCCATCCTTTCGGTACAGCTCGCCCAAACGGGCCAGGTCGCGCGCCAGCGGCAGGGCCACGGCACGGCCCGGTTCCAGCTGCAAGGCCTGGCGCGCTTCGCTGATGGCGCCCAGCAAGGCGATTTCACGGCTCGATTGCCAGGGAAAGTACCCGCCCGTCAGCCAGTGCAAAAAGGCTTCGAAGGTGCGCGTGAGGGAAAAGCGGTCGCCGCCCTGGTCGATGCGCACGGCCAGCTGTTCACCATAGGCAAAGGTTTTCGTCTGCTGCAGCTGGACTTCGTCGAAATAGCTGTCGAGGGCGATCTGCGGCAAGCCGTAGGACGTGCGCAGCAAGCGCTCGAACATGGGCTGGAAACCGGCGATGCCCTTGTGCGCATCGCCGCGGCGCCACTCGGCGCGCTGCGCCCCATCGCCCATTTCTATGCGCGAAGGCAAGGGGTACACGAGCAGCGGACGCTGCTCGTCTTCATGGCTGCGGCGGTACTCGATGGCCCGCGTGACGAGCGCATCGACGCCTTCCAGGCTTTGCCGGTTCGGCGTGAAGACCACCACCAGCTTTTTCGGCAGCAAGGTGGTGCAGATGCCGGCGCTGTCCGTGCGCCCCGTGCGCGAATCGACCAGCACGTAGCGGAAATGCTGGGCCAGGGTATCGGCGAAGCAGCGGAACAGGGCCGGGCAGGTGTCGAACAGCTGGTCCCAGCGCATCTGCGCCAGGCGCTCGCTGTAGCTGGCATCGAAGCGCCCCGCGCGCATCAGGTACAGCGGACTGCCCTGGTCGACGCGCACCACGTACTGCTGCCAGTCGATGGCGTCGAGCACGCGCTGGGCCAGCGCCGCATCCTCGCGGCCGGCGCCCTGCCCGCTGGCGCGCGCGCCCGCCGTTTCCAGACTGATGCGCTCGAGCTGCTGGCGGCACGCCTCGAAGAACTCGAGCACGCCCGGCCGCTCCTCGTGCTGCTCGAAATAATGGTGCAGGCCCGGCGCTTCCATGTCCCAGTCCAGCATCAGCACGGGCACGCTGGCGTTTTCACGGCGCGCCAGCAGGACGGCGATGTTCGACAGGGCCATGGTGCGGCCGGTACCGCCCTTGTAGGAATAGAAGGTGACGACTTCGCCAGGGGCGCTCAAAGGTGGCAGGGAGAGGCGTTGGCATTCCATGACGGGACCTTTTACGTGATTAACGTGGAAAGTGGGGAGGCGGAATGGCGCGCCATTCCGGTGGAATATCGGGCAACACGAAACGGCTGCAATCGTGGCCGGGCGGAGTTGACCGCTTGAGCAAGTGGTAATGCGTGGCGATGCGCTGCACGATGCGTTCGATGTCGGGCAGGTATTGGGGATTCGACTTCAGGTCGCCGCTGGCCAGCGTGTAGCCGGAAAAATCGACGTACAGACCCGATTCCGTGATTTGCGGCGGCAAGCCGTCCGGATGGCGCGTCATGATGATGGGGATGATCAGGTGGCTGGGCAGCTCATACCAGGCGCGCCGCTCCTGCTCGATCAGTTGCATGGCGGCAAATTCGCGCCGCGTATAGCCGTGCGCTTCATATTTGGGCGTGTACAGCACGATCATGCAAACGCTCTGGCACATGGCGCGCGCCACGCGCAGGTCGATATCGTCGCCGCCGCCCAGTTGCTCGCTGTCGATGAACAGGACTTCCTCGCGGTCCAGGTGCGGTTCCAGATAGCACGCCAGCGCCTCGATCAGGTCATTCTTGAACTTGTTCATGAACGCATATTGGCCGTGTGCATAGCTCAAGAAACAGCCGTAGCGGATCTCCATGGCATCCCCCCTGTTCCCCGTGCGGCCCTGCCATCGCCGCGCCTTCATCCTGCAAGGCATGAGCTCACTGTAGACCGCTCGACAACAAGACTGTTTGCGCTGGCGCAAAGATGTGTCTGGCGTCCTGGACATGCGTCACAATGCCAGAAAATGGCGCGATCGCGCCACTTTCCGGCATGCCGGGCGCGCAGGCAGGCGCCGCGCAGAAAACGCTACTCGCTTGATAACAAAGGGAAATATGCCGGCGCGCGGATGGCCCCGGCAAGCAGGACTTAAGCGCCCTTGGCGGGCAGGTTGCGGAAGAACTCCACCACTTCGTTCGTATCGCGCGTGCGCTTGAACGGCGGCAGGCTTTGCCAGATGCGCTTGCCATACGGCTTGGAAATGAGGCGCGGATCGCAGATCATCAGCACGCCGCGGTCACCCTCGTCGCGGATCAAGCGGCCCGCGCCCTGCTTCAGGTTGATGATGGCTTCCGGCAGCGAGTGGTGCATGAAACCGTTCTTGCCCTGCTTTTCCATCACTTCGATGCGCGCGGCCAGCACCGGGTCGTCCGGCGGCGCGAACGGCAGCTTGTCGATGATGACCAGGGACAAGGCATCGCCGCGCACGTCGACGCCTTCCCAGAAGCTCTGGCTGCCGATCAGCACGCCATTGCCGGCGGCGCGGAACTGGTCGAGCAATTCCGTGCGCCCCCTTTCTCCCTGCACGAACAGGGGGAAGTTCAGGCCACGCTGCTTGAATTCGTCGGCCAGGCGCTCGGCCGCGCGCTTGACGGCGCGCAAGGTGGTGCACAGGAAGAAGGTGCGCCCGCCCGCCGCCTCGATGATGGGCAGGGCGCAGTCGATGACGGCGTCCGTATAGCCCAGCGAATTGGGTTGCGGCAGGTTTTGCGGCACGAACAGCAAGCCCTGCTGGCCATAGTCGAACGGGCTCGGCCACGTGTGCGACGGTTCGCCCGTCAAGCCCATCTGCTCGGAAAAATGCTTGAAATCGTTTTTCACGGCCAGGGTGGCGGACGTGAAAATCCAGCTGCGCGGCGTGCCTTCGCGCTGGTTGTTGAAGATCGGCGCGATCGACAATGGCGTTTTGTGCAACTGCAGGGAGCTGGAAAACGCTTCCACCCAGAACACGGCTTCTTCGCCGGCCGCCACTTTCGCCTTCGGATCGAACTTCCAGCCGCTCAGCTGCTGCGCCAGCTCGACGCCGCGCACCCGGCACTGCTCCAGGGTTTCCGCCCGTTCCGCCTGGGTTTCCAGCACGGCCACCATGCCGTCGAGCTCATCCTTGAGGGTGTCGAGCGCGGGAAAGAAGTCGCTCGACGGGGCGATCTGCGGCAGGGACAGGCGTACGATATCCTGCGGGAACGTCAAACGCAGGTCACGCGCCGCCTTTTCCACCACCGTGACCGTCTTGGCCCAGTCGATGCCGCGCGCATGCGCGAGGCCCTCGGCCAGCACGTCGCGGCAGAGCTCCAGGATTTGCGAAGTCGATACCGTGTTACCGAAGAACAAAGTGGCCGTATCGGGCAGCTGGTGCGCCTCATCGAAGATGATGGTATTAGCCGATGGCAACAATTCCGCCACGCCCGTGTCCTTCAGGGCCACATCGGCAAAGAACAAATGATGGTTGACCACCACCACGTCGGCCTGCTGCGCTTCCTTGCGCGCCTTCATGACGAAGCAATCCTGGTAATACTGGCACTCGGCGCCCATGCAGGTGTCGCGCGTGGACGTCACCAGGTTCCAGATCATGGCGTTTTCCGGCACCTTGGTCAGTTCCGCCTTGTCACCCGAGCTGGTCATCTTGATGAAACGGGAGATTTCGCGCAGGTGGCCCACGTCGTCGCGCGAGGTCATGCGGCCGTTCTGCAGGGTGCGTTCCAGGTGGTAATGGCAGACGTAGTTCGAGCGGCCCTTCAGCAAGGCGACGGAAACGGGCGCCTGCAGCGCGGCGCGCACGGTGGGGATATCGCGCAGGAACAATTGATCCTGCAAGTTCTTCGTGCCGGTGGAAACGATGGTCTTGCCGCCCCACATCAGCGCCGGCACCAGGTAGGCGAAGGTCTTGCCAGTGCCCGTGCCCGCCTCGGCGATCAGGGTCGTCTGGCTATCGATGGCGCTGGCGATGGCCTTGGCCATGTCCGTTTGCGAACGGCGCGGCTTGTAGCTGCCCACGGCCGGACCGAGCGGGCCGCCGGCGCCAAACAGGCGCTCGATGTCGGCATCATGCTTGCCAGGCGCCGCCTGCGGTTCGGCTGGCAGACTGGCTTGCAGATCGGCAGGCTGGCCATCTGGGTTTACTGGCAATAAATTGTGATCGGTCAAAATATACTTAGGTGAAGGCTGGACTGGACGCTACTGGCGCCCCTCAGGCGGGAACGTCGGGCACCAACTGCATTTTCAGCAAGGTGATGTGATCCTTCAATTGCAATTTGCGCTTTTTCAGGCGGCGCAGCTGCAGCTCGTCATGGTGACCATCGAGTATCAGCAACTCGATGACGGCATCGAGGTCACGGTGTTCCACGTTGAGTTCAATCAGGCGCCGCTCTATTTGCTGTGCATCGCTCATGTGTTGCGTTCCAGGCAGTGTTGGTAACAATGTTGGTAATTCGGCGCGCGCAGCGTGCGCAGGCAACCATAGTGCATAGTTTAACCTGCCGCGCGGCTTAGGGCACGCCATTTCCGGCGTGCCCCTGCACGGCGGTGTTATTTGACCGGCGGCACAGGCACGGCAACGGCCGGCGTGCTGGCAGCGGCGGCCGCCGCCTTGGCGGCCTTGGCATCCGCTTCGGCCTGGCGCTCTGCCAGGCGTTGCGCCACGCGCTTCTGGCGCGCCACGGCGTCGGCCTGTTTTTTCGCATACGCTGCTTCGCGGGCCGCGCGGCGCGGCGCTTCGGCCGCATCGTCGGCGGCCTGTTTCGCCACCTTCGCCGCTTGCTCAGCCTCGCGTTCGGCAACGCTCTTGCCTTGCGGCTTGGGCGGCACCGGCTCGGGCGTGACCACTTTCACGGGCTTGGGCACGGCTGCGGCCCGCTGCTCGGCGTCCAGGCGCGCGCTTTCCTGCGTCCGGGCCAGGTCGATATCGCGCAGGCGCACGGATTCGGCGCGCTTGAAGTAATTCGCTTCCGCGTCGACGGCGCGCAGGCGCACGAGGATCAGGCGGCGCTTTTCCTTGGCCTTGTCGAGACAATTATTCACGAAAAACTTGTTGTAGCACTCCAGTTCGCGCGCGGCAAACTCGTTTTCCGCCGCTTCGCGCTCGCTGGCCGACTGCTTCAGCTTGGCGTCCGCTTCTTCCACCGACAAGGTGGCGGGCACCTGCGGCGCGCCGACCTCATCCAACGCCGCGGCACCCTGGTGCGCGCAGGCAGACAACGCCAGGACCAGGCCCAGCGCCGCACCCAGCTTGTATAGTGTATTTGCCATCATCTTCATTATCCCTGCCTCAAACGATCGCGTCGGCCGCGCCGCGCTGTTCTTTTTCCATGTATTCGCGCGATTGCATCTCGATGATACGCGAAACGGTACGGTGAAACTCGTTGGCCAGCATGCCGTTCGTGTACAGCTGGTCCGGCGCCACTTCGGCCGACATGATCAGCTTGACCTTTTGATCATAAAACACGTCGATCAGCCAGGTAAAACGGCGCGCCTCGGACGACTGCGCCGCCGACATGGCCGGTATGCCGGACAATATCACCGTATGGAAGCGGCTGGCGATTTCCAGGTAATCATTTTGCGAGCGGGGGCCGCCGCACAGGGTGGCGAAATCGAACCAGATGATGCCGCCGGCGCGGCGCAGGCAGTGGATTTCGCGGCTCTCGATGCGGATGCGCGCGTCTTCGTCGGCCGTCTCGGCGATGCGCGTGTAGGCGTCGCGCAAGGCCTTGTCGGTGGCGGCGCCCAGCGGCGTATAGTAGCTTTCCACCTGTTCCAGCGCGCGGCCGCGGTAATCGACGCCGGCGTCGACGTTCATCACGTCGAGCTTGTCCTTCAGCAGCGCGATGGTCGGCAGCATGCGGTCGCGGTGCAGGCCGTCCGGATACAGCAGGTCGGGGTCGTAATTCGAGGTCATGATGAAGGACACGCCATTGGCGAACAGGGCCGACAGCAGGTTGTACAGGATCATCGCGTCGGCGATATCCGAGACGTGGAATTCATCGAAGCAGATGAGGCGGTATTTCTTGGCGATGCGCTTGGCCACCTCGTCAAGCGGGTCGGCCACGCCCTTCAATTCATCGAGCTGCTGGTGCACGCCGCGCATGAATTCATGGAAGTGCAGGCGCGTCTTGCGCACCAGGGGCACGACCGAGTAAAAACTGTCCATCAGGAACGATTTGCCGCGCCCTACCCCGCCCCACATGTACACGCCTTTCGGCACGGCGGGACGGTTCAGCAGGCGCTTGAAGGTGCTCGAGCGCTGGCCCTTGTAGGCCACCCACTCGTCATAGCACAGCTGCAGGCGGTCGACCGCGCGCCGCTGGGCGGCATCGGCCTTGAAATCGCGCTTCTGCAACGCGTGCTGGTAAAACTCTTCAACGTTCATGGGATTCGATTCAACAGGGATTCTTGACATAGCGCAAACGGGCCGGCAAGGCAGAAACTGCTTTGCCGGCCCGCTGCGAAGTACCGTACTGCTTAGAAGTTCAACGTACGCTTATCGACGGCCAGTGCCGCTTCCTTGGTCGCTTCCGACAGGGATGGGTGCGCGTGGCAGATGCGCGCGATGTCTTCGGCCGAGGCCTTGAATTCCATCGCCACGACGGCTTCGGAAATCAGTTCGGACGCCATCGGGCCGACGATGTGCACGCCGAGGATTTCATCGGTGGTCGCATCGGCCAGGAATTTCACCATGCCCGAGGTGTCGCCCAGCGCGCGCGCACGGCCGTTGGCCATGAACGGGAAGGTGCCGGCCTTGTAGGCGATGCCTTCGGCCTTCAGGGTTTGCTCGGTCTTGCCGACCCACGCGATTTCCGGCGAGGTGTAGATCACCCACGGAATCGTGTTGAAGTTGGTGTGGCCATGCTGGCCGGCGATACGCTCGGCCACGGCAACGCCTTCTTCTTCCGCCTTGTGCGCCAGCATCGGGCCGCGCACGACGTCGCCCACTGCCCAGACGTTCGGCAGGTTGGTCTTGCAGTCGCCGTCGACGGCGATGAAGCCGCGCTCGTCCAGCTGCAGGCCGACTTTATCGGCACCCAGACCGTTCGTGTTCGGCGTGCGGCCGATCGAGATGATCAGCTTGTCGAACACGGCTTTTTGCGCTTCGCCCTTGGCGTCCACGAATTCCACGGTGACGTCTTTCTTGCCTGGCGTGATCGCACCGATCTTGCAGCCGAGGTTGATCTTCAAGCCTTGCTTGGTGAACAACTTCGACGCTTCCTTGGCGATCTGCTCGTCCACGGCGCCCAGGAAGACCGGCAGGCCTTCCAGCACCGTAACGTCGGAACCCAGGCGGCGCCAGACGCTGCCCATTTCCAGGCCGATCACGCCGGCACCGATGACGCCCAGCTTGGCTGGAACGGCGTCGATGGCCAATGCGCCCGTGTTCGACAGGATCAGTTTCTCGTCGAATGGTGCGCCCGGCAGTTCGCGTGCGTTCGAGCCCGTGGCGATGACCACGTGCTTGGCGCTCAGGGTTTCGTTGGCTTCGCCCGTTACGCTGATCTCGTACGCGCCAGCGGCGGCGGCAGCGAAAGCGGCACGGCCGTGGAAGAAGGCGATCTTGTTCTTCTTGAACAGGTACAGGATGCCGTCGTTGTTTTGCTTGACGACGGTGTCCTTGCGCTTGAGCATCTGGCCCAGGTTCAGCTTCAGGCCGGCGACGTCGATGCCGTGCTCGGCGAAGCTGTGGCCCGCGTGTTCGAAATGCTCGGACGATTGCAGCAGCGCTTTCGACGGGATGCAGCCGACGTTGGTGCAGGTACCGCCAGGAGCGGCGCCGCCCTTGGCGTTCGACCACTCGTCGACGCAAGCGACGGAAAAGCCCAGCTGCGCTGCGCGGATGGCGGCGATGTAGCCGCCAGGGCCCGCACCGATGACAACTACGTCAAATTGTTTAGTACTCATGTTTTGTTATTCCAATCTCTTCGTCTGGTACGAAAATCCACAATAGAAGGTAAATCACCACGCCGAAGCCGAAGGTCAATGTAAACAGGACGAAGACGAGGCGCCAGATCCACGCTTCCATGCCGGAAGCGCGGCCCAGGCCGCCACAGACGCCGCCCAGCCAGCGGTCGTTGCGCGAGCGGCGCAGGCGGTTGAATTCCTGCACCAGGTCGTTCGACGGGCCGGAGGCGGCGCCGGCGCCGGACGTGCTGTCCGGCTTGTCCAGGTTGATATTGCTCAGGAGCTTGGCTTTCGCTTGCGCGAATTCCGCGTCGCTCAGGGCGCCCGCCAGGTGCAACTCGTGCAGACGCTTGATTTCTTCAGAGACGTTCATGGGAATCCTCTTTCATTGAGATCAGCCAGCTGCGTCTTCTGGCAAGGGGTATCAGCTACATTGCCCCGGCGGCTACGCCGGGGGACTACAGTGCTTACAGGTCCAGCAGCAGGCGTGCAGGATCTTCCAGCGCTTCTTTCATCGCCACCAGGCCCAGGACGGCTTCGCGGCCGTCGATGATGCGGTGGTCGTAGGACATGGCCAGGTAGTTCATCGGACGCACCACGATCTGGCCGTTTTCGACAACGGCACGGTCCTTGGTCGCATGCACGCCCAGGATGGCCGATTGCGGCGGGTTGATGATCGGGGTCGACAGCATGGAGCCGAAGGTGCCGCCGTTCGAGATCGAGAACGTGCCGCCCGTCAGGTCGTCCAGGGTCAGCTTGCCTTCCTTGGCTTTCGCGCCGAATTCACCGATTTTTTTCTCGATGTCGGCGATCGACAGCTGGTCCGCATTACGGATGATAGGCACGACCAGGCCGCGTGGCGAACCGACGGCGATGCCGATGTCGAAGTAGCCGTGGTAGACGATGTCGTTGCCGTCAACGGAAGCGTTGATGATCGGGTACTTTTTCAGGGCGGCGACGGCGGCCTTGACGAAGAAGGACATGAAGCCCAGCTTGACGCCGTGCTCTTTCTCGAACTTGTCCTTGTACTTGTTGCGCAGGTCGATGACCGGCTGCATGTTCACTTCATTGAACGTGGTCAGGATGGCGTTCGTCGATTGCGATTGCAGCAGGCGCTCGGCGATACGTGCGCGCAGGCGGCTCATCGGCACGCGCTCTTCAGGGCGGTCGCCCAGATTGGCGGCCGACGGCGTAGCAACTTGTTGCAGCGCCGGCTTGGCAGCGGCTGGCGCCAGCGGCGCGACAGCTGGCTTGGCGGAAGCGGCCAGGGCGTCGCCCTTGGTCACGCGGCCGTCTTTGCCCGAACCGGCGACGTCGCCGGCGGACAGGCCTTTTTCGGACAGGATCTTGGCAGCGGCAGGCATGGCGACATCGCCTTTGGTCGCAGCGGCAGGCGCCGAAGCGGTCGAAGCGTCTTGTGCGGCGGCAGCCAGGGCTGGCGCAGGCACGGCGGAGACTTCCATCGGGCTGACCTTGGCCGAACCGTCGGTATCGATGATGGCGATGACTTCGCCGGCAACGACGGTGGCGCCGTTATCCTTGATGATCTGCACGATCACGCCAGCGGCTGGCGCCGGCAGTTCCAGCACTACTTTATCGGTTTCGATATCGATCATGTTTTCGTCGCGCGCAACTGCTTCGCCGACTTTCTTGTGCCATGCCAGCAGGGTCGCTTCTGCAACCGATTCCGACAACTGGGGAACTTTGACTTCGATTTGTGCCATGTAAAACTCCGTTTATTTTGTTATTGCGGCGCCGCCCCTGCGTAGCAAGAGCGGCGCTCCGTCATCATCTAGTTGATCAGGCGCAATGCAAATCGCACGGCGCCTGTTATCCTTACTTGGTCAGGATAAAACCTTTCAGCTTCGAGAATGCCGTTTCCAGCAGGTCTTTTTGCTGGGCGTAGTGCTTGTCGTAGTAACCGACAGCAGGCGACGCCGAGGCAGGGCGGCCGGCGTAGGCCAGACGCTGACCCGATTCCAGGCCTTCGAAGATGTTGTGCTGGATCTGGAACCAGGCGCCCTGGTTTTGCGGCTCGTCCTGCGCCCAGACGACTTCGACCAGGTTCGGGAACTTCTTCAGTTCGGCAGCGAACGACTTGTGCGGGAACGGATACAGCTGTTCCAGGCGCACGATGGCCGTGTCGGTCTGGCCGCGGGTCTTGCGTGCGTTGACCAGGTCGTAGTAGACCTTGCCCGAGCAGGCGACCACGCGCTTGACTTTCTTGGCGTCGATTTTGTCGTCGACTTCGCCGATGACGGTCTGGAAACCGCCCTTGGCCAGGTCGGTCAGCGGCGAACCGGCATCCTTGTTGCGCAGCAGCGACTTCGGCGTCAGGATGACCAGCGGCTTGCGGAACTGGCGCACCATCTGGCGGCGCAGCAAATGGAAGATCTGCGAAGCCGTCGTCGGCTGCACCACTTGCATGTTGTTGTCTGCGCACAGCTGCAGGAAACGCTCGGGACGCGCGGACGAGTGCTCAGGACCCTGGCCTTCGTAACCGTGCGGCAGCATCATGACCAGGCCCGAAGCGCGGCCCCACTTCACTTCGCCGGAGCTGATGAATTGGTCGATCACCACTTGCGCGCCGTTGGCGAAGTCGCCGAACTGGGCTTCCCAGATCGTCAGGGTGTTCGGTTCAGCGGTCGAGTAGCCGTATTCGAAGGCCAGTACGGCTTCTTCGGACAGCACCGAGTCGATGACGGTGAACGGTGCCTGGTTGTCCGACACGTTTTGCAGCGGAATGTAGGTACCGGCATCCCAACGCTCGCGGTTCTGGTCATGCAGCACGGCGTGGCGGTGCACGAAGGTGCCGCGGCCGGCATCCTGGCCCGTCAGGCGGATGGCGTAGCCGGACGATACCAGCGATGCGTAGGCCAGGTGTTCGCCCATGCCCCAGTCCAGGTTCATTTCGCCACGGCCCATGGTGCCACGGTCGCCCAGTACTTTTTCCACCAGCGAGTGGACCTTGAAGTCTTCCGGCACGCTGGTGATGCGGGTGGCCAGGCGTTTCAGTTCCGTCATCGGCACGGCGGTGTCGGCCGAATCGGTCCATTTCTTGTTCAGGAACGGCAGCCAGTCGACGGCGTACTTGTTCTTGAAGTTCGAGATGACCGGATCGACGGTGTGCTTGCCGGCGTCCATGGCGTCGCGGAATGCGGCCACCATCTTGTCGCCGCCATCGGCAGGGATCACGCCTTGCGCTACCAGCTTGTCCGCGTACAGCTTGCGGGTGCCTGGATGCTGGCCGATCTTCTTGTACATCAGTGGCTGCGTCAGTGCCGGCGTATCTTGCTCGTTGTGGCCAAGCTTGCGGTAGCAGATGATGTCGAGGACGATGTCCTTCTTGAATTCCATGCGGTAGTCGAGCGCGATCTGCGTCGCCAGCACCACGGCTTCCGGATCATCGGCGTTGATGTGCAGGACCGGTGCTTCGATCATCTTGACGACGTCCGAGCAGTACAGGGTCGAGCGGGCATCGCGCGGATCCGAGGTGGTGAAACCGATCTGGTTGTTGATCACGATATGCACCGTGCCGCCGGTATGGTAACCACGGGTTTGCGCCAGATTCAGCGTTTCCATGACCACGCCCTGGCCGGCGAAAGCGGCATCGCCGTGCACCAGGATAGGCAGCACTTGCGCGCCCTGCGCGTCGCCGCGGCGGTCCATGCGGGCCTTGACGGAACCTTCGACCACAGGGTTGACGATTTCCAGGTGCGACGGGTTGAACGCCAGCGACAGGTGGACCGGGCCGCCCGCGGTGGAGATGTCCGACGAGAAGCCTTGATGGTATTTCACGTCGCCGGCTGGCAGATCGTCGCCATGCTTGCCTTCGAATTCTTCGAACAGTTCCTGCGGCGCCTTGCCCAGGGTGTTCACCAGCACGTTCAGGCGGCCGCGGTGGGCCATGCCGATCACGATTTCCTGCACGCCTTTTTCGCCGGCGCGCTGGATGGTTTCATCCATCGAGGCGATGAAGGTTTCGCCGCCTTCCAGGGAGAAGCGCTTCTGGCCCACGTAACGGGTGTGCAGATAGCGTTCCAGGCCTTCAGCCGCGGTCAGGCGGTCGAGGATGTGGATTTTTTTCTCTGGGGTGAAATTCGGGGTGGAGCGGATCGCTTCCAGTTTCTCCTGCAGCCAGCGCTTTTCGGCCGGGTCGGAGATGTACATGAATTCGGCGCCGATCGAACGCGTGTAGGTATCGCGCAGATAGTTCAGCAGATCGCGCAGGGTGGCGGTCTCGGGGCCAAAATAGGTATTGCTGATGTTGAACACGGTGTCCATGTCCGCGTCGGTGAAACCGTAGAAGCTCGGCTCGAGCTCAGGGATCATCGGACGTTCCTGGCGTTGCAGCGGATCCAGGTTGGCCCAGTGCGAACCGAGGTAGCGGTAAGCGGCGATCAGCTGCGTGGCGGCGACGCGCTTGCGGCCCATTTCAGCATCGAAGGAAGCGGTCACTGTGCGGATCGGACCTGCTTTTGCGCGCTCGGCGAACGAGGCGACGACGGAGGCATGCGCCACGTCAGGCTTGTTGGTGCCATCGACGGCAGGCACGTGCTGCATTGCGTCGAAGTAGGAACGCCAGTTATCGGGTACCGAGCCTGGATTGTTCAGATACGCCTCGTACAGGTCTTCCACGTACGGAGCATTCCCACCGAACAGGTAGGAGTTGGTCGTTAATTGCTGCATATATTGCTCACCTTTCTTCGCGCTTCGCGAGGAATTAGCGGGTTAATCTAACCTTCCGCGACACGGCCTGACCGGTTAGCGGATTGCACATCAAGTTGTGGGGAAGGGCTTTTTTATTGCACCAGCATTCTGCATACCGTCATTTAGAATAGCACGCGGTATTGTAACGCAACAACTGCAAGTTGAATTTTATTTGGCAAGCAAATGTAAGCTGTGTTGTTGATTTCCCCGGGCTTGCAAGCCTGTCACTGTTGTGCTTACAGCACATCGGCGGCCCTGCCGGCGTGCCGCTTGCGCCCAACTGGTCTGCCTGGCAACGGCCCCGCCGCGATGGCCGCCAGCCAATCGGCATCGCCGGCAAACCACTCCACCAGGAAGTCGAGCATGGTGCGCAGCAGCGGCGACATGTGCTGGCGCGAGGTGTAGACACCGTAGATGCCCATGTCCTGCGGCTGGTAGGCGGGCAGGAGCTCCACCAGCTGCCCGCTGGCGATCAGCGGCGCGGCCGAATAGCGCGGCTGCATGGCGATGCCCGCCCCCGCCACCGTGGCCACCAGCAAGACCAGCGACTCATTCGCCGACAAACGGCCGCTGACGGGGACAGTGAGCGCTTCCCCGTCGTGCGTAAATTGCCACAGGCTCTTGCCGAAATACGTATAGGTCAGGCAGTTGTGCAGGGCCAGGTCCTCCGCCCGGCGCGGCGTGCCGTGCACGGCCAGATACGATGGTGCGGCGCACACCACCGAGGCGCAGCTGGCCAGCTGGCGCGCGATCAGGTTCGGTTCGAGCGCGTTCGTGATGCGGATCGCCAGGTCGATGCGCTGCTCCACCAGGTTGACGGCGCGGTTCTCCATCTGCAGGTCGACGGCGGCGCGCGGGTAGCGCCGCAGGTAAGCGGTTACTGCGCCAGCGAGCGCCGTCTGCGCCAGCGATTGCGAACAGGTGATGCGCAGCAAGCCGTGCGGCGTGTCGAGACCCTCGGGCGAGGTGACGGCCATGGCGCCGGCCACGTCCAGCATCTGCCGGCAGCGCGCCAGGGTGGCCTCGCCCGCATCCGTCAGGCTCAAACGGCGCGTGGTGCGGTGCAGCAGGCGCCCCCCCGCCCACTGCTCCATCTCGGCCAGGTAGCGCGTCACCATGGCGCGCGACATGTCGAGCGCCTCGCTGGCGGCCACCATGCTGCCACGCTCGGCGATGGCGACGAATACTTGTGCAGCGGTGATACGGTCCATGCGCGACTCCCTCGATTCATCCGATCCATGCAACTAAGTATTGCAATCTACCCTATTTGTCGCGCCTGGTCGAAAGGATAATATGCGACATGAGCACCTAATGCAGAAAGAATAATATGTTTGCACGCGCCGCCCGCCCCTCCCGCACCCTGGAAACCTTCCAACTGGATGTGCTGGGCTGCGCACCGTCCACGTCGCTGCTGCTGAGCGGCGTGGCCGACGCCATCCTCGTCAATGCCCAGTTCCTGCGAGACGATGCGGCGCAGTTAGCGCACACCATCGCCGCCAGCGGCAAGCGCCTGATCACCATCTATATCAGCGCGGCCGAACCGCAAGCCTATTTCGGCCTGGGCGTGCTGCGGCAAGCCTTTCCGCAAGCCCGCATCCTCGCCAGCGGCGCCACGGTCGAGGCGATCCGCCGCCAGGCCGGCGCCAGGGTCGCCCACTGGGGCGGCATCCTCAAGCACAATGCGCCGCGCTGCATCGTCATGCCCCAGCCCTATGAGGGCAGCAGCCTGCAGCTGGAGGGAAGGCAGGTCGCGCTGCGCCAGCTGGAAGCGGCCTTGAACTGAAGCTGCACCAGCGGCCTTACAAGGCGGCCAGGAAGCGCTCATACTCTTGCGCGCTGCGTCCCAGCCGCTCGGCATAGCCCGTTTCCTTCGGCCCGTCTTCCGCGCCATAGAAGGCAAAGAAACGGCGGTTGTCGGCGCCGATATACGCCAGGGTGACATCGAACGGCGCCAGCAGCTGCGCCAGCGTGACGTTCCACTTGCCTTGCGGCGTGAAGTCCTCCTCGCGGATGCCGGCCGTCACAGCCAGCGCCACCTTGCGGCCCTTGAACGCATCGCCGCCCGTGCCGTAGGCCCAGCCATGCGCCAGCACCTCGTCGAGCCACTGCTTCAGCAAGGGCGGGCAGCTGAACCAGTACACGGGGAACTGCAAGACCACATTGGCGTGCGCCGCCACCAGCGCCTGTTCCCGCGCCACATCGATGTTTCCATCCGGATAAGCCTGGTGCACGTCGTGGATGGTGTAGCGCTCCGGATACCGCGCCAGCTCCTGCAGCCAGCGCTTGTTGGCCACCGACGTGGCGATGGAGGGATGGAAGACGATCACAAGGGTTTTCATCATGCTGCTTTCCTGAAAATGAGAGGGACGCACCAGCCCAGCCTTCTCAGGAAAGCAGGCAAGCCGATGCCCTGCCCCATGGCGCGCCGCACGTCGCCGCGCGCTTCCAAGGGCAGAAACAGCATAGCCATGCTGGGTACTTTTCACAAGTACGCACATTAACTACCCATACCATACAAAAAGTAAGTTACTTGACTGTGGAAAAGCGCCTTGCCATGTGCATCCGTATCAGACTGGCTGGTGCCGCTCGCCCCACTCGCACAGGGTATGCAGCACAGGGATCAGCGAGCCCCCCTTGCTGGAGAGCGAGTATTCCACCTTGGGCGGTACTTGCGGATACTCCTTGCGGACGATCAGCGCGTCCGCTTCCAGCTCCTTCAGCACGACGCTGAGGGTCTTGAAGGCGATGCCGCCGAGATGGCGCTTGAGTTCGTTATGCCGCAGCAGCTTGTTTTCCGCCAGCGCGTACAGGATCAACATCTTGTATTTGCCGCCGATCAGCGACAAGGTATAGCCAAATGCAGTATCGCCGAGGGCCACGCCGCTGGGGGCGCAGGTTTCTTCATTCATCGCGTTGTGCTTCCTGTTGGTCAGAGTACGAGCATAACAGCCCGGCGGCCCCGGCTTGCGTCGAGCACGCGCATAAAAAAACGGGCCGAAGCCCGTTTTTTTGTTTGCTCGATACCGCTCTGGATTAACGCTTGTCCAGTGGCAGTACTTCGCGCGTGGTCGAACCGACGAACAGCTGGCGCGGACGGCCGATCTTTTGCTCTGGGTCGGCGATCATTTCGTTCCACTGGGCGATCCAGCCGATCGTACGGGCCATAGCGAAGATACCGGTGAACAGGGACACAGGGATGCCCAGCGCCGATTGCACGATGCCCGAGTAGAAGTCGACGTTCGGGTACAGTTTGCGCGAAACGAAGTATTCGTCGTTCAGTGCAATCTTTTCCAGTTCCATCGCCAGCTTGAACAGCGGGTCGTCTTGCAGACCCAGTTCTTGCAGCACTTCGTAGCAGGTTTCACGCATCAGCTTGGCGCGTGGATCGAAGTTCTTGTACACGCGGTGGCCAAAGCCCATCAGCTTGACGCCGGAGTTCTTGTCCTTGACTTGCGCGATGAAGGCAGGGATGTTCTCGACGGTGCCGATTTCCTTCAGCATGTTCAGTGCCGCTTCGTTGGCGCCGCCGTGGGCAGGGCCCCACAGGCAGGCGATACCGGCAGCGATACAGGCGAACGGGTTGGCGCCCGACGAACCGGCCAGACGGACGGTCGAAGTCGAGGCGTTCTGCTCGTGGTCCGCGTGCAGGATCAGGATGCGGTCCAGGGCGCGCACCAGCACGTCGTTGACCTTGTACTCTTCGCACGGGTTGGCGAACATCATGTGCATGAAGTTGGCGCTGTACGACAGGTCGTTGCGTGGGTACACGAACGGCTGGCCGACCGAGTACTTGTAAGTCATGGCGACCAGGGTCGGCATCTTGGCGATCAGGCGGATGGCCGACACTTCGCGGTGACGCGGGTCGTTGATGTCCAGCGAATCATGGTAGAACGATGCCAGCGCGCCAACGGTACCCACCAGGACCGACATCGGATGCGCATCGCGGCGGAAGCCGCGGAAGAAGAATTGCATCTGTTCGTGCACCATCGTGTGCTTGGTGACGGTGTCGACGAACTTGGCTTTCTGCGCCGCATTCGGCAGTTCGCCGTTCAGCAGCAGGTAGCACGATTCCATGAAGTCGGCGTTGACGGCCAACTGTTCGATCGGGTAACCACGGTACAGCAGCTCGCCCTTGTCGCCGTCGATGTAGGTGATCGACGAGTTGCAGGCGGCCGTCGACATAAAGCCTGGGTCGTAGGTGAACTTGCCGCTACCGGCGTACAGTTTGCGGATGTCGATGACGTCCGGGCCAACCGTGCCTTTGTAGATTGGAAATTCAAGCGATGGGCTGCCATCGGAGAACGACAGGGTAGCTTTTGTGTCAGAGATATTCATGGGCTCTTCCTTCTCGGGAGTGAGTCGAAATTAAAATCAAAAATTCTGGCTGCAATTCGCACCGCATTCGGCAGTGCTACAGCGCGCCACTCGCACCGTTTGCAATATATCGCCCAGGCGTCTAGGCAATGCGCAGTCGTTGCAGCAGTGCGCGCACATGCGGCAGATCGACTTCGCCTTCCGGCTCTTTACGGGCCAGTACCAGATCCATTAACGCATTGTCCGACAAATCCAGCAAACGCGTCAGCGCGTCAACTTCTTCATCGGTCAATTCGGTTTCATACGCATCGAGAAAACGGGTCAGGATAATGTCGTTTTCCAGCAGGCCACGGCGTGAACGCCAGCGCAGGCGGGCGCGGTTGGCCGGGTCGGCCTGATGCGAGGACAAAATTGATTCTGTCATTTGGTTTACCACTTTACGTGTGCCTTGCGGCACGGTGCTGCTTTGCAGGCGCCGCCTGCAGGCAAGAGAGGATACCCTCTTCCGGCAAACGGCGCCCGGCGGACGCGATCAGGAGGATCAGATCGCGCGGCGGACCATCAATTCCTTGATCTTGCCGATCGCCTTGTTCGGGTTCAACCCTTTCGGGCAGACGTCGACGCAGTTCATGATCGAATGGCAGCGGAACAGGCGGTACGGGTCTTCCAGGTTGTCCAGACGCGCACCGGTGGCTTCGTCGCGCGAATCGGCGATGAAGCGGTAGGCTTGCAGCAGGCCGGCCGGGCCGACGAACTTGTCCGGATTCCACCAGAACGACGGGCACGACGTGGAGCAGCATGCGCACAGGATGCACTCGTACAGGCCATCGAGTTCTTCGCGCTGTTCCGGCGACTGCAGGCGTTCTTTTTCAGGCGGGATCGAATCGTTGATCAGGAAAGGCTTGATCGAATCGTACTGCTTGAAAAATTGCGTCATGTCGACGATCAGGTCGCGGATGACCGGCAAACCTGGCAACGGACGCAGCACGATAGGCTCCGACAGTTCGTTCAGGTTGGTGGTGCATGCCAGGCCGTTCTTGCCGTTGATGTTCATCGCGTCCGAACCGCACACGCCTTCGCGGCACGAGCGGCGCAGGGCCAGCGAGTCGTCGACGTCCGCCTTGATGCGCTGCAGTGCGTCGAGCAGCATCTTGTCGGTGTCTTTCAGTTCGACCGTCAGGTCTTGCATGTACGGCTTGGCATCCTGGTCAGGATCGTAGCGGTAGATTTTGAATTTGAGAGTGCGTGCCATGGTATAGCCTTAGAAAGTACGTGGTTTCGGTTTGAAGGTATCAACCGTCAGCGGCTTGGTCACGACTGGCTTGTATTCCAGTCGGTTGCCTTCCGAATACCACAGAGTGTGCTTCATCCAGTTGTCGTCGTCACGTTGCGGATGGTCGTCCTGGGCGTGGGCGCCGCGCGATTCCTTGCGCGCTGCTGCCGAAACGATGGTCGCTTTCGCCGTTTCGATCAGGTTGTCCAGCTCCAGCGCTTCCACGCGGGCCGTGTTGAAGACCATCGATTTATCCTTGAAGGAGACGTGCTTGCGGCGCTCGTCGAGCTTCATGATTTCTTCGACGCCCTTGTTCAGCATCTCGTCGGTACGGAACACGCCGCAGTACTTCTGCATCGTTGCGCGGATGTCGTTCGCCACGCCCTGCACGGTTTCCGTGCCGGTCGAGTTTTCCAGGCGCTGCAGGCGGCCCATGGCGAAATCGGCAGCGTCGGCTGGCAACGGCTTGTTTTCCTTGGCTTTCAGGCCGCTGTTGACGATGTGGTTGCCGGCCGCGCGGCCGAAGACCACCAGGTCGAGCAGCGAGTTCGTGCCCAGGCGGTTGGCGCCGTGCACGGAGACACAGGCGCATTCGCCGATCGCGTACAGGCCGTTGACGACCTTGGCCGAATTATCCGGACCGGTCGGGGTGACGACCTGGCCGTGGATGTTCGTCGGGATGCCGCCCATCTGGTAGTGAATCGTCGGCACGACAGGAATCGGTTCCTTGGTGGCGTCGACGTTGGCGAACTTGTGGCCGATTTCCAAGATCGACGGCAGGCGCTTGGCGATGGTGTCGGCGCCGATATGGCGCAGGTCCAGCATCACGTGGTCCTTGTTCGGACCGCAGCCGCGGCCTTCCTTGATTTCCTGATCCATCGAACGCGAAACGAAGTCGCGCGGCGCCAGATCCTTCAGGGTCGGCGCATAGCGCTCCATGAAGCGTTCGCCTTCGCTATTGATCAGGATGCCGCCTTCGCCGCGCACGCCTTCGGTGATCAATACGCCCGCGCCGGCCACGCCGGTCGGGTGGAACTGCCAGAATTCCATGTCCTGCAGCGGCAGGCCGGCGCGTGCCGCCATGCCCATGCCGTCGCCAGTGTTGATGAAGGCGTTGGTCGACGCGGCGAAGATGCGACCTGCGCCGCCCGTTGCCATGACCGTCGTCTTTGCTTCCAGGATCATGCATTCGCCGGTTTCCATTTCCAGCGCAACAACACCGATCACGTCGCCTTCGGCGTCACGGATCAGGTCGAGTGCCATCCATTCGACGAAGAAGTGCGTACGCGCGCGCACGTTGCGCTGGTACAGGGTGTGCAACAGGGCGTGACCGGTACGGTCGGCTGCCGCGCAAGCGCGCTGCACCGGCTTTTCGCCGAAGTGGGCCGTGTGGCCGCCGAACGGACGCTGATAGATGGTGCCGTCAGGGTTGCGGTCGAATGGCATCCCGAAGTGTTCCAGTTCGTACACGACTTTCGGTGCTTCGCGGCACATGAATTCGATCGCATCCTGGTCGCCCAGATAGTCGCCGCCCTTGACGGTGTCGAACATGTGCCAGAACCAGTTGTCTTCGGCCATGTTGCCGAGCGACGCGCCGATACCGCCCTGCGCCGCCACGGTGTGCGAGCGGGTCGGGAAGACTTTCGACAGAACTGCGACGTTCAGGCCGGCTTCAGCCAACTGCAACGACGCGCGCATGCCGGAACCGCCGGCGCCAACGATTACCGCGTCAAAGCGGCGGGTAGGGATTGCAGATTTATATGCTGCCACGATTACACACTCCAGAGTATCTGTACCGTCCAGCCGGCACAAGCGATCAACCACAGCATGGTGGCAATTTGCAGGGTCAGACGGAGGCCAGCGCTTTTCACGTAGTCCATCCAGATGTCGCGTACGCCGACCCATGCGTGGTAGAACAGGGCGACGAAGGTCACCAGGCTGAACAATTTAAACCACTGCTGTGCGAACAGACCAGCCCAGCCTTCATAGCTGAAGTTGCTGCCAGTCAAGAAAGAAATAAGCAGGATGGCAACATATGCCACCATGACGATGGCGGTGACGCGTTGCGCCAGCCAGTCGCGCAAGCCGTAATGGGCACCGACGACGAGGCGTTTCGGTCCGATATTATTGTCTGCCATGTTTAAAATACTCCAAACAGTTTCAAAGCGACCAGGGCCGTCAACACCAGGCTCACGACCAGCACGGACGACGCGGTCTTGCGGGCCGAATCTTTCTCGATGGCAACGTGCACATCCATGAACAGGTGACGGATACCGGCGCAGAAGTGGTGCAGGAAGGCCCAGACCAGGCCCAGGGTGATCAGCTTGACGAACCAGTGCGAGGCGATGCCCTGGAAGTAGGCATAGGACATTTCGGAACGCAGGCTCAGTTCCAGCATGTACAAGATGCATGGCAGCAAGGCGAAAATGATGAAACCGCTGATGCGATGCAGGATCGAGACGATGGCGCCGACAGCCATGCGGTAGTTCGACAATTCGGTAACATGAATGTTACGGAATTGCGGCCGTTCTTTTTTTGGTACTTCTCTTACGGCTTCAGACATAACAAAAACCTCCCCTTTGAATTTCAACTAAATATTGAAGCCGCGATTTTCGCCGATTTTCGCAACCCATACCAATATCTATTGTTACATATAACCAAAATGGTTTTTTACTACAAAATACCGCGCTACTTTCCGTAGTTCACGTAATTTAATTACAGAATCGCCGGCAAAACACGGCCCGCCGGGGCGGGCCATGCTGTCGCTGCGCTTTCCGTTGTCTCCGTTGCCCGCCTTGCGGCAGGCATCTTGCAAGCGATGCACTTCAGCCTTGCTGCTTGTCCGGGCACCGATGGGTGCCCCGCCGCTTCAGCTGAGTTCATTCTGATAATGATGGCGACTGGTCAGGTACAAGCCCCGGCGCAGTTCGACGGGCTTGTCGCCGTAGGTAAACGACACGCGCTCGGAACTGAGCAAGGGCGTGCCGAGGTCGATATTTAACAATTGCGCGGCGCCCGCGTCGGCACACACGGCGCGGATCTGCTCGGACGCGCGGATCATGCGCGTGCCGAATTCCGTCTCGAACAGGCCGTACATGGGGCCCTTGTACTCCACCAGGCGCTCGGCCGTCAGGCCCTTGAAGATCAGGCCGGGCAGCCACAGCTCCTCGACGATGGTCGGCACGCCGTCGAAATACTGCACGCGCTTGATGAAGATCACGGCATCGCCGGACTTCAGGTCCATCAGGCGCGCCACGTCGGCCGGCGCGCGCACGCGCTTGACTTCAATGAATTTGCTTTCGGGATAATGCGGCACGCCTTCATCCGGCACCAGGCGCAGGAAGCGGAAATGCGCGCGCGCCTCATGGTGGGTGGACACGAAAGTGCCCTTGCCCTGGCGGCGCATGACAAGATTCTCGGCGGCCAGCTCGTCGATGGCCTTGCGCACCGTGCCCTGGCTGACCTTGAAGCGGCCGGCCAGCTCGACTTCGCTGGGAATCAGCTCGCCCGGCTTCCATTCGCCCGATTGCAGGCTCTGCGTGATGAGCGCCTTGATCTGCTGATACAGGGGACTGAAGGTGGGCGAAGCAGTGACTGCAGGCACGGCCGGCGCAGTGGTATTGCTGGCGGCCGTCACGGTGACTGGCGTACTGGCCGCCGCAGTAACGGGCGTGGCCGGGGTGCCCGCGGTCGGACTGACCGCCCCGCTTGCAGCAGTGGCATTGTTGGTCAGATTGGACGAGGCGGAATTCATAGTCCGACATTTCAACACAAATCACTGCCCGCGTCCAGTAAAACACATGTAGTTATCTGTCTTATATAAGACATAAGATATGATTGACAGATACAGATCGGAGGCCTAAACTGCCTTCGATAAAACTTGTGAGCCAGCGTTTTATGTTGTCGGCCAGCCACTCTGGCCTCGTGCAGCACAAGCGTGACGGCGGCGTACACCAGCAATTCGGTGGCGCGGGCCGGTTTTGGTATCATTATAGTTTTTCCGGATAAGCGTAAGCCCAGCTTCAAGCCCGTTTTCTTTCCCATTTTTGGAGATTCATCATGGCTAAAACCCCAATGCGTGTTGCAGTGACCGGCGCCGCCGGCCAGATCGGCTACGCCCTGTTGTTCCGCATCGCCAATGGCGACATGCTCGGCAAAGACCAGCCTGTCATCTTGCAACTGCTTGAAATCCCGGACGAAAAAGCCCAGAAGGCGCTCAAGGGCGTGATGATGGAAATCGACGATTGCGCATTCCCGCTGCTGACGGAAATGACCGCCCACTCCGACCCGCTGACGGCATTCAAGGATGTCGACGTGGCCGTACTGGTTGGCGCGCGCCCACGCGGCCCAGGCATGGAACGCAAGGACCTGCTGGAAGCGAATGCCCAGATCTTCACGGTGCAAGGCAAGGCGCTCGACGCCGTCGCTTCGCGCAACGTCAAAGTGCTGGTGGTCGGCAACCCTGCCAACACCAACGCCTACATCGCCATGAAATCGGCACCATCGCTGCCAGCGAAAAACTTCACCGCCATGCTGCGCCTGGACCACAACCGCGCGCTGTCGCAAGTCGCTGCCAAGACCGGCACCGCCGTGAAAGACATCGAAAAACTGACCGTCTGGGGCAACCACTCGCCAACCATGTACGCCGACTACCGCTTCGCCACCGTGAACGGCAAGGCTGTCAAGGATCTGATCAACGATCAGGAATGGAACGCCAACACCTTCCTGCCAACCGTCGGCAAGCGCGGCGCGGCCATCATCGAAGCGCGCGGCCTGTCGTCGGCAGCGTCGGCAGCGAACGCCGCCATCGACCACATCCATGACTGGATGCTGGGCACCAACGGCAAGTGGACCACCATGGGCGTTCCTTCGGATGGTTCGTACGGCATTCCTGAAGGCACCGTGTTCGGCTTCCCGGTTACCACCGACAACGGTGAGTACACCATCGTTCAAGGTCTGGAAATCGATGCATTCTCGCAAGAGCGCATCAACCTGACCCTGAAAGAACTGACCGAAGAGCGCGAAGGCGTGAAACACCTGCTGGCATAAATCCAGTATTGGCGGCGCGGCAATGCGCCGCCCGCCAAGAAGGCCGCTCCGCAAGATTCGCGGCGCGGCTGTTTTCTCAAGTAGTTTTTACCTGCAGAAATGCCTTAAGCATGCACCCTTCCGAGGTTTTATTCCAAGGCAAACGCCAGCCGCTGTTGCTCGCCGCTTGCGACCACTACGCCGGCTCTGAAAAGCTGATGCGTAAATCGATTGCTTTGCAACAAGAGCTTGGCCCCCTGTTCGACATCACGTTCGACTGCGAAGACGGCGCCAGCGCCGGCAATGAAGAATCCCACGCCCTGATGATCGCCGGCCTGCTGGCCAGCGACGACAACCAGTTCAACCGCATCGGCGTGCGCGTGCACGACGTCGACAGCCCGTTTTTCGCGCGCGACGTGGAAATCATCTGCAGCGCCGCATCGCGCCTGGCCTATATCGCCGTGCCCAAGGTGGCCGGCGTGCAGGACGCCATGCTGGCCATCGACCTGATCAACCTGCACGCGCGCCGCGCCGGCCGCGACAACCTGCCCGTGCATATCCTGATCGAAACGCACGGCGCGCTGCGCGACGCCTACGCGATCGCCGCCCTGCCCCAGGTCGAATGCCTGTCCTTCGGCATCATGGATTTCGTCTCGGCCCACTACGGCGCCATTCCCGCCGCCGCCATGCGCACGCCGGGCCAGTTCACGCACCCGCTGGTGGTGCGCGCCAAGCTGGAAGTGGCCGCCGCCTGCCATGCGCACGGCAAGGTGCCGTCGCATAACGTGACGACGGACGTGCGCGATTCGGCCGTGGTGGCCAACGACGCCCAACGCGCTACGGCCGAGTTCGGCTACACGCGCATGTGGAGCATCCACCCGGACCAGATCAAGCCCATCATCAAGGCCTTTACGCCGCGCCTGTCCGAAGTCAACGAGGCCAGCAACATCCTGAATGAAGCGCTGCGCGCCAACTGGGGACCGATTGCGCAAAATGGCCGCTTGCACGACCGCGCCAGCTACCGATATTATTGGACCGTTTTGCAACGCGCCAAACTGGCAGGCCTCGGCCTGCCCGAGGCGGCCGCTGCATTACTCAACACCCCCTCTTCCAGCACCACTGAAAACTGACAGGAATTACACGATGTCCCTCTCCAAATTAGCCATTGCCTGCAGCGTCGCGCTGGGCGCCATGACCCTCACGCTGGCGCCGGCCAGCTTCGCTGCCACGGCAGAGGCAAATCCCAAGGCAGTCAAGGCCAAGCCTAAGGCCAAGGCCAAGACCACCAAGGCCAAACCCGCCACCAAGGAAGCGCATCCGCTGGCCATGTCGGTTGCCGACAAGGAAGAGTCCGATGAGCCGGACACCGCGGGCTCAGCTTCCACCGATTTCAATTGTGAACTTGGTAATAAAATTACCATCTACACCAATGCTACTGACGACAAACACATCGCCCTGCGCTGGAAGAAGCGCCTGCACCGCCTGAGCCGCGTTGGCACCACCACCGGCGCCAACCGCTTCGAGAACCGTTTGTATGGTCTCGTCTGGATCGGCATCCCGGCCAAAGGCATGCTGCTCGATTCCAAGCAGGGCCGCCAGCTGGCCAATGAATGCAAGGATGCGGAGCAAGCCAAGCCGGCGGCAGTGGTGGAAGCCGCGCCATCGCTGGGCGTGCTGCCGGCGACCGGCGGCTGATGTGCGTAGCAAGGGCCTCTTCGGGGGCTCAGTCATGTTTTGTAATTTGAATAATCAATAAGACGATACCCAACAAGGAGAGGTCATGTCCCGCAACACTCTGAACACGCTCAAGGACTTTAATATTTCGGATAGCAAGAAGGGCAAGCTGTACTCCCTGCCTGCGCTAGAAAAAAGCCTGGGCATCAATGTCTCCCGCCTGCCAGTGTCGATTCGCATCGTGCTCGAATCGGTATTGCGTAACTGCGACGGCAAAAAAGTCACCGAAGAACACGTCAAGCAATTGGCGAGCTGGGGCCCGACCGCCGAGCGCACCGACGAGATCCCGTTCGTAGTGGCGCGCGTCGTGCTGCAAGACTTCACCGGCGTACCATTGCTGGCCGACCTGGCCGCCATGCGCAACGTGGCCGCCAAGATGGGCATCAACGCCAAGAAGATCGAACCGCTGGTACCGGTCGACCTGGTGGTCGACCACTCGGTCACCATCGATCACTACCGCGAAAAGAAAGCGCTGGATCTGAACATGAAACTGGAATTCTCGCGTAACAACGAGCGTTACCAGTTCATGAAATGGGGCATGCAGGCATTCGACACCTTCGGCGTCGTGCCACCAGGCTTCGGCATCGTCCACCAGGTCAACCTGGAATACCTGGCACGCGGCGTGCACCACGCAGGCAAGAAAGCCGGCGACGTGTACTACCCTGACACCCTGGTCGGCACCGACTCGCACACCACCATGATCAACGGCATCGGCGTGGTCGGCTGGGGCGTGGGCGGCATCGAGGCGGAAGCCGGCATGCTGGGCCAGCCGGTCTACTTCCTGACGCCGGACGTCATCGGCGTGAACCTGTCCGGCGCGCTGCGCGAAGGCTGCACCGCCACCGACCTGGTCCTGACCATCACCGAATTGCTGCGCAAGGAAAAAGTCGTCGGCAAATTCGTCGAATTCTTCGGCGAAGGCACCGAATCGCTGACCCTGACGGACCGCGCGACGATCGCCAACATGGCACCGGAATACGGCGCGACCATGGGCTTCTTCCCCGTCGACGAAGCGACCATCGATTACTTCAAGGGCACCGGCCGCAGCAAGGCTGAAATCGCCGCGTTCGAAGGCTACTTCAAGGCGCAAAACCTGTTCGGCGTGCCAAAAGCGGGCGACATCGACTACACCCGCGTGGTGGAACTGGACCTGGCGTCGGTCGCTCCGTCGCTGGCTGGCCCGAAACGCCCGCAAGACCGTATCGAAATCGGCAACGTCAAGGCCAACTTCGCCGAGCTGTTCGCCAAGCCGACGACCGAAAACGGCTTCAACAAGAATCCGGCCGACCTGGCTGCCGTGTACGAAACGACGAACGGCGTGAAAGTGTCGAACGGCGACGTGCTGATCGCCGCGATCACCTCGTGCACCAACACCTCGAACCCGAGCGTGATGCTGGCTGCCGGCCTGCTGGCCAAGAAAGCCGTGGAAGCCGGCCTGAAGGTCGCGCCACACATCAAGACCTCGCTGGCCCCTGGCTCGCGCGTCGTGACCGAGTACCTGACCGCTGCCGGCCTGCTGCCCTACCTGGAAAAACTGGGCTTCGGCGTGACCGCCTACGGCTGCACCACCTGTATCGGCAATGCGGGCGACCTGACGCCCGAGCTGAACGCAGCGATTGCCACGCACGACATCGTCGCGTCGGCCGTGCTGTCGGGCAACCGTAACTTCGAAGCGCGTATTCACCCGAACATCCGCTCGAACTTCCTGGCTTCGCCACCGCTGGTCGTCGCCTACGCCATCGCCGGCAACATGACGCGCGACCTGATGACGGAACCTGTCGGCAAGGGCAAGGGCGGCAAGGACATCTACCTGGGCGACATCTGGCCGACCTCGGCTGAAGTGTCGGCCATGATGAAGTTCGCCATGAACGCCAAGGTGTTCAAGGACAACTACGCCGACGTCAAAGGCGCGCCAGGCAAGCTGTGGGAAAAAGTCACCACCGTGTCGGGTCAAGTCTACAACTGGCCGAAGTCGACCTACATCGCTGAACCACCGTTCTTCGACAACTTCTCGATGACGCCAGCGGCAGTGGCCACCGGCATCGAAGGCGCGCGCGCACTGGGCGTGTTCGGCGATTCCATCACCACCGACCACATCTCGCCAGCTGGCTCGATCCAGGAAAACGGTCCTGCAGGCAAGTGGCTGAAGGAAAACGGCGTCCTGAAAGCGGACTTCAACTCCTACGGTTCGCGCCGCGGCAACCATGAAATCATGATGCGCGGCACGTTCGCCAACGTGCGTATCAAGAACCGCATGATCCCTGCCAAGGCAGACGGTTCGGCGGTCGAAGGCGGCATCACGATTCACCAGCCTTCCGGCGAACAGATGTCAATCTACGATGCAGCGATGAAATATGTTGCTGAAGGCACGCCAACCATGGTCTTCGGCGGCGAAGAGTACGGTACGGGCTCGTCGCGCGACTGGGCCGCCAAGGGCACCCAGCTGCTGGGCGTGAAAGCCGTGATCACCCGTTCGTTCGAGCGCATCCACCGCTCGAACCTGGTGGGCATGGGCGTGCTGCCGCTGCAATTCATCGGCGACGACAGCGTGCAGACGCTGGGCATCACCGGCAATGAAACCTTCGACCTGAAAGGCCTGGAAGGCGAAATCAAGCCACAGCAACTGGCTACCCTGGTGATCCACCGCGCCGACGGCAGCAGCCAGGAAGTCAAGGTCCTGCTGCGCATCGATACGCCGATCGAAGTCGATTACTACAAGCACGGCGGTATCCTGCCATTCGTGTTGCGTCAATTGCTGGCCGAGTAATCAGCCCAGCTGTGAGGTAAGATAAAAGCGCCGGTTCCGACCGGCGCTTTTTTTTCGCCCGCAGCACCCGTTTTTCCTTGAAATTTCGACTATCGGCATGATCTAGGGACAGCTTACGTATTGCGTGCGGCTGAATCCTCTACAATACGGTTATAAGGGTTTATCATTGTTTGACTGATCCATTTTTTTCACTTTCCGAGACTCTTATCCCGCTATGCGTCGTCCTTCCAAAGATTCATCCCATAAACTGACTGCCGACAGCCAGCGCCTGGTCACCTTTGCCCAGGCGATCGTACAGGCGGCCAGCCGTCTCGAAGAGCGGTCCTGGGAACACAGCCTGGATACGCAGCTCCAGAAATTACTCAAAACCGGCCACCAGGACACCATCGACAACACCCTGGGCAGCCTGTTCAAGGAAGACTTGAACGCCTACGACGTGCTGATGGACTGCGTTGAAGCCGTCAGCGAATCGACCGTCATCACGCATGAAGACGTGCGCTACGACGCCCTGCTGGTCGCCGTGCCCATCCTCGCGTGGACGCGCTTTTCCATCGCCTCCGGCCCCATAGCCGGCGATGCGCACGGCGTATTGTCCGCGCACTTTGCGGCCCACCTGCTGGCCGACGGCACGAAGATGGCCATGGCGCCGACCCTCTACTCGATCGACCAGTTGCCGCGCAGCCATGTCGAAACCTATGCCAAGACGCAGAAGCTGGCGCAAGCCGCGCTGAAAGGCACGGCCGTCAAGCCCTCCAGCAAAGAGGCGGAAACGGCGCCCTTCCTGGCCGACACGCGCTACCTGCTGGTGGCCGTGGTGGCGCCTGCCGGCGCGCCGCTGTTCCGCTGGCAGACACCGGCCAGCCAGCTCGACTTCATCGCCGAGCGCAGCGCCGCCCTGGAACAATGGCGCACGCAGGCGACGCCGACCATCGCCCGCCTGCTGCCTGGCTGCGGTCTGGAACTGCTGCTGCCGGAAGCGTACTACGTAGCTTGCCGCGAAGCGGACAAGCTGATACGCCCCGTCTCCGTGCGCGCCGCCGTGCACTACCTGACGCACACGCTGGCCATCGAGCCGTCGGAATTGCGCGCCGTCATCGCCGGCTTCGGCGAAGAAGCGGCCGACGGCCAGGTGGACGAGTACCGCATCGCCTTCACGCTGCGCCAGGCGCCGGACGTCATCTACGGCATCGTCTGGCCCCTGTACGGCCAGGAAGACGAGGATGGCACGCCGATCGAAGGCCTGATCCAGGTCGGCATCGCCGCGCTGGACAAGCAAAAGACCCCTGTCGATGAGATTATCGAGCATCTGAACGCTGCCGGCGTGACGCAGATCAAGCGTCATGCGGAACGTTTTGTCGGCGAATACTGCGACGATTGCGGCGCACCGCTGTTTGCCGATCCCGTCGGCGAGCTGGCGCATGCGGAAATGCCGGAAGATACGCCGCAAGGCACGGAACACTTCCACTAAATCGTGCAGACGTAAAAAAGGCGGAACCCCGGTTCCGCCTTTTTGCATTTCAGACCACGCTTAACGCGCCATCACCACTGTGAAAACGGGTGACGGATCAGATTGGCGTTGTAATAACGCGCGTCGCCCGACACTTCCGCGCCCACCCACTCAGGCTTCTCGAATGGCTGGTCTTCCGAGCCCAGCTCGATCTCTGCCACCACCAGGCCCGCATTGGCGCCGAGAAACTCGTCGACTTCCCACACCATGCCCGCGTGTTCGATGCGGTGGCGGTACTTTTCGATCAGCGGCTGTTCGCACAGCCCGTCGAGCAGCTCGACGGCGTCGGCCAGCGGAATCGGATACTCCCACTCGCCGCGCGTCGCGCCCACGTTGGCACCCTTGATGGTCAGCATCGCCTGCTCGCCCTCGATGCGCACGCGCACCACGCGCTCGCGCGCGGACGACAAATAGCCCTGGCGCAGCAGCACCGCCTGCCCCAGGCCGCGCCAGGCATCGCCTTGCAGCAGGAATTTACGCTCGATCTCGACGCCCATGATCAACGCCGTTCAATCCAGCGACAGCAGGATAGGCTGCAGCATGGCCGCGCCCAGGGCCGCGCTGCGCGCGCCGTTCCAGCCCACGGCCGGATCGGGCAAGTCGGCGTTTTCCTTGAACGGCATTTCCAGGGTCAGCGCCAGGCAGCCGAAGTGGTGGCCGATGTATTTCGACGCCAGGGTCAGCATGTCCGACTTGTACTTGCTGGCGGCATAGCCGAACTTGTCCTGGAAGTCGGGGCTGGCCTGCTTGTAGCGCTCGATGAAGGCTTTCTGGTGCGCCGCTTGCGCCGGCGTGAAGTTTTCCAGCATTTCGTTGCCGGCAACAAAGTTGTACGGCAGCGCTTCGTCGCCGTGGATGTCGAAGAACATGTCGACGCCCGTTTCGTGGATCTTGTTTTTCACGCACAGCACTTCCGGGCTGGACTCCAGCGATGGCGTCATCCATTCGCGGTTCAGGTTGGCGCCGGCCGCATTCGTGCGCAGGTTGCCGCGGATGGAGCCGTCCGGGTTCATGTTCGGCACGATGTGGAACACGGCGCGCTGCAAGAGCTTGCGCGCGATCGGGTTGGCATCGTCCAGCAGCGAGTCGATCAGGCCTTCGACGAACCATTCGGCCATCGATTCGCCCGGATGCTGGCGCGCGATGACCCAGATTTTCTTTTCCGCCTGCGGGTTGCCGATGGTGACCATGTTCATGTCGCGGCCGTCGACCGTGCTGCCCAGGTCGGACACGCGCGCCAGCGGATGCTCGGCCACTTCGCCCAGCAGGCGCAGATGGCGTTCCCACGAGTACGGCTCGAAATAGGCGTAGTACACGCTGTCGAGTTCCGGCGTGTGCGAGATCGTCATAACCTGGCCGTCGAACGCCGTCGGCACGCGGAACCAGTTTTCGCTGTCGTAGCTGGCCACGGCCTGGTAGTCTTCATAGCCGGCCGGATAGGTGGCCTGGCCCGCGTTCAGGATGCGCATCGTGCATGCCTGGCCGCGCGCG
Organism: Janthinobacterium sp. GW822-FHT07A03; assembly: GCF_058798815.1. Taxonomy (NCBI): domain Bacteria; kingdom Pseudomonadati; phylum Pseudomonadota; class Betaproteobacteria; order Burkholderiales; family Oxalobacteraceae; genus Janthinobacterium; species Janthinobacterium sp. GW822-FHT07A03. The sequence continues at coordinate 470,268 of NZ_JBXAKW010000001.1, read as the reverse complement.
CCCTGCAGGCGGAAGTGGAACCACTGGTGGATGTCGGCGTGGCTATCCTTGCGCAAGTTCAGGTCGATGGCACCGGCGCTGGTGGCGCTCACCACGTCGATGGCGCCCGAGTCGAAGTTCTGGCTGATTTTAATGGTCATGTAATGATCCCGTCCCAATGTAAGTGTTCCGGCGTGGCCTCGTGGGCCACCGCCGTCGCGCTAAAAAACGCAGTGTAAGCTATCCCGCTATTTTCCGCCCTTTGGCCCCGTTCGCAAAGCCTGGCCGGACGATTTATGCACCAATCCGGGGCATCGATGGAAAAGTGCGGGGCAAAAGCGCGAAAAATCGGTCCACTGTCGCATCCACCGGACAAAAAACTGAATTGTAACAATGCCAGACACATTGGCAGCGTATCGCCCCCCTATAATTCTTGCTTTTATAGAGTCGCCAGGAAAGAGTCGTGGACAAGAAGCTGACCAATATTCAAGAAAGAAAGTTACGCGAAGCGCAGGCGCGGCGCGAGCACATCATCGACGTCGTCAAAGACCTCATCAAGAAGGGCGGCGCGCGCGCCGTCTCCATCCGCAAGGTGGCCGAGGCGGCCGGCTTTTCCACCACCGTCGTGTACGCCCTGTTCCGCGACAAGGCCACCCTGATCGCCCAGGCCATGGACAAGGACTTGCTGGAACTGGTACGCGCCATGCGCACCGCCTGCGACACCAGCATGGACCCATGGGAACGCATCAGCCTGGTCGGCCGCGCCTACATCGAGTACGGTTTCCAGCATCCCGACGAGTATTCGCTGATCTTCATGGAATTGCGCCCGCATGCGGAAATCGATGCTGCCCTGGTGGAACACGGCAATATCGAGCAGGACCCCTATGCCTACGCGCTGCACCTGTTCGGCGAGCTGGCGCAGGCGGGCCAGGTGCGCCAGGACGAGCCGGCGCTGCACACCATGACGCAAATCTTCTGGCAATCGCTGCACGGCCTCGTGTCACTGCGCATCGTCATGGATGCGGGCGACCCATGGACGCCGCACCCGGAAATGAACGCGCATATCGACGACTTGCTGGCCGTCGTCACGGCAGGCATCCGCCTGCGTTTTGCTGCCATTTCCTGACGTTTGATCCAGCACAAACCGCGCCGGCGAAAAAGGCGGACAGTGGAGTCAAGCCGCCTGCGCTGGTGCAGCACGGCTGGCGCGAAGGAGCGTGAAATGAACGAAGCCTATGCCACCGACCGGCTTGACAAACAGCAAAGCGCGCACAATGCTGTCCGTATGGAAGCGCGGCTGACAAAATTGGAAACGGACCGGGAACATGACCGGCAATGGTTCAAGACGCTCGAACAGCGTCTTGGCGATGGCCTCGACAACGTGCGCACGGAGTTGCGCGACGAATCGCAGCTGCTGCGCGCCGACCTGACGCAGTTTCGCGGCGACCTGCGCGGCGACTGCCATGCCCTGCGCACGGAACTGGGCGATATCCGCAAGCACATGCACACCCACTTTCTGTGGTTCATGGGCATCCAGGCCACCACCACGTTTGCCCTGCTGGGCTTGGGCGCCAAGGCGCTGCATATGTACTGAATAGTAAAAAAGGCAGGTGCGGTGCTGCACCGCCCTGCCCTGTGTTTGCGCTGACGCAAACTTACTGCGCTGCCAGCATACTCTGCGTTTCCTGGTAGCGCGTATGCCACGACAGCGCCTGTTCCAAGAGGTGCGGCGTGTGGCCGCCGCGCTGGCATGCCGCGTCGTAATACGCGCGCAATTGCTCGCGGTAGTCGGGATGCGTACAGCGCTCGATGATCAAGGGCGCCCGTTCGCGCGGCGCCAGGCCCCGCAAGTCCGCATAGCCCCACTCCGTCACCAGCACGTCGACGTCATGCTCCGTATGGTCCACATGCGACACCATCGGCACGACGCTGGAAATGCGCCCGCCCTTGGCCGCCGATTTCGACACGAACATCGACACTTGCCCATTGCGCGCAAAGTCGCCCGAGCCGCCGATGCCGTTCATCATGTGCGTGCCGCACACGTGCGTGGAATTGACGTTGCCGTAGATATCGAACTCGAGCGCCGTGTTCAGGGCGATGATGCCCAGGCGGCGTACGATCTCGGGATGATTGCTGATCTCTTGCGGGCGCAGCACGATTTTCGAGCGGTAATGGTCGATATTGTCCATCAGCTTCTGGTGCACGGCGGCCGACAGGGTGATCGACGAGGCCGAAGCAAACGCCAGCTGGCCCGAATCGAGTAGCTCGATGGCGCTGTCCTGCAGCACTTCCGAATACATCGTCATGTTCTGGAAGGGCGAACCGATCAGGCCGTGCAGCACGGCGTTGGCGATGGTGCCGATACCTGCCTGCAGGGGCAGCAATTCCGGCCCCATGCGCCCGGCCGCCACTTCGCCTTCGAGGAAGGCAATCACGTGGCCGGCGATCGCCTGCGTTTCCGCGTCGGGCGGCAAGGCGTTCGACGGGCTGTCGGGGCTGTCCGTGATGACGATGGCGGCGATGCGGGCCGGGTCGATGGCGATGGCCGTGCTGCCCAGGCGCTGGTCCACGCGCGTGAGGGGAATCGGCTCGCGGCCCGGCAAAGTTTGCGGAATATAAATGTCGTGCAAGCCTTCCAGCGCCAGCGGCGTGGACAGGTTGATTTCGATGATCACCTGCGTTGCCTGCTGGGCAAAGGCGGCGGAGTTGCCGACCGACATGGTGGGAATGATGGCGCCGGCCGCCGTGATGGCCGTCGCTTCGATGACGGCGATATCGACGGCAGCCAGGTTGCCCGAGCGCAACTGTTCGGCCGTTTCCGACAGATGCTGGTCGATGAACATGACTTCGCCGTTGTTGATCTTGCCGCGCAGAACCGGGTCGACCTGGAACGGCATGCGGCGCGCCAGCACGCCCGCCTCGGCCATCAGGCCGTCGCTGCCATTGCCCAGCGAAGCGCCCGTGATCAAGGTCAGGCTCAATGGATCTTGCAGGGCGCGCTCGGCCAGTGCGCGCGGCAGGGCCTTGGCGTCGCCGGCACGGGTAAAGCCGCTCATGCCGACACGCATGCCGCTGTGGAACAATTTGGCTGCCTCATCGGCGCTCATGATTTTGCTGAGCAAGCCTGGGTGGCGGATACGGTCCTCGTACATCGTGATGCTCCTGATATTCTTAATATTCTCAAACTGGATGGCTGTCATACACCAGCCCCATAAGTGGTTTCAGTATAAAATCCCGCTTACATGCATGGCATGAATTAATTTCGCCACATCCAGTCGATATTTTCATGTCTTGCCACTGCCGAGCACCCTCTTGGATATCCGTTCCCTGCGCTATTTCGTGGAAACCGTGCGCCTGTCGAGCTTTACGCAAGCGGCCGAATCGCTGCACCTGACCCAGTCGACCATCAGCAAGATGGTGCGCCAGCTGGAAGACGAGGTGGGCGCCCAGCTGCTGGTGCGCGACGGGCGCAAGCTGACCCTGACGGACACGGGCCGCATCGTCTACCAGCACGGCCAGGAAATGCTGGCGAACATGCGCCAGCTGACCCTGGAAGTGCGCGATACCCAGGCCTTGCAGCGCGGCAGCCTGACGGTGGGCATCCCGCCCATGATCAATGTGCTGTTTACGCCAGTCTTGAAAGCCTTCCGCGCGCGCCATCCCAACATCAGCCTGACCCTGCAGGAAGACACGGGCCAGCAGATCGAGCGCAAGGTGGCGGCCGGCGAGCTGGAAATCGGCATGACGGTGCTGCCGGCCGACCCGGAGCTCGATCTCGTGGCCGTGGAAGTGGCCAGCTACCCGATCTGGGCCCTGGCCGAACCGGGCACGTTCCAGAAAAACCGCACGACGCTGCCCTTCAAGGCGCTGGCAGACTTGCCGCTGGTGTTATTGAAAGATGATTTCGCCCTGACGCGCAGCCTGCGCCAGCATTTCGCGCAAGCGGGCTTCACGCCGACGATTGCGGCGCAGAGCGGCCAGTGGGACTGGCTGGTGGCGATGGCCTCGGCGGGCCTGGGCGTGGCCCTGCTGCCCGAGCCATTCATCCACCGCCTGGCCGGCGAACCGCTGGAGGCGGTGCGCATCGTCGAGCCGGAGGTGGCGTGGCAGGTGGCGCATGTCTGGAGCGGGCGCTATCTGTCGCACGCGGCGCGCGCCTGGCTCGAGGTGTGCCAGGACGTGCTGGGCACGCAATTCGCGCACTGACGCACGCACTGACGCAAAAAAGGGTGGCCGAGGCCACCCTTTTGCTTGATCGCGACAGCGCGGCTTATTTGGCGGCGTCGTCGTTGTACATGCTGGCGTATTTCCAGCCGAAGTACAGAATGAAGGTGTAGCACAGGGCCGGCACGAGGAAGGACAGCTGCAGGTTGATGTGGTCGGCCAGGAAGCCCTGGATGAACGGTACGATGGCGCCGCCGACGATGGCCATGCACAGGATCCCCGAACCTTGCCCCGTTTGCGCACCCAGCTTGTTCAGGGCCATGCTGAAGATGGTCGGGAACATGATGGAATTGAACAGGCCGACCGCGATCAATGCCCACATGGCCGTGTGACCGCTGGAGAACACGGCGACAAGGATCAGCGCGATGACGACGGCGGCGTTGAAGGCCAGGGTCTTGCCCGGGCTGACATAGCGCATCACGGCAAAGCCGACGAAGCGGCCCAGCATGGCGCCACCCCAGTAATAGCTGACGAAATAGGCGGCATCGGCGTGGCTGAGGCCCGCGATATGGCTTTCGCCCAGGAAGTTGATCAGGAAGCTGCCGATGCTCACTTCACCGCCCACGTACAGGAAGATGGCCAGTGCGCCCAGCACCAGGTGGCGGTGCGACCAGATCGAGACCTTGTTGCCGGCCTGCGCCAGGGCGGCTGCATCGTCCGCATGCGAAATCTTCGGCAGTTTGGCCAGCGCGAACAGCACGGCCAGGATCACCAGGGTGGCGGCCAGTACCAGGTACGGGCCCTGCACGGAAGCGGCTTCCTTGGCGCGGTAGGCCAGCTGCTCGGCCGCCGGCAGCAAGTCGAACTGCTGCACCGTCAGCACGGTGCCCGACAAGATCAGCATGCCGCCCAAGGCCGGCGCCACGGTGGTGCCCAGCGCATTGAACGCCTGCGTCAGGGTCAAACGGCTCGACGCCGTCTGCGGGTCGCCCAGTTCCGTCACGTACGGGTTGGCCGCCACCTGCAGCACGGTGATGCCGGCCGCCAGGATGAAGAAGGACAACAGGAACAGCGCATAGCTGCCGGTCGACGCCGGGTAGAACATGGCGCAGCCGGCGGCGGCGATCAGCAGGCCGGCGACGACGCCGCGCTGGTAGCCGATTTTCTTGATCAGCATGCCGGCGGGCAGCGAGACGATGGCGTAGGCGCCGAAGAAGCAGAACTGCACCAGCATCGCCTGGACATAGGTCAAGGTGTAGATCGAGCGCAGATGGGGAATCAGCACATCATTGAGCGAGGTCAGCAGTCCCCACATGAAAAACAGTACCGTGACAATGATCAGGGCGCCTGTATTGTTTTGCGTGCCGGCCTGTGCGGACTGCATGCCCTGGCCTTGCTTTACGTATTCCATACCTTCTCCATTTTTCAATTCCAAGTTGATCTTGCCAGGCATGGAAGCGTTTCCACCCGGGCAGCACCAGGACGCGCAAGCGCCACGCAGATATCAGCGTGGGCCATGACTGCCATCAACGAAATGGGGCAGGCATAGCGACTCTTGCACGCGGCAGGCGCACGGCCGACCGTTTCTCGTCAGAATGATGTCTTGTGGGCGCGGCACGCCTGCGGGCTGCGTCTGAAAACAACATTCGGGGCAAAACAGTCTTGTAGTAAAACTACGATACAGCGCCCGCATTATGCCTTAAAGCCCCGTATTGCGCAGCTTTCCCGCCCGTTATTTCAAAATTGAATAGCTGACATTTGAAATCAAAAGTAGCCTTATAACTTGGAATCGCTATACTTATATTGCAGTGCAGCACAACGCGGCACGCCACATAAGGAGTCTGCCATGTCTACCGCATTTACCTACCACACCACGCAAAACAGCAATATCGTCGCCACCCTGGTCCACGCCGCAAAACGCGTCGGCGCCTGGCTGAACCAAAGCAGCGACCGCCGCGAGCGCGCTTACGAAGAAGCCTACCTGGCCGAATCGACCGACCGTTACGACCTGGAATACCGCATGCGCGAACTGGCCCGTGCCAACCCGCAGCCAAGCTGGATGAGCGGTCTGAGCCGTTAAGAGTGCCGCCATACCCGGCCACTCATTGCAGCCCATTATTGGCTGTTGCAACACCGATAGCGCCATCCTGCTCGCCTTGCGCTTGAGCACAGGATGGGCTATACAGGCGGGATGCAAACGCCCATTACCATCCTCGCCATCGCCGGCAGCCTGCGCGCCGCCTCCCTGAACACCGCCTTGCTGCGCGCCATCGCCCGGCTTGCCCCGCCGTCATTCGACATCCGCATCTATCCGGGACTCGGTGAACTGCCCCTGTTCAATCCCGACCTCGACGCCGACAGCCTGCCGCCCGTGACGGGCCTGCGCGACGCCATCCTGGCGGCCGACGTGCTGCTGCTGGCCAGCCCGGAGTACGCGCACGGCGTAAGCGGCCCTATGAAAAATGCGCTAGACTGGATGGTGGGAAATGAATCGTTCATCGACAAGCCGCTGGCGCTGCTGAACGCCTCGCCGCGCGCCACGCACGCGCAGGCGGCCCTGCGCGAAACAGTGCGCACCATGTCGGCGCGCCTGATCGACGAGGCCTGCATCAGCCTGCCCCTGCTGGGGTCGGGACTTGATGCGGAGGGCATCGCCGCAGACCCGGCATTGCGCCGGGCCCTGCTCGATATGCTGCAGTGCATCAGGTCATTTTCATGACCGTCTGCACGTTTTACTATCAATTCATCTAGTTTTACTACGTACTTCTACGGATCGCTCAATGCGGGATCATGCCGGTGAACACATAGGCCTGCAGCATGGTGATGATGCCGATGATGATGGCAAACAACAGGCTGTGCTTCAAGGTGAAGCGGAACAGGTCCGATTCCTTGCCCACCAGCCCCGTTGCCGCGCAGGCGACGGCGATCGACTGGGGCGAGATCATCTTCGCCGTCACGCCGCCCGTCGTATTGGCCGCCACCAGCAAGGTGTCGGATACGCCGATCTGGTGCGCCGTGGTGTTTTGCAGGGAGCAGAACAAGGCGTTCGACGACGTGTCGGAACCCGTCAGGAAGACGCCCAGCCAGCCCAGGAAGGGCGAAAAGAACGGGAAGGCGGCGCCGCTGCCGGCCAGCAGCAGGGCCAGCGTGGACGACATGCCCGAGTAATTGGCAACGAAGGCAAACGCCAGCACCAGGCCGATCGACAGCACGGGACGGCGCAATTCCACCACGGTTTCCACGAACGCCTTCCAGCCATCGCGCGGCTTCATGCGCAGCATCAGCATCGACAGCACGGCCGTCAGCAAGATCGCCGTGCCCACGGCCGACAGCAGATCGAGCTTGAACACGGCGTCATACGCCTTCGGCTCCGCCACGATGGGCATCGTCTTCATCACCAGCTTATCGAGGTAGGGCACGTGGATCTTGATGACCAGGCCAGACAGCGCGCCGCCGGCCGCAAACAGGGCCTTGAAGCCGGGCAGGCTCCACACGGTGACGATGGCCGTCAGCAGGCCGAACGGCGCCCAGGCACGCATGGTCTGCGCCGTCGTGTAGGGCGAAGCGGCGCGGTTACCCCCGCCGCGCAGGTCCGCGGCACCGCCCGCGCCGCCGAAACCGGACAGCGCGGCCGTGCCGCCGCCGACGGCATGCGCCACTTTCGCATTCTTCGGCTGCCACACTTTCAGGAACAGGGTCAGCGACACCAGGCTGACGAGGGCCGAGGTGATGTCCGGCAGCTCAGGGCCGATATGGTTCGACGTGAAGTACTGGGTCACGGCAAAGCTCAAACCCGTCACCAGGGCGGCCGGCCACACTTCGCGCACGCCGCGCAAGCCATCCATCATGAACACCAGCCAGAACGGCACCAGCAGCGACAGCAGCGGCAACTGGCGGCCCGCCATGGCGCCGATCAGGAAGGGGTCGATGCCCGTCACCTGGCCCGCCACGATGATGGGAATGCCCATGGCGCCGAAGGCCACGGGCGCCGTATTGGCGATCAGGCACAGGCCCGCCGCATACAGCGGATTGAAGCCCAGGCCCACCAGCAAGGCCGAGGTGATGGCCACGGGCGCGCCGAAGCCGGCCGCCCCTTCCAGGAAGGCGCCGAAGGCAAAGCCGATCAAGAGCACCTGCAGGCGCTGGTCGTCCGTCACCGACAGCACGGAGGCGCGGATGATCTCGATCTGCCCCGTTTTCACGACGATCTTGTACAGGAAGACGGCCGTGACGATGATCCAGGCGATGGGCCACAGGCCATACGCGAAGCCGTAACCGGCCGCCGCCAGCGCCTGCGGCACGGGCATGCCGTAGGCGAAAATCGCCACGGCCAGCGCCAGCGCCAGCGTGACAGCGGCCGCCACGTGGCCCTTGATGCGCAGCGCCGCCAGGGCGATGAAGAAGAAAATGATGGGCACGGCTGCCGCCAGCGACGACAGCCACAGGCTGCCGAGCGGTGTATAAAGTTGGGTCCAGGTTTGCATGTCGGGTCTCCTCCGGTGGATGCGGGTTGAATGAAAAAACGGCTTTTGATGTAATTGTGTGCAGCGTGTTTTTCGCGGTGTGGCGGGGCGTCGCTATTCTTCCTGCCCCCGTGCATTGAGCAGGTCGGCCAGGCTGCGCGGCGCCGGTTTTAAAGGCTTGCGGTGCTGGGTCCAGCCCAGTTGCGCGCGCGGCGTCAGCATCCGCAAGCGCGTGGCGGCCCAGCGGAACAAACGGTAGCTGGCGGGGCGCGCGAAGGCGCCGCTCCAGAAGCGCCAGATCAGGCTTTCGCCGCGGCTGAACTTGGCCCCCTGCCCGCGCAGCGGATGCGCCACCGCCTCATGCGGATTGCGGTTGGCCTCCGTGCGCAGGCGCACCAGCAGCTGCGGAATCGGGATGCGCACGGGGCACACTTCGCCGCAGGCGCCGCACAGGCTCGACGCGGTGGCCAGGTCGGCCGTCGCGTCCAGCCCCAGCAAGTGGGGCGAGATGATCTTGCCGATCGGCCCCGGATACGTGGTGCCGTAGGCGTGGCCGCCGATGCGCGTGTAGACGGGGCAGTGGTTCATGCAGGCGCCGCAGCGGATGCATTGCAGGGTGGCGCGCAGCTGCTCGTCGGCGTAGGCCTGGCTGCGGCCGTTATCGAGCAGGACCAGGTGCACTTCGCGCGGCCCATCCTGTTCGCCGGCGCGGCGCGGGCCGGAAATCAGGTTGAAATACGTGGTGATGGCCTGCCCCGTCGCCGAACGCGTCAGGAGACTGGCCAATGGCACGATATGTTCGAGCTTGGCGACCACTTTTTCCATGCCCATGATGGCGATGTGCACCTCCGGCACGGACGTCGTCAGCCGGCCATTGCCCTCGTTTTCCACCAGCCACAGGGTGCCCGTGTCAGCCGCCGCGAAGTTCACGCCCGACAGGCCGATGTCGGCCTCGACGAAGGCCTGGCGCAGGGCGCGCCGCCCCGTCTGGATCAGGCTGTCGACGTCTTCCGTGTAAGGCGCGTCGGGGATATGTTCGGCGAACAGGCCTGCGATGTCCGCCTTGGTCTTGTGAATGGCCGGCATGACGATGTGCGACGGCTTTTCGCCGGCCAGCTGGACGATGTACTCGCCCATGTCCGACTCCAGGCAGCGCATGCCGCGCGCTTCCAGGTAGTGATTGAGCTCGATTTCCTCGCTGGCCATCGACTTGCCCTTGATGAAGCGCGTCGCCCGGGCCTTTTCGGCGATGGCGTGGATGATGGCGTTGGCCTGCTCGCCATCCTCGGCCCAGTGCACCTGCACGCCGGCCGCCGTCAGCCTGTCTTCCAGCTGCACCAGCAAATCGGGCAGGCGCGCCAGCGCGTGCCGGCGCACGGCCTCGCCGATATCGCGCAGGCGTTCCAGCTCGTCGCCGTCGGGGAACTGGGCGCTGCGCTTGTCCTGTAAAAAATCCATGGCGCCGCGAAAGCTCTGGCGCAGCTTCGGGTCGTCCAGCGCGGCACGGGCGCGCGCATGGAAATCGGCCGGTTTGACGAATTGCAGGGGCTTGGCATTCATGGCTGGCCTCCTTCATGGGCTGACAAGTCATCGACGATCAGCACCCACAGCCAGCGCGGGCCGTGCGCGCCATACGCGAGGGTTTGCTGGATATCCGACGTTTTCGAGGGGCCCGACACCAGCACCAGGTTCGATGGCATGCCGTCCGCCCAGCGCTCGGCGCGCGCCGCCGCGTGCAAGTCCACGTGCAGGCTGCTCGCATACACGAGGCAGACGTGCAGGGGCGGCGCCAAGGACACCGTGCGCGGCGTGGCCGCGTCGGGAGCGATGACCAGGGTGCCGGTGGCGGCGATGCCGGAGCGCGCGACGGTAAAACCGGCGTCGACGGTGTCGAACAATTCGCCCTTCCACTGCTCCAGCGGACGCTCGAACGCCAGCGACTCCACGCCCTGCGGCAAGGCGGCGCGCAAGGCCTGCCCTTCGGCTCTGCCCGCATCGAGCAGCAAACGGCGCACGCCGTGTTCACCGAGACGCTGCGCCAGCAGGGCCGGCCAGGCGTCCATGCTCACGCAATCGACCTGCGCGTGCGAGGCGCGCAAGGCTGCCTGCATGGCGGCGATCCTGTGCCGTGCCGGCAGCGGCGCCGCGGCGCGGCGGGCCTGGTAATGGTTGTCGATGGCCGTATCGATAACCTCCACCGCTTCGGGCGCGGCGGGCTTTGCTGCGCGCAGGCGGCCCAGCATGCGTTCGCGGGCGGACAAGGCGGCGCTCATGCCACGCCTCCCGTGCGGCGCAACAGGAAGCTGGCCAGGTGTTCGACGGGCAGCGGCGCGCCCTGGTGCTGCGCGGCGTGGCCGATGTTGAGCAGGCAGCCGCAGTCGGCCGAAACGAGCCGGTCGCAGCCCGTGGCGCAGGCCGAGGCGATCTTGTCGCTGACCATGGCGCCGGAAATGTCCGGATGTTTTAGTGAAAACGTGCCGCCGAAGCCGCAGCATTCCGATTCGCGCTGGTGTTCGACGCGCGTCACGCCGGGCAAGGCGTCGAGCAGGGCCACGCCGTGGGTGCGCGTGCCCATCTCGCGGCGCGCCCCGCACGAGGTGTGCAGCACCACGTTTTCATCGGCCTGCCCGGCGCCGGCGAGGCTGGCCAGGTCGAGCTGCAGCACGCAGACGAGAAATTCACTCAGTTCATACACGCGTTCGGCCAGTTCGGCCGCCTTGGGGCCGGCCACGGGGTCGTCCTGGAACAGCTGCGGCCAGTGGTGGCGCATCATGCCGGCGCAGGAACCGGACGGCACGATCACGGGCCAGGGCTGCGCAAACAGGTCCAGCTGGGCGCGGGCCACGGCGCGCGCCTGTTCCGGGTTGCCGCTGCTGTAGGCGGGCTGGCCGCAGCAGCTCTGGCCGCGCGGATAGTGCACCAGCAAGCCTTCCCGCTCCAGCAGGCGCACCGCGTCGAGCCCCGCCTGCGGCACGAACAGGTCGACCAGGCAGGTGGCGAACAGGTACACCTGGAGCGGCGCGGGCGGGTAGTGGCGTGGTGCGCGGCTTGCTACGTGACGTGGCTGGCGCGGGTCTGGCTGCATGAGTGTGTCTCCTCGGCGCTCTGTGTGTTGCTGCGGCGCCGCTGTGTGTTGTTAAGAATGACCGGTTCACGCATAATTCCAGCTTCCGCAAGCCACTTCAAATTGCTCGGACCACTTTAAAACAACACCGGAAGACAGTGATGGCGACAGGCATGCAAACGCGGGGCAGGGTCGAGATGGTGATGCGCAGGCTGGAGACGGCCCTGCTGGACGGCAGCTTGCCGGCGGGCGCGCAATTGCCGGCCGAGCGCCTGCTGGCGCTGCAATATGGGGTCTCGCGCAACACCGTGCGCGAAGCGGTGCAGCGGCTGGCGGCGCGCGGCCTCGTGCGCAGCCGGCGCGGCGCGGGCGTGTTTGTGACGGATCAATTGCGCACCGGCATGGCGTCGCCGTGGAGCCAGCTGGTGGCCGACCACCCCGCCCTGCGCGACGACATCCTGGAATTTCGCCGCGTGCTGGAAGGGGCGACGGCCTACTTTGCGGCGCAGCGGGCCAGCGGCGGCGAGCGCGCACAGATCATGGCGCTGCTGGCCGAGCTGGAACAGGCGCGCGCCAGCGACGACAAGCACGGCGAGGCGCATGCCGATGCGCGCCTGCATGAAACCATCGCGCAGGCGTCGCACAACACCATGTTCTTGCACTTGCACACCAGCATCATCGGCATGCTGCGCGAACACATCACCATCAATGGCACGGGCTTGCGCCAGCAGGACGACGCCACCTCGCTGCAACTGCTGTCGCAGCACCGCACCCTGTGCGAAGCCATCTGCGCCAGCCAGCCCGAGGAAGCACGCACGGCGATGCAAAGCCACATCGATTTCGTGCGCACGCGCGTCACCAGCGATGACGATTGAGGCCACTGGTAGGACCAGTGCATGCGCACAGCGGCGGCGAAAACTGCTAACATCGCGCGCCGCCAACTGATCCGTCCTGCCATGACCGTCCTCGCCCACACCCATCCGCTGGTGCTCCAGCTGGAAAACGACTTGCTGCCCCTGTTCCGCGCCGCCCTGCCCGCACTCGCGGCCGCCGCGCCACGGGCGCTCGCCTCCGTGTTCGCCTTTTCCAGCGGCACGGCCAGCGCCTTCCAGGATTATCATTTCGGCATTTCCTGCCTGCTCGAAGACGTGCCCGAGGATGCCCCGGAAGAAGTCGCCCTGCTGGTCAGCGTCACGGGACTCGAGTCGGGTCCCCGTCTCAGCGCCCAGGTCGTCTGGGGCCAGCCTTCGGGCCGGGTGGAAATGCAGGCCGACCTGCCGGCGGGCGACCTACTGGCCTTGCATGCGGCCCTGCCCGGCTTGCTGGCCAGCCTGCAACAGGCCGCCAGCCGTGGCGGGCCGGGAATGTAACAAACGCATGTGACCGGCGCATGAAAAAGTGCCAGGAAACAACAACTTACGCTTTCCGCAGCGCAACTTTATTGACTTCCACTAGCCCCAGCCCCTATCCTTTCAGTTACGTTTGGTGAGAATGTCTGCCTGTTCCTGCGAGCATGCAGACAGGGTCGCCTTGCCTCCACAAAAGTCCATTCCGCATTTTTATTGCAACCATCAGGGCAACGCGCCTGGACGGCCGCTGCCGGCAAATACGGAGCTGACTGCCATGCCATCGCACCACCATTTTCCTGGAACATCCTTGCTGGGCTGCCTCTTCCTGCTGGCCGCCCTGCCCGTGCAGGCGCAGACCGCGGACAGCCCTGGCGCCAGCGTCACCGCCAATACCAGCCTCGCCTCGCAATACATTTCGCGCGGCTTTCGCCAGACCTGGGGCAAGCCCGCGCTGCAGGCGGGCTTTGATTACGCGCACCCGAGCGGCTGGTCGCTCGGCACCTGGGCTTCCACCGTCAGCGACCGCTATATCCAGGATGCGAGCATCGAATGGGACTTGTACGGCGGCTACGGCGGCACGGTGGGCGAGCTGGGCTACAACGTGCTCGCGTATTACTACAAGTACCCGGGCGCCGTCTACCGCGCCACTGGCGTCAAGTACGACTATGGCGAACTGTCGCTGGGCCTCAGCTACAAGATGCTGTACGCCAAGTACAACCATACCGTCACGCGCGACTTCTTCGGCATCACGCATGCGCGCGGCACGGGCTACCTGGACGTGGGCGCGAATGTCGACCTGGGCAATGCATGGACCTTGAATTTGCACGCCGGCAATGGCCGCGTGGCGGGCACGGGCAATGCCATCTGGAACTGGCGTGACGCCAAGGTGGGCGTCACCCGCGCCTTCGACGGCGGCTGGAGCCTGAGCGGCGCCGTGACGCGGGCCTGGGGCGCCACCGACGTCTACGATCACTACACCCTGGGCATTCCGGATGCGGCCGGCCAGTTCGACACCTCGAATCCCGCCGCGGCCACGCTGGTCGTGGCCATCAGCAAGACGTTCTAGGCGCGCCACCCGCGACGCCCATGACACCAATACCCCTCCCCATCAAGGAACAGCATCATGCAACTCTCACTGAACAGTAAAATCTGCGTCGCCGCCACCGCGCTCGCCGTCCTCAGCCTGGGCGTCACGGCGGCCGTGATCGGCTACAAGAGCAGCGCCAGCGCCGAAGCGGCCGCTTTGGAACTGGCGCGCACGTCGGCGCGCGAAGTGGCGGGCGCCTTGCAGGCGCGCATCGCCAGCAACCTGTCCAGCGTGTCGGGCCTGGCCGGCGCCATGCGCGGTACCAGAAGCGCAAATTTGCCCCTGCAGCGCGAGCAGATCAATGAACTGACCAAGGCCACCCTGACCAGCTCGGAAGACTTGCTGGGCGCGGCCGTGACGTGGGAGCCGAATGCGCTCGACGGCAAGGATGCGGATTTCGCCAACCAGAAACCGAATTACGACGCCAGCGGCCGCTTCATGCCCTACTGGACGCGGGGTGCCGGCGGCAAGCTGCAAGTCGAACCCATCGTCTTCGACCCGAAACCGGGCGCCAACGACTGGTATGACGTGCCCAAGCGCACGGGCAAGACCTACTTTACGGAACCGTACATCTACCCCGTCGACGGCAAGAATGTGCTGATGGCCTCGCTGGTGGCACCCATCATGATCGATGGCAGCTTCAAGGGCACGGCCAGCGCCGACTTCATGCTCACGCGCCTGGCGACAATCCTGGCCGGCCTGAAGGTGATCGAGGGCGGCAAGCTGGCCCTGATCTCGAACGGCGGCCTGTACGCCAGCCACCCCGCGCCCGAGCGCCTGGGCAAGAAGGCCGACGACGTGCCGGCGGCCGGCCTGGACAAGGTGCGCCAGGGTCAGCCGTATGAATACGAGGATGGCCAGGGCTACATCCATTTGCTGCAGCCGCTGCAGATCCACCCCGATATCGCGCCGTGGAGCGTGGAACTGAACTTCCCGAAAAGCGTGGCCACGGCCTCGGCGCGCGACCTGATGATCTACACGCTGATCGTCGCCCTGCTGTGCGCGGCGGCCACGGCCGGCATCCTGATCCTCGTCGTCAACCAGCTGACGCGCCCCCTGCGCACCCTGGGCCGCACCATGACGGACCTGTCCAGCGGCGACGCCGACCTGCGCGTCAAGCTCGAAGTCAAGGGTACCGACGAGCTGGCCGTGATCGGCAAGGGCTTCAACGCCTTCGTGGAAAAGATCCACGCCGTACTGCTGCAAGTGCAGGCCAGCGCCGACAACGTGGCCCGTGCCAGCGCGGAAATTGCGCAAGGCAATAACGACCTGTCGGCCCGCACGGAACAGCAAGCCAGTTCGCTGGAAGAAACGGCCGCTTCGGTGGAAGAGCTGACGGGCACGGTGAAGGAAAACGCCGACCATGCGCGCCAGGCGAATCAACTGGCCGCTTCCGCCTCGAGTGTGGCACAGAAGAGCGGCGAGGTGGTCGGCAGGGTCATCGCAACCATGACCTCGATCAATGACTCGTCCAATAAAATCGTCGACATCATTTCCGTCATCGACGGCATCGCCTTCCAGACGAATATCCTGGCCCTGAACGCGGCCGTGGAAGCGGCCCGCGCGGGCGAACAGGGGCGCGGCTTCGCCGTCGTCGCCACGGAAGTGCGCAACCTGGCGCAACGCTCGGCCGCTGCCGCCAAGGAAATCAAGCAGCTGATCGACGATTCCGTCGGCAAGGTGGCGGCCGGCAGCAAGCTCGTCGATGAAGCGGGCGCCACCATGGAACAGGTGGTCGACAGCGTGCGCAAGGTGACCGCCATCATGGCCGACATCAGCGTCGCCACCACCGAGCAAAGCGACGGCATTGCCCAGGTCAACCAGGCGCTGGCGCAGATGGATGGCGTGACGCAGCAGAATGCAGCCCTGGTCGAGGAAGCGGCGGCCGCTGCCGAAAGCCTGCAAGACCAGGCCAGCCACCTGGCCGAGGTGGTCAGCGTGTTCAAGCTGGGCGCGCAAATGCAGCAACAAGTGACAGCGGCGCCAGTGCCAGCAGTCGCGCCGCGCACGCCACCCGCAATGAAGGCGCCGCCGCCAGGCAAGCGCCTCGCTGCGGCCAAACCCGCGCCAGCAGAAAGAACGCAGGCCAAGGCGCCAGCCGGGGATGACTGGGAAGAGTTTTAAGCCTGCCATCCCGGGCGGCAGCCGGCGCCGGTACTGCACCACGCTAATGTTGATCCAGATCAAATCACCAATACATTCGGTGAGAATTGCCCCTGATCCATCCTTTTATACTGTTGCCGCGCCTACGGCACGCATGCTTGCCGAAATAAAAGGATGGGGCATGAAAAAAATCGTGGCAGTATTCCTGACTTCAGGCACGGCACTGCTGGCTGGCTGCGGTGGTGGCGGCGGCAGTGATGCAGGCAATGTCAATGCCGGCGCGACGCTGCCATCCTACGTCGGCACTTGGCAAGCGCCATGCGACGAGCATGAACGCGAGACCATGGTCATCGCAGCCAAAGCCGATGGCAGCGGCACGCTGGAACTGACCTCCACCACCGAAACCTATCTCAAGACGGACTGCAGCGGCACCTTGCTGGGTACGGAAAGCATGAGCGCGAAAATCAGCGCGACACCCGATGGCGTGATCGACGTTTTCGTCAAGCTGACGGAAAACGGTACCGCGAGCAACGTGCGCATCGACAAGCTGAACCTGTCCATCCCCGCCTATGGCTTCAGCGTCACGGGGCCCGGCGTGCAATACGTGAAGAAAGATGGCAAGCAGCAATGGTGCATCGACTATGAAGGCGGCTCCACCTGCCTGCTCGACGAAGGCATGCGCCCGGCGCAAACCATCAAGGGCGGCATCCTCTTGCGCGACAACAAGCTCTACACCTTCTCGCATAACGGCACCAGCTATGTGCCCGACATGCTGTATATAAAAAAGTAAGCACATGACTTGCTGCGGGGCCCATGGTCCTGCGGCTTCATGGCCCCGGGTCCGTAAGCGGGGGCAGGTGTAGAATCGGACAGACATTGCAAAAGCACAAAGCCACCCTGTTGAAAAAGGAGCTTGCCATGTCGCTCAACGCTTTCTCCCTGCCGTCCAACGCTGCGCTGGCCACCCTGCTGCAGCCGCAAGACAGCGCTTTTCTCCCCATCGAAGGTTTGCGGCGCCTGCGCGACGCGGGGCTGGACCAGTTGCCCCTGCCCGGCCACGGCGCCACCCTGCAGCGCTGGCAAATGCTGGCCGCCGTCGCCGCCATCGACCTCTCCCTGCTCAAGCTGTACGAAGGCCATACGGACGCGCTCGCCATCCTGGCGGAAATCGGCGCTCCCGGCGTGCCGGCCGGCAGCCTGTGGGGCGTCTGGAGCGCGGACCTGCCGGGTGCGCGCGTCAGGCTGCGGCAAGCGGCCGATGGCCGCCATGTGCTCGACGGGCGCAAGGCCTGGTGTTCCGGTGCGAAGGGCCTCAGCCATGCCTTGATCAGCTGCTGGAACGACGATCACCAGGCTTGCCTCGCCTCGGTAGCCCTGTCGCAGCCGGGCGTGCACGTCACGGACGAGGGCTGGCAAGCCGTCGGCATGGCCGCCTGCGCCAGCGTCGACGTGACCTTTTCCGCCGCGCGCGCCTTTCCCGTGGGCGCGCCGGGTGCCTATTTGGCCCGCCCCGGCTTCTGGCATGGCGCCGCCGGGATCGCGGCCGCCTGGTATGGCGCCGCCTGCGCCATCGCCAGCCACCTGCATGCGCGCGCGCAGCACGCCGCCCCCGATCCCGTGCGCCTGGCGCAACTGGGGCAGATCGACTGCGCGCTGCACGCCGTGGGTGCCCTGCTGCGCGAAGGCGCCGCCGAAATCGACCGGCACCCGCAAAGCAATGCGATGGCCCTGGCGCTGCGCCTGCGCCTGGCAACGGAAGACGCGGCCACCCAGGTACTGCACCTGGCCACGCGCGCGCTGGGCGCCGCCCCCCTGTGCCGCGACGCCCATTTCGCGCGCCTGGCGGCCGACCTGCCCGTATTCCTGCGCCAGAGCCATGCCGAGCGCGACCAGGCCCTGCTGGGCGGCATCGTCGCCGGCGCGGAAGAACATCCGTGGGCGCTGTGACGGCGCACCGGTAAAAAAAATCGCCGGACCGGAAGTGTCTCCCGGGCCGGCGATCAGGGTTAGCCTGACTGCGTGACTGATTACTTGAGCGGCATGGCGATCCCGAACATCACCGACTGGGTACGCCCGCTATCGATATTCAGATTGCTGTTGTAGTCCAGGGTGATGGTCATGCCGTTCGACAGCAGCAATTTGACGCCCAGCCCCGCCGCCCAGTTGCCCGTCTGCTGCGGCACGGTACGGATCACGTACACGGGGCCGTCGGCCACCAGGTCGGCATATGCCAGGCGCGCATCATCGGCGCCCTGGAACTGGTGGCGATACTCGAGCCGCGCGCGCGGGAACCACGTGCCCAGGCCGCCGACATAGATGCCCTCGGCCCGCACGCCCAGCGCGCCGATGCGCGAACGCACGGTCTGCTTGAAGTAGCTCAAGGCATTGATGCCCGTCGCCTTCTCCGTGTACGGGTCGAGCTTGGCCGACATCAGTTCCACGCGGCCATATGGCGACCACATCCAGGTGTCATGGCGCATCTCGATACCGCCCACCAGCGCACCGAACACCTGTTTGCCGTCGCGTTCGCCCGTGGCGAAACCGCTGCCATCGGACAGGTAGCGCGAAGCGTCGTACTGCAAGGTGCCGTAGCCAAGCACGCCATCGAGGAAGACGCCCTTGCTCGGACGCAGGCTGCCATACACGGCCGCCACGGCGCTGTCGGCCGTGCTGCGGCTGCCGTTCTGGCCCACGTCGCTGCGGTCATGGCTGAAGCCGGCGCCCACGCCCAGGGTCGCCAGGTCGCTGAGGCGGTAATCGCCCCCCACGCTGACGCCATTGGTGCGGAAACGGAAGCCCGTATCGCGGCCATTCACATAGTGCTGGCCGAAGTCGACCGCGCCGCCGAGCCACAGCGCCAGCGCCTGCTTCTGCGTGTCCGGCTTCTGCGGCATGTCCGGCAAGCCGCTCGTGGCCTGGCTGACGTCCGCCTGCTGCCGCTCGCTGCTGAAACCACTGTCAGGCTGGCGCAAGGCCGCCTTGCGCATGAACGGTTTCACCGCCGTGCCGAAGACGCGGTCCGCTTCCTGCTCCTGCCAGCGCGCCAGCGCCGCCGTCGGATTACCGCTGTCGTTCGGCGGCGTCAGGCTCAGGCCAAAGTTCGAGCGTCCCCAGCCATCGCCATGCAGGCTTTCCAGGCGCTGCGTGAAGTTCGACAGCTGCGCGCTGGCGAAGCGCCGCGCCGCATCGGCTTGCGCCGCCTGCAGGCCGATCACTTCCGGATCGACCGACGGGTCGCGGCGCGCCGTCACGGTGACGTTGACCACGCCCGGTTTCGAAGTGGCAAAGGCATTGCTCAGGGTGTAGCTGACGACGGCCGCACCGGAGAACTTGCCCGACGCCGCAAAGCTCAGCTGGTACGACGGCTTGCCGGCCGTGCCCGCGTCGCGCACCACCACCTTGCCCGCCTCCGCCGGCGCCACGCTCAGTACATTCGCCGCCGTGAACGGGCCGCCCGTGGCGCCCGCCGTCAGGTCGACCGTCACCGTCAGGCCGGCCACCACCGTGACGCTCTGGCTGACCACTTGCGGCATCGGATTGACGGTGATCGTCGATTTCACCGGCGCCGAGGTGCCGAACACGTTCGACAAGGTGTAGCCAATGCTGACGTCGCCGCTGGTATTGATGCCCGGCGTGTAGACGATGTCCATGCCATTGACGACCGCCGTGCCGCTGGCAGGCGCCGTGGTGATGGCCACTGCCGTGAACGGCCCGCCCGTCGCGCCTTCCGTCACATGCAGGGTTACCGGCGTGCCGGCCAGTACCGTCGCCGTCTTGGCAACAGGCACCGGCACCGGCTGCGGCGCCACCGTCAGGCTGAACGTGGCCGGCGCCGATACGCCGCCGGGGCCCGTCAGCGTATAGCTGAAGCTGTCAGGACCGAAGTAATCCTTGTTCGGCGTATAGGTGACGATGAAGCGGCTGACAGCAGGGGCTGTTACTGCTGCTGCGACGCCGCGTGCCAGACCTGCCATGCGCGCCGACGAAACGATATCGACCCGTCCATGGCTGGGCGGCGTGACGATGGTCACTGCCGTGATGGGACTGCCGTCGGCCGCATCAATGGTCAGACTCACCTCCTGGTTGGCCGAAGTCGTCCCCGACTCATTGACCACGGGCGGCGGCGCCTGGTTCACCAGCAAGGTCAGCGCTTGCTGCACCGTGAACTGGTGCGCATCTTTCGCTTGCACGGTGAAGCTGAAGCTGCCAAACGCGGTCGGTGTGCCGCTCAGCACGCCACTAGCGGCATCAAGCACGAGGCCGGCCGGCAAGGCGCCGCTGCTCACCGAATACGCATACGGCGCGACGCCGCCGGCCGCCGTGAATGGCTGGCTGTAGGCATCACCGGCACGGATGGCGGCCAGGCTGGACGGTGCCAGGCTCAAGGCGGGTGCCGCCACGGCCAGCGTGTAGCTGTTGCTGGCGCTGAACGGCGCCCCCACGCCCGTGCTGCTGTCCGTCACCTTGATGCCGAACGTGAAACTGCCCGCCACATTCGTCGTGCCGGACAGCACGCCGGTGGCCGCATTCAGGCTCAGGCCAGCTGGCAAGGTGCCGCTGCCGACGCTGAACGCGTATGGCGCCGTGCCGCCCGCCGCCGTCAGGGTCGCGCTGTAAGTCGCTTCCGCCGTCGGATTCGGCAAGGTGGCAGGCGTCAGGCTGACCGTGGCCGACGCCACGACCAGGGTATAGCTTTGCGTGCCGGCAAACAGGTGTGCATCTTCCGCCTGCATCGTCACGGTGAAACTGCCGGCCGCCGTCGGCGTGCCACTGAGCAAGCCGCTGCTGTTCAGCGTGAGGCCGGCAGGCAGGCTGCCGACGGACACGGTGTAGGCATACGGAGCGACGCCGCCGCTGGCCATCAGTTGCTGGCTGTAGGCCGTGGCCACTGTCGCTGCCGGCAAGGTGCCTGGCGTCACCGTGATGGCCGGCGCGCCAACGCTCAGGGTATAACTGTTGGTGGCGCTGAACGGCGCCCCCGCCCCCGTACTGCTGTCGGTAACCTTGATGCTGACAGGGAAGCTGCCGGCCACATTCGTCGTGCCGGACAGCACGCCGGTGGATGCATTCAGAGTCAAGCCGGCAGGCAAGGTACCGCTGCTGACACTGAAGATGTAAGGCGCCGTGCCGCCCGCCGCCGTCAAGGTTGCCGTGTAGGCCGCTTCCGCCGTGGCATTGGGCAAAGTGGCCGGCGTCAGACTGACATTGGCCGACGACACCACCAGGGTATAGCTTTGCGTGCCGGTAAACTGGTGCGCGTCGGCCGCTTGCACGGTCAAGGTGACGCTGCCGGCCGCCGTTGGCGTACCGCTGAGCAAGCCGCTGCCGCTCAAGGTGAGGCCGGCAGGCAGGCTGCCGCTCGACACCGTATAGGTATACGGAGCGACGCCGCCGCTGGCCGCCAGTTGCTGGCTGTAGGCCGTGGCCACTTTCGGCGCCGGCAAGGTACCTGGCGTCACCGCGATGACGGGGGCAGCAACTGCCAAGGTATAGCTGTTGGTGGCGCTGAACGGCGCCCCCGTCCCCGTGCTGCTGTCGGTGACCTTGATGCTGACAGGGAAGCTGCCGGCCACATTCGTCGTGCCGGACAGGACACCGGTGGCCGTGTTCAGGCTCAGGCCAACGGGCAAGGTGCCGCTGCTGACACTGAAGGTGTACGGCGCCGTGCCGCCCGCCGCCGCCAGGGTTGCCGTGTAGACCGCTTCCGCTGTGGCATTGGGCAAGGTGGCCGGCGTCAGACTGATGCTGGGAACGCCCACCGCCACTGTCACAGTGGCGGGCGCCGAGGTACCGCTGGCATTAATAGCCTTATAGGTAAAGCTGTCGGCACCGGCATAACCTGGCGTCGGTGTATAGCTGATGCTGGTGCCGTTGGCCGTCGCCGTGCCGTGCGCCGCGGCGGAGGCCACCGCCACCGACGTCGCCGCGCCGCCCGTCAGATTCAGGGTGATCGCAGTGGCGCCGCTGCCGTATGGCACCGTAGCGTTGACGTTGCCCGCCACCGGCAGCGCCACCGCCACCGTTCCCGTGTAGCGCATCGTGCCAGCATACGGACCGCTGCCCGTGCTGTGGTCCGTCGCCGTGACGGTAAAGTCATACGCGCCTGCGGTCGTCGGTGTACCCGACAAAATACCGTTCGGATTCAGGGTCAGGCCGGCGGGCAAGGTGTTAGAAGTGACCGCAAAGTCATACGAGCCGGTACCGCCCGAAGCGCTGATGGTCTGGCTGTAGACGGTACCAACCATCATTGCCGGCAGGCTATTAGTCGTCACAGTCACCGTCGGCGCGCCGACCGTGATTGTCACGGTCGCCGTCGCGGACGTGCCGCCGGCGTTGATGGCCTGATAGGTAAAGTTGTCCGGACCGGCATAACCTGCCGTCGGCGTGTATGCGATGCTCGTGCCGCTGACCGTCGCCGTGCCATGGCTGGCGGCGGCGACCACCGCCACCGATGTCGCCGCGCCGCCGGTCAGGCTCAGGGGGATCGCCGTGCCGGTGCTGCCGTAGGCTACCGTGGCGTTGACGTTACCGGCAATGGGCGCACTAGGCGTCACCGTGATCGTCACGGTGGCAGCCGCCGACGTGCCGCCGGTATTGCTGGCCTTGTAGGTGAAGCTGTCGGTCCCGGAAAAACCTGCCGCCGGCGTATAACTGATACCGATGCCGTTGACCGTCGCCGTGCCATGGCTGGCGGCAGACGCCAACGTCACCGACGTCGCCACGCCGCCGGTCAGGCTCAGGGGGATCGCCGTGCCGGTGCTGCCGTAGGCCACCGTGGCGTCGACGTTACCGGCAATGGGCGCAACGTTCGCTACCGTGCCGGAATAGGTGCGCGCCCCCGTAAACGGAGCGCTAGCACCGGTGCTGCTGTCGGTCGCCGTGATGGTAAAACTGTACGCGCCTGCCGCCGTCGGCGTACCGGA
The DNA here is from genome assembly GCF_058798815.1 of Janthinobacterium sp. GW822-FHT07A03. Classification (NCBI taxonomy): domain Bacteria; kingdom Pseudomonadati; phylum Pseudomonadota; class Betaproteobacteria; order Burkholderiales; family Oxalobacteraceae; genus Janthinobacterium; species Janthinobacterium sp. GW822-FHT07A03. The sequence goes on along the minus strand of NZ_JBXAKW010000001.1, from coordinate 447,136 downwards.
CAAGGTGCCGTTCGACGCCAGGCTCAGGCCCGCCGGCAGGCTGCCGCTGGAGACATAGCCATACGGCAATGCCCCGCCACTGGCAGTGATGGTCTCGCTATAAGCGACGCCGAACGTCATCGCCTGCAAGGCCGCCGGCGCCAACGTGATCACCGGCGGACTGACCGTGATTGTCACGATAGCTTGTGCCGAAGTGCCGACGCCATTGCTCGCCGTGTAGATAAAGCTGTCGGAACCGGCATATCCAGCCGCCGGCGTATAACTGATACCGATACCGTTGATCGTCGTCGTGCCATGGCTGGCGGCGGAGGCCACCGCTACCGACGTTGCCGCGCCGCCGCTCAGGTTCAAGGTGATCGGGTTAGCGCTGCTGCCATAGGCCACCGTGGCGCTGACGGCGCCGGCAATGGGCGCGCCAGCCGCCACCGTGACGGAATAGGCGCGCGATCCCGTGTAAGGCGAACCCACGCCCGTGCTGCTGTCGGTGGCCGTGACGGTAAAGTTATATGGTCCCGCCGCCGTCGGCGTGCCGGACAAAGTGCCGTCCGGCGCCAGGCTCAAACCCGTGGGCAGACTGCCGCCGGTGATGGCATAGCTGTACGCGGACGTTCCGCCACTGGCGACAATGTTCTGACTGTAGGCGACCCCTGCCGTCATTGCAGGCATGACCGTCGGCGTGATACCAATCGTCGGCGCGGCCACCGTCATCGAATAGGCGCGCGCGCCCACGTACGGGCCGCTGCCCGTCGAGCTGTCCGTGGCCCGCACGGTAAAGTTGAAGGTGCCGGCGGCTGTCGGCGTGCCGGACAGCGTACCGCCGCCGGACAGGCTCAGGCCGGCCGGCAAGGCGCCGGCGCTGATCGCATACGTGTACGGCGCCAGGCCGTTCGCGGCGGTGATGCTCTGACTATAGGCCGCGCCCACGGTAGCGCCGGGCACGGTTGATGGCGCGACCGTGATGGTCGGCGCACCGACGGTGATCGTCACGGTGGCTGGTGCCGACGTGCCGCTGCCATTGGTGGCCGTGTAGGTAAAGCTGTCGGGACCGCCATAGCCTGCCGTCGGCGTATAGGTGATGCTGGTGCCGCTGGCCGTCGCCGTGCCATGCGCAGCAGCGGACGCCACGGCCACCGAGGTAGCGGTACCGCCGCTCAAGACCAGGGTGATCGGATTGGCGCTGCTGCCATACGCCACCGTCGCACTGACGGCGCCGGCGACGGGTGCCGCCACATAGGTGAACTGGTCCGCGGCGCTGGTGCTGCTGGTGCCGCCAACCGTGGTAACGCGCACGTCCACCGTGCCCGTGCCGGCCGGCGCCGTCGCCGTGATCTGCGAGGCGCTGTTGACGGTGAAGCCGGTCGCCGCCGTGGCGCCGAAGGTCACGGCCGTCGTGCCGCTAAAATTCGAACCGGTGATGGTGACGCTGGCGCCGCCGCCTGCAGGACCAAATGTGGGGGAAATACCGCTCACGATCGGTGCGCCCACATACGTGAACTGATCCGCCGCACTGGTGGCACTGGTGCCGCCTGGCGTGGTGACGCGCACGTCGACCGTACCAGTGCCGGCAGGCGCCGTGGCCGTGATCTGCGTGGCACTGTTGACCGTGAAGCCGGTCGCCGCCGTGGCGCCGAAAGTGACCGCCGTCGCGCCGGTAAAGCCCGTGCCGCTGATGGTGACGGTGGTACCGCCAGTGGCCGGGCCGGCAGTCGGGGAAATGCTCGTCACCGCAGGTGCCGCCAGAAAGGTGTACTGGTCCGCCGCGCTGGTGGCGCTGGTGCCGCCCGTCGTGGTGACGCGCACGTCCACCGTGCCCGTGCCGCTTGGTGCCGTCGCCGTGATCTGCGTGGCGCTGTTGACGGTGAAGCCGGTGGCCGCCGTGGCGCCGAAGGTCACCGCCGTCGTGCCGCTAAATCCCGTTCCCGTGATAGTGACCGTGGTGCCGCCGGTTGCCGCACCGGCAGTCGGAGAAATGCTGGTGACCGCCGGTGCCGCGACATAGGTAAATTGGTCGGCGGCGCTGGTGGCGCTGGTGCCGCCTGCCGTGGTGACGCGCACGTCCACCGTGCCGGCGCTGCCGGCCGGTGCCGTCGCCGTGATCTGCGTGGCGCTGTTGACGGTAAAGCCCGTCGCCGCCGTGGCGCCGAAGGTCACCGCCGTGGTGCCGCTAAAGCCCGTGCCCGTGATGATGACGCTCGTACCGCCGCCAACCGGGCCCGAGGTGGGCGAAATGCTGCTCACCGCTGGTGCCGCGACATAGGTAAATTGGTCGGCGGCGCTGGTGGCGCTGGTGCCGCCAATGGTGGTCACGCGTACGTCGACCGTACCAGTGCCGGCCGGCGCCGTGGCCGTGATCTGCGTGGCACTGTTGACCGTGAAGCCGGTCGCCGCCGTGGCGCCGAAGGTCACCGCCGTCGTACTGGCGAAACCCGTGCCGGTGATGGTGACGGTGGTGCCGCCAGCGGCCGGGCCGGCAGTCGGGGAAATGCTCGTCACCGTCGGTGACGCCACAAAGGTGTACTGGTCCGCCGCGCTGGTAGCGCTGGTGCCGCCTGCCGTGGTAACGCGCACGTCTACCGTGCCGGTGCCGGCAGGCGCCGTCGCCGTGATCTGCGTGGCGCTGTTGACGGTAAAGCCGGTAGCCGCCGTGGCGCCGAAGGTCACTGCCGTGGCGCCGGTAAAACCAGTGCCCGTGATGGTGACGCTGGTGCCGCCGGCGGAGGGACCCGCCGTGGGAGAAATGCTGGTGACCGTTGGCGCAGGAATATACGTGAACTGGTTCGCGGCGCCGGTGGCGCTGGTGCCCCCGGTCGCCGTAACGGTCACGTTCACGGTGCCGGCACTGCCGGCTGGCGAGGTGGCGGTGATGGTCGTGGAATTGACGACGGTGACGCTGACGCCATTGTTGGCGCCAAACTTCAGCGCCGTGACGCCCGTAAAGCCGGTACCGGTGATGGTGACGGCCGTGCCGCCGGCCGTAGGGCCGGAGGCGGGCGACACGCCGGTGATGGTTGGCGGCGGCTGGGCGTTGATCACCATCGAGTAGCTTCTGGACGTGTTGTACGGCCCATTGCCGCCCGTGACATCCGTCGATTTGATCACAAAGTTATAGGTGTTGATGGCGCTGGGCGTGCCCGATAACAAACCGCTGGACGACAGGGTCAGGCCCGGTGGCAAGGAGCCCGATTCCACCACATACGTGTAGGGCGCGGTACCGCCGGAGGTGCTCAGTTGCTGGCTGTAGGGCGTCGATATTCCACCCGCCGTCAGCGTGGTGGGGGTGATGGACAAGGTGGGCACCGCGATCGACACCGAATAATTCTTGGTGACGGTCAGCGGCGTGCCTGATGTCGAGTCCGTCACCTTGATGGCGAACACATAGGCGCCGGTGGCCGTCACGGTGCCGGAAATCACGCCGCTCGACGACACGGTGATACCTGGCGGCAAGGTGCCGGAATCAAACGCGTAGGTGTAGGGGGCCACACCGCCGCTGGCCGACATGGCCTGGCTGTACGGCACGCCAATCACGGGCGCCGTCAAACTGCCCGGCGACACGGTAAAGGCCGCCGCGGCAGGCAGGACGGTCACCGTAAACGTCATTGTCTGGCTATCCTCATCCAGCAGGACAAAGCTGTCGGACAGCGCCCCGTCGCCATTGTTGATATAAGTCGCGATGCCGGTACCGTTGTTGACAAGGCCGGTAATCGTGCCGTGCTGCGCCCCGGGGTTGTTTTCCGTCAGGCCAAAACTGCTGCACACTGACATATCAATCACATAGGAGCCGCCGGAGGCGACGGTAAAACTCTGATTGGGAGGACATTTTATGCTCGGCCCCGCCTGTGCCGGGCCTGCGGCGAACGCCAGCACCAGCAGGCACAGCGAAGCGAACCAGTGCACGCAACGGCCGGACACTGACGGCCCGTCAGCGGCACGGCCTGGCATGCACCCCTTGTTTCCTGAAAAAAAATGAAACAGAAAAGAAAACGCCGGGCGGACGAGGATATCGTTGCTAGTACGCAACATATTTTCTCCAATACACAGTTTTTTAGACAAAAAAGGAACGTGAATTCAGGCTGCAAGCCAGGCCTGTCAAGGCTCTTCTACAGGGTCAACAGATGTTGACGCTTGCCATATGACAACGTATGCTACTCCGAGATTTCAATAAAGTAACTATAACAAAAAGGGTTTTTCAAAAAACAATATTGATTGCAAATGGAAAATGTTAACCATTTGGCATTTGATGACATTGCAACCGTGGGAGAACGACGATGGCTGATGTATATCTGGGACAAATCATGATGAGCGGATTTGGTTTTGTGCCGCGTGGGTTTGCAGCATGTAACGGGCAATTGCTACCAATTGCGCAGAATCAGGCGCTATTTGCACTGCTGGGCACCTACTACGGGGGCAACGGCTCGACCACCTTCGCCTTGCCCAACCTGCAGGGCACCACCCCTGTCGGCGCAGGCGCTTCGGTGGATGGTTCTTGGCAACCTGCGCCCTATCCGATCGGTATGCGTGCCGGTGCGGAAGCTATCACTTTGACACTGACTGAGATCCCGGCGCATACGCATGCGCTGAATGCCTCGACCACGCCCGGCACCACGAAGAACCCGACCAACACGCTGTACGGCGGCAGCGGCGCGGAAGCCATCTATGGCACGGCGGGCCCGCAAGTGGCCTTGAACAGCCAGACCCTGGCCCAGACAGGCGGCAACCTGGCGCATAACAATATGCAGCCATTCCAGGTACTCAATTTCAATATCGCCCTGAGCGGTATCTTCCCGTCGCGCAACTAACGTGCCAGCCACTTCCCACGGAGCATAGTCATGTCCACACCCTATGTCGGCGAAATCCGCCTGTTTTCCTTTCCCCGTATTCCTTCCGGCTGGTTTGCCTGCGACGGCAGCCTGAAACCGATCGCCAATAACGAAGTGCTGTACACCCTGCTGGGCACCACCTACGGCGGCGACGGCGTCAATACCTTCGGCGTGCCCGACCTGCGCGGCCAGGTTCCCCTGCACCAGGGTACGGGTCCTAGCCTGACGCCACGCGTCCTGGGGCAAAAAAGCGGCAGCGAAACGGTGACCTTGCTGCAGACCCAGCTTCCCGCGCATACGCACGTGGTCAGTGCGCTCAGCTCGCTGGCGACGGTGAATACGCCAGCGGTCAACACGCAACTGGCGGCCCCGGTCAGTAACGACAAGATGTACACCAGTAGTCTGACTGGCCTCACTACCTATGCATTGGCGCCGGCGGCAACGGGCAGCGCAGGCGGCAACTTGCCGCATGAGAACACCATGCCGACCCTGACCGCATCCTTCTGCATCGCATGGGCAGGCATTTTCCCGTCCCAGCAATAACAGCCAGCACGCATACACTGCCAACAGAACCGATCAGGAGAACTACCGTGTCCTCACCATACCTCGGCGAAATACAAGTCTTCGCTTTCAATTTCACACCTTACGGCTGGGCCAGCTGTAACGGCGCCACTCTGCAGATACGCCAATACGCCGCCCTGTTTTCATTAATCGGCACGCAATATGGCGGCGATGGGGTCAACACCTTCCAGCTACCCAACTTCACGGGACGCGCGCCCTGCGGCCAGGGACAAGGACCGGGACTCACCTCGCGCGTGATGGGCGAGACGTTCGGCACCAACACGGTCCAGCTGGGCGCCACCCAGATCCCTGTGCACACCCATCAACTGACATTGAGCCGCCAGACCAATGCCAGCCTGCAACGCAACGTGCCGCAAACGGGCGATGGCCTGACCAGCATCACCGGTACGAACGCCTTCGTGCCGGCGACCACCCCCAACACCACGTTCTCGCCACAGACCGTCGCCTCGGCGGGCGGCGGGCAGGCGCACGAAAACCGCCAGCCCATGTTGGCGCTGAATTTCTGCATCGCCCTGCAAGGCGAGTTTCCCGCATTTGATTGATACTTGAACAGGTGCATGGGCGGCGCCAGCGTGGCGCTCGCCTGGCCCTGCCTGTCCCCGCGTCTGTGCCCTTCGGCAACACGCTCAGTTGAACACCGCCTGATACAGAAAACCGTCGCTGTCACGTGCCACCGGCACCAGGAAAATGCCCACTTCGCCCAACGCATCATGCTGCAGTTGAAAGATTTTTTGGCTGAAGAGGATGGGGGAACGATTGTGGAACACCAAGCTGAACGGCGCGCGCAGCATGCCCTCCAGCGTGGCGGACGGCAAGGGACGCACCTCCTTCAGGATGAAAGCGGCATTCCCGTCGCTAACCGCGGCAAATGTATCGTTGACGCACGTGGCGAAGTGTTCCAGAGTCAATACAGTCATCATTGCAGGTAGTCCATTCCGTGAGCGCCGTGATTGAAGCAATGATTTATTCTAATGGAAGCATTGCCGCTCTGGCACAGCTTTTGACATGAAATTCTCCTCATCTGCACCCGGCAGCAATGCGGCGGCCCGGACCATCAAGCCCGGCCGCCAGCACTGCAACTGCCCTGCGGCTTTCGCCACCTAGCGCATCGCCTCCTGCAGCCCCGGCGCAAACTCGGCGCCATGCTTGACCTGCGCGGTGGACGCCTTCAGGGTGGCGCCGATCGGCTCGGCGCGGCCAGCCAGGCATTGGCCCAGGAAGTTTTCCGTCACGGCATTGAAGGCGATGTTGTTGACGGGCCGGGCAAAACCGTGACCTTCATCGGGGAACAGCACATACGTGACGGGAATATTCTTCGCCGCCATGGCCGCCACGATCTGGTCCGATTCCGCCACGTTGACGCGCGGGTCGTTGGCGCCCTGGCCGATCAGCAGCGGGCGCTGGATGTTCTGCGCAAAGTTCAGCGGCGAGCGCTCCTTGAGCAGCGCCCTGCCCTCTTCCGTAGTCGGGTCGCCCATGCGCTTGTAGAACTGCTGCTTGCCCGCTTCCCAATAAGGGGGGATGGTTTGCAGCAAGGTAAACAGGTTCGACGGACCGACGATGTCGACGCCGCAGGCAAACGTCGTCGGCGTGAACGCCATGCCGGCCAGGGTGGCGTAGCCGCCGTAGGAGCCGCCCATGATGGCCACCTTGTCGGCGCTCGTCACGCCACTCTGCACGGCCCACTGCACCGCGTCGAGCAAGTCGTCATGCATCTTGCGGCCCCACTGCAGGTCGCCGGCCGAGATGAATTGCTTGCCGAAGCCCGTCGAGCCCCGGTAGTTCACCGACAGCACGGCGTAGCCGCGGTTGGCCAGCCACTGGTGGTAGCCGTTGTAGCCGTAGGTGTCGCGCGCCCACGGGCCGCCGTGCACCAGCAGCACCATCGGCACCGCCTGCGTGGCCTTGCCGCCGGCGCTCGCCTTCGACGCCTGCGGCAGGGTCAGGTAAGACACCAGGTTCAGGCCGTCGCGCGCCTTGATTTGCTGTGGATACATGGGCACCAGCGGCGCTCCTTCCAGTTCCGGACGCGTCACGTACAGCTGCGTGAGCTTTTTGGTCTTGCGCTCGTACAGCCAGCTCGATGGCGGCGCCGTGACGGCATCGACGGCCACCAGCCATTTATCGTCGGCATCGGTGCGCGACGTCACCGTAAACTGGCCCTGGGTATTTTTCTTCAGGAAGGCCAGGTCGGCTTTCAGGTCGTCCGCCAGCGGCAGATATTCCTGCTGCAGGTAATTGACCGTATAGGCCTGCACGCGGCCCGTGCGCGTGTCGTACAGCGCATCGGCGATGTCGGCGCGCGGGTCTTGCGCCATGACCGTGGTCTTGCCGCTGGCCACGTCCTGCGCCAGCAGCGCCGACGTATTGCGGCCGCGCGAATCGGTCCAGTACAAAGTCTTGCCATCGACCGTAAACGCCAGCGGTGCCGTCGTCTGCGAGTCTTCCAGACCGACTTCGGTCAGCGGCGTGCTCTCGACCTTGCCGTCCGTCAGGCGGAAATACTGCATGCCGCCATCGGCGCGCGCCTTGCTGGCGATACGCAAGTTGAGCAATTCATCGGCCAGGTAGCCGCCATAGCCATCGTTCTGCTGCACCAGGGTCAGCTTGCCGCTGGCCAGGTCCAGGCTGTACACGTCGTGCCAGCGCGCATCGCGGTTATTGATGCCGACGAGGATGCGGTCCTTGACCTTGCTGCTGATCTGGACGATGCGCACGCGCGTCTTCTCGAACGGCGTGTAATTGATCTGCTTGCCGGTCGCCACGTTCACGCCGTACAGCAGGAAATTCTCGTCGCCGCCCTTGTCCTGGATGAACAGCAGGGTTGTCGAATCGGGCGACCAGAAGCTGCTGCGGATGGGCCGCAACTTTTCTTCCGTCAGCGGCCGCGCCTGCGCCAGGTCGCCGGCCGGCGCCACCCACACATTGAGCACGCCATCGCGCGGCGCGATCCACGACAGCCAACGTCCATCGGGGCTGAGCTTGCCACCGGACTTGCTGGGATTGCCGAACAGCTTGGCCCGCTCGATCAGCGGCGTTTCCTTGACGGGGGCTTGGGCGTGCGCCGGCAGTGCGCCGGCGAACAACAGGACAGGCAGGACATAGCGAATCATGGACACCTCATGGTTGTTGAATGAAGGGAAAACATAATCATTGTGCACGTGCCAGCCCATCATAGGCGAAAGCCGTGTTGCCAGGTTGATGACAGCGACAGGGGACGGAAATCGGGGGACAGAATGGCGAAAACGGGGGCTGGCTGGCGTGCACCGCGCAGCCATGGCGATGCAGCTTGCAGCGATGTCGGGCACGCGGCGGACAGGTCACTCAATTGCCAGCTCGACTAGCAAACCCCGCCAGCCTCGCTCATGCCCGTACGCAGGTCGGGTCCGAGCAGGCAGGTGTGCCGTTTTCCTTGCTGTAGACGCACAAAAGATGCCTTCTGCGCCGCTGGCGGAAATCCGGGTCGCTGCTACAGGCAAGCTCGCGCCGTACGTCAGGCCCGATACCATTGAACAAATCCCGGGCAGTCTGCCCTTTGAACCGGAATGAGACATGGCGGTCGTTCGGTGTCGGCGGCAGCATCTCGGCCAGACTGCCGCCGTACACCTGACGGCCGCTGAGAGCCTTGGCTTCAGCCGTTTCCACGCTCCTCTCGGCAGACTGTGCCAACGAAATCAGTGCGCATGCGCCAACAATTCCCGCTCTGCGAAAATTCACGCATACCTCCTGATCGTTGCCTCACGATCATAGGCAGGATCAAAACGCATCAATCGCGCCGCCGGCCCTGTCAGCTTGTCCCTCCGGACGGGCCGGATATCCATTTCAAGTCCCCTCTGATGCGTGACGTGGCCATCATATTCGGCGCCGCCGGCGAGACTGATGTTACCGATGCCAATTTACGCTCGTCAATCGCTTGCCACTCACGCTCAATGCACAGGATAAGCGTCATCAGGTTGGGGGGAGCATACTGGGCCAGGTGACCGGTATTGAGCCTGCCGCCCACATTTCCATAAACGTAATAGCCCGCCCCTTCAGGCACCTGGGGCAGCATGAAGTAGCCGCGCTTATCTTGCGGTTGAAGCTCCAGCATGATGGACTTCAACAGGTGACCATATGCATGGAAATGCCGAGGATATGAGGAATAGCATCGCTGACGACACGGGCCTCGGACATACACGCCACAAGATGTGACGAGGAAATATGATTGTTGCTCGCTTGCTGGTTCAATGACTTGGGATAAATCAATTCTGCATCGATAACAGAACGCCAGGCCAATCCAGGCCGTCGATATCGGCGTCACTTCTGACAGTGCCGAAGTGAGCGCCCGTGACTTGGAAATCATGTATGGACTGATCAGCCAGTCCGTGTTCCCGGCGCAAAAAAGCGGCGCCAATACCCGCTCCGGCCTCGGTTCGAGGTTGAGAGAATCCCCGGATGAAGCACCGTGTTTCCTGGACAGTCAAACCACGGCAGCGCTGAACGACTCGGGCCGCCGCGCAAGCAGATGAGACAGCCGTTGCAGACCTGCCTGCAGGCGTCCACGGTCCTGGATGCACCCCAAAGAGATCCGGATGGCGTTCACCGATGCGTTGCCCGTGGCGAATGCCTCGGCCGGCGTAACTGCGATGCCGGCGCTGGCGGCTGCGCGCGCAAGCTGCGAGGAGCTCCAATATGCGGGCAACTCGAGCCATACATGCAGGCCGTCGCCACAGCCGCGGTACCGCCCCGCCAGGATATCGCGCGCCATCCGGTGGCGCAGGCGCGCCTCGTTGCGTACGCCTGCCATCAACCCGTCAGCCGAACCGTCGAGTATCCACTGCGTGGCCAGTGCGGCCGTCAGCGGAGCGGCCATCAGCGCAAAGGACCGTAGCGCGACCAGGAAACGTTCGCGTTCAATCGGGTCGCGTAGCAGCACGAAGGCGACACGCAAGCCGGGCGTCAGGCATTTCGACAGGGTCGAGATGTAGACCACGTGTTCCGGGGCAAACGTGGCAATGGGCGGCGGCGGAGCATCGGCGAGGAGCCAGTAGGGATCGTCTTCGACGATGCGTGCATTGCAGCGCTGCGCGATGCTGGCGAGCTCCTTGCGCCGGCGTTCCGGCATGGTGATGGCGGTCGGGTTCTGCAAGGTCGGATTGAGATAGATCAAGCCAGGCTTGTGCTGGCGGCACGCTTCCTCGAGCATCCCGGGCAGCATCCCGTGCTGGTCCGCTTCCACCGCAATGACGTGCCGGCCGAATTGGCTCGCTGCGGCACGCAAGCCGGGATAACTCGTCGGTTCCGCCAGGATCACGTCGCCAGGCTCCGTCAGCGCAAGGATCAATGCGGCGATCGCCGCTTGCGCGCCCGGACAGACCACAAGCTGTCGAAAATCCAGGTATCCGAACATCGGTGCCAGCCAATGGGCTCCAGCCTTGCGGTCGGAATCGCTTCCCCCGCCCAGGTGGTAAGTCATCAGCAATTCATTATCTGCCCGCATCAATACTTGCGACAAACCTTGTTTCAGCATGTCGTCGAAGTCCACGCCCTCCGGCGGTGGCGGGGTGTTCATGCTCAGGTCGAGGATAGCGGTCAATTCGACTTTCGGCGCGGCGACATACGTGCCCCGGGCGCCGCGGCCCTCCAGCAAGTGGCGGCGCCTGGCTTCGTCGTATGCGCGCGTGATCGTCGTCAGGTCAACGCCCAGCTGTGCTGCCAACTGGCGCTGCGTCGGCAGGCGCTCGCCCGGTTTCACCGATCCGTCTGCCACCGCCGCCTGCAAGGCATCCGCAATCTGCAAGAAACGGGGCCCTTTGTTCCCGGCCAGGCGCGGCAACCAGATAGTCAAATGCTCATCTTGTATGGTTTTTATCTGGGACATTTTGTCCTAATGTATGGAAATTGTTTTCAAGTAGTATGCATCAGAACGTGCAGCAACACCATCCTTGCATGGCAGTCGCTGACGTTTTCTCTTCTCTCAACTGCATCATTCGGCAATTCACGGCGCTCGATGCCATGCTTATTTCATAGTAGATATAATGAAAGAGTCAAACAGGATGCCTGGGAGATGGTGTGAACAGAAGCTGCTGAAGCAGCGTGTTGAGGAAGTGCTCCTCACGATAGATAGTGTCAAGTAATAGACTGGAAATACGCAAAATGATCGATTGGACCCCTATAGTCTTCGTGACGTTCAAGGCTCTCGTGCTCGCCACGGGCATGTTCTTCGCCATCAAGTGGCATTACGATCAAGGGAAGAAGGATAAGGACAAGGCGAAGCAGAATCGCGCAGTGCTGCGCGCGAGCGGCAAGGTGGTGGGCGTCTTCGCGCTATTGCTGCTGGCCCTGGGGATCGTCACCTTCTTCGTCGTCAGGATGGTCGGTCTGGACATGACCCTGCCTTGACGGCAAGGAATACCGGCCGATATCCGCTGATGCGGCAGCAATTGCCCGCTGCGGCTCGGGCAGCTCGCCTGACGTCCTGACGTCCTGACGTCCTGACGTCCCGTCATCGCCGCCTCCGCCTTTTGTTTGCCGAGACAGCGGCAAATCGTGGAAATCGCATGCGCAACTGGCGCTCTTCAACGCGCCAGGCCGATAGCGGACATCGCCATGCAGCAATGAAATCATACGTCGCGTAAACGGAAAAACCCGACACCGATATTAGACAATTATCTAATATACAGTGCCGGGTTTTGATACAGCTTGCGCTGTAACTCCTTGAATCTAATGGTCGGGGCGAGAAGATTCGAACTTCCGACCCCATGCACCCCATGCTCGATGATACTTAGCCCGAACCCGCATGGATGCTACATATTGGGGGTGAATCGTATAATATACAGTACTTTTCGATAGGTACTCAAGCCCGCATGTTTCGGCGTTTTTTCTTCGAGAATTATACATTTTCGCGGCTGTTTTTCACGTCTCACTACCTCATGCACGCCGTGCTCAATTCCGGAAAAAAGCCGCTGAAGCGGTGTAATGCAAATGACTAATATTTATGCGGCTTTCCACAAGCTAAATAAGAACCGTACCTACTACGCTACCTACGAACGAACATCGGCACAAAAAAAGAACTTTGCGCACCTGCACCCCACGCGCGATACCTCTAAGCAGGAAAACGTACGGACGCTGTACTTTTTTGGTGGGAGTACCTAGCAAGGTGAGGCGGGTTCGATTCCCGCCGTCTCCACCACTGAATTCTTTAAAATCAAGTAGTTAGAAAAAAGAAGGCTGTCATTATTTGGGTTGTTTTTGGGCTGCTCTAGCCTAGGAATGACAACAAAATGACAGCTTTTTTTCGCCCGCAAACTAATCCTTCTCGCCATCACTCGGTGCCTCGGCTCTTCGCACTGACGTTACATAATTATCTTGACCAGCGCATACAGCGTTCACGAATTGCAACAATTTGGTAGTAGTCTTGCGGCATGAACCCGACTGATAGCTACATCAAAATGATGCCCGAAACACTGGATTGGCATTCCCCCAGTCTGGCGGACACTCTCGCAAGGTATGAAGTCACAATCAAAATTTTTCTGAGGCATCGTTTTGAGTTCGCTGCTCAGCCTCTAACCTTTGTGGCTCACTCATATCCACCTTCATGCTTTCGTTCATCATTTCAGAGTCAACGATGCGAAAACTATAACCGTTTGCCAAGTCTCCCTGGTAATAAATCACTGCAGATATGTACTTACCACCAATAATTTCCCTATCTTTGTAAGGGAAACGGCTAGGACGATAGATGCCTACGGGTGTTCGCAACCCTCCCCAAAGAAACGAAATAAATTTCGACTCAGGATTCACATCAGTTGCAGGAACGACATCTCCAGAAGTTATTCTGGGCTGTCCATACTTGGCCACAAGCATAACAATAAGACTGTCTCGATTAATGGCGGTACTAAAACCCTGGTCAACAAAAACACTGGCCAGAAGATCTCCCTGTGCTTTGCCAGAAAAAATAAAACGCGCTGATATACAATCTTGTTGCAAATCACTGGTTGCCGCGGAGCGGCATGAATTATCTATAATTCCTTGATCATCTCCAGCCATGATCGCAAGAATATCAAATGAATTCTCTCTAGACTCCAACTTAACGCGAGGAAACTCATTTTCTGCTAATTTCAACACTTTATCCGACGCATCGCCGAGAGAAATATTGCGATACTGCAGCATCGATTCAGCTCCTACACCTAGAGGAAGTCCCAGTAAATAGATCGGCAAAAATCGCCGTACCCACCGAGGAAGGTTTATCATTTTCATAGCTATAAAATTATTCAATTATTGCATCACGCACATAGTTTTGCGATCCGCAAGTATAAAAATTGCCATCAAACCAAAGCTGACACTTAACGAAGCCACACATATTACACGCACGGCCTGCTCTGCGACGACCTGTTCGAATGGCAGGGGATCAGCACGGAATTGAACCGTAGCGCGAATACGCCGCAAGCTGCCTCGCCGTTCGCCAGCCTCGAATAGATTTGGACCACAAGTCCGCAATACAGACCCGCTAGGACACGCAGGCTGAGGGTCAGCCCGCCATTCAGACACCGACTGATGCGTCGGGTGCTGTGAAAGCCGGCTCAGTCGAAAAGCTAATTGGAACCACAAACGCGCGCCTGGGGCGCGCGAAGCTGCCGCGCAGCGGCAGCTGGTGGCGGATTCGGGGCGGGCTGAGCTGCTAAGCCTCGCCCTTCGAATCTCACGAACAATTTAACCCGGCACTAGTTTTCAAGTCTTCCAAATACTTCATACACTTCAACGGCCTACGTGTAATTTCGTTCCGCACGTAATGTTTTTCCATCACCTTGCAACGTACTGTTTTCACTGCCCCACAACGGCGATGCGGAAACGTTTTTTTCGAGGAAGAGTGGTCAGTGCAGCCAACGTTTAGCCGTTGGATCGACCAGGTTCGCAACATCCATGATGCGGGTTCGACTCACGCCGTCCACCAATAAATTATTTAAAATCAAGTAGTTAGCAAAAAGAAAGCTGTCATTATTTGGGGTGCTTTTGGACTGTTTTAGCCTAGGAATGACAACAAAATAACAGCCTTTTTTCTATTCATGGGCTTCATACCATACATCGGGTATCGCACCTTGATCATAATTCCGCGACAATACTCAATGAAGCGGCAGTGCTAGCACTTACTTAGCGCCATGCGTGTTCATCATTTTTTGAAATTACATACGTGGCACACAAGAGTGACTATTTGCAAACCAACTCTCATCACTTGATTTGCTTCTGCAACCAATTACATATCGACATCTGCGCGACTCTAAAAAGAAGATCGTAGGTCGGCAATAATTCTTCAACAACGTCGTGGCCCTTATGAACGTAGCGGCTTTGAAAAAATCTTTCCATAGGTACAGATTCGGCGTTTGGCGGTTGCTTACCAGCATGGACAAATTGCGATCGATATTTATATGACGATCCTAAAGCTTCTCGTATAGCTGCATCATCTACATCGCCTGGGTACTTCTCATTTCCAGCCTTCAGATTTCCTGAAAAAACTGGGCCACCTTTACTTTGCACTTCACGCCAGAAGTCAATATTATGTTGCTGTATAGAGGGAATCGGGACACTTTTTTCCCATTCATCAATAGGACAAAACGTTAAAATAAAATGAAGATATCGCTCCTTCAAATATTGATTATTTCCGCGCAAATCCTTATAGGCTTTAAATATCTCCGCAAAATCTGAGTCATTTTTTGATCGCTCTGCCCAGGCGAGATCCTTTTCTTGTTTTATTTTAATCTTATCGCGGGGAACAGCGTTTTGTGCAATAGATTCTATCGCAGCTACTATTAACATGTAGGCCAAGCCAAAATCCTCTCGCTTCGCCAAGAGAGATAGGTGGGAAAGACGTACAGCTTGCATAACGGCCACGTATTTTTCATGGTCAACAGCCTGTAAAGCAGCGATAAATTCAGTAAGCTCAATTCTATATTGAGCTTGGACTTCGGGCGAAATATTGGTTTCGGTCAAGCCGGGTCCAAACATCTTAATAGGATGCAATAATCCCATTCCTTCTAGCTCGATGTCCATCTGCTCTCGGTAAAAACCAAATCCGTCTCGGGGTGATCGACAAACTCTACCCGTCACAAAAGAAACTATCGATGAAAGAGCAATACCAAAAAGATGAGATCCATCGCCATTCCACGATTCTGGATTATCAATTTTCGATATAAACGCCATAGCACGCATCGGCAACTCAATTTTCTTTGATGGGTAGACTTTAAAATCTGATAGATCCCACTCTGCTGTAAGCTCGAAATCAGTTAAGATGTATGACCAATACGGTTTTGATCTCTTCAAATCATTACCTGCCCCATTCGGGCGAAATGCGCGAATACACTCATCGAACATTATGTGATCTGCGCTAACCCTCGGCATAGAATTCTCCTAAAAATGTTTACGATACCCGATTTCCGAACGCTCAAGAAAAACAGCGGGGATATTTTTTTCCTATTTTCTAATACTCGGGCATAACCTCGTAGAAACTGGCTTCGTTTTGATAATTACAGATTCAGTAGGTAGCATGGCTGATATTCGCCATCACCGCCCGCCGTCGTAAGCACCGAAGATGCGCGCCGCTGGCTCAAGCGCAAGCTGGCGCCCGATGAGGCAATGCACGTTGCGCGCACGGCCATGCTCGACGGTGACCTTTTCGATGGCATGCTGTGAGCACGGAGTTGAACCGTGGAACGGGGGGCCGCAGGTTGCAACACCGAATAGAAATGGGCGTGCGACTGCTATACAGCCCTGCCAACGCACGAAAACCAGCCCTCCCACGCTAGTACACCGCCCGCACGAAAAACCGCTCAAAGTGCGTCAAAATGCGTCAAATCGCATGTCCCCTCTTCGCCCCGCCGCGCCAGTCCTCATGCGCCTTCGGCCATGGTGCAAATTTGAGTCAAAAGAGCCCTATATAGCGGGCAGGTGTGGAGGGGGGACAACTGCGCGCGCCGGGCCGAAATGGGCTTTTTTCTTGCTTATGATGCAACATCAATCGTCGGGACGTGAAAAAGCCGCCTCGTGGGCGGCTTGTGCGGTGGCTGGGGCGCTCTGGCGCGGCTGGGCTGCGCGGCCCCGCCCTGCCCGCTATCGCGGCGTGGCGCTCATCCTGCGCGGCCGGCGCGCGCCTTGGCCGCCTGCTCCTTCTCGTAATCGTCGCGGCAGTCCACGTTGCAGAACAGCAGCACGGGCGCCAGCGCCTCGTCGCAGTAGTGGCAGCAGCCGTGCGGCGCCAGGGCCGGCCGGCGGCGCACGGCGGCCAGGCCACGCGCCACCTCGGCGAAGATGATCTTGTCGGTGTTGTCGATGTGATCGCTCATGCTGCGCCCTCCCCGCCCGTGGCCAGGTCATACGGGGCGAAGCGCACCACTTCCACTCCCGCCCATTCGTTGATCGCCATGAACTGCGCCTGCAGCGGCACCAGCTCGTTACGCGCGAAGACGCGCGCGGCCGGTTCCACCGCGCCGAAGCCGCCGGCATTGTTCGGCAAGATGCCCATGAGCTGCGGCGGCACGCGGTGCGCGGCAAGCTGATCGTCGCGCGTGACGCTCTTGATGTTGAAAAACTCGTCCTTGGCGGCCACGTCGGACACGGGCAGAATCTGGATACCGTCCTTCTTGCCGTTCGGCGCGTACATGAACAGGTTGCGGAAGTTGCCCGGCCCCTTGCTGTCGCGCATGGCCTGGCGCAGGTTGTCCACGTCCTGCGTGTTGGCGGCGGCGTCCGTCATGTAGAACACGAAGCCCGCATGCGAGCCGTTCTTGTAGTACTTGCGGCGGAACAGGGTGGCCGCCTCGTTGAGCCAGGCCGATTGCAAGGCGCTCAGGTACTGCGGCACGCCGTACAGCTCTTGGTTCACGTCCGGCTCCATCAGGTGGAAGACGCGGCCTTTGTCGAACTGGTGCACGGCCTGGTAGCCGTTCACGAAAAAATACGTGTCCAGGTCGACGCCGCGCCGCATGTACTTGGCCAGCGCATGCTGGTACGCCAGCGCCTTGCCGCTGCGGCTGGGGCGGTCTTCCAGGTAGGCATTGCCGAAGGTCAGATAGTCCAGGGCCATGCGCTTGAATCCATCGCGCGACAGGTATTTCGTCGGCATCAAGGTGGAGGTCAGCACGTTGGCCTTGAAGTGGATGGCGCTGCTGTGGTGCACGCCGGCGTTGAATGACTTGGCCAAGCCGGCCAGGTTGACGGGCGGCTCGTACCAGTGGCCATTCTTCCAGCATTCGAAGCAATCGAGAATATCGGCGTGCTCGAGCACGGGCGTCGGGTCGCCAAAGGAAAACGCCTCGATGCCGGCGGCGGCCGGCGCCGTGGCCTTGGCCGCTGTTGATGGTGCGCTTCCGGCCTGGCGGCCGCGCGCGCGCAAGTGTCGTGCTTTGCTCAAGAATAAATCTCCATGAAAGAGTGGTGGTTGTCGGTCGTGCCTTCGAAGGGCTCGTGATCGAGGGCGTGCATGCAGGCCCACGCCAGATCGGCATGGCCGGTTTCATCGCTGCGGCCGGCGACATAGGTCACGTGCCGCCCGCTGGGGGTCAGGGTCTTGTGGATGGCCATGAAGGACTGCGCGATGTCGGTCCAGCCGGCGTCGAATTCCAGCCGGCCCTTGCTGATGATGTTTTTGGCTTTCAGCACCATGCGGGTTTTGACTTCGGGCGAGTAGTTCAGCGGCGTGACGGCCGGGAAGAAGCCGCGCACGATAGGCAGCACGCCAATGCCCATGCCAGTCGTGTCGATGCCGATGTACTCGACGTTGTAGCGCTGGGTCATCTGGCGGATGGCGTCGGCGTGATCCTCAAAGCTCTGCCCGCGCCACTGGTGGCGCTCCAAGATGCGGAACTTGCCGCCGGCCGTCATGGGCGGCGCCAGCACCACGCAACCGGCGCTGTCGCCGTTCAAGGCCGGGTCGTAGCCGATCCACACTGGCCGGTTGCCGAACGGACGCAGGCCCAGCAAGGGTTTGTAGTCGTCCCACTCGACCCAGGAATCGACCATGCAGCGCTGCAGCTCGGCCAGCGGGAAGACGCTGGTCGAGTCGTCGATAAAGTTGCACATCAGCAGGTTGTCGAACTGGTCCGGGCTGTATTCGAAGTTCCGCAGCTCGTCGATGTCGAACAGGTTGCAGCCGCCGCGCTCGGCATCCAGGATCGTGACAATCTGGCGCCAGATCTTGTCCTCGCCGGTAAAACCCGACGAGAGGCGGCCATGGCTGACGTCGATATTGACCTGGTCCGCCTTGGCGCGGCGCTTGTTGAACAGCTCACCCGTCCAGAACGGATAGGCCTGATGCGTGGTCGAGGATGGCGTCGAAAAATACGTCTTGCGCCATTTCTTGTGGATGGCCATGCCCGAGGCCACCTTGTTGAGCTCCTGGAAGTTCTGCGTCCAGAAAAATTCGTCAAAGTAGAAATTGCCGTGGTAGCCCTGCGCCGTGCGCGCATTGGTGCCCAGGAAGTACAGATGCGCGCCGTTCGGCAGCACGATGGGGTCGCCCGTCAGCTCGATGCCGGCCGCCTCGCGCGCGAATTGCACGATGTATTGCTTGAAGACGTGCGCCTGGCTCTTGGAGGCGGACAGGAAAATCTGATTGCGGCCCGTCGCCATAGCGTCGGCCAGCGCCTCGCGCGCGAAGTACCAGGTGGCGCCGATCTGGCGCGACTTGAGGATGGCGCGCGTGCGCTGGTCGCCGTTGCGGAACCAGACCTTTTGATAGTCGAAGAGCGAATCCTGGAAGGCGTCAAGCAGCTGAATGCGCTGCTCGTCGCTGAAGTCGTTGCGCGTCGGCTTCTTCTTCGGGCCAGCATTGCGGTTCGCCAACTTGGGATTGAGATCGACCTCGTTGCCGCCAGGCTGCTCATAGCGGCGCACGCGGGCCATCTGCACGATAGTGCGCGCCAGCAGGTCGATTTCCTTGTAGTCGCTGCCGCTCTTGACCTCTTTTTCGATCAGTTTCACCAGGCGCAGCTCGGCCGACGCCTCGACGTGCTCGATGGCCTGGGCCTTGTCCCATTCGTCGCGCTCTTTCCAGCTATTGATCGTGCTGCGCTTGATCCCCAGGTGGCGGGCGATGGACGAAATGCGCCAGCCCTTCCAGTACAGGGCACGCGCGGCACGGCGCGGCTCGGATTCGGGCACAGCCAGTTCGGCGATTATTTCTTCGGGTTTTTGTTCAATGGCTAGCATGCCGCCAGCGTAGGCCGCGCGCGCGCGGAGCGGGGAAAGGCAAAAGTCGCTATGGCCCATAGCAACCCGCGCCACATTGAATCGCAGCGCCAAGACGTTGACCATGGCGTTATCCGATCAACCGAGAGCGCCACCATGCCTAAATCCCAATTCTTCCGCGTCGCCACCGAAGGCGCCACCACGGACGGCCGCAACATCGACCGCGCCACCATCGAGCAGATCGCCGCGACCTACAACCCGAAAACTTATGGCGCCCGCATCTGGCTGGAGCACATTCGCGGCATCCTGCCCGACAGCCAGTTCAAAGCCTACGGCGACGTAATCGCCGTCAAGGCCGAAGAGGTAGACACCGATAGCGGCAAGAAACTGGCCCTGTTCGCGCAGATTGAACCGACGCCAGAGCTGGTCGCCATCAACAAGGCGAAACAGAAGCTCTATACCAGCCTGGAAATCCAGCCCGACTTTGCCGACTCGTCGCAGCCCTACCTGGTCGGCCTGGGCGTCACCGACAGCCCCGCCAGCCTGGGCACCGAAGCGCTGAAATTTTCCGCAGGCCGCAAGCAGCAAAGCGCCAACCTGTTCACCTCCGCCGTCGAGGTGACGCTGGAATTTGACGAGCCGCAGGGCATCAAGCTGGCCGATGCCGTGAAAAACCTGCTGTCGCGCTTCTCCAATAAATCCGGCACCGACGCCGCGCAGTTCGCCGACATCAGCGAAGCGGTGCAGGCGCTGGCCGGCCACGTCGTCACCGCCAACGACAACTACGCGGACGCCATGACGCGCCTGGAAAAAACCGAAACAGCATTGAAGGCCACGCAGGACGAGCTGGCCGCCTTCAAGGCGCAGATGGACGAGGCGCCCGGCAACGGCCCGCGCCGCCCGGCCGCCACCGGCAACGACGGCGCCGTGCAGACCGAGTTCTAAGCGCGCGCCATCCACCAATACCCCATTCAACAACGGAGCACTGATTTATGAAAAAGCAAACGCGCCAGGTATTTGGCCAGTACGAAACCCGCCTGGGCCAACTGAACGACACGGACAATGTGGCCAAGACGTTCAGCGTCACGCCCAGCGTGCAGCAAAAGCTGGAAACGAAGATGCAGGAGTCGAGCGAGTTCCTGTCGAAGGTCAACATCATCGGCGTGACCGAGCAGGAAGGCGAAAAGCTGGGCCTGGGCGTCTCCGGCCCGATTGCGGGTCGCACCAACACCAAGGACAAGGAACGCAAGACGCGCGACCTGTCCACCCTGGACGGCACCAAGTACCGCTGCGAACAGACCAACTTCGACACGCATCTGAACTATGCCAAGCTGGACGCCTGGGCCAAGTTCCCCGACTTCCAGTCGCGCGTGGCCAATGCCATTTTGACGCGCCAGGCGCTGGATCGCATCGTCATCGGCTTCAATGGCGTGAAAGCCATGGCCGACACCGACCTGGATGCCAATCCGCTGCTGCAGGACGTGAATAAAGGCTGGCTGCAGCACCTGCGTGAGCTGGCGCCCGAGCGCGTGCTGGGCCTGGTCGCCAACGGCATGCCGGGCAAGGTCATCATCGGCGACGTAGACGGCGCCGACTATGCCAACCTGGACGCGGCCGTCACGGATGCCGTCAACCTGCTGGACCCGTGGTATCAGGAAGACACCAATCTGGTGGCCATCGTCGGGCGCAAGCTCTTGAACGACAAGTATTTCCCACTGGTCAACACCAAGCAGGCGCCCACGGAAACCCTGGCGGCCGACATCATCATCAGCCAGAAACGCATCGGCGGCTTGCCGGCGGCGCGCGTGCCCTTCTTCCCAGATAACGCCATCCTCATCACGCGTTTCGACAATCTGTCGATCTACTTCCAGGAAGGCGCGCGCCGCCGCCGCGTGGTGGACGAGCCCAAGCGCGACCGCATCGAAAACTACGAGTCGTCGAATGACGCCTACGTGATCGAAGACCTGGGCCTGGCCGCGCTGGTGGAAAACATCGAGCTGAAAGACAAGTGATGGCGAATATCTCCCCTGCCCTGCGCCACCGCGCGCGCATGCTGGCCGAGCGCACGGCCGGCGCCGCCGCGCCGCAGGGCGTCACCACCGGCACGGCCTACGAGCTGATGCTTTATAAATTGTCCGACGACCGGCGCCGACTGAAGGCTATCCAGTCCGTCGAGCGCAAGATCGAAGTCAAGGCGACCTTGCTGCCGGATTACGCGCAATGGATCGACGGCGTGCTGGCCGGCGGCAAGGGCGCGCAGGATGACGTCTTCGCCACCCTGCTGGTGTGGCACATCGACACAGGCGAGTATGCGCGCGCCCTGGTCATGGCCGAATACGCGCTGGCGCACAAGTTCACCCTGCCAGATGGCTACAGCCGCGACATCGCCACCCTGATGCTGGACGAGTTTGCCGAAGGCTACTTGCACGGCAAGCTGGCCGCCGATCCACAGCACGCCGCCCAGGTGCTGGGCGCCGTCGAAGTACTGACGGCCGCCAGCGACGCGCCGGACCAGGCGCGCGCCAAGCTGCACAAGGCCATCGGCCTGGCCATGATCGCCGTGCTGGACCAAGCCGACGATACGGACATCGCCCCGGCGCTGGTGGCGCAGGCGGAAACGGCCATGGGCCAGTTGAAACGCGCCCGCGCCCTGTCGGAGTCCTGCGGCGTCAAGAAAGATATGGAACGGCTGGAACGGCGCCTCAAGCGCGCGGCCGGTTCCACGTAAAGAGCATCCCCCGCAGCACGGCGGCACGGGGGGATTCTGGCCAAACCAGCGGCCTGATGAGCCCCGTCCACCGCCCACTTTTTGAAAGCGCCCCGTATGTCCTTCATGGCCCTGCCCCCGTCCATCCCGCCCGGCACCGCCCCGGTGCCGGCGCCCTCCCCCGGCGTGATCGAGAACGATGGCTGGTTTCCCGACATCCTGCTCACCGATATGCGCGACGCCATGCGCCTGGACGGCACCGTCACCGACGCGCGCCTGGTGCAGGCCGTGGTCGATGCCATCCTGCAGGTCAACCGCGAGCTGGCCGAGTGGCAGGGCAAGCAGGCCGCTGCCGGTATCGCCTCCCTGGTGGACGTGCCGGCCACGCGTATCAACCGCGAGTCCCGCTTGCTGGCGCAGTACCGGCGCGCCGTCTACAGCACGGCGAAGGCCGACCTGATCGAGCGTTACCGCGACTACGACAGCACGGCCACGTCCGTCAGCGACAAGAAAAGCATGGAATGGCTGGACGAGGCTCCCGGTGCGCAGCGGCGCAATGCGCAATGGGCCATCGCCGATATGGTCGGCCGTACGCATCTGACCGTGGAACTGATCTGATGCAGGTGCGCACGCGGCAGCACGACACGGTAGACGCCCTGGTGTGGCGCTACCTGGGCGACGGCGCGGGATACGTCGAGCAAACCCTGGAAAGGAATCCCGCGCTGGCGCACCACGGCGCCGTGCTGCCGGCCGGCCTGGTCGTCACCCTGCCCGAGCCGGTGCCCAGCACGGCGCAGGTCGCGGACATCGTGCAGCTATGGGATTAACGCACGAATCAACCTTTTTACCCTTATGAAAAATCTCTCACCCCTCTCACCGGAGAATCAAGCAATGTCCGCAGAATCGTTTGGTGGTTTCGCCACCCTGGTCAAACTGTACGGCTTCAAGGCGGCGCTGGGCATGGTCGGCGCGGCCATGCTGTACATCGTGCTGCCGCCGCTGAACAGCGACGGCACCTTCAACAAGGGCGAATTCGTTGCCCGCCTGGCCTGCGCGGGCGTGTTCTCGTGCCTGCTGGGCGGCACCGCGTACCAGCTGCTGTGCGCCCAGCTCCCCGCCATCGGCGCCATGGTCAACGCCTCCGCCATCGACTTGATCGTGGGCGCGCCCGGCTGGTGGGTATCGCGCGCCGTGGCCCTGTGGTTCCAGCGCCGCAGCGACAAGGACATCGCCGAGCTGGTCAAGGACGCGAAGGAGCATTGATGGCCACCATGGACAATCCCCTGATCGCACGCGTCATCGACGCCATCCTGCGTGCCGAAGGCGGCTATGTGAATGACCCGCAGGACAAAGGCGGCGAAACCAATTACGGCATCACCGTGGCCGTGGCACGCGCCAACGGCTACACGGGACCGATGCGCGACCTGCCCGAGGCCGTGGCCCGCGCCATCTACACGGCCCGCTACATCACGGAACCCAAGTTCGACCGTGTGCTGGCGATCCACGCCGGCATCGGCGCCGAGCTGATCGACACGGGCGTGAACATGGGGCCGCACCGCGCGGCCGAGTTCCTGCAGCGCTGGCTGAACGGGTTCAATGACACGGGCGCGCGTTACCCCACCCTGTTTGTCGATGGCCGCCTGGGCGATATCTCGCTGGGCGCGCTGGCTACCTTCCTGAAATGGCGCGGCCAGGATGGCGCCACCGTGTTGCTGCGCGCCCTGAACGGCTTGCAGGCGGCGCGTTACCTGGAAATCACGGAGGCCAACAAGACCCAGCGCCGTTTCCTGTTCGGCTGGATCAAGGAACGGGTGGCCATGTGAGCACCACCACCTGGCGCCCGCTGGCGGCTTTTCTCCTGTGCGGCGCCCTCGCGGGCTGGGCGGCGCAGGGCTGGCGCAAGGACACTGCCATTGCCGAACTGCAGCGGCAGGTGGCCACCAGCAAGACCGCCGCCGCCACCGCACTGGCCCAGGCCACCGCCCGCGTGCTCACCCTGGAGCGTGCCGCCGGCGCCACCCTAGCGCAGCACGCCGACCACCTCAACCAGGAGCAAATCCATGCGAAAACTGAACGTGACCGTTTTAACGATGACGTGCGCAGCGGCACTGTGCGCCTGTCAATTCCCGTCGCCAGCGGCCACTGCGCCGCAACTACTGATACCGCCGCTGCCGCAGGCCATCAGCACCAAGCGCGCGCCGAAGTTGACCCAGCGACTGCGGCAGCTCTTGACGCCATTGCCGGCGACGGCGACGACGCCACCCGCCAGCTGAACGCCTGCATCGACGCCTACAACACCGTGCGAGACACCTACCATGTACAAACCGAATAGCCTGCGCCAGCACCTGGCCGCCGCGATTCCCCAGCTGCTGCGCGACCCCGATCGCCTGCTCGTCTTCTCCGACGAGGGCAACGTGGTGGCCAGTGCCACCGCCTCGCTGTCCTTCGAGTACCGCTTCAAACTCAACCTGATCGTCACCGATTACGCGGGCGACGCCGATGCCATCATGGTGGCCCTGATCGCCTGGCTCAAAGTCCACCAGCTCGACCTGATGGCCAACGAAGAAACGCGCAAGCACGGCATCGCCTTCGAAGTCGATTTTAATAACCATGAGACGGTCGATATTTCCATCAAGCTGAACCTGACCGAGCGCGTGGCCGTCAAGACCGGCGAGGCGGGCCGCCTGGACATCAAGCACCTGGCCGAGATACAGCACATGCCGGCCTACGCAGACGAGTTCTGGAAGCTGTATGACGGCGAGACGCTGCTGGCCGAATGGCGCACGCCCGAGGCGACTGCATGAGTGGCGACCTGCACGCGCTAGAAGCCTGGGCCGGCGCCCTGCTGGCCAAGCTGCAGCCAGCCCAGCGCCGCGCCATCAATCACAAGGTGGCCATCGACCTGCGTCGCAGCCAGGCGCAGCGCATCAAGGCGCAGCAGGGACCGGATGGCGCAGCCTATCCGGCACGCAAGCGGCGCAAGGAATTCAAGGGGAAGAATGGGCGGATCAAGCGGCAGAAGGCAGCGATGTTCGCCAGGATTCGCACTGCCAAACACCTGAAAGTAAAGGCGACTGGCGACCAGATCGAAGTCGGGTTCTTTGGCTGGGTGGCACGCGTGGCGCATGTGCATCAATTTGGCCAACCAGACCGCCTGTCAAAAAAAGGACAGATGTACAAGTACCCGGAGCGGCCGCTATTGGGAACAAACGAGGCGGATCGGACGTTGATACGCGAATCGCTGCTGCGTCACATGGAAAAAAACTAAGATGCTTCAATGCAATCATCAACTGACATTAGTTATCAAATGAGTTAGAGTTGTGTGGCATTGATCGCGACCACCGCCATTCGACTGTTCAAACCAGATAGCAAAAGGATATTTATTATCTATGCTCACCTTAACTTTCCCCCAAGTACACGCCTATATACGTGACGATTTTCATACTGGGCTACTCCCACTGAGATTCCTAAAAGACAATAAAATAATTTTAGTTATAAAAGCGCCGAAAGAAATGCTTTTAGCCGCAAAAATGAGGAAAGAATTTAGGATACACGTTGTACCAATTATGGAAAATGGAGCTAATGGATTTTCTCTCATAAGTGCATTCTATGACACAGATGCCGATCCACTTACCATCACAACACCTTTATTTGCAGAACTAAATACTGAACTTCTTCAAGAAATCCTTTTAACCGACGAAGTTGATGTATATTTTTTCGATGAAAATAGCGTCGAATATTTTGGATATCAAGCGAAAATTCAGTCTGTTGACGCAATTAGAAAAATTATTGCGGAGGCCAAATTCATAGAAATCAGCATAAATTCCGCAAAAAAAATAATTGAAAAGACAAACAATTGGTACATCCATAGGACAAATAGTGAAGACGCAATGGCAATAACAATAAAACTTGAAAACCCATTATACCCAGATGATCTTGTCATATTAGATGCTAGACCATCCAGCTCTCGCTATATATCTGATAGTGAAGTCTCAATTAACCAACTGGAAAGAGTTGAACCTGGTGCCTACCAGGAACGAGATATAGCGACGGTATTTTCTAGAATCTTCCCCGCTCATCGCATCTACCTAAATCCTTTGCGATGTGAAGACCGTGAAGAAATTGCCGACATTCTAATTATCGGTCAAGATCACATTCTTTTCGTCCAAGCAAAAGATAGCCCGAACACAGAGAAGGTTTTGCAAAATACAATTCAAAGAAAAAAATTAACGGCGGAAAAACACTTAGATAAAGCACTACGCCAGATGGAAGGTGCAATTAAGTACTCCCTTAGAACATATAAGCTAGATTTCCTAATAGGAGATCGTAAATTTTCAGTTCCTATAGATAAAAATAAAGTATATGGCCTCGTAATAATGAAAGAGCTATTTCTTGATGAGTATAAGAAATACACTGACGAAACAATGAAAATATGTGAATCCACCGAAAGGCCAACCATACTATTAGAATATAACGAACTCCATTCTTACACCATGAATCTCACTGATGAAGACAACCTCTTTGGCGCTTTTGACAAGGTTTTTTCTATTGGAAAAGAAAGCAAGATATTTCCTCGCCTTAGATTTGGTTTAGCGGTTAAAGATTAAATTCCAATTCAACAATCCTATTTTTAAATGACGAAATCAATTGGATTTTCAAGGCAGTCTAATTGAGGTGTTGGAAACAATAAGAGTCACTAAGTTTCATATCAACCCGCCCCCGCGTGCATCCGCACGCGGACTTCGGCAACATGCATTGCATGAACGCCGACCAGTCCGACCTCCTCCGCTTGCTGCAAAACCTGATCCGCCTGGGCACCATCGCCGAGGTCGACGGGGCCAAGGCGCGCGTGCGGCTCGGACCAACACTCACCACGGAATGGCTGAAATGGGCCACACGGCGCGCCGGCAGCACCCGCACCTGGTCAACGCCCACCATCGGCGAACAGGTGATCGTCTTTTCTCCCGGCGGCGACCTGACGCGCGGCATCATCCTGCCGGCGCTGTACTCGCAGGCGTTTGACGCGCCCGAAACCAGCCCCACCGTCCACACCACGCACTACCCCGACGGCGCCGTGGTCCAGTACGACCATGCGGCCCACGCCCTGACGGCCAATCTGCCCGGCGGCACGGCCACCATCACCGCCGACAAGGTGACGTCGAACGCACCGAGCACCATTTGCACGGGCGACCTGACCGTCATGAAAAACCTGATCGTCATGCAATCGGCCACCGTCAACGGCGCCACCGCCCTGAATGGCGGCGTGAACGCCAAGGCCGGTGCCGCTGGCGGCGTGGCCATGGCCGTGCAAGGGACAATAAAAGCGACCGATGACGTGCTGGCCGGCGCCATCAGCCTGGCCAGGCATCCGCACGGCGGCGTCAAACAAGGCGAAGACCAATCGGGCGGGCCGCAATCATGATGGGCATGCACGCCGCCACCGGGCGCAGCCTGACGGGCCTGGGCCACCTGCGCCAGTCGGTCACTGACATTCTCACCACGCCCATGGGTTCGCGCATCCGGCGCCGCCGCTATGGCTCCGAGGTGCCCGAGCTGATCGACCAGCCCCTGAACAGCGCCACGCAGTTGCGCATTTACGCGGCCACCGCCTTTGCCCTGCGCCGCTGGGAACCGCGTTTGCAGCTCGCCAGCGTACAGCTCACGCGCGACACGGACGGCGCCATGGCGCTGCTGCTCGATGGCACGGCGAATGGCCAGGGCATCACCCTGTCCGTGCCCGTCAAGCAAGGGGGCGCCGTATGAGCACGCCCATCGACCTGGCCCAGTTGCCCGCGCCCAGCGTGGTGGAGGTCCTGGACTTTGAGTCCATCCTCGCCACACGCAAAGCCCACTTGGTGAGCCTACTGCCGGAAGCCGAGCGCGCGGCCGTCACGGCCCTGCTGGAACTCGAATCGGAGCCGGCCACCAAGCTGCTGGAAGAGAACGCGTATCAGGAAACCATCCTGCGCAACCGCGTCAACGAGGCCGGCAAGGCCGTCATGCTGGCGTTTGCCCTCGATGGCGACCTGGACCAGCTGGGCGCCAACGTCAACGTGGCGCGCCTGGTCATCACGCCGGCCAATCCCAACGCCCTGCCGCCCGTGGCCGCCGTCATGGAAGACAACGACGCCTACCGCCTGCGCATCCAGGAAGCGCCGGATGGCCTGTCCGTGGCCGGCCCGAAGGCGTCGTATGAATTCCATGCGCGCAGCAGCGACGGCCGCGTCAAGGACGCGAGCGCCACCAGCCCCGCGCCCGCGCACGTCACCGTCACCGTGCTGGCCAACAACGACACGGGCATCGCCGACGCCGCGCTGCTGGCCATCTTGGCGCGCGCGCTCAACGCCGAGGAAGTGCGCCCCCTGGGCGACCGCCTGAGCGTGCAGGCCGCCCAGGTTATCGATTACCAGATCGAGGCCACCTTGTTTATCGGCGTCGGCCCGGAAGTGCCGATTCTGCTGGACGCCGCGCACGCCAACGCCGTGCGCGTGTCGCAGCCGCGCCGCCCGCTGGGGCATAGCATTTATCGATCCGCCTGCAGCGCTGCCGTGCACGTCGAAGGCGTGCGCAAGGTCGTCTTGACCAGCCCGGCGGCCGATATCGAACTGAACGCCACCCAGGCCGCGCGCTGCACGGCCATCAAGCTCAATGTGGTGGTGCTCGATGAATAGCTTTGTGCCCACCCTGCCGCCCAACACCACGGCGCTGGAACGCGCCATTGCCGTGGCCTGCGCCGAGCTGGTCAACGTGCCCGTGCCGCTGCGCGACCTGTGGAACGCCGACCGCTGCCCGGTCAACTTGCTGCCGTTCCTGGCTTGGGCCTGCTCCGTCGACCGCTGGGATGACAGCTGGCCCGAATCGATCAAGCGCGGGGCTATCAAGGCGGCCTATTTCATCCACAAGCACAAGGGCACGATTGCCGCCGTGCGCCGCGTGGTGGAATCTCTGGGCTATTTGATCCGCATCACCGAATGGTGGCAAACCACGCCATCCGGCGTACCGGGCACTTTTCGCCTCGACGTTGGCGTGCTGGACACGGGCATCACCGATGCCATGTTTCAGGAAATGGAACGGTTGATTGCCGACGCCAAGCCCGTCAGCCGCCATATGACGGGTCTGGCCATTTATCTGGAAAGTCGCGGCAGCATCTACGCGGGCGCTTGCGCGTACCACGGCGACGCCATGACCGTGTATCCGTGGATCGCGAAAACCATCGAAGTGCGCGGCACGCTGTTGCAAGCCGGCGCATCCCATACCATCGACACCCTGACCATCTATCCATGAGCACATATTTCGCCATTCTCACCGAAGTGGGCGAGGCCAAGCTGGCCAACGCCATCGCCCTGGGCCAAACCCTGAAACTGAAAAGCCTGGCCGTGGGCGACGGCAACGGCAATCTGCCCATGCCCGTGCGTACGCAAAAGGCACTGGTGCGCGAGGTGCGCCGCGCCGGCCTGAACCAGTTGACCGTCGATCCGGCCAACGCCAGCCAGATCATCGTCGAGCAAGTCTTGCCCGAGGACGTGGGCGGCTGGTGGATACGCGAGATCGGTATCTTCGACGAGGCCGGCGATCTGTGCGCGGTGGCCAACTGCCCGCCCAGCTACAAGCCCCTGATGGCCGAAGGCAGCGGGCGCACGCAAGTGGTGCGCATCGTGCTGATCGTCGCCAGCACGGCCGCCATTGAGCTGAAAATCGACCCGGCCATCATCCTGGCCACGCGCAAATACGTCGATGACCAGGACATTACCGTGCGCGCCTACAGCGACACGCAACTGGCCAAACACCTGGCCGCTGCCGACCCGCACCCGTTGCTGGCCAAGGTCACCTACGTCGATCAGCAGGACACCAGTGCACGCACCTACGGCGACCAGCAACTGGCCAAGCACCAGGCTGACGCCGACCCGCACCCGCTGCTGGCCAAAGTCGCCTATGTCGACCAACAGGACACCAGTGCGCGTACCTATGGCGATCAGCAACTGGCCAAGCACCAGGCCGCTGACGATCCCCATCCACTGTTGGCCAAGCGCAGCCACATGGATCAACAGGACAGGGCCGTCATGGACTACGCAGACGCGCAACTGGCCAAGCACCAGGCTGCCGCCGACCCGCACCCGCTCCTGGCGAAAGTCGCTTATGTCGATCAGCAAGACACCAGCGCACGCACCTACGGCGACCAGCAACTGGCCAAGCATCTGGCCGCTGACGATCCCCATCCACTGTTGGCCAAGCGCAGCCATATGGATCAACAGGACAAGGCCGTCATCGACTATGCAGACGCGCAACTGGCCAAGCACGCAGCGGCTGCTGATCCGCATCCGCAATACAGCATGAAGGAGGTGGCGACGCCACCAAAATTTGACGCATCGAACAAGTTGGTCAATGCCGATTTTGTGCAGCGCGCGCAAGGCAACATGGTGCGCTATTCCCACGTACTGGAGAGCCGCACGCTCATCGCTGAGGATATGGGCTGCGCCCTGTACTTCCCGTACCCGGGCAAGACTCTCACCATTCCCGATCCAGCATCGCTGGGCATTCCCCCCAACTCTGGCAAGTGCGTCCGGTTCTTCGGTGTCGCCTATAGCGGCACCATCCTTGCCGCGCCCGGTGTCGTCATTGGATTTGATGTGGGCAGTGTGCAAAACATCACGATCAAGCCGGGGCAATACCTGACCCTCATGGAGACCGGCCCCAACGCCTGGCAAGTCATCGAATCGACCGCCGAGCTGTGGCGCAATGCGGACTTTGCATCCAAGCTGCTGCCCGAAGGCGATCTGAAACTGCCGGGTGACTTCATCATGCAATGGGGTTCCGTGACGGCAGGGCCGGCTGGCACGCGCGTGGCTTTTCAGTTTGCTTTTCCAAAGGAATGCCTGCGCGTCTTCCTCACCGTATCGAACGGCAACTACCCTGGCTATGTCAGCTCGGACTCTCCCACCATTACCGGATTTAACGCCTATGCCGCCGCAGATGCCTCCGCCAATTTCCTTGCCATCGGAAAATAACATGACGATGCTTTATTCCAACAAGGTCCGTGGTTTCTTTCCGGCCAACATGCAAGCCGTGTATGAAGCGGCCGGCACCTGGCCGGCCGATGGGGTCGAGGTCACGCCCGAGGATGAAGCCAAGCTGCGCGCGGCAATTACCGCCGGCGCGACCATCCGTAAAAAATCCGGCGGCAAGTGGGACATCAGCGCACCGCCGCCGCCACCGTTTTCCGTGCTGGCCGCACCGTACCTGGCCAGCGTGCGCCAAACGCGCGACGCCATCCTCAACCGCCTGGCCGGCATCGGCTTTGCCGCCATGGCCGACGGCGACGCGGAGACCGTGCAAGCCATCGCGGCGGCGCGCGCCGGCCTGCTTGACATCACCATCTACCCGACGGTTGCCTCCGCGCGCGATCTGGACGAGCTGCAAGTGGCCGTCAACGCTGAATTCGCACGCATCGCCGCCACCCTGTCCGGCGAGGCGCGGCGCGCCTTCGATGATGCCGACACGGCAGCACCCCAGTAACGTCTTTTCACCACTCACCAGGAGAGCCCTATGGCCACCGACTACCACCATGGCGTGCGCGTCATTGAAATCAACGAAGGTTCGCGCCCCATCCGCACCGTGTCCACCGCCGTGCTGGGCCTGATCGCCACGGCAGACGATGCCGACCCGGCCGCTTTCCCGCTCGACACGCCCGTGCTCGTCACCAACGTGCTGGCCGCCATGGGCAAGGCCGGCAAGACGGGCACCCTGTACCGCAGCTTGGCGGCCATCGCCGCGCAGACCAAACCCTTGACGGTCGTGGTGCGCGTGGCCGAAGGCGAGACGGAAGCGGAAACCACCACCAACGCGGTGGGCGGTGTATCGCCTGACGGCAAGTACCTGGGCGCCAAGGCGCTGCTGGCAGCGCAAAGCAAGCTGGGCGTGAAACCGCGCATCCTGGGCGCGCCGGGGCTGGATACCCAGGCCGTCACCAATGCCCTGGCGAGCGTGGCGCAGCGCCTGCGCGGCTTCGTCTACGCGTCGGCCTATGGCTGCGCCACCGTCACCGCCGCCACCACCTATCGCGGCCAGTTCGGCCAGCGCGAAGTGATGGTCATCTGGCCCGATTTTGTGAACTGGGATACCGCCATCGATGCCGAGGCCAGTATGTCCGCCGTCGCTTACGCCATGGGCCTGCGCGCCAAAATCGACGAGGAAACGGGCTGGCACAAGACCTTGTCGAACGTGGTCGTCAACGGCCCGACCGGCATCACCAAGGACGTGTTTTTCGACTTGCAAGACCCGGCCACCGATGCCGGCGTGCTCAACGCCAAGGAAGTGACCACCCTGATTAACATGAGCGGCTACCGCTTCTGGGGTTCGCGCACCTGCGAGGAGCCGGGCGGCTTCTTCTATTTCGAAAGCTACACGCGCACGGCCCAGGTGCTGGCCGATACCATCGCCGAGGCACATTTCGCCTACGTCGATGTGCCCTTGCATCCGTCCCTGGTGCGCGATCTGCTGGAAAGCATCAATGCCAAGTTCCGCGACCTGAAATTGCAGGGCTACATCATCGACGGCCATGCCTGGTATGACGAGCAATACAACGACAAGACGGCGCTGAAAGACGGCAAGCTGGCCATCGACTACGACTACACGCCCGTGCCGCCGCTGGAAAACCTGAAATTCCAGCAGCGCATCACCGACCGCTACCTGGCCGACTTCGCCTCGCGCATCGCCGCATAGTCGTACCGGCGTCACCATCACCACCCTGCCCGCGCCTGCGCGGGCGCATTGAGCTACTGGAGAACTTATGGGCCTGCCCCGCAAACTGAAAAATTTCAACCTGTTCCAGGACGGTATGTCCTTCATGGGCATGGTGCCCGAAG
Source organism: Janthinobacterium sp. GW822-FHT07A03 (assembly GCF_058798815.1). Lineage (NCBI taxonomy): Bacteria > Pseudomonadati > Pseudomonadota > Betaproteobacteria > Burkholderiales > Oxalobacteraceae > Janthinobacterium > Janthinobacterium sp. GW822-FHT07A03. Next base: position 414,014 of record NZ_JBXAKW010000001.1, on the reverse strand, counting down.
TCACCTTGCCCAAGCTGAGCCGCAAGATGGAAGAGTACCGAGCCGGCGGCATGAGCGGCCCCGTGTCCGTGGACTTCGGCAACGAGGCGCTGTCGCTGGAATGGAGCGCCGGCGGTCTGATCGTGGAAGCCTTGAAGCGATACGGTGTGCACGCGCACGGCGCCGTGCAACTGCGCTTTGCCGGCGCCTACCAGGAAGACGATGAGGGCACCGTCGCCGCCGTCGAGGTCGTCGTGCGCGGCCGCTACAAGGAAATCGATATGGGCGGCGCCAAGATGGGCGACGACACCACCCATAAGTACACGATGGCCTGCAGCTATTACAAGCTGCTGATCGACGGCGCGACCGTCATCGAACTGGACTTCATGAGCGGCACCGAGAACTTCGGCGGCGGCGACACCAATGCGGCCATCCGCAAGGCCATCGGCCTGTAATCCCCCTTTTACTTACCACAACACCACAAGGACAACACCATGCACAACGATACCCAAAACAGCGCCATCATCGAACTGGACGACCCGATCAAACGCGGCGACACCTTCATCACCTCGCTGACCGTGCGCAAGCCCAAGGCGGGTGCCCTGCGCGGTATTTCCCTGATCGAGCTGGCCAACCTGAACGTGTCGGCCCTGCAGATCGTGCTGCCGCGCATCACCGAGCCGACCTTGACCGCGCACGACATCGCCAACATGGACCCGGCCGACCTGCTGGCCGTGGGCGTCGAGGTTGCCAGTTTTTTGGCGAGCAAAGTAGATCGCCTTTCGGTATCCCCGGCGAAGTAGAAGACGCCATGGCCGACATTGCCGGCGTCTTTCACTGGACGCCGGCAGCGATGGACGGTTTTACGATTGATGAGTTGATGGCCTGGCGCGAACGCGCCAGGCAAAGAAGCGGAGCGGAATAGATGGCTGGTCGGGATCTGAAATTACAGGTGGTATTTGCAGCGCTGGACAAGATTACCGGCCCGCTGAAAAAAATCATGGGCGGGTCCAGCGATACGGCCAAGGCGCTAAAGGCCACCAGCGACCGCCTGCGTGAGCTGAACACCCAGCAGAGAAACCTGGGGAAATTCCGCGAACTGCATAGCGGTATCAATGCGACGCGTACCAAGCTCAAGGAAGCGCAGGACAAACTGAATGATCTTGCTGCGAAAATGAAGCAGACCACGACGCCCACGCGCGCCCTAACGCGCGAATTTAACGCGGCAGTCAAAGTCACGCAGGCATTGACGCTGAAAAGCCGCGAACAAAGCCAGCAATTCCGCGTCCTGCGTACCAGCCTCAAGGAAGCCGGCATCGACACGCGCCAGCTCGGCAAGGCGCAGGAATGGCTCAAAAACAGCATCCAGCTGACGAACGTTGAACTGGCTTCGCAACAAAAGCGCCTGGCCGCCTCCGCCGCCAAGCAGCAGCGCGTCACCAATGCCACCCAGCACGCGGACAAGTTGCGCAACAAGGCGGGCAACCTGGCCATGGCCGGCGCTGGCGCCACCGCCACGGGCGCCGTCATCGGCGCGCCCGTCGTCAAGGGGCTGAACGAGGCCAAGCACTATCAAACGGAAGTGGGCAGGGTCAACGCGCTGGGCCTGGGCGACAAGGTATCCGCCGAGGCCGTCGCCTTCGCACGCAACATGAAGACCTACGGCACCAGCCAGCTCGACAACCTGCAGCTGATGCGCGACGGCATGAGCGCCTTTGCCGACGTGCACCATGCGGAAATGGTCGCCCCTACTCTGGCCAAGATGAAGTTTGCCAATCACGCCTTCTTTGGCGAGGCCGAAGGCGCCGACAACGAACGCAAGTTCATGGACATGCTCAAGGTCATCGAGCTGCGCGGCGGCCTGGAAAGCAAGGAAAAGTTCGAAGCCCAGGCCAACATCGTGCAGCAAGTCATCACCGCCACGGGGGGGCGGGTCGGTCCGAATGAATGGCTGAACATGATTAAAACGGGCGGCATCGCCGCCAAGGGCTTGAAGGATGACGCCTTTTACTACCAGATGGAACCGCTGGTGCAGGAAATGAGCGGCAACCGCGTCGGCACGTCCCTGATGAGCGCCTACCAGAACTTGTATCAGGGCCGCACTACCAAACGCTCGGCCAAGAAACTGGAAGAATTTGGCTTGATCGGCGACAAGAGCAAGGTCACGCATGATAAAGCGGGACAACTTTCCTTCCTCAATCCTGGCGCGCTGCTGGGTTCCGAGCTGTTCCGCGAAAACCAGTTCGAATGGATGGAAAAGGTGCTGTTGCCGCAACTGGCCAAGAAGGGCATCACGGAAAAGAAACAGGTGCTCGACGCCATCGGCAGCATCTTTTCGAACCGCACCGCGTCGAACCTGTATTCGCAGATGTATTTGCAGCGCGGGCAAATCCACAAGAACGAAAAGCTCAACCGTGGCGCCGCCGATATCGGCAAGCTGGAAAAGCTGGGCCGCGACTCGGCCGCCGGCAAGGAACTGGAAGCGCAATCGAAGCTGGCCAACCTCAAGCTCACCATGGGCGAAAAAATCCTGCCGCTGTACGCGCGGGGGCTGGAGCTGGCGATTTCCGCCGTCACGCGCCTGAACGGCTTCATGGAACGCAACCCGACCGTGGCCAAGGTAATGATTACCGCCTTTGCCGTGCTGGCCGGCCTGCTGCTGGTGCTCGGGCCGCTGATGCTGGGCATTGCCGCCCTGATCGGCCCGTATGCCATGCTGCACGTCATGTTCGCCAAGATGGGCGTGACCGGCGGCGTGCTCACGCCCATCCTGCGCAGCCTGGGCGGCGCCTTCATGTGGGCGGGCCGCGCCGTACTGTGGCTGGGCCGCGCTCTTCTGATGACCCCGATTGGCATCGCCGTCACGGTCATTGCCGGCGCCGCCTTCCTGATCTACAAATACTGGGAGCCGATCAAGGCTTTCTTTGGCGGCCTGTGGTCCAGCGTCAAGGAGGCGTTTGCCGGCGGATTCGTCGGCATCAATAGCCTGATCGCCAACTGGTCGCCGCTGGGCCTGTTCTATCGCGCCTTCGCGGGCGTGCTGGGCTGGTTCGGTGTTGCGCTGCCGGCCAGGTTCACCGACTTTGCCGCCGACATCCGGGGCCGCTTTGCCAAGGGTCTGGCGCCGCTGGCTGGCCTCTTCACTGGCATCTGGTCGCAGATCAAGATGGCCTTTGCCGGCGGCATTGGCGGCGTCAGCGCCCTGATCGCCAACTGGACACCGCTCGCCCTGTTCTATCGCGCCTTCGCGGGCGTGCTGGGCTGGTTCGGCATTGCGCTACCGGCCAAGTTCACCGACTTCGGCGCCAGCATCCTGCAGCGTATCACCGCATCCTGGCAACCTATTGGCGCTTTCTTTGCCGATATCTGGTCGCGCCTGCGCACCGTCTGCGCCGGCGGCATGGCCAGCATCAGCGCGCTGATTATCAACTGGTCACCGGTCGGCGTGTTCTACCAGGCATTCGCGGGCGTGTTGAGCTGGTTCGGCATCAAGCTGCCGGCGCAGTTCACCGAATTCGGCGCCAACATCCTGCGCGGCCTGATCAACGGCATCACCGGTTCCATGGGCGCCGTCAAGGACGCGATCAGCGATGCCGGGTCCAGCACCATTGCCTGGTTCAAGGAAAAGCTGGGCATCCACAGCCCAAGCCGCGTGTTTGCCCAGCTCGGCGACTACACCATGCAAGGCCTGGCCGTGGGCCTGGACCGCAGCGAAGCCGCGCCGATTGCCAAGGTATCCGGCCTGGCCCAGCGCCTGACGCAACTGGGCGCCGGCATCGCCATCGGCACGGCCACCGCCCTGCCGGCCAGCGCCTTCGACACGCGCGCGCCGCTGCCCCAGGGCGGGTTCGGCGCCGGCATGACCATCCAGGGCGACAAGATCGAAATCACCTTCCACGTGCAGGCCGGCACCGATCCCCAGGCCATCGCCCGCGCGGTGAGCGTGGCGTTAGAACAGCGCGACCGCGAAAAGGCGGCGCGCATCCGCTCTTCCCTGCGCGACCACGATTAAGAAAGAACAGCACCATGATGATGATTTTAGGAATGTTCGTGTTCAGCCTGCCGACCCTGGCATATCACGAGCTGCAGCGGCAAACGGAATGGAAGCACGCCAGCACGGCGCGCGTGGGCTTGCGCGACGCGCACCAGTACGTGGGGCCGGGCGACGACACCATCACCCTGTCGGGCTGGGTAGCGCCGGAACTGACCGGCTCCCTGTATTCCCTCGATGCGCTGCGCATGATGGCCGACACCGGCAAATCGTGGATACTGATCCAGGGCACTGGCCGCATTCTCGGCTCGTACCGCATCACCAGCATGACCGAGGGGCGCACCATCCTCGACGGCAGTGGCGGCGCGCGCCGCGTCGAGTTCTCGATTGCGCTCAAGCGCGACGACGACGGCGTGCTGGCCATGGTGGGCCTGGGCGACATCGGCGACCTGAAAAACATGCTCAGCATCGACGGCATGACCAGCAGCATTGCGGGCGCGGCCAAGAACGCTGTGGGCAGCGTCGTGGGCAATGTAATCGGCGGCATCACGTCGAAATATGGCGGCGTCGTCAGCGAGATGAAAGACAAGATCGGCGGCAGCGTCAGCGGTGCCATCGGCAGCGCGGCGGACAAATTCAAATGAGCGAGCATATCCCGGCCTTCAAGGTCAGCATCGAGGACAAGGATTTGACGGCCATCGTTTCGCCGCGGCTGATCAATCTGACCTTGACCCTCTGCCGTGGCGACGAGAGCGACCAGCTCGACATTTCCCTGGATGACAGCGATGGCAAGCTGGCCCTGCCGCCGCGCGGCGCGCAGATCGCCCTGGCGCTGGGCTGGCAAGCCACTGGCCTGGTAGATATGGGCAAGTTCACCGTGGACGAGGTGGAGCACAGCGGCGCGCCCGACACCATCACCCTGCGCGCCAGGTCGGCCAACCTGATCGACACCTTCAAGCAGCAGCAGGAACACAGCTTTCACAAGACCACCCTGGGCGCCATCATCGAGGCGATTGCCTTTCGCAACGAGCTGGCGTCGGGCGTGTCGGCACGCCTGCGCGATACCGCCATCGAGCACATCGACCAGACCCACGAAAGCGATGCGGCCTTCCTGCGCCGGCTGGGCAGGAAGTACGACGCCGTGGCCACCGTCAAAAATGACACCCTGCTCTTCATCCCCATCAACCAGAGCCGCACCGCCAGCGGCAAGGCGCTGCCCGTGATCCCCATCACGCGCGCCCTGGGCGACGGCCACCGCTACCACAGCGCCGAAAGCGACGCCTACACGGGCGTGCGCGCGTTCTGGCACGACGAGCGCTACGCGCGCCGCCGCAGCGTGGTGGCCGGCGTGCCCGGCAACAGCAAGCGGCTGCGCACCACCTTCGCCAACGAAACGGATGCGCGCGCGGCGGCCGTGGCCGAATGGCAGCGCATCCTGCGCGGCCTGGCCACCTTCGAAATGAACCTGGCCCTGGGCAACCCGGCCGTGTTCCCGCAATCGCCCGTGACGGTGACAGGCTTCAAGCCCGAGATCGACGCCACCGAGTGGCTATCGGTCAAGGTCACGCACAACCTGGGCGGCAGCGGCTTTACCACGCGTGTGGAATTTGAAACGAAGACGGAAGCGGTCGAGGCCGAGCGAGAGGAAGAGAAAGACCCGGACGAAGGCATCACGGGCGTGGTGGCCAAGTGGAAGGACGTGGCGGCGAAGAAGAAAAAGGTGGGGCAGGAACAGGCCGGCGCCACGGGCCAGCTCAAGACGCTGGAGCACGTCTACAAGAGCAAGCAGGCCGCCAAGCGGGCGGCGCTGCATACGTGGAGGCACATCGAAGAGGTCCGAGAAATCATTCGTGAAAACAAGGAGGATGCGGCCAGCGCTCAATAGGCGCTGCAGACACTCTTCAGCGTTGGCTTATTGTCCTCGATTTGCGTCCAGCCACATAGCTGGCATATCACCTACAGCGCCGACACATTCCATCGCTTTGCCGCGTGATCGCTCAATATGCCCGGCGGTGTAAGCCTTTCCGGCAATGTAGCATTTCCCGTCTTTTGCCGGATTAACATCATGATCAGCAGGTGCTTGAACTTTGTAAAGTAGCCAGCCACAAGCAGTCAGGCATGCAATCAGGGCCGCGAGTTGCAAGCGAGCGGCGCGTTGCAGACGTAAAAAACTCATCGTTTTTTCAGCACAAGCGATGCAGGGAAGCGCAGTGTGCACATGATGAGCTGTAGTTTGGGGGGATTTGACGGCAGAGCTCGGAGCATCAACAAGGGGCTTTCCGGCCTCTTCAATTCTGTCCTCTAGAGTAGTTTTCACTTCTTGATACTTACTTCTAGGCAGCTCTTTAAATCTTTGGAGGCCGTAATCGGTAATCAGTCCTCGATATATCTTTACATCCTCATCGCCAGTTAGGCTGGCAAGCCTGTCCACCAGCAATTTGATGTTTGAACGCTGATAGGAGGTAATCAGCTCAACCTCTTTTTCCTTGTCGCCAACATGTAGCGTGACTACGTTGCTCAAGCGCGGCGCCTCATTCACGTTTCCAATAACCGCTTGCCCTACTTCGCGCTTGAATTCAAATTTTTCAGACATCTGCTAACTTTACTTTCCACAACCAAAACTAATCTACGTTCATCGACTAAAGGATGCTCAGTCGGTCTAGCCTTTGTAATCACACTTGTTGGTCATCAGCCAGTAGGCCGTGCGCGTCTGCGGAATGATTTTCTTGCCGCGTATGACATACGAGGCTTGGCCGCCGCTGATTGGGCAAATGGCTTTCACAATCTGGTTCGGCTCACTTAGAAAAATGTCTATAATTTCATCCCCTGCAAGGATATGTGGCGGTTCGTCTTCGCCTTTAGCGATCTTCGTTATCTTAACGAACTCCACGGCCATGCCAACTTTCGGGAGACGCACACTAAGGTCTTTATAGCCGAGGTCTTTATCCGTCACCGGAATACGGACTAAGGCCAATTTGATTTTTTTTGGGTCGGCGGTAGACTCGTTTGCGTAAGAAGATGAAATTGGCAATGCAGCCAAGAACAGCGATATTAAAATGGCATTCATTTTCTCTTTGTGCCCACGTTGAATGTCTGCTTCCCCGTTACATCACCAGTTACTTGCTGGCCGACTTTACCGTGGAAAATTACAGTGGGGGTGGCGGTGTCCGCCTTTTGCTGCGCCGGCTTGGTCGCAGGAGCTGCAGTCATACCGTCAATCATTCCTAATACTCCCGCCTTGCCGCGAATATCTAAACCACGATAGCCCGACAGCAATTCCTTTTCGTCGTCCGTCAACGATGCCGCTGCCTGATCGCCAGTAAGGATGAATTGGACATCAACACCAATTGCGGATATAGCCCGTAGATAAACGGCGTCTGGAGACCGCTCATCCTGCTCGTACGATATTTGAGTACGTTTTTTCACGCCACCTGCAGCGCCAAAATCTTCTTGATTCATGCCCAAGCGGAGGCGCTCCGCCTTCAATGCTTCGCCGATGGTGCTCATATTTTCACTAAATCTCATTGACAGGTGTACATTCGTACACTATAGTTACGCCATCCTGTAGCGATTACACATCATAACATTATGAAAAACGTATCCAAAATAGGGCGCACTGCCAAGGGCGTCACTTCTCAGCCTTTAGGCGTCCGCTTGGCGCCTGATGAAGTGCTGGAGGTCGAAGCACTTGCCGCACAGCAAGAGCGATCCCGTGCGTGGTTTTTGCGCTTCCTGATCTTGCGCGGCCTCGCCGACTACAAGCGTGAAATCGCTTCCCAAATCACCCACTAAGGACGACGCCATGTACCCCGATGCAAAACGTATCCGCAACCACCGTGTCATGTTGCGCCTGGACGATTACGAACACCAGCTTGTTTCCTCGCTCGCCGACTACCAAGGCGAAGCTCTTGCGGTGCTGGTGCGCCAGATTGTCATGCGTGAAGCCTTGGCCGTTGTTGCCTCAGATGACGCCAACATCGATAGCGTACAGCTTCGCAGTGCTTAATCCGAGACGCTGAATAGTAACTTTTAAGCAACTGCAAAGCTACCCACATGCCAGATCACCAAATTAATCTCAATGACGACGAGCGCGCGCTGCTGGAAATCGTGCGCCAGCGCCAAGGACTGGCCGATATCGAACAGGCGGCGGAATGGCTCATCAAGTCGCGCTTGCGCAAGCAGTTGAAAAACATGACAGGTCGCGGTCGCGCCCTGTACCAAGTGGAAAGAAAGCTGAAATGAGAGTCATCGGCCTGCCCTGCCCGCATTGTGAATACACCGTCCGCGCCGTCAAAAGCCGCACGATGTCCGCCATGTTCAAGGAAATCACCTATATGTGCCAGAACCCGGACTGCGGGCACGTCTTCGTGGCAGGCCTGGAAGTGCTGCGCACCCTCTCGCTGTCGGCCGTGCCCAAGTCTGATATCCGTATTCCGATGTCCCAACATGCGCGCACGGCCGCCACCAATCAGCTGGCCTTTGATCTGACTGCGGGATGCTGATGAACGCCATGGCCATTCTCGCGCCGCCGTAGCCCGGCCGCTGTAACTCCCCTCCATTGCTGTGCCCTGCAGCGCTCCTTTTTGAGCGTGCGGGTTTCGCTCAACCTGAAATAAGGAAAATCGATGTTAAACAGTCTTCAAATGCTCAAAACCGTCACCTTATCGCATGAGTCTGTGCTGGCGGCATTGTGTGCGCTGGGCCGTCAACGCTCAAACGACAAGAAGCTTTTACAGCATTGTCTTGAGTCAAATCATGCATCGGTTGCTTGGGTTCAACGCGAAATTTCCATAGCTGATGCAGCCATCATCAGTCTGAGAGGTGCCATCAATGCTGTTCGCTATTGCTACGCATGCGGCCATGTGGGCGACGTAATCCCCTCGGCGTCAGATTGCTGCCCAGGTGGCACGTATGCGTCCATGGTCCATCCAGAGATCGCGCGCCAGGCGCGAATCGGCGTCATTGGATTGGTATCGCTTGCGGATGGAAAAATTCCATGCAGCGGCGATATGGCGGGAGAGTGGTAATGCTGCAGTTGCTCAAAACCTGCGGCATATGGCTGCTGTCGCTCCTGATCCTCATCACCCCAGCCCTGCTGCGGGCCATCGGCGCCATCAAGGACTGAACCATGCCGGCGTCCCTTATCGACAATCACCTGTCGTTTCTGCCGGCGGCGGCAATCCTCGCCGCACGCGACAAGGACGTGCCGACGCCCCCAGGGGCGCCGGAGGCACTGGCCGCCATTGCTGCGGCGAAAGCCAGCCTGGCCGAACGGGCAAGCTTGCGCGCCATCGAGCAGCGGCGTGCCAGCGAGGCGCGCTTTATCGCCCAGGCCTGGGGATTGTCGCCGCGTGGCGCGCGCCGTTCCGTGCTGATCGCCGCCGGCCTGGACGCCGACCGCTGGGAATCGCCCATCCACTCCTTTACCGAGGAAGAGCGCATCGAACTGCGCGCTGCCACCTCTGCCGCTATCCGTGTGTACGAAAGACTGTTGAATGCAATCTAAACAAATCCTGCTGCCTGCCCCGCAACGCCACGAAGCCTTCCTGCGCTCCGCCCGGTTCGCGCCCGAGCTGGCCCGCATCCCGTTCAAGTGGCGCAACCGCGTCATCGCGGCCGCCATGGCAAAAATGGCCTGGTCGTCCTGGTACAAAGTCTATGAATCCGTCGCCACCAGCTTTGTGCGCGAATTCGCCGAGCAGTACGTCCCTGCCGGCGTCGACCTGTCGCAAAGCGATGCGGACATCGTGGCCACCGCCGAGCGCGCGGCAGCCGGCGTGACCAAAATGCTGTGGATGGCCTTGTCCGACACGCACGCCCTGCAGATCATGGAAGGTGAATGCGCCTCGTATGGCATCGAGCTGCCCAAGTTCGACGCGCTGACCGATACCATCGCCCGCCTAGTGGACGCCCGCTGGTGGCGCCGCCAACTGCGCAAGCGCGTCAAGCGCGCCTTCGAAGCCGGCAAAATCCACCTGGGCTACGTGAACTATCGCGGCGAACCCTACGCCAGCAACGACGCCGTGCTGTCGCGCCTGGCGCAGAACCGCCGCAACGCGGCAGCGCTGGCCGCCACGCTGGTGCAGAACGAAAACGGCCAGCAATTCAGCATCGCCGAACTGGCCGAGAAAACCACCGCCAACAAGGCCATACGGCGCGGCGAACTGATGTTGCGCATCAACGGCTTTGAGCAGATCGCCCGCGAGTGCGGCGACCAGGGCATTTTCATCACCTGGACGTGCCCATCGCGCTTTCACGCCATGCAGCACAGCGGCAAGCCAAACGACAAGTTTGACGGCTCCACGCCTCGCGAGGCCAATGCATATTTAGGCAAGATGACATCGCTGTGCCGCTCCGCGCTGGCGCGCCGTGGCATCGGCCTGTACGGCTTTCGCATCGCCGAACCCCATCACGACGGCTGCCCGCATTGGCATCTGCTGCTGTTCGTGCGCCCCACCGCGAAATACAAGACGGCCCACCTGCAGGACGTGGCGGGCCGCGCCATCCGCATCATGAAGCGCTACGCCTGGCGCGTGGACCGTGGCGAACCGGGCGCCTTCGCGCGCCGCCTGGACGTGAAACGCATCGACTGGACCAAGGGCAGCGCCGCCGGCTACATCGCCAAGTACGTGGCCAAGAACATCGACGGCGTGGCCGAGCACAAGACGAAAGAAGGCTATGTCGTCACGGCCGACACCGAAGGCGATGTCGAGCTGACGCCATCGGCGCGCGTCGAGTCTTGGGCCGCGTGCTGGGGCATCCGTCAATTCCAGCAATGGGGCGGCGCGCCCGTCACCGTCTGGCGCGAACTGCGCCGCATCGAGGAAAGCATGCTCAACGAAGCCCCGGCCGCCATGCGCCGCGCCTGGGACGCCGTGCAAAAGATCGACGGCGAAAAACGCGCCTGCTGGGCCGAATATCTGCGCGCCCAGGGCGGCGCCCTGGTGCCGCGCAAGGAGCTGGTCGTCACGCTGGCCAAGGATGAAAAAACCGTCATCGGCCGCTACGGGGAAACGCTGCGCACCACGCCCTACGGCGTGCGCTGCAGCGACCTCATTGGCGTGGTCTTCAAGTCCGTGCGCCATACGTGGACGCCGGTACAGGCCACAGGCGCTCGCGCGGTGGCTGTTGGGGTTGCCGTTCCTCGGACTCGTGTAAATAACTGTACGCACCCCGACCGCCCTGCCCCGCCGGATCGCAGCCCCGACATCGTGCGGGCGATATGTGATGAAGAGCGAACCGCGATTTGGGCTTGTGCAGCACACAACAATCTATGCCCATTCCCCCGGATCCCGGGCGACCAAGAAAAGATCGATTTGCTTTTCGAAGTGGCGAAGCTAAACGCCTGCCCTTACCCGCGCGTGATCGTCACCGATACGGCTTCCATGAGAGGAAATGCCACATGAGCACCTATGCCGTGATCGTTCGCACACAAACCGAACGCTTTGAATTTTTTGAGGTTGCCGCATCCAGCGGCGACGTGATCGACGCCGCCATCGACCGCTACGGCGTGTGCGGCGTTACCGCCAAACTGAAAGGAGTACCGCAATGCTGACCACCCTGACCGATTCACCGCGGCAAATCGCCCTGGGCGACCGCGTGACATTCGATACCGATGAAGGCTACCGGGCCGGCACCGTCAACGACCTGCGCCGCGACGTGGGCAATGGCGAGCTGCACGCCTGGGTGGAGCTGGACCACCAGTGGCCGGGCATGTTCCGCGCCGTGCCGCTGGCTGCTGTGCAGCCCCTTGCCGCGACAACACCATGACGAAATGCATCACAAGTGATAAATGGCGCGGCGAGCGCGCCGAGCCCTTAGACCCGGCGATGGTGCGCTTCAAAGCGCGGGAAACAGCGGCGGCGAACTGCGAAGGTTGCCTGTTTGAGCGATCGTTCGGTGTGTGCTCCACTGCCGCAGCACTTGCTATGGCCAACGGCCAACCAGTCTGCGAGGAGCGCGCACCAGGCGGCATGACCTATATCTACGTGCAGGACCAGAGCGACCCGCGCCAACTTGACCTGATAAGAACTATTTCATAGCGCAATAAGGAGAAATACCGACATGAATGAATTGGCATTAAGTGATCAAGAGGTTATCGACCTGACACATTACCGACGCGCGGCAGAACAGCTCCGCGCCTTGAAGGAAATGGGCGTGCCCGCCACCAGATTGCACGACAACACAGTTCGCGTGCTTCGCATGCATCTTATCCATCCCGCTACCATGCCGGCGGCCCCCGCCCCTGTAAGGAAATCTGCCAGAAAATGAATCGTCACCGCAAAACCAATCGCGGCCTGCCGCGCCGGGTCTACCTGAAAAACGGTGCGTATCGCTACCTGGCGGCCGCGCCCATGCGCAACCCGGCCAACGGCAAAATGCAAAGCTGGATTCACCTAGCCTATGAGGCCGAGGGGGAAAGCAAAATGCTGACGGCCCTGGCCGCACTCCTGGGTAGTCCGCACCTTGTCGAAGGCTCGATGCCTCATGCCTGCGTAGAATTCAAAGAAAATAAACTGGGCGGCTACGGCAAGGACACGCAAGATGCCTACCGTCGCTACCTGGACGTGATCGCCGACGAGTTCGAAGAATTCCACGCATCCCAGGTCACAACCAAGGACTGCGCCGGCTTCTTGCGTGACAACTTCAAAAATACGCCGAACACGGCGAAGAAGTATGCTGCACTGATGAGCCGGCTGTTCAAGTTCATCATCGGTGAACTGGGCCTGCGCCAAGACAACCCCATAGATCAACTCGACATGTCCAGTTACAAGACCGGACGCCGCGAGGTGCTGGCCACACACGCGCAAGTGCAAGCGATACGCGAAGCCGGCATGATGAGCAAGGAGCGCAAGGGCACGGGCTTGAGCATCCCGACGGCCAGCGGCCCCATGTTCGCCTGCATCATCGACATGTCTTACCTGCTTTGGGCACGCGGCATCGATATCCGCATGCTGAAAGAATCACAGATCGAGGATGGACGGATCAGGATCAAGCCAAGCAAGACGCAAAAAACCAGCGGCAAGGCAGTCGATATTGTTGTCACGGCAGAGATTGCCGAAGTGATAGCCCGCGCCCGTGGACTGAAAATCAAGTATGGGCTGATTAGCCAGTTCGTGTTTCCGACGCAAAAAGGCGGCGCCTACACCCGCTCCGGCCTCAGTTCAATGTGGGACCGCGCAAAGGAGCGCATTGGCATGAAGGATGACGTGGTGTTCCGCGATATCCGAGCCCTGGCGGCCACGGATGCGGCACGGCGAGGCGAGAACCGCAGCGACATTCAAAAGCGCCTGGTGCACACGTCAGGCAAGACCACGGATATTTACATCAAGGAAGTGATTGCGGATGTTTCCGAGATTCCGATGGAATTGCCCTGGCTTTAGTAAGTGCCAACGTCCCTTTGCCGCCGCCATCTTCAGTGCGTGGCAAAGCGTAGCAAAGAACTAAAACCGTAGGACACCAAGTCCTACGGTGTAACGTCAAGAGAACCGCGCCCCCAACGCTAAGCTTTAGGTGTCGTCGCGAATATCTTTGCTTGGACCATTTGCTTTTACCGAAGCGATACCACTATCTCGACCTGCTGCATTCGCATAGTTTTCGCTCCGTCCAATTACTTCGCCATTCGCAGCTTTCAGCACGAAGGAGTACGGCTGACTTGCGGTAGTCTCCTTACGAACATATCGCTCGTCAAACGGACTGTTCACCTGGCATGAAGCGATTCCAGTCTGGGCGCCTTGCTTGGAGGCATAGTTCTCACTCGTCAGAATTACCTCGTTATTGCCAGCACGCAACACGAAATGATACGGCTGGGCGGCGCTAGACTTCTTGATGATGTAATGACCTGGCATTCGATTCTCCTAGATTGGAAGTGATATACACATGAGCCCATTTCTTATGCCGGGCTGTTGAAAAGCATATCATTCGCTATCAGCGGAATATGCGCGGATTGTAACCTCGACATCAGGAAACCAATTACGGCCACTATCAGCTTCACAGCACAAAGCACGCTATTTTAACTACTCACCCTCGGCCGATAAAAGTCACATGTGGGAGTAAGCAAATTTGATGTCACGTAAACGGAAAAACCCAGCACCGATATTATACAAACGTATAATATACAGTACTGGGTTTCTATACAGCTTGCGCTGTAACTCCTTGAATCTAATGGTCGGGGCGAGAAGATTCGAACTTCCGACCCCATGCACCCCATGCATGTACGCTACCAGGCTGCGCTACGCCCCGACGAGGTGGGAATTATAGCAGACGCTTTTAGGTTTTTGCCATGCTTTTGCGCGCGATTCATGTCGATCTGCGCAAACTTTTTTGCATGCGCCGCTCAAGCGCCCTATTCGCTCAGCAGCAACGCCGTCAGGACGATGCGAAAGCCCGCGATCAGCGGTTCGACCTTCACGTCCGGATGGTGAATGAAGCGCACGGGCAACCCCTGGTACAGCGCCACCAGGGCATCGAGGCGCCCTTGCAGCATTTCCTCGTCAGCCGGCAAGCCACGCTTGATGCGCGCGTCGCGGATGATGGAAAGAAATAACTGGCGCGAACGCCGGTCCGAGCATTGCAGCATTTCCGCGATCGCCGGATTGCGCGACGCCTCTGCAAAGATTTCCAGCGGCATCATCCACGTGGTCGGGTCCAGCGCTTCGAGCACATGCTCGCCCGCATTGTCGATCACGGCCTGCAGCGGGTCTTCGCGCTGCGCCAGGTCCTGCATCAAATTGGAGACGCGCTCCGTATTCTGCATGACGAAGGCGGCGATGATCGCATCCTTGCTGTCAAAATAATTATAGATGTGGCCCGCGCTCATGCCGGCCGCCTTCGATATCTCGGCCATGCTGGCGCCGTGGAAACCGCGGCGGCTGAAGCAGCTTTCGGCCGCATCGAGCACCTGCTTGCGCCGCGTGTTGGCGCGCTCGGGATCCGGATGCTTCTTTTCAACTTGGTTCATGACTTTTCCAGTAGCGCGCCGGCCCTGCCCTTGCGGGCAAGGCCGGCGTCGGCGTCCCCGTGATTATTGGGCGCCGCCAGCCGCCGCGACGGCTGTCTGCTCAGGTTGCCAACCGCCGCCCAGCACCTTGTACAAGGTGACCAGGTTGGTCGATTTGGCCAGGCGCGCCGTGATCAGGCTTTGTTGCGCCGTGTACAGCGCGCGCTGGGCCACCAGGGCGTTCAGGTAGGACTCGGCGCCCTGCTTGTAGCGCGCGTCGTGGATGGTGTAGCTCTTCGTCGACGCCTCGACCAGCGAGACCTGCGACTGCAGGCGCTCGTCGATGGTGCCGCGCTGGGCCAGCGCATCGGATACTTCACGGAAGGCGACCTGGATCGCCTTTTCATATTGCGCCACGGAAATTTCACGCTGCACCTTGGCGATATCGAGGTTGGCGCGGTTCACGCCTCCATCGAAGATCGGCAAGCTGATCTGCGGCAAGAAACTCCACGTGCCGCTGCCGCCCTTGAACAGGCCCGACAGGTTGTCGCTGACCGAACCGGCCGTGGCCGTCAGCGAAATGCGCGGGAAGAAGGCCGCGCGCGCCGCGCCGATGTTGGCGTTGGCGGCGCGCAGGGTGCGCTCCGCCGCCAGCACGTCGGGACGGCGTTGCAGCACGTCCGACGGCACGCCGGACGGAATGTCCGCCAGCGCCGTCACGGTGCCGAACTCGGCTGGCGGCAACAGGTCGGCCGGCACGGGGCCGCCCACCAGCAAGACCAGCGCGTTTTGATCCAGCGCAACCTGGCTCGTGAAGACCGCCACGTCGGAACGGGCCGACTCGACACTGGTCTGGGCATCGTACTTGTCCAGGCCCGAGGTGGCGCCGGCACTGAAGCGGCGCACGGCCAGGTCATACGACGACTGCTGGCTCTTCAAGGTGTCCTGCGCCACGCGCAGGCGCTGCTGGTCAGCCACCAGGTTCAGATAGGTGCTGGCCACTTCGGCCACCAGGCTGATCTGCTGTGCACGGCGTGCTTCTTCCGTGCCCAGGTATTGCTCCAGCGCACTGTCGGACAGGCTGCGCACGCGGCCGAAGAAGTCCAGCTCGTAGGCCGACACGCCCAGGTTCGCCGTGTACTGGCGGTTGATGGACGCTTCGCCCGTCGGGCTGGCGTTTTTCGAAATGCGCGTGGCCGACTGGCCGCCCGACGCCGACAGGGTCGGGATCAGGGCGGCGCGTTCGATGCCGTAGGTGGCGCGCGCCTTCTCGATGTTAAGGATCGAGACGCGCAGGTCGCGGTTGTTGGCCAGCGCCAATTCCAGTACCTGGCGCAGGCGCGCATCGGCAAAGAACTCGCGCCAGGCGATGTCCGCCACCGGCTTGGCGTCAGCGGCGGCCGTGTCGGCCTTGTAGGAAGGGCCCGTCGGCCACGCCGTGGGCGCCGGCGCCGCCGGACGCTCGTACGTGGGAGCCAGGCTGCAACCGGCCAACAAGGCCAGTGCCGCCATGGAGAGTAGTGATTTTTTCATATTAATGTGCATCCTTGGAAAGCGTGACGGCTGGCGAACCAGGCGTCGCCGGCGTGGCGGGCGCGTCCGGCTTCGAGAAGAAGCCGCGCACCAGCACGAAGAACACCGGCACGAAGAAGATACCGAGGAACGTGGCCGTCAACATACCGCCCAGCACGCCGATACCGATGGCGTTCTGGCTGCCGGAACCGGCGCCGCTGGAAATGGCCAGTGGCAACACGCCCAGGCCGAAGGCAATCGAGGTCATCAGAATCGGACGCAGACGCAGACGCACCGCATGCAAGGTCGCGTCCAGCAGCGACATGCCCGATTCCTGCATTTCCTTGGCGAATTCCACGATCAGAATCGCGTTCTTCGCCGACAGGCCCACCACCGTGAGCAAGCCCACCTGGAAGTACACGTCGTTCGACAGGCCGAACAGCCAGGTCCCCAGCACGGCGCCGATCACGCCCAGCGGCACGACCAGCAGCACGGAGAATGGAATCGACCAGCTTTCATACAGCGCAGCCAGGCACAGGAAGACGATCAGCAGCGACAGCGCGTACAGCTGCGGCGTCTGCGAACCGGATTCGCGCTCTTCCAGCGAGACGCCGGTCCAGCTGAAGCCGATGCCAGGCGGCAATTTCGCCACCATCTCTTCCATCGCGTTCATGGCGGCGCCCGTGCTCTGCCCCGGCGCCGGCGTACCCAGGATCTCGACCGACGGCAAGCCGTTGTAGCGTTCCAGGCGTGGCGACGCGTAAATCCACTTGCCGGTGGCAAAGGCGGAGAACGGCACCATCTGGCCAGCGGTGTTGCGCACGAACCACTTGTTCAAGTCTTCCGGCTGCATGCGCGATTCGGCATTACCTTGCATGAACACTTTCTTCACGCGGCCACGGTCGAGGAAGTCGTTCACATATGAACTACCCCAGCCCACGCTCAGCACGCGGTTGATTTCCGAGATCTGCAAGCCCAGCGCGGTAGCTTTCTGCTGGTCGATGTCGATCTTGTACTGCGGCGTATCTTCCTGGCCGTTCGGGCGCACGCCCACCATGGCCGGATTCTGCGACGCCATGCCCAGCAACTGGTTACGCGCCGCCATCAGGGCGTCATGGCCGACACCGCCGATATCCTGCAGCTGCATGTCGAAACCGGTGGCGTTACCCAGTTCCAGCACGGCAGGCGGGGCAAACGTAAACACCATCGCATCCTTGATCTGCAACAACTTGCCCATGGCGCGGCCGGCTACGGCCGGCGCTTTTTGCGCCACGTCCTTGCGCAGCGACCAGTCCTTCAGGCGCACGAAGGCGATACCCGTATTCTGGCCGTTACCGCCGAAGCTGAAACCGGCGACGGCAAACACGGAAGCGACGTTATCCTTCTCGCTGTTCATGAAGTGGTCTTCGACCTGCTCGATCACTTTCAGGGTGCGCTCTTGCGTGGCGCCCGTCGGCAATTGAATCTGCGTAAACAGGATGCCCTGGTCTTCTTCCGGCAAGAACGAGGTCGGCAGGCGCATGAAGATGAACACCAGGCCAGCCAGCAGCAGCACGTACAGCAGCATCGAGCGGGCGCGGTGCGTGATCATGGCGCCAACCATGCTCTGGTACTTGTTGCTGCTGCTATCGAAACTGCGGTTGAACCAGCCGAAGAAACCCTTGTTCGTCGCGTGATGGCCCTTCTCTACCGGTTTCAACAGGGTAGCGCACAAGGCTGGCGTAAACACCAGCGCGACGACGACGGACAGCACCATCGACGAGACGATCGTGATCGAGAACTGGCGGTAAATCACGCCCGTCGAGCCGCCGAAGAAGGCCATCGGCACGAACACGGCCGACAGCACCATGGCGATACCGACCAGCGCGCCCGTGATCTGCGTCATGGACTTGCGCGTCGCTTCCAGCGGCGATAAGCCCTCTTCGCTCATCACGCGCTCGACGTTTTCCACCACCACGATCGCATCATCGACCAAGAGACCGATGGCCAGCACCATGGCGAACATGGTCAAGGTGTTGATCGAATAGCCAAACGCATTCAGGATACCGAAAGTACCGAGCAGCACGACCGGCACGGCCATGGTCGGGATCAGGGTGGCGCGGAAGTTCTGCAGGAACAGGTACATCACCAGGAATACCAGGATCACCGCTTCGACCAGGGTCTTGACCACTTCCTCGATCGACAGTTTCACGAACGGGGTGGTGTCGAACGCCACTTGGTAGCTCATGCCTTCAGGGAATTGCTTGCTCAGGTTGCCCAGCATGGCTTTCGCCGCATTGGCCGTATCGAGCGCGTTGGCGCCCGTCGCCAGCTTGATCGCCACGCCGGTGGCCGCATGGCCGTTGTAGCGGGCCACGGTGTTGTAGTTCTCGCGGCCCAGTTCCATGCTGGCCACGTCCTTCAGGTACACCATGGCACCGTTGGTCGTGGTTTTCAGCAAGATGGCGCCGAACTGCTCCACCGTTTGCAAGCGGCTTTGCGCCGATACGGTGGCGTTCAGCTGCTGACCCTTGACGGACGGCGTGCCGCCCAGTTCACCGGCCGACACTTCCGCATTCTGCGCCTGCACGGCCGTGATCACGTCCGCCGGGGTCAGATTGAAACTTTGCAGCTTGGCCGGGTCGAGCCAGATACGCATGGCGTACTGCGAACCGAACAGGGTCACATCGCCCACGCCGGCAACACGGCTCAGCGGATCGACGACGTTGGCGGCCACATAGTCGCTCAAGTCGGTCTGGTCCATCTTGCCGTTTTCGGAAATGAAGCCGAACACCATCAGGAAGTTCTTGGTGGCTTTCGACACGACCAGGCCTTGCTGCGTGACAGCCGTCGGCAGCAGTGGCGTGGCCAGTTGCAGCTTGTTCTGCACTTGCACTTGAGCAATATCAGGATTGGTGCCACTGGTAAACGTCAGCGTGATGCTGATGCCGCCAGTCGCATCGCTCGACGAAGCCATGTAGCGCAAGCCGTCGATACCCTTCATCTTTTGTTCGATGACCTGGGTGACGGCATCTTCCACGGTCTTGGCGGAGGCGCCAGGGTAGGAGCCGCTGATCGAAATCGACGGCGGAGCGATGCTCGGGTACTGCGCAATCGGCAGGCTGAGGATCGAAATCACGCCGGCAAGCATGATGACGATCGCGACCACCCAGGCAAAAATCGGGCGGTCAATGAAAAAACGGGCCATTAATATTCTCCTGAATTAGTGGGCGCTGGCAGCCGATGCGGCGGCAGAAGCGGCAGCGGCGGGCGCAGGCGCAGGAGCAGCTTCGGCCTTGGCCGGCACGGCAACGGCTGGGGCGCCTGGCTTGATTTTTTGCAAGCCTTCCACGATCACGCGGTCGCCTGCGGCCAGGCCGGACGTCACCAGCCAGTTGGTGCCGACGGTGCCGCTGGTGGTCAGCACGCGCTGCTCGACCTTGTTTTCCTTGTTCAGGATCATGGCGGTGGCCTGGCCCTTCTGGTTGCGCGTCACGCCCACTTGCGGCACGGTAATGGCTTTTTCATCCACGCCCGTTTCCAGCTGCGCGCGCACGTACATGCCTGGCAGCAATTCGCCTTTCGGGTTCGGGAACAGCGCGCGCAAGATCACATTGCCGGTGGTCGGATCGACCGTCACGCCGGCAAACTGCAGCTTGCCCGATGCGCCGTACTTGCTGCCATCCGGCAGGATCAGGTCGACCTTGGCCTGGCCTTCGCCCACTTTCTTCAGCGAGCCGTCGGCCATCTGGCGTTTCAGGCGCAGCAGGTCGGTGCTCGACTGGGTTACGTCGACATAGATCGGATCGAGTTGCTGCACGGTGGTCAGCGCTTCGGCCTGGCCCGCCGTGACCAGCGCGCCGGCCGTCACGGTCGAGCGGCTGGTGCGGCCGCTGATCGGCGCCGTCACGGTGCTGTAGCGCAGGTTGATGTTGGCCGATTCCAGCGCCGCGGTGGCGGACTCGACGTCTGCCTTCGCTTGTTCGAACGCGGCGACGGCATCATCGTATTCCTGGCGGCTGACGCCTTCGATGGCCACCAGTTCCTTGTAGCGCGACGCTTTCGGACCGGCCGTCAGCAGGTTGGCCTTGGCTTTCGACAGCGCGGCCTTGGCCGAGTTGTAGGCGGCCTGGTAGGTGGCCGAGTCGATCTGATACAGGGCCGTGCCCGCTTTCACATCGCTACCCTCGACGAACAGGCGCTTCTGGATCAAACCGCCCACTTGCGGGCGCACATCGGCGACCTGGTAGGCATTCGTGCGGCCGGGCAATTCGGCGCTCATCGGCAACGCGGCCGGATTAACAGTAAACACGACCACCTGTGGCGCTTGCTGCGCGTGAGGTGCTTCCTGTTTTTTACTGCAGCCGGCCATGATTACAGTGGCGCACAGAACGGCAATAGCGCCGCTCGTACGCGGCGACGTCAGGGAAAAGGTTGGTTGCATCTTGGACTTTCTGAAAAAGAAGCTGGCTAGTGTCGTTAGAAATGACTAAATTTATTAACGCAGATCAAAGAATGAACGATCATTCTAAAATCGTCAAGCATCGTTACAATTGAAACATAGTAACTATCAAGCGAATTAACTTATCAATGAGGCAATAAAATGAAGACAGCAACAGCGGTGGCACGCCAGCACAGTTGAGCAGGAACCTGGCGAGCTGTGGCTAAAACGGCAAAGCGGAAAAGGTGGATTGAGTGAATACTTTAGCAGGGTCAAGAGTTCTTTGCTGAACTGGCCGACAAGGACGCAACACTCCGCCCTGCCCGCAAGCATGCCGAGGTAATTATTTACCAATGGTATCGAAAAGACATGCAGCGGCGGACGCGCTAATATATTGACCACAGCGTGGCGAAGCGAGGACGCGATGATGACAGCACAGGCGCAAGGAACGGCGCAAGACGATGGCGCGGGCGGCCTGGACGCGCCGCCACTGCTGTCGACGGGCATCCCCGGCCTCGATACCATACTGACGGGCGGCTTGCTGGCCGAGCGCCTGTACCTGGTCGAAGGCGTGCCAGGCACAGGCAAGACCACCCTGGCGCTGCAGTTTCTGGCCGAAGGGGCACGCAACGGCACGCCCGTGCTGTATATCGCGCTGGCCGAATCCGAAATCGAGCTGCGCGGCGCGGCGCTGTCGCACGGCTGGGACCTGGCCGGCATCGCCATCGAAGAAGTGGCGCCCGACGACGACATACTCGACCCCGAGCGCCAGTACACCATCTTCCACCCGTCCGAAATCGAACTGGCCTCGACCAACCAGCGCATCCTGGCCGCCATCGAAAAGCACCGCCCGGCCCGCCTCGTGCTCGATTCGCTGTCCGAATTGCAACTGCTGGCGGAAAACCCCTTGCGCTACCGGCGCCAGGTCGTGGCGTTGAAACAATACCTGGCCAGCCGGCACTGCACCACCCTGCTGATCGATGACCGTTCCGCGCTGGACGACGGCTTGCAAGTGCGTAGCGTGGCCCATTGCGTGATCTCGCTGGAGCTGCAAAACCAGGACTATGGCAATGACCGGCGCCGCGTGCGGGTGGTGAAATACCGGGGCGTGCCGTTTCGCAGCGGCACGCACGACTACCGGATCGCCCGTGACGGCCTGGTGGTCTATCCCCGCCTGGTGGCGGCCGACACGCGCCGGGATGGCGGCCATCGGCGCCTGTCGAGCGGCGTGCCCGAACTTGACGCCATGACAGGCGGCGGCCTAGAAGAAGGCATGAGCACGCTCCTTTCCGGCCCGGCCGGCAGCGGCAAGTCCACCCTGGCGGCGCAATTCGTGCACGCAGCCACGACGCGCGGCGAACCGTGCGCCATGTTCCTGTTCGAGGAAGCACGCAGCAAACTCCTGAACCGGGCCGACAGCGTGGGCATGCACCTGCAGGCGGCGCTCGACACGGGCCTGCTGAGCGCACAGCAAATCGATCCGGCCGAGCTGACACCGGGCGAATTCGCCCAGGCCGTGGTCGACGCGGCGGAACGGGGCGCCAGGGTGATCGTCATCGATAGCCTGAACGGCTACATGCATGCCGTGCCCGATGAACGCTTCCAGAGTACCTACCTGCATGAACTGCTCAATTACCTGAGCCAGCGCGGCGTGACCACCCTGCTCGTCGGGGTGCAGCAAAACATGCTGGGCACCTCGATGACGACGGCGGCCGACGCCAGTTACCTGGCCGACAGCGTCATCATGCTGCGCTACTACGAAACGGAAGGCGAAGTGCGGCAAGCCATTTCCGTCTTCAAGAAACGCGGCAGCGCGCACGAGCGCAGCATCCGTCGCTTCGAGATCAGCCCGCAGGGCATCCGCATCGGACCGGCCCTGGCCGGCTTTCACGGCATCCTGTCGGGCTTGCCCACCATCGGCGGCACGCCTTTGCCTTAGGAGTTGCCATGGAGCAACGTATCCTGATCTACGCGCCTGCCGGCCAGGATGCCGCCCTGGCCGGCACGGTATTGGCCGGCAACGCCATCGCCAGCCACGCCTGCCGCTCGCCCGGCGAGCTGGCCGAGCAGCTGGCGCTGGGCGCGGGCGGCGTGCTGACGGTCGACGAGGCGCTGCATGCAGGCGTCTACTCCGTGCTCGACGCCTATGCCCGGCAGCAGCCGGACTGGTCCGACTTGCCCATCATCCTGCTGACGCACGCGGGACTCGATTCCCTGCCCGTGCGGCAAGCCATCGCCGCCCTGGGCAACCTGACTCTGCTGGAACGCCCCGTGCACATCCTGACCCTGATCACCTCGGCGCACGCCATGCTGCGCGCGCGCCAGCGCCAGTACCAGGTGCGCGAGACGCAGCGGCGCAAGGACGAATTCATTGCCAGCCTCGGGCATGAACTGCGCAATCCGCTGGCGCCCATCAAGTCGTCGGTGGCCCTGCTCAAGCACCTGTTTCCGGCATCGGAGCAGGTCGGCAAGGTGAGCGACGTGATCGAACGCCAGGTGACGCACCTGACGCGGCTGGTGGATGACTTGCTCGACGTGGCGCGCATCACCAGCGGCAAGGTCCTGCTGCAGCGCAAGGAGTTTGAGCTACAACAAGTGCTTGAGCATGTAACCGAGCTGTGCCAGCCTGCAGCCTGCAGCCGGCACATCCGCATCACCCTCGATATGCCGCCGCATGCCGTGACATTGCACGCCGACTATGCCAGGGTGGTGCAGATCTTTGCCAATATCGTCTCGAATGCCGTGAAGTTCACGCCGGACGGCGGGCTCATCCACATTACGGCGCGCCTGGCACAGGGCCAGCTGCAGGTGATGGTCGAAGACAATGGCATCGGCATCGACCCGGACGCCATCGCGCGCATCTTTTCCATGTTCGAACAGGGACGCACGGTGGCGGGCCAGATGACCAGCGGCCTGGGCATCGGCCTGAGCCTGGCGCGCCAATTTGCCGAAATGCATGGCGGCAGCATCGAGGCCTGCAGCGACGGCCCCGGGCTGGGCAGCCGCTTCATCGTCACCCTGCCGGCCAGCACCAGCGGCGCAGCGGCCACACCGGCCGCGCCAGCCGCCGGAAGCGACACGCCCGCCGGCGGCGGCCAAGCAGCTGTGCCAGTGCTGGTGGTGGACGACAACCGCGATGCGGCCGATTCCTTGCAAAGCCTGTTCCAGCTCGAGGGCTATGCCGCCCAGGTCGCGTATGGCGGCGCGCAGGCGCTGGCAGCCGTGGAGATGGCGTGGCCGCAACTGGTGGTGATGGACCTGGGCATGCCGGACATGGATGGCTACGAAGCGGCGCGCCAGATCCGCCAGCGGGCGCACGGGCGCGACGTGCTGATGATCGCCCTGACGGGCTGGGGCCAGGGCGAGGCGCGCGCACGCACGGAACAAGCCGGTTTCGACCATCACCTGACGAAACCGGTGGATTTCGACGCCATCGCCGCCCTGCTGCGCGCCCACCTGGCGCAGCGGTCAGGGACGGCTACGCCAACGCCATAGCGCCTATTTCCACTTGCCGCGCAGTTCCTGCACCTTCTGTTGCAGCAACTCCGGCGTGGCGGCCTCGGGCGCCACGGGCATGCCCACGGCCAGCGACAGACGCGAGCGCAAGCCCGCCTTGAAGGCGCGCTCGAACAAATGGCCGTTGCGATGGCTCAACAGATGCCCCCACAAGCCGCGCAGCGCCAGCGGAATCACGGGCACCTTGCTGCGCTCGACGATCTTGGCGATACCACCCTTGAATTCGCTGATCTGGCCCGTGCGCGTCAACTTGCCTTCGGGGAAAATGCACACCAGCTCGCCCTCGTGCAGCGCTTGCGCAATATCAATGAAGGCCTTTTCCATCAGGAAAGGATCTTCCTTGGCCGGCGCGATGGGAATCGCCTTGGCCGTGCGGAAAATCCAGCCCATCAGCGGCATCTTGAAAATGCGATGGTCCATGACGAAGCGGATGGGACGGGGGCTGGCCGCCATGATGACGATGGCGTCCACATAGCTGACGTGGTTGCATACCAGCACGGCCGCCCCTTCCGCAGGGATGCGCTCGCCATCGACGACTTTGACCCTGTGCACGGTCTGGATCAAAATCCACGCCAGGAAGCGCATGAGGAATTCCGGCACCAGCGAGAAGATGTAGGCGGCCACCAGCGCGTTCAGAATCGCCGTGACGAGGAACAGTTGCGGAATCGTAAATCCTTGTCCCAGCAGCACGATGGCCACGCCGGCGGCCGCCACCATGAACAGGGCGTTCAGGATATTCATGCCGGCAATCGTGCGCGAAATGTGTTTCGGGTCGCAGCGCGTCTGGATCAGGGCGAACAGGGGCACGATGAAGAAGCCGCCGAAGACGCCGATCATGACGATGTCGATCAGAATGCGCGGCACGCCCGCCTGGCCCACAAACGCCAGCGCATCGACGATGTGCGTATTCGCATACGCATTGCTGGCGAAATACAGATCGATGCCGAACAGCGACAAGCCGATGGAGCCGAACGGCACCAGGCCGATTTCGATCTTGTGGCCGGACAGCCGTTCGCACAGCAAGGAACCCGTACCGATGCCGACGGAAAACACCGTCAGCAGCAGCACGAACACGCTGTGGTCGCCATGCAGGAAATCCTTCGAATACACGGGGAACTGTGCCAGGATCAGGGCGCCGTAGAACCAGAACCAGGAGTTGCCCAGCATGGCCAGGAAGACGGGACGGTTCTTGCGCGAAAAATTCAGGTTGCGGAACGATTCGGCGACAAAATTCAAACTCACCTTCAAGTCCGGCTCCGGCGCGGGCGTGCGCGGCACGCGGTAGCTGGCGATCAGGCCGAAGACGGCAACGGCGATCGTCGCGCCCGCCACCAGTTCAACGCCCAGCGGCTTGTGCACGATCAAGACGGCGCCGAGGATTTCACCCAATAAGATACCGACAAAGGTGCCCATCTCGATCAGGCCATTGCCGCCGACCAATTCCTCGGGTTTCAGCTGCTGCGGCAGATACGCATACTTGACGGGGCCGAACAGGGTCGAATGCACGCCCATGCCCACCACCGCGGCCACCAGCAGCCACAGCGTATGCGTCATCCAACCGGCGGCAGCCACGGCCATGATGGCCAGCTCCATCCATTTGACGAAGCGGGCCAGGCCCGCCTTTTCTAACTTGTCGGCCAGCTGGCCCGCCGTGGCCGAGAACACGACGTAGGGCAAGATGAACAGACCGGGAATCAGGTTGGTGATGGTGGACGGGTCGAGCGTGGTCCAGCTCAGCGCATCGTAGGCGAGGATCACCATCAAGGCCGTCTTGAACAGATTGTCGTTGAAGGCGCCAAAGAACTGGGTCCAGAAGAAGGGCCCGAAACGGCGCTGCGACAATAAGGAAAACTGGCTGCTTTGACTCATGGCATGGGGAACCGGCAATTAAGGAATTGCTAAAATACAGCACTATCCTGCGCACGACAATCTGAATGTCGTCATCTTGCTTAGCGTCAATACGGGAAACAGCCTGCCACGCCATGCTGGTCCCATCTTCCTGACGCAGTCCCCGGCACTTGCCCTGACACAACAGAAATCGCCTGTTTCTTGATAATAAGGTAATGTGCGCATACATTGGGCGCCTTCGCCCTGCCCTTTCAGGAAAGCTACTCCATGTTTGGATTGATCACGCTGTTCATTCTTGGCTTGCTGATTGCCGCCTTTGTGCAGGCATTGCAATACCGCAGAAAGGTGGCCGATCTGGAGCTGCTGACGGCGCGCCTGCGCAAGGAAGTCAGCGGCATCCAGCAGCGCCTGCAAGCGCTGGAAGGCCAGGCCGACGCGCCAGTTGCCCCGCCCGCCGAAGAGAATTTTGTGCCGGCGCCTGTGCCTGTTTCCGCGCCGACGCCGGTGCCGCAAGCGGCCATGATCGAGCCGGTCGAACTGGCAAAGGCCGCGCCGGCAGTGCCAGCGCCAGCCCCGCCCATGCCTGCGCCGCCTCCCCCACCGGCTCCCGCCAAACCCGTCCCCGCCGCTCCCAACACCCCGTCCTGGATCGCGCGCCCGGATGGCCTGTTTGCCAAGGCGAAGAACTGGTTGTTTACCGGCAACCTGGTCGCCAAGCTGGGCTTGCTAATCCTCTTCCTCGGCGTCAGCTTCCTGCTCAAATATGTGTCGGCGCAGGTCACGCTGCCCATCGAACTGCGCCTGGCCGGCATCGCGCTGGCCGACATCGCCCTGCTGGCTTGGGCGTGGCGCATCCGCCTCAGCCGCCCCGGCATCAGCCTGCCGCTGCAGGGCACGGCGCTGGCGATATTGATGCTGGTGACATTCGGCGCCTTCCGCCTGTATGAACTGATCCCGGCGGGCCTGGCGTTTGCCATGCTGTTCGTGCTGACGGCGTTCACGTGTTTGCTGGCCGTGCTGCAAAACGCCGTCTGGCTGGCCGTCTTCGGCATCGTCGGCGGCTTTGCCGTGCCCCTGCTCGTGTCGACGGGCAGCGGCAACCATATCGGCCTGTTCAGCTATTACGCGCTGCTCAATGCGGGCGTCTTCGCCATCGCCCTGAAACGCGCCTGGCGCGTGCTGAATGTGCTGAGCTTTGGCTTCACCTTCGTCGTCGCCACCACCTGGGGCCTGCTGCGCTACACCCCGGACAACTACCTGTCGACGCAACTGTTTTTGATCCTGTTCGTGCTGTTCTATATCGGCATCGCGATCGCCTACTGCGCGCGCCAGGCGCCACGCCTCAAGCATTACGTGGATGGCACGCTCGTGTTCGGCACGCCGCTGGCGGCCATGGGCCTGCAATACGGCCTGGTCCGGCACTTTGAATTTGGCCTGGCGTTTTCCGCCCTGGCCGCCGGTTTGACCTACACGGGGCTGGCCGTGGCCCTGTGGCGCAGGAATGGCTTCAAACTGCTGGCCGAAGCCTTCCTCGCGCTGGGCATCGTCTTCGGCACGCTGGCCATCCCGTTTGCCCTCGACGGCCGCTGGACGTCGGCCGCCTGGGCGCTGGAAGGCGCGGGCATCGTCTGGGTCGGCTTGCGCCAGCGCCAGACCCTGGCCTGGGCCTTCGGCCTGCTGGTACAGGGGGCCGCGTGGATTTCCTTCCTCCTCGCCATGCAGGTACTCGATACGGCATCGGCCCTGCAGGCCAACATCTGGCTCGGCTGCGCGCTGCTGGCCGCCGCCGCGCTGGTGATGGCCTACAATTTTCGCCGCCATGGCAGCCCCTTGCATCCGGAGTTCATGAGCAGCATGTCCGTGCTGTTCCTGACGGCCGCCACGGCCTGGCTGCTGGGCGGCATCTGGAGCGAAATCCTGCTGCGAACGGATGCCGCCACGCAACTGAACCTGCTGACGATCAGCGCGCTGGCAGTGGCGGCCCTGCTGGCGGCGCTGGCGCGGCGTGAACAATGGCATGCGCCGCGCGCGCTGCTGCTGGCCGTGCAGGTACTGGCCGGCATGGTCATGCTCAGCCGCGCCAGCTGGGCCTGGGACCAGCATCCTGCCAGCCTGTTCGGCGGTTCCTTCCTCAGCGCCCTGCTGCTGGGCGCCGCCGCCTTTGCCAGCGCCCGTTTCCTGGCGTTGCGCGCGCGCGGCGGCGACGCGCTGCTGGCCCTGGTAGCGCGCCCGCTGCTGGTCTGGAGCGGCTTGCTGTGGTTTGCCGCCATCCTCATCCCGCTCGTCAGCTGGCTGCTGCGTCTGATCGACGGCGACCTGACCATGCAGCCGCACGCGGGCGAGCACTGGCTGGCGCTGTACCTGATCGCCGTGTGCGTCTCGACGCCCGTGTTCGCCATCCTGGCGCGGCGCCTGGATTGGCCGCAACTGCGCTGGTTGACCGTGGCCGCCTGGCTCGGCCTGGGCCTGTGGAGCGCCAACCTGCTGCTGGCGCTGTATGTGCGCGACTACCTGCCGACGGGCTTGAGCTGGCTGGCGCTGGCCTGCGCGCTGGCGGCCGGCGAATACCTGCTGCGGGCCTGGCCGCAAGCGGGCTGGCCACTCGACGTGCGCGCGCTGCGTCTGCTGCATACGCTGCGCACGGCCGCGCCATGGCTGATGCTGTGGCCCGTGGGCGCCATGCACGTCGGCGCCTGGCTGGCGCGCCACGAAGGCAGCGTCAGCCCCGCCTGGGCCCGCTACTTGCCGGCCTGGACCATGATGCTGGTACTGGCCTGGCTGATCCGCCGCTGCCGCGCTGGCGCCTGGCCGGTGGCGCCGATTGCCGCGTGGTACCAGCGCACCCTGATACCGTTGGGCGCGCTGTGGTCGCTGCTGCTGATC
Source organism: Janthinobacterium sp. GW822-FHT07A03 (assembly GCF_058798815.1). Lineage (NCBI taxonomy): Bacteria > Pseudomonadati > Pseudomonadota > Betaproteobacteria > Burkholderiales > Oxalobacteraceae > Janthinobacterium > Janthinobacterium sp. GW822-FHT07A03. Next base: position 384,926 of record NZ_JBXAKW010000001.1, on the reverse strand, counting down.
GCCGCCTGGAACCTCTTTGACGACGGTTCCATGGCGCCGCTGCCTTACTTGCCGTTGCTCAATCCGCTGGACCTGAGCACGGGCTTTGCCGTGCTGCTGGCCATGGCCAGCTACCGTTTATTCCCGGCCGGCCAGATCCCGCTGCCATCCCTGTGGCAAGCGCGCTTGCCCGTCGTGGCCGCGTGCTTGCTGTATGGCTGGTTCAACCTGATGCTGCTGCGCACGGTATCACACTACCTCGGCGTGCCCTACACCTTTGACGCCATGATGGCCTCGCAGTTCGTGCAAGCGATGCTGTCGCTGGTCTGGAGCGTCACGGCCCTGCTGCTGATGCGCCATTCGGCCCGCCATCAACGGCGCCAGCAATGGAGCATGGGCGCCGTACTGCTGGGACTGGTTGTCGTGAAACTGTTCCTGATCGACCTGTCGAACGTGGGCGGCATCGAACGCATCGTGTCTTTCGTGGGCGTGGGCTTGCTGATGGTCTTGATCGGCTACCTGGCGCCTTTCCCCAAGGCTGCCGCGCCAGCGCCGGCCGAACCAAACCCGGGAGCCGCATGAAACCCATATTGATCTGCTGCAGCCTGCTGCTGGCGGGTGCCGCGCTGGCCGCGCCTGGCCAGGACCGGCCGCAGGACTATCGCTGGAGCATCGCGTTGACGCCGCAGCCCGGTGCCGGCCTGAGCCGCTTAAGCGTCCCCACCGACGTGTACCTGCATGCGCGCTCGGCCAGCCTGGCCGACGTGCGCCTTTTCGACAGTACCGGCAAGCCGCTGGCCTTCGCCCTGACGGCCCCGCCCGCGCAATCGCGCACGCAACGCGACACGCTTGCCATGCGCATCTTTCCCGTCACCGGCAAAAATATCGGCTACTACGAACTGGACAACGTGGATATCCGTACCGGCAATGACGGCCGCCTACTGTCCGTCACGGCGCGTGGCGGCGGAACGCCCGACGCGACGCCGGGCTTGCAAGGACTGATCCTCGATGCGGGCCCGCCCGCCAAAGATAGCCGTATCGGCGCCCTGCATTTTACCTTGCCGCCAGGAACCGATAACTACAATGCGCAAGTACTACTGGAAGTAAGCGACGACCTGAAGCAATGGGATGCCATCGCCACCACCACCCTGAATTGGCTGCGCAACAGCGACACGCAAACCCTGGCCAACGACCGCATTGAATTCGCACCGCGTGCCTTCCGTTATGCGCGGCTGAGCTGGCAGTACGGTGATCCCATCACTTTCGCCGGCATCGCCGCGCAGCAAGTCAGTGTCACGGCCCTTGCCTCGCCGCGCGCCACCATCGCATTGAAAGGGACGGCGGGCAAGGACGTCGATGAGCGCCTGTATGCCACGCCGATCGCCATTCCCGCCGACAGCATCGGCTTGCAGCTGGCCGAAAGCAACACGTCCATGCCCGTCACCCTGGGCATATATCATCCGGCAAGCGAGGCGCCGCGCCAGCGCCTGCATCTGGGCCCGCGAGCACGCGCCACGCAGGCCGCCGATTTCGAACCATTGCTCAACACGACGTTCTATCGTATCAACATGGATGGCAAGGAACGTGCCTCCGGCGACTTGGCCATGCCAGTCGTGCAAACGGCGCAATGGGTGCTGCGGCCGCAATATCACAGCGGCACGAACCCGAACCTCAACTCCGTCTTGCGCCTTGGCTGGACACCGGCAAGCCTGGTGTTCCTGGCCAGCGGCAAGGGGCCGTATCAACTGGTCTTCGGCAGGAATGGCGCAACGCCAGCAGCGCTGCCGCTGTCGCAAGTCGCGCCCGGCTTCACACAGGAGGAATTGCTGGCGCTGCCTGTCGCCACGGCGGCCAGGGTAGTGGCGCTGACCAGCGAGGCCCCCATCGAGAAGACGCCCGACGGCGCAGGCTTGCGCCTGGCCGCACTGTGGGCGGCACTGCTGCTGGGCGTGGCCGTACTGGGCTTTTTCGCCTGGCGCCTGCTGACGCAAATGAAAGAGGAACAAGGCAGTACGGACAAGCAGGAACATTAGCCGCTTGAGCTCGGTACTCGCCGGCTCACTGCCGCAGCAGCGCCTTGAACGTCCGCGGCATCCACGGACGCGCCGCCAGCATGAAGCTGATGGCCAGACGCTCGTCACCAGGCAGGCGCGCGTCTTCCTGGTGCTGCTGCGAAAATTCCACCGCCACTTGCTTCAGGCGCTCCAGCAAAGCCGCTGTGGATTTCTTCGACAGCATCACATTCACCAGGCGCAGCAATTCCGTCTCGCCATCGAATTGCGAATTCAGATAGTCGCCATAGGCTTCCTGTTTGAAATACGTGTGGATGGGACCATTCGGTATCCACGCAAATGTGCGCGCCACCAGCAGTTTGACCCGGTTATTCGGCAGCAGTTCCAGGAAACCTATCTTGTCGAGACGCAGCAGGTATTTCACGGCTTGCGCTTCGCTGATGTCGTAGATGGCGACGATCTGCTCTAGCGGCAGCAGGTTCAGGGCGGAGACAGCCACCACGAACAGCCGGGTGTCCTCGATGATTTCCTTTTCCTGCGCATACGTCAGTCCCGTGATCAGGGTGGGCGCGGCCTGGGCTGACTGCACGGCCAGCGCCAGCTGCTGGAAATCGCTGCCGATGGCGACCAGGATCTGGTCCAGCCGTTGCAGGGTAAATTGTTTCTGCGAAAACATCCGCTTGACGCTGGCTTCGGACACGCCGATGCGCTGGGCCAGTTCGGCATACGTAACGGCGCGCGCTTTCAACAGGCGTTTCAGGGCCTCGATCAGGGCGTGGGTTTGCGGCATGCACTTCCTTTATAAAAATAACATGGATTCAGACGGCAAAAAAGTAGCGCAATACGCTACCTGCGGTATGCCTGCCCGCTACGAGTAGCGTTTCCATTGACCAATTGCCCACAGTCTACAATGATGGCGTTGCCACTTGGCACACTTGAAGGAGAAACACATGAAACGCCTGCTGCCCCTCTGCCTGTCCCTGTCGCTGCTGACGCTTTCCGTGGCCGCCCCCGGCCTGGTCCACGCCGCCGCCTCGGAGAATCTGTCGAAAGGCTCGCAAAACCTCAGCCAGGGTTCCGCCATCGTCGTCGCCGGTTCCATGTCGATGCTGGTCGCCTCCGGCCAGGTCGTCGTTGCCAGCGTGGAAACGGTGGGCGAAGGCATCGTCATCGTGCTGAAAGGCGCGTCCGAAGCGGGCGGCGCGTCCATCCAGATGAGCACGCAAGCGGCCAAGGGCCTGTCGCTGGCGGCCGGCACCGTGGTCAATGTGGTGGCGCTGTCCACCGGCCACATGCTGGTCCTGTCCGGCAAGGCCATCGCCTTCATCCCGAACGAACTGGGCAAGGCGCTGCTGCACCACTCCAAAGCGTAATACCGACAACAGGACCTCCATGAAACACATACTCGCCATGACCCTGCTGTGCGCCGCCGCCATGGCGCCGCTGGCCCAGGCCAACTCCGACACCACCAACGCCTCCGACAATGCCAGCATGGCCTCGGCCATCGTGCTGGTCGGCTCCATGTCGGTGCTGGCCGCCGCCGGTGAAATCGTCATCGACAAGGTGGAAGACGCGGCCGACGGCAGCGTGCTCGTGCTCAAAAGCGCGGCCAAGGGCGCATCGTCCGCCGCCACGGCTTCCGTCAAGCTGAGCCAGAAGGCCATGCAAGGCCTGTCGCTGGCGGCCGGCACGGTGGTCAACATCGTGGCCGTCTCGACGGGCCACATGCTGATGCTGTCGGGCAAGGCCATCGCCTATGTGCCGAACGCGGCCGGCAACGCCATCCTCCACCATTCGAAAGCGTGAACCCCATGAAACGCCTGACCGTCATTGTTCTCAGCCTGGCCCTGGCCGGCGCCGCCCATGCGGGGCGCTCGTGCGAGGAAAAGCAAACGGATGCGACCACCCTCGTGAAATCGATGGACCTGGCGCAAAAGACCCTGCAGGCGCTCGACGCTTCGGGCGCGCAGGTGGCGCTGGTGGCGCGCGCCGGGCAGGACCTGTCGAAGTACAATTTGCGCTATTCGCACATGGCGCTGGCCTGGCGCGACCACCCGAAGGGGCGCTGGCTGGTGGTGCATGAACTCAATGAATGCGGCACGGCGCAATCGTCGCTGTACAACGAAGGCTTGGGCAATTTCTTCATGGATGATGTGTTCATGTATGAAACCCTGATCCTGGTTCCCGGCCAGGATACGCAGCAGCAACTGGCGCGCCTGCTGACCAGCAACACGCCCAAGCGCCTGCATGAGCCGCACTACAATATGCTGGCCTACCCGTTTTCCACCAAGTACCAGAACTCGAACCAGTGGGTGCTGGAAACCCTGGCCGCCGCCAGCAACGAGCCTGGCAAGATCGAAACGCGCGCCGAAGCGCAAGGCTGGCTGCGCAGCGCCAGCTACGCGCCGCAAACGCTGAGCATCCCCGCCGCCACGCGCCTGGGCGCGCGCATGTTCCGCGCGAATATCGCCTTCGACGATCACCCGTTCGAGCGCCGCATGACGCGCCAGATCGACGTCGTCACCGTCGACTCCATCGTGCGCTTCATGCGCCAGCGCGAGCCGCAGGTGCAGGAGATCGTCGTGCGGAACTAAGGACGCTGCAGCCGCCGGAACAGCGGACCTGTCAGCAATACCAGCACCACCATGCGCGCCACGTGAAACGCCGTGACGATGGGCACGCCCAGATGCAGGGTCTTGGCCGTCAGCGACATTTCCGCGATGCCGCCGGGCGAAGTGGCCAGGATGGCCGTGCCGGGGTGGATGCCCAGCCAGTGCGCCAAGCCCAGTCCGAAGGCGGCCGCCAGCAGCACCATCAGGACACTGCACAGGGCAACGCCGGCCAGGTAGCGGGGCGCCGCATGCAGGAAGGCGGGGCTCAAGCGCGTGCCCAGGGCGATGCCGATGAACAGCTGGCCCGCGCGTATCATCCATTCGGGCAGGCGCGACAGATGGATGCCGCACGCCGTCAGCAGCAGCGCGGCCAGCAGCGGGCCGATGACCCAGGCATTCGGCAACTGGCCCCGCTTGAAGGCGATGGCCGCCAGCACCGTGATGCCGACCAGCAACGCCAGCCCGCCATAGTCGACCAGCGCGGCGCCCGGCACGAAGCTTTCATGCCCGGCGGCCAGGCCATGGCTGCCCCAGTAGCGCACGCCGAACGGGATGGTGGCCACCACCAGCATCATGCGCAGGCTGTGCGCGGCGGCGACCTTGCCCACGTCGGCGCCATGGCGCTCGCTCTGTACAGCCATTTCGGAAGCGCCGCCGACGGCCATGGCAAAGAAGGCAGTGGCCTGGTCTACGCCGGAAAGGCGCCGCAGCAGCATGGCGCCGGATACCCCCAGCGCCAGCGCGAACAGCACGGCGCCGGCGATCCACGGCATATAGACAATGAGGACGGCCAGCACGGGCGCCGTGAAATACAGGCCCAGGGCCGTGCCGATGGCCCACTGGCCCGCCTCGCGCACGCGCACGGGGCAGGCCAGTTCGCGCCCTGCCAGGCGCAGGGCGGCCGTGGCAAACAGGGGGCCGATCATCCACGGCAGCGGCGTGTGCAGCCACAGGCAGATGGCGGCGCCCGCCAGCCCGGCGGCCAGCGCGGCAGCAAAGGCGCGCCAGCGGGGCCACCACGGCACCGTTAAAACACCCAGAGCTTATCGGCCGGCATGTGCAGCCAGTACTTGCCCGCTTCGAGCTTGTGGCGCGAATACGCGCGCAGGCTGATGTTCTCGGCGCCGCCGCGCTCGAACAGGCATTCCCAGCGGTCGCCCAGGTACATGCAGGTCAGCAGCGGCAGCTCGATGGCGTTGTCCACCTGCGTGGCGCTGATCTTCACTTCCTCGACGCGTATCATGGTCGTCACTTCCGTGCCCACGTTGGCGCCGCGCGCCACGCCCTGCATGGAGGCGCCATCGACCAGCAGGCGCACCTGGTTCTCTTCGCGCTGCACCACCTTGCCGGGCAGACGGTTGTTGCTGCCCATGAATTCGGCAGTAAACAGGGTGTCCGGCGTTTCATACATGCTTTGCGGCGTGCCCTGCTGCTCGATCTTGCCGTTATTGAGCAGCAAAATACGGTCGGAAATGGCCATCGCCTCGCCCTGGTCATGCGTCACCATCAGGGCGGACAAGCCCAGGCGCACTATCAGTTCGCGCAGGAAGGCGCGCGCTTCCTCGCGCAGCTTGGCGTCCAGGTTCGACAGCGGTTCGTCGAGCAGGATCACGGGCGGGTTGTACACCAGCGCACGGGCGATCGCCACGCGCTGCTGCTGGCCGCCGGACAACTGATGCGGATAGCGTTCGCCCAGATGCCCCAGGCCCAGCTGCGTCAGCACTTCCTTGATGCGCGCGGCGATCTCCGTGCTGCCCATCTTGCGCAACTTGAGGCCGTAGGCGACGTTGTCGAAGACGGTCTTGTGCGGCCACAGCGCATACGACTGGAACACCAGTCCCAGGTTGCGGTGTTCGGCCGGCATCTCGAAGTGCTGCGCGCCGTCGAAGACATTGCGCTCGCCGATCTGGATCGTGCCCGCCTTCGGGCTTTCCAGCCCCGCAACGGCGCGCAGCAAGGTGGTCTTGCCGCTGCCCGAAGGCCCCAGCAGGGCGACCACTTCGCCTTTTTTCAGGTGCATCGAGACACCCTTCAGGATCTGGTTAGCGGCAGCGCCCGTGCCGTAGTCCAGGTGCAATTCATTGACGGTCAATTCATTCATGATGTGGTCTCAGTTTCTAATTAGTTATGCAACTTCACGCCGAAGCGCAGCGCGATGCCCAGGCCGATGGCCACCAGGGTGATATTGATGAAGGACAGCGCCGCCACCAGGTCGGTCGAGCCGCCGGCCCACAGCGACACCAGCATGGCGCCGATCACTTCCGTGCCCGGCGAGAGCAGGTACACGCCCGTCGAATATTCGCGCTCGAAGATCAGGAACACCATCAGCCAGGCGCCCAGCAAGCCGTATTTGATCAGCGGCAGGGTCACGTCGCGCGTCACCTGGCCGCGGCTGGCGCCGACGGCGCGCGCCGCCTCTTCCAGCTCCGGCCCCACCTGCAGCAGCGCCGTGGAAATGAGGCGCATGCCGTAGGCCATCCACACCACCGAATACGCGAGCCACAGCGCGAAGATGGTCGAGCGCAGTTCGCGCAGCACGGGGATCACATGACCGCTCAGCCACAGGGCCACGCCGTTGTCCATGCCTTTCAATATGCCGTCGAGCCAGGCCGGCACGAACAGGAACACCCACAAAAAGGAGAGGCCGGCCAGCAGGCCCGGCACGGCGCGCGGCACCAGCACGCTGTAGTCGAGCAGGCGCGTGATGCCGTCCTGCTTGCGGTGCATGGCCAGCGCGATGAAGCTGTAGCAGCCCACGGCCAGCGCGCCGCCAACGACACCGATCAGGATGGTGTTGACGATGCCGCGCACCAGCGAAGGCTGGTCGAAAATGTCGCGGAAATGCTGCAAGGTCAATACGTCGGCCAGGTGCACGCCCTCGCCCCAGTACTGCACGAAGGAGCGCAGCACGATGCCCGTCAACGGCAGGATGATGGTGAAGATCAGCCAGCCGGCCAGCAAGGCAAACGCCAGCCACTTCCAGCGGCCCAGCGGCATGGCCTTGCTGCGCGCGCCCTTGCCCTTGATCGACACATATTTGTTGGCCGATTTCAGCAGCCAGCGCTGGATCATCACCAGCGGCATGGTCACCATTACCAGGCAGACGGCGACGGCGGCCATCAGGTGGTACGACGGCGTACCGAGCTTGTTCGTCAGCTTGTACAGATAGGTCGGCAGCACCAGATGGCCCTCCGGATCGCCGAGCACCAGCACCAGGCCGAACACTTCGAAGCCGAGGAAGAACACCAGCACGCCCGCATACGCCAGCGCCGGCATGATCATCGGCAGCGACACATTGAGCATCACCTGGATCGGCGAGGCGCCGGCCACGCGGGCCGCTTCTTCCACGTCCGAGCCCAGGCTTTTCAGGGCCGAGGAGGCGTACAGGTAGACGTGCGGCACGTGCGTCAGGCCGGCGATGATGACGATACTGGTGAAGGAGTAAATATTCCAGGGCACGAAGCCGAGCAGCTCCTTGGCCCAGATCGAGTAAAAGCCCACGGGCCCCATCGAGACGACATAGCCGAAGCCCATCACCATCGGCGACACAAAGATCGGCACCAGCAGCATCGGGGCCACCCAGCCGCGGCCAGGCAGGTCCGTGCGCACCATCAAAAAGGCCAGCATGCCGCCCAGCGGCACAGCGATGACGGTCAGGCCGAAGGCCAGCATCAGGCCATTCTTGAAGGCCATGGCGAAATCGGGATCATCGAAGATGAAACGGTAGGAATCAAAGCCAAATTCGCGCACGGGCATGAAAAACGGCGCGTTCAAAAAGCTCTGGTAAAAAATCAGGAACAGCGGCAGGAAAATGGCGACCAGCGTGATCGCCACGACCACGCCGCGCGGCCAGTTCAGGCGCGACAAGGGAGAGCGCGACCGTGCGGGCAGCGGCAAGATGGCAGTTTGCATGATGAATCCAATGAATGAAGGGTACGGCGTGCGCCCGCAAGCCAGGCTCGCGGGCGGCCAAGACGGCATTGGCTATTTTTACTTCTTGCCGGCGGTCTCTTTCCACTGCTTCAGGAACGCCATGCGCTTGGCAGGTCCCAGAAATTGCAGGATGATCGGGTGCACGGGAATCGGCTTGACGTTGGCCGCGCCGATTTCCTTGATCAGTTCCGCCGATGTCGTTTCGCCGGTGACGTCGGCGCGGATGGCGAACAGCTTGGCGCCGTTGGCGATGATGGTCTGGCCGCGGTGCGACAGGATGTAATCGAGCCACAGCTTGCTGGCGTTGACGTTCTTCGCATTCTTGTTGATGAACTGCACGCGCGAAAGGATCAGCGTGTAATCCTTGGGCAGTACCACGCCGATCGACGGGTCGGTCTTGGCGCGCACCAGTGCGTAGGAGCCCAGCACGTTGTAGCCGATCAGGTTTTCACCGGACGAAATACGCTCCATCATGGTGCCGGTCGACGACTGCACGCGCACCTTGGCCGTGCCGAAGGCGTTTTGCAGGGCCAGGAACTGCGGATATTCCTTCGCATCCTGCGCCATGAACATGAAGCCGACGCCCGATTTTTCGATATCGTAGGTGGTGACCTTGTCCTTGAATTTAGGCGTGGCGATCAGCTTGACGAAGTCGTCGTGATTCTTCGGCACTTCCTTCGGATCGAGCAAACGCTTGTTGTAGACGATGGCGGCCGGCTCGAACGTGGTGCCGTAAGCCTGGTCGTCCCACATGGCCCAGCCGGGAATCTTCGCCGCTTCGACCGACTTGTATTTCAGAGCGTAGCCGTCGGAGGCCAGGCGCATCTGCAAGTCCATCGCCGACGACCACATCACGTCGGCCGTATTGCCGCCGGCGGCCACTTCGGAAATGAAGCGGTTATACACTTCCGTCGAATTCATGTCGTTGTATTCGACCGAGATGCCGGGATACAGCGTGCTGAAATCCTTGATCAGCGGTGCGGCCGCCTTGCTGTCGGTGGCGCTGTAGATCACCACCTTGCCTTCCTTCTTGGCCGCGTCGATGATCTTCTGGTAGTCGGCCGGATAGCCGGCTGGCACTTGCGCAAAGGCGGCGCCGGCCAGACTGGCAAACGCGGTGGCAAGGGCAGCTTGAAGCAGGGTCTTGGTTTGCATGGGATTGTCTCCGTCTATGAATAGGTTTTTTAATAGGATGTCGTTCAGCGCATTAATCCGAGCTCGGTGGCCTGTCGCGCATACTCGTCGACCGCCTTCCTGACATACGCGGTCAGCTTCGGCCCCGTCAGCGCGAACGGGTACAGGCCTGCCTGCGCGCGCCATTCGGCGAACTGCGGCGTGGCCATGGCGCGGTCAAAGGTGGCCACCCAACGCTGGTAGTCCGCCTCCGGCACCTGCGGCCCCATCCACACGCCGCGGATGATGGGCCATACCACATCGATACCCTGCTCACGCGCCGTCGGCACGCCGGCCAGCACGCCCGGCAGGCGTTTTTCCGACAGCACCGCCAGCACACGTGCGTGATTGGCGCTGGCGTTCAGGGTGGCTTCGGACGTATCGCCCGAGACCACCTGCACGTAATCGGCCTGCATCGCTGTAAACACCTCGCCGCCGCCTTCGAGCGCGACGAAGCGCAGTACTTTCGGGTCGATGCCGGCATGGCGCGCCACCAGCGCCATCTTCAGCCAGTCCTGGCTGCCGATGGTGCCGGAGACGCCGATCAGCACCGTGTCCGGATGCTGGCGCAATGCCGCGATCAAATCACCCAGCGTCTTGTAGGGCGAATCGTTGCGCACGGCGATCATGCCGTAGTCGGCGCCCAGCGCCGCCACCCAGCGCACGTCGCCCGCCTTGGCGTTGCCGAACTTGCCCTGCGCCAGGTTGAGCAGCGAACCGCCCGAAAAGGCCACCAGGGTGTTCGGCTCCGCGCGGCGGCGCTGCGAGCCCATCGAGTGCCAGGCCACGGCGCCGATGCCGCCGGGCAGATAGCTGATGCGCATCGCATTTGCCACGCTACCGGCCACGCCTGCCACGCCCTCCTGCGCTAGGCCTTTTTTCGCCAGCTTGCAGGTCAGATCCATGGCGCCGCCCGGCTTGGACGGCACCACGCACTCGGCCGATGCCGACGCCGCCGCAAGGGCGGGCAACAGGCACAGCAGCGACAGGAACAGGGAGCGCAGCATCGTCATGGCTTAGAAGCGGTGCTGGATGCCAGCGATCACGCCGCGCTGGGTGTCGCCGAAACCGGCATCGTCACGCGACAGGCTGACCAGCTGATTGTGCTTGGCCTTGGCGTAAGCGCCTGCCACATACAGGTCGGTGCGCTTGGACAGGGCATAGCGCACGCGCGCCACATACATGATCGGATCGGCATCGAGGTTGGCGGCTACGTTTTTCACGTCCTGGTAGTAGATCACGCCCGTCAGGGTGATGACCGGCGTGGTCTTGTAGCTGACGCCGCCCCAGTACAGGGTGCCGCGCACATCAGGCTTGCCGGCTGCCGCAGGATCGAGCTTGTAGTCGCGCGCGGCCGCCTGCACCTTCCACGGGCCGTCGTCGTACATGGCGCCCAGGTGGTACACGACGTTCTTGTCGCGCGCGCCGCCGGCAATCGCATTGCCGTTGACCCGCTCATACGTGGCCAGCAGGCTGACGGGACCCGTCGTGTAGGTAACGGCGGTCGACAGCTTGGCGCTGTCCGAATTGCCCGTCGACTGTTCGCCGAAGCCGTACGATGCGCCGTAGCTGAAGCCCCCCGTCTTGCCAGAGTACTTGACCATATTGTCGAAGGCCGTCGTCATGCCGTATTTGCTCGGGCCCGTCGCGTTGGCCGAAGTGGCCCACGAGTAGAACGGCGCATAGGCCATCGGATCGAACGGCAGCACGAAGTCGTACACGGTAGTGAACGAGCGTCCTAGCACGACGCGGCCGAACGCGCCTTCCAGGCCCACATTGGCCTGGCGCTTGAACAGCGCGCCATCGGCCGCGCCCGTGTCGACCAGGATACCGCCTTCCAGATTGAAGACGGCTTTCAGGCCGCCGCCCAGGTCTTCGCTGCCCAGGATGCCCCAGCGCGACGTGTTCATGCCGCCGGAGCTCACCTGCGTCATCGAGCTTTTGTTCGGACCGGCGTTGCTGGTGTTGCTGATGCCGGCGTCCAGGCGGCCGTACAGGGTGACGTTCGACTGAGCGTGGGCGCTGCCGGCAGCGGCGAGTACCGCCATGGCGGCCAGCGAGAATGCAGTTTTCTTCATGTAGAGTGTCTCCCTTAGATATAGTTATTAGTGATATGCCTGATCAATTTCATGAATCAGGATCACACTATATGATCGCGATCCTTTCAATTCGCTTTCAGACTGACAGGTGTCGCCGGCCAGCCACAAGCAATACCAACAAATTCATTGCGTCCCCTGTCGGTACGGCGCCGGCAGGCTTACACTGCACCAATTCAAACGAATGGCGGAGACCATGCGCATATTATTAGTGGAAGACCATCTGGAGCTGTCGCACTGGCTGGCAAAGGCCCTGCGAGACGCGCACCTGACGGTTGAGACCGCCCACAACGGCGCCGATGCCGACGCCCTGCTGCATACGCAGGAATATTCTTTGGTGCTGCTCGACCTGACCCTGCCGAAGATGGACGGCCTGGACGTGCTGCGCCGCCTGCGCGCACGCGGCGGCACGCGCGGCAAGACTCCCGTCATGATACTCACGGCGCGCGGCGGCCTCGATGAAAAAGTGCAGGGCCTGAACCTGGGTGCGGACGACTACATGGCCAAGCCGTTCGAACTGGCCGAACTGGAAGCGCGCGTAAAGGCCCTGCTGCGCCGCAGCCAGGGCAACGAAGCGCTGGTGCACACCTGCGGCGCGCTCAGTTTCGATACCGTCACGCGCATGTTCAGCTATGCCGGCGCCCCTTTTCCCCTGACGCCGCGTGAGCACGCCGTGCTCGAGGCGCTGATCACGCGCTCGGGGCGCGCCGTGTCGAAGGAAAAGCTGTTCGACGAAGTGTTCGCGCTGGCCGACGACGCCAACCTGGACGCCATCGAACTGTATATCCACCGCGTACGCAAGAAACTGGAAAGCGGCGTGGAAAGCGGCTCGCCCGACGGCGCCGTCATCACCACCCTGCGCGGCATCGGCTACCTGCTGCAGCCGCGCAGCGCGATGGCGCCGGCCACGCCAAAATGAGCGCTGTCACGCCGCGCCTGCCCCTGTTCAAGCGCCTGCGCCGGCGCTGGGCGCAGGGCCGGCCGCTGGGCAGCCTGCGCAGCCAGCTGCTGCGCTGGCTGCTCATCCCGCTGGTGATGCTGGTGCTGCTCGATGCCGTTTTTGTCTACCGCAACGCGCTCGACGCGGCCGACATGGCCTACGACCGCTCGCTGCTGGCGTCGACGCGGGCACTGGCCGAGCGCGTCTCCATCGTCAACGGCAAGGTCGTGGCCGAAGTGCCTTACGTGGCGCTCGACAGCTTCGAGACCGACACCCTGGGCCGCATCTACTACAAGGTCACGGGCATCAACGGCGAACTGGTGTCGGGCTATGGCGACCTGCCGCCCGTGCCGAAAAACGTGCCCCGCTCGCAGAATTATCCGGCACTGGTGCGCTTCTACCACGCCGACTACCACGGCAAGCCGATCCGCATCGCCGCCCTGCTGCAGCCCGTGTATGACGACTCGATGCGCGGCATCGCCCTGATCCAGGTGGCCGAAACGCTGGACGCGCGGCGCGGCCTGTCGAACCAGATCCTGTTCGATACCCTGAGCTGGCAGGCGGCGATGATACTGGTGATGGGCGCCCTCGTGTGGTTTGCCGTGCGCCTGGTGCTGCGCCCGCTGATGCGCTTGAAAACGGAAGTCGAGACGCGCACCCTGTCCGACCTGTCGGACGTCGACCCCACCTTGGTGCACAAGGAAATGCGCCCGCTGGTGAGCGCCATGAACGGTTCGATGTCGCGCCTGCAGCAGCTGATCGCCAGCCAGCGCCGCTTCATCGCGGACGCCTCGCACCAGCTGCGCACGCCGTTGACGGTGCTGAAAACCCAGGCCGAACTGGCCATGCGCGAATGCGACCGCCAGGCGGGCGCGCCGCCGGACATCGCCGCCCTGCGTGACATTGTGCGTTCGATCGCCGCCACCACCGATTCCACCGTGCTGTTGGCCAACCGCCTGCTGACCCTGGCACGCATCGAGCATGGCGGCGACAGCCTGGCCATGGACACCGTCGCGCTGCGCGACGTGGCGCAGCAGGTGGGGCTGGAAATGGCCATGGCCGCCGTCGGCAAGCATATCGACCTGTCGCTGGAAGCACCCGACGAGGCGCCCGTGCATGGCCAGGCCCTGCTGCTGCATGAACTGGTGGCCAACCTGGTCGACAACGCCCTGCGCTACACGCCGCAGGGCGGCAGCGTGATCCTGCGCGTGCGCGCGGCGCAGGCAGCGAACGGACACGAACACGGCGCCGTGCTGGAAGTGGAAGACAGCGGCAAGGGCATCCCGCTGGCCGAGCACGAGCGCGTGTTTACGCCGTTCTACCGGGTCGGCGCGGCGCTCGAGAGCAACCCGGGTGGCGCCGGGCTGGGCCTGGCCATCGTGCGCGACATCGCCGCCCTGCACGGCGCGCGGCTGGAACTGGCCACGGCGGCGAATGGGCATGGACTGAAGGTCAGCGTACATTTCGGCGCCGCCGCATGAAGGGCGGCGCCTGGCCAGGCCGGCCCGGCAGTGCTGGCCGCTAGGCCCCGTGCGTGCGGAACCAGTCGGCGGCATGGCCGACGGTACGGTCCACCACGTCGGGCTGCTCGTAGTACTGGAAGTGATGCGTGCCGTTTTCCCAGATCAGCTTTTTGTCTTCCGTCGGAATCGACTCGAAATGCCGCCGGGCCGATGCCGGGTTCATGCAGGTATCGGAATGCACGACCAGAGCCGGCTTTTTGAGCCTGGCCACGCCAGGCACGGTCGTGTAGGCGAAGTGATCGAGATCGCTCATGATGGCGTAGCGGTTATCCCAGCCCTTCAGCGTCCACGGTCCATACCAGCTCCACACGAGAGGCCCCGGCAAGCCGGCATTGGATCCGGCAACCGGGTCGCCCAGATCGGGAGAGACCAGCGGCTGATATACGACCGTGCCGTTCGCCTCGTATTCCGCCTTCGCCGCGCGGGCACGCTCCAGGCGTGCCGCCAGCAAGGCTTCCAGCTGGGCCGTCGTCGGTGCGCTGGCGACGTCGAAAGGATTCTCGGTGACGCCGGCGGCGATCATGAACAGATCCGTTTCGCGGTCGCGGTAGTAGCCCGTGACCGAGGCGACCGCCTTGACGCGGTCTTCATACGAGGCGATGTCGAGCATCTCCGGACCGCCCTGGCACACGCCGAGCAGAAAGACGCGGGCCGGGTCCACATCGTCGCGGGCCAGCAGGTAGTCGAGCGCCGCCACCACATCCTCATTTTTCATCTGCGGGTTTTCCAGCCGTCGCGGCATGCCGCCGCTCTCGCCCACCGTGCGCGGATCGAAGGCCAGCGCGGCAAAGCCCTCGTCGGCCAGGCGCGTGGCGTACTGGGTCGGCGCCTGCTCCTTGGAAAACGAGTAAGGACCCAGGATCACGACGACGGGAAATGGTCCCTGGCCCTTGGGGCGGTAAAGCACGCCGACCACATCGTCGCCATGCGATTTGAACGTCACCTTCTCGGGCAGATAATTGCCGTGTGTGGACATGGGTTCCTCCAAAGTTGTCAGTTCATTCAGTATATGAGACACTGATTAGCAAAACTATCTCCACAATTCTTTACACACCAATGAGCAATACTCATCAATTGAATGGCACGGATCTCTTTACGCTGGACGTATTTCTGACGGCGGCCAGGCATTGCAACTTCCGTGCGGCAGCGGTGGAACTCGACGTCACGCCATCGGCCATCAGTCATTCGGTGAAAACCCTGGAGCAGCGGCTGGGCATACGCCTGTTCAACCGGACCACCCGCAGCGTGTCGCTGACCGATGCGGGCGAACGGCTGGCAGCCCGGCTGCGGCCCGCCCTGTCGTCGATCGCCGAGGCGATCGGGGAAGTCGATGAGCAGCGCGCGGCGCCCAGCGGCACGGTGCGCATCAATGCCAGCGAGGGCGCGATCCGCATGATCCTGCGGCCGGTACTGGCGCGCTTCCTGCGCACCTACCCGCAAGTGCATCTCGATATCGTCACCGATGGAAAGCTCAGCGATATCACCGCCGGCGGCTTCGACGCGGGCATACGGCTGGTCGAGGCCGTGCCGCAGGACATGGTGATGATACGGCTGACCGACACGGTGCGCTTCGCCGCGGTGGGCGCACCCGCCTATTTCGCCGCGCGCGGCCGCCCCGGCGTGCCGCAAGACCTGCTGCGGCACGACTGCATCCGCTTTCGCTTCGACAGCGGGGCGATCTACCGCTGGGAATTCGAACATCGGGGCACTGTTGAAACGATCAATGTCACCGGCCCCCTCACCCTGACCGACCACCCCCTGATGGTCGATGCCGCCATCGACGGCATCGGCATCGCCTTCGTGCCCGAACACCTGGCGCTCGATGCGCTGCGCGATGGCCGGCTGGAACGGGTACTCGACGACTGGTGCCCCGGCATGCCGGGCCTGGCGCTGTACTATCCGGGCCACCGCCATGTATCGGCCGGGCTGCGCGCGCTGATCGCCGCAATCCGCCAGCCGCAATGACATATGCGTTCCGGGCGCATGGCGCCGGCGCAGGCGCGGTGCTACTATCGCGTCCTGAGATTTTAAGGAAGGCCCATTGCCATGATGACCAAAGAAGATGTAACCGAACTGTTTGCCAATATCGCCGAGAACGCGCCGTGGGATCTGTCCCAGCCGCTGCTGTGGGGCTATTACTTCACCAACCCGACCTCCGAACCGCTGGAACAGGCTGCCACCCTGTTGGCGCTGCAGGGCTACCGCCCCGTGGAACTGTACCAGCCGGAACTAGACGACCCGGCCGCCGCCCCCGTGTGGGTGCTGCACGTGGAAAAGGCCGAAGTGCATGGCGTCGACAGCCTGCACGCGCGCAATGGCGAATTGATGGCATTTGCGCAGGACAACCAGCTGGCCAGCTATGACGGCATGGATGTGGGCCCCGTCGGCGCGCCCGATGTGCCGCAGCTGTAACACCGTTCGCAGATAAAAAACGGCGCCCGCGGGCGCCGTTTTTCATGGATCGCTGAAAACGCTCAGCTGAGGTTTTCCAGGCGGATCTTGGTGACCGTGCCCACCACGCTGTTCAAGGCTTCCATCTTCTCGATGGCGGCCGTGACGTTCTTTTCCTGCGTCTGGTGCGTCAGCATGATGATGTCCGTATGCGTCTCGCCCTCAGCCGGCTCTTTTTGCAGCATGGCGTCGATCGAGATGCCGCGCTCGGCCAGGATGCGCGTCAGGTCGGCCAGCACGCCCGGCTGGTCGGCCACGTGCATGCGCAGGTAGTAGCTGGTGGTGATTTCCGACATCGGCAAGATCGCGATATCGGTCATCGCGTTCGGCTGGAACGCCAGGTGCGGCACGCGGTGTTCCGGATCGGCCGTGGCCAGGCGCGTGATGTCGACCAGGTCGGCGATCACCGACGAGGCGGTCGGCTCGGCGCCCGCGCCGCGGCCCGAGTACAGGCTGGCGCCGACGGCGTCGCCGTGCACCAGCACCGCGTTCATGGCGCCTTCCACGTTGGCGATCAGGCGCTTGGCCGGAATCAGGGTCGGATGCACGCGCAACTCGATGCCTTCCACGCCGTTGACGGTGGCGCGTTTGGTGATGCCCAGCAGCTTGATGCGGTAGCCCAGCTGCTCGGCATAGCGGATGTCGACGGCATTGAGGTTGCTGATGCCTTCCACGTAGGCCTTGTCGAACTGCACCGGGATGCCGAAGGCGATGGCCGACATGATGGTGGCCTTGTGCGCGGCGTCGACGCCTTCGATGTCGAAGGTGGGGTCGGCTTCCGCGTAGCCGAGTTCCTGCGCCTGTTTCAGCACTGTGGCGAAATCGAGGCCCTTGTCGCGCATTTCGGACAGGATGAAATTGGTGGTGCCGTTGATGATGCCGGCGATCCATTCGATGCGGTTGGCCGTCAAGCCTTCGCGCAGCGCCTTGATGATGGGGATGCCGCCGGCGACGGCTGCCTCGAAGGCCACCATCACGCCCTTGTCCTGCGCGGCGGCGAAGATTTCGTTGCCGTGTACAGCCAGCAGGGCCTTGTTGGCCGTGACCACGTGCTTGCCGTTGGCGATGGCCTGCATCACCAGGGTTTTCGACAGGTCGTAGCCGCCGATCAGTTCGACGACGATGTCGATCTCGGGATCGTTGACGATCAGGTAAGGATCATTGACGACCTTGCAGCCGCCGGCGACCAGCGCTTCGGCGCGCGCCACGTCGCGCACGGCGACGGCGACGACGTCAATGCCGCGGCCCGCGCGGCGCTTGATTTCTTCCTGATTACGTTTCAGGACGCTGAACGTGCCGTAACCGACATTGCCCAGGCCCAGCAGGCCGATCTTGATGGATTTCATAGTTGTGCTTGACTGCTCATAAGTGGCGCCCCCTTGGGCGGCGCCAGGTTGATCGGTATTGCTACTGACTCTCAGCCGCGGCCGTGACGCTTGCGATAGCCTTCCAGGAAGCGCGCGATGCGCCCCATGGCCTCGGTCAGGTCATCGGAGTTGGGCAGGAAGACGACGCGAAAATGGTCGGGCGCGATCCAGTTGAAGCCCGTGCCCTGCACGATCAGGACCTTGGCTTCGGCCAGTAATTCATAGGCAAACTGCTGGTCGTCGGCGATCGGGTAGATCTCCGGGTCCAGGCGCGGGAACATGTACAGCGCGGCCTTCGGCTTGACACAGGTGACGCCCGGAATATCGGTCAGCAGCTTGTGCGCCAGGTCGCGCTGTTTCAACAGGCGCCCGCCGGGCCCCACCAGGTCTTGTATGCTCTGGTAGCCGCCAAGCGCCGTCTGGATGGCAAATTGCCCCGGCGCGTTGGCGCATAGCCGCATCGAAGCCAGCATGTTGAGGCCCTCGATGTAATCTTTGGCGTGACGCTTTTCGCCCGAGACCACCATCCAGCCGGAACGGTAGCCGCACGAGCGGTAATTCTTCGACAGGCCGTTCATGGTAATGAACAGCACGTCGTCGGCCAGCGAGGCGATCGACACGTGCTCGGCTTCGTCGTACAGCACCTTGTCGTAGATCTCGTCGGCGAAAATGATCAATTGATGCTGGCGCGCCAGTTCGACGATCTGCAGCAGCACGGAAACCGGGTACAGCGCGCCCGTCGGGTTGTTCGGGTTGATGACGACGATCGCCTTGGTCTGCGGCGTGATCTTGCGACGCATGTCCTCGATGTCGGGATACCACTCGTTCTGCTCGTCGCACACATAATGCACGGGATTGCCGCCGGACAGGCTGACGGCGGCCGTCCACAACGGGTAATCGGGCGCCGGCACCAGCACTTCATCGCCACTGTTGAGCAGGGCGTTCATCGACATGACGATCAATTCGGAAGCGCCATTGCCCAGGTAAATGTCATCGATGGTCACGCCGGCGATATTCTTGCCCTGCGTGTAGTGCATGACGGCCTTGCGCGGCGCGAACATGCCTTTCGAGTCCGTATAGCCAGCCGCGTTCTGCAGATTGAGCATCATGTCGCGCACGATCTCGTCGGGCGGATCGAAGCCGAATACGGCCAGATTGCCGATATTGAGCTTGGTGATCTTGTGGCCTTCTTCTTCCATTTGCCTGGATTTTTCCAGGACCGGGCCGCGGATGTCGTAGCAGACGTCCGCCAATTTATTCGATTTCTGAATCGGTCGCAAAATAAATCCCTGTCGTGATGCGGCGCGGAGACTTGAGCTTGCAGCGTGGCCGCCGCGCCAGAACTATGAACCCGTGAAACTGCGATGCGAAAGACTGCAAGGCGAAAACAACCATTCTCGCCGAAAACAGGCCATTTTATCAAATTAAACATGGCGAACTGCAGCATTTGACGCCGATTCTGCCACGCTGGCGCAGCCGGACGACAATCCGGGAGCGCGCCATCTTCATCTTCCCTTAATCTTGCAGCATTACCATGGCGCAGGCATGCACCGCCACTGTGGCGCCGAACATTGCAATTTGGAAAGGATATTGCTTTTCAGTCGCTCTTTTCTGTCATTTATGGCATGCTTACGCCCTTGGCCGCGGCACCCAGTTTGGCCGCGCGCGTACCGATCAACCGACACGACCAGCCCCGATATCGCCATGAAACTCCACGCCAGCAGCACCCAACAATACCAGACTGTCACCGGCTATGACGAAAACGGCGTCGAGATCAATGCCCAGCCGTTCAACTACAGCCTGATCGTCATGCCGGAAATGCCGCCACGGGCGTGGGAGGTGGACAGTTTCGAACAATTGAACGAGGCGCATTTCGCACAGATCCTGGCCGATGCGCCCGACGTGGTCATCCTCGGCACGGGCGAGCGCCAGCGCTTCGTGCATCCGAAGCTGACGGCCGCGCTGACCATGCGCCGCATCGGCGTCGAATGCATGGATAGCCAGGCCGCCTGCCGCACCTACAATATCCTCATGGGCGAAGGCCGCAAAGTCACCCTGGCCCTGATCCTGGCCCCGGCCGCAGGCAAGGCCGCATGAAAATCAATGTCAACGAGCTGCACTCGTCGCGGGTGCTGATGTGGTCCCTGCTGAGCATCTTCATCGTCGTCACCCTGTATGCGCTGGGCGTGCGCACCCTGGTACCGCCCGACGAGGGCCGCTACGCCGAGATGGCGCGCGAAATGTTCGTCACGGGCGACTGGATCACCACGCGCCTGAACGGCATCAAGTACTTTGAAAAGCCGCCGCTGCAAACGTGGATGAATGCGCTGACCTTCGCCGCCTTCGGCCTGGGCGAGTGGCAGGCACGCCTGTGGACTGGGCTGTGCGGCATCATCGGCGTGTGCATGACGGCCTATGCGGGCAAGAAAGTCTTCGGTCCGCGCGTGGGCCTGTATGCGGGCCTGGTGCTGGCGTCGAGCCTGTTCTGGCTCGCTTCCGGCCAGATCAATTCGCTGGACATGGGTCTGTCGGGCATGATGACCCTGACCCTGGGCAGCTTGCTGATCGCCCAGCGCGACGACGCCACGGCGCTGGAACGGCGCAACTGGATGCTGGCCTGCTGGGCCGCCATGGCGCTGGCCGTGCTGGCCAAGGGCCTGATCGGCATCGTGCTGCCGGGCGCCGTGCTGGTGCTGTATTCGCTGTGCGCGCGCGACTGGCGCATCTGGACGCGTCTGCACCTGGTCAAGGGCTTGCTGGTGTTCTTTGCCATCGCCACGCCGTGGTTCGTGCTGGTCGCCCTGCGCAATCCGGAGCAGCCGCATTTCTTCTTCATCCACGAGCATTTCCAGCGTTTCCTGATGAAGGGGCACAAGCGCGAAGGCGCCTGGTACTACTTCCTCGTGCTGCTCATTCCCGGCATCCTGCCATGGATAGGCCTGCTGCCGCAAAGCCTGGCCGCCGCCTTCCAGCGCCAGCCGGGCGCCTTCCAGCCCCGCTTGATGCTGCTGGTCTGGGCCGTGTTCATTTTCTTCTTCTTCAGCTATTCGACCTCGAAGCTGCCCGGCTATATCGTGCCCATCTTCCCGGCGCTGGCCTTGCTGGTGGCGCTGTACCTGGAATCGGCCTCGCGCCGCCAGCGCCTGTTCGCGGCCGGCCTGCTGTGCGTGCTGGGCGCGGCCATCCTGATCGGCGGACCGATCGCGTTCGGCAAGGCCAGCGCGCGCGATCCGGCAGCACTGATCGCATTGAAAGGCTACCAGCCATGGCTGATGGCGGCCGGCTTCTTCGCCCTGGCCGGCGGCGCCCTGGCCTTGCTGCATGCGCGCCAGTTGCGCCGCGATATGACCGTGCTGACGATCGCCGGCGCCGGCTTCCTGGCCACGCACTGCATCCTGGCCGGCTCCGAACTGTATGGCCAGAACCGCGCAGGCACCGACATGCTGCCGCAGATCCAGGCGGAACTGACGGCCGATACCAAGCTCTATTCGGTCGGCATCTATGAACAGTCGCTGACGTACTACCTGCAGCGGCCCGTGATCCTCGTCGATTACTGGGATGAATTCACGTTTGGCCTGAAACAGCAGCCCGAACTGTCGATCCCGACCATCGAGCCTTTCATCACGCAGTGGACGAACGACGCCAACGCCGGCGTGCACGACATGGCTATTATCAGCCTGGGCCGTTACAAGGAATTGCAAGAGCGCGGCGCGCCCATGCGTGTCATTGCCGAGGATGCGCGCCGCATGGTCATTGCCAACAAATAAAGAGGTAACTGGGGCGCGAGGCAGCATGGATCGCGCCCCCGGCCAGCTTGCCCCGCCCGCAGCAGCAGGATTTTTCACCGCTGAACCGGTCGCGCCGCCATATGAACGATATAAAATAGCCATGCCTGCCGGCGGTTTTTGACCGCACTGGCAGCCTCGGCGACACCGATACCCTGACACCATACAGACCCAAGAACTGCGCCCCATGACCTCTACCCTGCCCTTTTTGCCTTTTTCCAAACCCACCATCGATGAAGCGACCATCGCCGCCGTCGGCGAAGTGCTGCGCTCGGGCTGGATCACCAGCGGCCCGAAAGTGCAGGCATTCGAAGCCCAGCTGTCCGAGTATTTCGGCGGGCGTCCCGTGCGCACCTTCAATTCGGGCACGTGCACCATGGAAATCGCGCTGCGCATCGCTGGCATCGGCCTCGGCGACGAAGTCATCACCACGCCCGTATCGTGGGTCGCGACGGCCAACGTGATCATCGAAGTGGGCGCCACGCCCGTGTTTGCCGACATCGACCCCGTCACGCGGAATATCGACCTCGACAAGCTGGAAGCGGCCATCACGCCCCGCACCAAAGCCATCATTCCCGTCTACCTGTCCGGCTTGCCGGTCGACATGGACCGCCTGTACGCAATTGCTGAAAAGTACAATCTGCGGGTCGTGGAAGACGCGGCGCAAGCGTTCGGCTCCACCTGGAAAGGCAAGCGCATCGGCGCGTTTGGCGACTTCGTCTCGTTCAGCTTCCAGGCCAACAAGAACATCACCACAGGCGAAGGCGGCTGCCTCGTCCTCAACAACCTGGAAGAAGCGAAGCTGGCCGAGAAATACCGGCTGCAGGGCGTCACCCGCAGCGGCGTCGACGGCATCGACGTCGACGTGCTGGGCGGCAAATACAACATGAGCGACATCATGGCCGCCATCGGCCTGGGCCAGTTCGCCAATATCGACGCCATCACGGCCCACCGCCGCGCGCTGGCACGCCACTATTTCGCGCAGTTCGGCAGCGACTTCGAAGCGCAGAGCGGCGCCCAGCTGCCCGTGCAGGACTTTGAAAACAGCAACTGGCATTTGTTCCAGATCATCCTGCCCGACAATGGCCCCGGCACGCGCGCCGCGTTCATGCAGCAAATGGCGCAGCAAAACGTGGGAACGGGCTATCATTACGCACCGATCCACCTGTTTACCATGTACCGCGAACGCGGCTTTACCGAGGGCATGTTCCCCGTCTCGGAAAAGATCGGCCGCCTGACCGTGACCTTGCCGATGTTCTACGCCATGACGACACAGGACGTGGAACGCGCCGTCGCCACCGTCAAATCCATTCTCATCAAGTGAGCAGCGCGCCGATGAAACCTGAACTGTCCATTATCATTCCGATCTACAACGAGCAGGATGGCCTGGCCAGCCTGTTCGCGCGCCTGTATCCGGCACTCGACGCCTTGCAGACGAGCTACGAGATCATCTTCATCAATGATGGCAGCCGCGACAATTCGGTGGCCATCCTGGCGGAACAGTTCCGCCAGCGCCCCGACGTCACGCGCGTCGTCTTATTCAACGGCAATTATGGTCAGCACATGGCCATCCTGGCCGGCTTCGAAGCCTCGCGTGGGCAGATCATGATCACGCTCGACGCCGACCTGCAGAACCCGCCCGAAGAAATCGGCAACCTGGTGGCGAAGATGCGCGAAGGCTACGATTACGTGGGTTCGATCCGGCGCAAGCGGCAAGATTCCGCCTGGCGCACCCTCGCCTCGAAGATGATGAACCGCCTGCGCGAGCGCATCACCAACATCAAGATCACGGACCAGGGCAACATGCTGCGCGCCTACGGCCGCAATGTGATCGACCTGGTCAATCAGTGCGCCGAAGTCAACACCTTCGTGCCGGCGCTCGCCTACACGTTTGCTCGCAAGCCGACGGAAATCACCGTCGAGCACGAGGAACGGGCCGCCGGCGAGTCGAAATACTCGCTGTACAGCCTGATCCGCCTCAATTTCGACCTGGTCACGGGCTTTTCGCTGATTCCCCTGCAAATCTTTTCCATGCTGGGCATGGCAATGTCGCTGGGTTCGGCATTGCTGGTCATCTTCCTGCTGATACGCCGCTTCCTGCTGGGCGCTGAAGCCGAAGGCGTGTTTACCCTGTTTGCCATCGCCTTCTTCTTCATGGGCGTGATCCTGTTCGGCATCGGCCTGGTGGGCGAATACGTGGGACGCATCTTCCAGCAAGTGCGTGCCCGTCCCCGCTATGTGGTGCAAACTATCTTGCAGGACGGCATGACCCAGGCGGAAGCCGAGGCGCCATCGTATGTGCGCCTGGAAAAACGTCAGGTGGGCCGCTGATGGGCGCCCCACGCGCCGTCGTCTTCGGCTACCACAATGTGGGCGTGCGCTGCATCAAGGTGCTGCTGGCCGGTGGCGTCGATATCGCTCTGGTCGTCACGCACGAAGACAGTCCCACGGAAAACCTGTGGTTCGAATCCGTCGCCAGCCTGTGCCAGGCGGAAGGCATCCCGTACATCACGCCTTCGGACGCACGCGCGCCCGAACTGCTGGCGCAGGTGCAGGCGGCACAGCCGGACATGCTGTTCAGCTTTTACTACCGCCACATGTTGCCCGCTAGCATCTTGGAAGTCGCTCCCGCCTACAATATGCATGGTTCGCTGCTGCCGCAGTTCCGCGGCCGCGCACCTGTCAACTGGGCCGTGCTGCACGGCGCCACGCAGACGGGCGCCACCCTGCATGAAATGACGGTCAAGCCGGACGCCGGCGCCATCGTGGCGCAAACGGCCGTGCCCATCTTGCCCGACGACACGGCCTTCGAAGTGTTTGGCAAGGTAACTGTTGCTGCAGAGCAAACGCTGTGGGGCGTGCTGCCAGTCTTGCTGGACGGCACGGCGCCGCGCCAGCTCAACGATCTGCGCCAGGGCGGCTATTTTGGCGGCCGCACGCCGGAAGACGGCCGCATCGACTGGAAGTTACCCGCGCAGCAGGTGTACAACCTGCACCGGGCCGTCGCGCCGCCCTATCCCGGCGCATTCACCGAAGTCAACAATGTCATTTACACCATCGAAAAAGCCCGTTTAAGCAAGCATTCAGCAGGAAGTTTGCCAGCGGGCTTGGCGGTAGTGGATAATTGCATCTTTGGCGTCTGCGGAGACGGCCGCATGCTGGCCATTTCCGCGCTGAGGGCTGCCGGGGAGCCGATTTCGGCTCAGCAATTGCAAGCAAGTCTGACCGCCCGCGTCAGCACACACTGATATCACTCAAGAGAATCTCACATGAAAAAAGTCCTCATCTTAGGCGTCAACGGCTTCATCGGCCACCACCTGTCCAAGCGCATCCTGGAAACCACCGACTGGCATGTCTACGGCATGGACATGAACACGGACCGCATCACGGAATTGCTGGAAGATGACAACTACAAGTCGCGCATGCACTTCTTCGAAGGCGACATCACGATCAACAAGGAATGGGTCGAGTACCACGTCAAGAAATGCGACGTGATCCTGCCGCTGGTGGCCATCGCCACGCCATCGACCTACGTCAAGCAGCCGCTGCGCGTCTTCGAACTGGACTTCGAAGCCAACCTGCCTATCGTGCGCTCGGCCGCCAAGTACGGCAAGCACCTGGTCTTCCCGTCGACGTCGGAAGTGTACGGCATGTGCCATGACGAGGAATTCGACCCGGAAAACTCGGAACTGATCTGCGGCCCGATCAACAAGCCGCGCTGGATCTATTCGAACGCCAAGCAGCTGATGGACCGCGTGATCTGGGGCTACGGCATGGAAGGCCTGAACTTCACCCTGTTCCGTCCATTCAACTGGATCGGCGCCGGCCTCGACTCGATCCACACGCCGAAAGAAGGTTCCTCGCGCGTGGTGACGCAATTCTTCGGCCACATCGTGCGCGGCGAGAACATCTCGCTGGTCGACGGCGGCGCACAGAAACGCGCGTTCACCTACATCGACGACGGCATCGATGCATTGATCCGCATCATCGCCAACAAGAACGGCATCGCCAGCGGCAAGATCTACAACATTGGCAATCCGACCAATAACTACTCGATCCGCGACCTGGCCGGCATGATGCTGACCCTGGCCGCCGAATACCCGGAATACGCCGAAGGCGCGAAACACGTGAAAATCGTGGAAACGACTTCGGGCGCCTACTACGGCGCCGGCTACCAGGACGTGCAGAACCGCGTGCCGAAAATCACGAATACCTGCGAAGAGCTGGGCTGGGCGCCGACCACCACCATGGCCGATTCCCTGCGCAATATTTTCGACGCCTACCGCAGCCAGGTAGCCCAAGCCAAAGCCCTGATGGATTAATGTTGAGCAAGCCGTTCCTGACCCTGAAAATCGACGTCGATACCTATCGCGGCACCCGTGAAGGCATGGGCAATCTGGTGCGCATGCTGGCCGCACACCAGGCCAAGGCCACCTTTCTGTTCTCGCTGGGCCCCGACCATACGGGCTGGGCCCTGCGGCGCGCCTTGAAGCCCGGCTTTTTCAGCAAGGTGTCGCGCACCTCGGTGGTCGAGCACTA
This sequence comes from Janthinobacterium sp. GW822-FHT07A03, assembly GCF_058798815.1. Classification (NCBI taxonomy): domain Bacteria; kingdom Pseudomonadati; phylum Pseudomonadota; class Betaproteobacteria; order Burkholderiales; family Oxalobacteraceae; genus Janthinobacterium; species Janthinobacterium sp. GW822-FHT07A03. Next base: position 358,516 of record NZ_JBXAKW010000001.1, on the reverse strand, counting down.
CGGCTTGAAAACATTGATGTACGGCACCTTGCTGCCGGGACCCGATATCGGCAAGCAGTGCGCGGCGCAATTGCGCGCCGTGCGCGATGCCGGTTTCGAGTGCGGCATCCACACCTGGGATCACACCCTGTGGCAAGACAACGTGGCCAAGCGCAACGCCGCCTGGACCATCAACATGATGCGCAAGGCCGCCAACCGCTACGAGCAGGTGTTTGGCAGCAAGCCGCATACGCACGGCGCGGCCGGCTGGCAAATGAACGTCAGCGCCTTTGTCGAGCACGACACGGCCGGCTACCGCTTTGCCTCCGATGGCCGCGCCATGCTCGATGCACGCGGCGCCATGGTGCACCCGGGCAATGGCCCGCACCGCGTGCGCAATGGCAACACCATCCTGCGCTGCGTGCAATTGCCCACCACCCTGCCCACCCTGGATGAATTGCTGGGCTGCGAAATCGACGGCAAGCTGATCACGACCGGCAATGTTGCCGCGCATATATTGTCGCTGACGGCGGATAATCCCCGCGACCACGTATATACCTTGCACGCGGAACTTGAAGGACAGAAACTCGCCCCCATTTTCGAACAACTGCTTGCAGGCTGGAAAGCCCAGGGCTACCAGTTTGCAGCGATGGGCGATTATTATGAAAAGATAAAAAATACGGACTTGCCCGTTTGCCCCATCACCTGGGATGAGTTGCCCGGGCGTTCGGGACGCCTGATTGTGCAGGGCAAAGCGGCCTGAATGCTGTATTGTTGCACCTGGATGCGTTGCCAGATTAAAAAACAGCGCTGATGATCACCGTTCAGGAGAGAACCTGTGGCTGATAGCCAATCCCTCATTAGCATACCCGACTTTAGCGCCGCGATGACCAGCGGCAAGACCTTTCAGTTGCTGGGCCGCCCGGCCAAGGCCACGGTGCTGTTTTTCTATCCGAAGGACAACACTCCTGGCTGCACCACGGAAAACATCGCTTTCCGTGATGCGTATGCGCAATTCATCGCCGCCGGCGTGGAAATCTACGGCATCAGCCGCGATTCCCTGCGCTCGCACGAAAGCTTCAAAGCCAAGCTGGAACTGCCGTTCGAGCTCATTTCCGACCCGGACGAAGCCGTTTGCCTGCTGTTTAACGTCATGAAGATGAAACAGATGTACGGCAAGACGGTACGCGGCGTCGAGCGCAGTACGTTTGTGATTGACGCCCAGGGCCGATTGGTGAAAGAATGGAGAGGCGTGAAGGTCGCAACTCACGTGGAAGAAGTGCTGGAATTCGTAGCGCATCTGAATTGATCGTCCATTTTGATCCAATGCGCGTTGTCGGCTTCCAGCGAGCCTGGTTCAACCGCAGTTCAGTTCACGGTACCTATCGCCATTTTGAGTCAACGAAGCGCCTCCATCCACTCCGCCAGGCGGGCCTGCAGCCCGCCGATGGCGTCCATGACCGGCCATGCTGCCGGCCTCCCGGCAGTTATTCGTCCTGTAGCATTGTTGTTCCCCCGCATCCACCCCATGAGAAGTGCCGCCAGAAGCTGGCTGCCCATGGGCGATTCATTCCAGAAATTTTTTGATTGAGATCCTGATGCCACTGCCAAAATTACCGAGCAAGCCAGCCACCATCCTGGCCACCCAAGATTACCCAACCGCAGGCGCAGCGCGCCCGGCCACCAAAACCCCGGCAGCCAAGAAAGTGGCTGCACCGATTATTGAAGCGGCGATCGCCGAAGTTGCCAAGCCGGTCCGCAATGCGGCCACGAAGATCAAGCAAGTGGCGGCCCTGATGGTCGCCAAGCCATTGCCAGCCCCGGCGCCGGTTGCGGCCGCGCCTGCCGCCGTTGCCGCGCCTGCAGCGAAAGCCAAGCCGGCGGCCAAAGGCAAGGTCACGCCGATCAAGCCCGTCAAGCAGGCAGAGCAGCCGCATCCGGCCAAGCACAAGCCTGTGGAAGTGCAGCTCAAGTCGTCCGCCAGCCGCGCCGCCGATCAGCGCGGCATCAGCAAGCTGTTCGTGCTCGACACGAACGTGCTGATGCACGATCCATCGTCGCTGTTCCGCTTCGAGGAACACGATGTGTACCTGCCGATGATGACCCTGGAAGAGCTGGACAACCACAAAAAGGGCATGACGGAAGTGGCCCGCAATGCGCGCCAGGTGTCGCGCACGCTCGATGCCCTGATCAGCAACACGGATGACGACGCCATCGAACACGGCATCCTGCTGTCCAAGCTGGGCAACAAGGACGCCAAGGGCCGTCTGTTCTTCCAGACGCGTTTGCAAAGCGCCGACCTGCCGGCAGGCTTGCCAGTGGGCAAGGCCGACAACCAGATCCTGGCCGTCGTGCGTTCGCTCGAGTCGGAACAGGAAGGCCGCCCCGTCGTGCTGGTGTCGAAAGACATCAACATGCGCATCAAGGCGCGCGCTCTGGGCTTGCCGGCCGAAGATTACTTCAACGACCATGTGCTGGAAGACACGGACTTGCTGTACTCGGGCATCGTGCAATTGCCGGACGACTTCTGGAACAAGCACGGCAAGGACATGGAATCGTGGCAGGAAAGCAAGAACGGCTACAGCTCCACCTTCTACCGCGTGACGGGCCCGTTCATTCCATCGCTGCTGGTCAACCAGTTCATCTACCTGGAACCGAAAAACGGCGAAACGCCGTTCTACGGCCAGGTGAAGCAGATCAACGGCAAGACGGCCGTGCTGCAAACCCTGCGCGACTTCAGCCACACGAAGAACAATGTGTGGGGCGTGACGGCGCGCAACCGCGAGCAGAACTTCGCGCTGAACTTGCTGATGAATCCGGAATGCGACTTCGTCACCCTGCTGGGCCAAGCCGGTACCGGCAAGACCCTGCTGGCCCTGGCCGCCGGCCTGGCGCAAGTGCTGGAAACCAAGCTCTACAATGAAATCATCGTTACCCGCGTGACGGTACCGGTGGGCGAGGACATCGGTTTCCTGCCGGGCACGGAAGAAGAAAAGATGTCGCCATGGATGGGCGCCTTCGACGACAACCTGGAAGTGCTGAACAAGTCCGACTCCGATGGCGGCGAATGGGGCCGTGCGGCAACGCAAGACCTGATCCGCTCGCGCATCAAGATCAAGTCGCTCAACTTCATGCGCGGCCGCACCTTCGTCAACAAGTTCCTGATCATTGACGAAGCGCAAAACTTGACACCTAAACAAGTCAAGACCCTCGTCACGCGCGCCGGTCCCGGCACGAAGATCCTGTGCCTGGGCAACATTGCGCAGATCGACACACCGTACCTGACGGAAGGCTCGAGCGGCCTGACCTACGTGGTCGACCGCTTCAAGGGCTGGACGCACAGCGGCCACGTCACCCTGGCCCGCGGCGAGCGTTCGCGCCTGGCCGACCACGCCAGCGAAGTGCTGTAAATTGCCGCGGGCGGCGCCAGCTGCCCCAATTATGCAAAAGCCCCGGCTGCAGCGATGCAGGCGGGGCTTTTTTCATGTGCGCAACTTTTTCCTGCGACATGTTCTAATACCGCTCCTTTCTTCCTGGACAACCCGCCCCATGCATCCCGCCCTGCAGTTGCTGCTCTGCTTCATTGTCTTCATGTTCATCCACATTTCCGTCATGGCGGTCTGCGCCAGGCTGTTCGGCATCAGGGTGCGCAGCATCCGCTACGGCGTGGGCCCCACCTTGCTGAGTTGGAGAAAAGTCCACCTCAAGCTGCTGCCGCTGGCCGGCAATCTGGTGCTGAAGGATACGCGCGAGGAAACCTTGTATGACGACGATCCCTGCCTTGACGCCTACAACTTCCAGCCGCTGTGGAAGCAGGTGCTGCTGCCCTTGAGCGGCGTGGCCGTGCTGCTGGCCTTGTCGCTGGGCATCATGGGAGCCTCGGGCTGGGAGCGCTTTATCGCCGCCTTCGGGCAAATCGTCGCTGGCGCGCTGGCGCCGTTGTCGACGGCGCAGGAATTGCTGGGTGAAGGGGAAACATTTGCCCGCACGCATGGCTTTGCGCCGGTGTTCGCCCTGTTCTCGCTGAAACTGTGCGCCTTTAATCTGCTGCCGTTTGCCGGCCTGAATGGCGGCCAGGCGCTGCTGGCCATCGCGCGCGGCGGCAAGCCGTATGTGGCGTGGGAAGAGACTGCAGCAAAATGGCTGTTGCTGCCGGGGCTGGCGATCTTGCTGGCCTGGGTGGCGGCGTTCGGCTGGCATGGCTGGCAAGCCATGGGGGCGTAGACCGGCTCGCGCACAAGCGCCAAGCCGGCCTTCACACATCAATTCACCCTTCTGGCCGGCATGTCCTGCCCTTCCTGGCGCAGCACCAGTTGCTCGGTCTTGCCGCTGGCATCCTTGCTGAAACGCACTTCCGCATCGACTTCATTCGAGAAGAAAGCCGTATCGCTCATCGGCAGCATGGCCAGCTTGCGGAAGCCCGTCACTTGGGCGAAGAACTTGTCGCCTTCGCGCGTCACTTCCAGGTAGACCTCGGGCGCCAGCGCATAGCGTCCCACGTAGGCATCGAATTGCGCAGGCGTCATGGCGACCACGGTACGCGCCGGCTTGACGGCGCTGGCACGCTCGTGCACGGATTTCGATTCGCCGCCATTGTTGAGGATCAGCTGGGCTTCGCCCTTCGCCCCCCGCTCGAACTCGGCGGTGGTGAGGGTGTTCTCAATCAGAAAACCATTGGGCGAATAGGCCAGCAGGCGCTGCGCGGGACGGCCCGTGCGCTGCAGCAACAGATTACCCTCGAAGTTGCGGATCGTGTAGCCAGCCTTGTCATTGATGGCGTACACGCCCGCGTAGGCGTCGAGGATGGCGGGCTTGAGCGTGATGACCTTGATCTCGGGATATGGCCGGCCCACGGCGATGGCGGCCGCCTTGCGGGCCACCACATCGGGATCGACCAGGCCCGTATCCGAATTTTCCAGCACGGCCACGTAGACTTTTTCCTTCGGCAAACGCATCGCATACGTGGCAAAGCCATTGATGCCGCCGCTATGGTGAATGACGGGCGTGTTTTGCCAGGTTCCCACCTTCCAGCCGTAGCCGGAGCGGGTTGTTTTACCATCGTTCAGCTTGGCCGGCGTGAACGCCTGCTCCCAGGTGGAGGCCTTGAGCAGCTTGCCGTCCGAAATGGCCGCATCCCAGCGCGCCAGGTCGTCCACGGTGGAAACGAGCGCGCCAGCCGCATACGGCTGCGTCATGCTCAAGGGCAAGTTGGGCACATAGGTCTCGCCCGAACGGATATGCCCGGCCGCACGCCTGGCAGGCCGGCGCTCGTGGCCTTCGTAAGCCGTGTCGTTCATGCCCAGTGGCACGAATATCTGCTGTTCCACAAACCTGGCATAGGGCTGGCCCGAAGCTTTTTCAATGATGGCGCCCAGCAGGAAATAGCCGGAGCTGCTGTAACTCCATTGGGTGCCCGGTTCAAAGTCCAGGGGATCGTTCTTGAAGAAATCGATCATCTGCGCCACGCTCAAGTCTTTCGTGCTGTTGGGCACAAATTCCGGCTTCCTTGTGTAGTCGTGGATGCCGGACGTGTGCGCGAGCAGCTGATCGATCGTGATTTTCTTGCCGTGGGTCGGATAGCCGGGCAGGAATTTCGTGATGTCATCGGTGACGGCCAGCTTGCCCTGGTCGGCCAGCAGCAGGATGGCGACGGCGGTAAACTGCTTGGAAATGGAACCCAGGCGCAGCGACATGTCGGGCGTCAGCGGCTGGCCATCCTGCACGCTGGCCAGGCCATACGCCTTGCGCAGCAGCGGCTGCCCATCCTTGACGACGATGACGACGGCGCCCGGTTCGCTGGACTTGTAATACGGCGCGATGCTGGCGTCGATTTGTGCGGCCAATGCTTGCTGCCGCTGGCTCAGTGGGGCGGGCTGGTCGGCCCAGGAGATCGGTGTTTGCAACAGGATCAGAGTAGCGAAGCAGATACTGGAAACTTTAAACATGCAGATCACTTTCACTGTAAGGATAAACAAGCTGGCCATGCCCCTGGCGGCGGCTATCGGGATGATGGATTTACCGTAGGAAATATTTTCATTTAGCTCAGCCAGCCTAACAGACGCCCCTGCAGAAAATCTCTCCCTTTGTCACGTGTCGCCATGCACGCCAGCTTGCCGCTATTCTTTTTCGCATACCTGTCGTATGCTCGACTCAGTGCCGCAAGGCAAACGGTAAAGGAAGCATTATTTTCACCTTCGAATCATGCGGCAAGCACCTGACCCTGTGGGCGATCCGTGCCTACCAGCGCCATCTGTCGCCCTGGAAAGGCTACTCCTGCGCCTATCGCGTGCTGACGGGGCGCGACAGCTGCTCCGCCTATGGCTACAAGGTCATCGCGCGCCACGGCTTGCACCCGGGACTGGCGCTGTTGCAACGGCGCCTGCGCGCCTGTGGCGAACGCCATCGCCGACACCTGGAACTGCATCCGCAGGCGCGGCGCAGCGCGCGCCGCCAGGCCCAGGCGGGATTTTGCGACTGCGACGTGCCTCTGGTGGACTGCGCTTGCGACTGCGCCGACGTGGCCAGCCTGGCTGACTGCTCCCGGCCGGGCCGCGGCAAGAACCCGACGTGGTTCCGCAACGACTATACAGCCAGTGCCGCACTGAAACGGCAGCAGGAAGAACACCGCAAGAAGATCAGGCAGCGACAGGATTCGGACAGCTAAATTCATACAATAAATTACAAATGAAATATTCATTCATGAAATGAATAATACCCATTATCACTGTGAATTGGCTGGAAGCGGCACGGCGGCCTATACTCATGCCGTCTCCCCTACACTGCTCCCCATGCACACCCAGCTCAGCCCGCACACGCCGCGGGCTTTTTGTTCCCGGCAATTGCCACTGCATCTTTCCTCTTTTACCGATCACCGGGCGCGCCGTTCCTCGCCAGCCCAGCTCCCGGCAGGGAGACCAGCATGATCGTGCGCGAGCGCCCATCGGCGCTACGGCTGTTCCTGGTCGTGCGCGGCTCCGTCCTGCCGCGCATCCGCACCACGCTCATCGTCAATACCCTGATCGCCACCCTCGTCACCTGGTGCCACGGCACCTTGTTCGACCACAAAGTCATCCTCACCACCATCCCGTTTACCCTGATCGGCTTGCCGCTGGCCATCTTCCTGGGCTTTCGCAACACGGCCGCCTATGACCGCTACTGGGAAGCGCGCAAGCTGTGGGGCGAACTGGTGTTGCGCAGCCGTAATTTCTCGCGCCAGTGCCAGACGATGATACGCAGCGACACGCCAGCCCATGCCAGGCTGGGCCTGGAAGATGTGCGCGTGCGCATGATTTACCGCACCATCGCCTTTTGCCATGCCCTGCGCCACCAGCTGCGCGACACGCGCGGACCGGCCGACTTGCAGCCGCTGCTGCGCCCGGCCGAATGGGAAGCGGCCTGCAAGGCGGCGAACCCGTCCGACTACCTGATGCTGCAGATGGGCCATGACCTGGCCGACTGCATCGGGCAAGGCCGCATCGACAGCATCCTCGCCACGCAGATCGATAACACGGTCTCGGCCATGGTGGCGGCGGGCGCCTCGTGCGAACGCATCCGCAGCACGCCGATTCCGTTTTCGTATTCGCTGCTGCTGCACCGCACGGCCTATCTGTACTGTTTCCTGCTGCCCTTCGGCCTGGTCGACTCGCTCGGTTTCATGACGCCCTTCGTCGTCGCCATCGTCGCCTACACCTTCTTTGGCCTCGATGCCCTGGGCGACGAGATCGAGGAACCGTTCGGCGAAGATGCCAACGACCTGCCCCTGTCGGCCATGTGCCGCGCCATCGAAATCAGCTTGCGCGAATCCGTGCAGGACGAGAACGTGCCGCCGCCCATGCAAGCCGTCGACTTCCTTCTCCACTAAAACGCGACAACGCTTCCGCTTGACCTTCCCACCGGGGCAAGGATTACAGTGGAAGCACTTAATCATTCAAGGAGTGCTTGTCATGTATCAGTTACAAGTTGAAAACATGAGCTGCGGCCATTGCGTCGGCTCGGTCACGAAAGCAGTGCAAGGCATCGATCCGCAAGCCCAGGTGCAGATCGACCTGGCCAGCAAGCGCGTCACGGTGGAATCACCCGCCGAACTGGGCGCCATCAGCGCCGCCATCGTGGAGGCGGGCTACCCCGTTACCAGCGCGCAATAAGCGCCAGACACGTAAAACAGCCGGCCTTTGCGCCGGCTGTTTTTGTTTACCCGTCCAGTTCCGGGTAATGGCGGAAGATGCCTTCCTGATTGAACGGGATTCTGCGCTTCGACTGCAGGTAGCGGGCGATGTTCGGCCGCGCCGCCACCATATCGTGCAACTCGGACAGGAAGGGATATTCGGGCGCCAGGCGCGCCATGGCTTGCGGAAACGCAAAGCGCAAGCCGGCCAGCATCTGGAACAGCGACAGGTCGCCATACGTGAGCTTTGCGCCCACCAGATAATGACCGCGGCTGCGATTATTCAGCAGGACTTGGGTGAAATAATCGAGGAATTTCGGCAGGCGCGTGCTGCGGAAATCCGCGCTGCGCAGCATGGCCGCCTGTTTCTGCTCTTCATAGTATTGATTCATCGACAGCGGGTGATGCGTGTCGTGCACTTCCGTCAGCCAGTCGGCCATCGTCAGTTGCAGCTGGTTCAGCCACAAACGGCCGCTTTCCGCGCGCGGCGCCAGGCCCAGGCGCTTGCCCAAGTAGAGCAGGATATTCGTGGTCTGGCCGATCAGCAAGTCGCCGTCGCGCAGCACGGGCGGCGCGTAGGCGGCCTGTGGCGTAGTGCCGCCATCGAGGCAGGCCAGCATGGCCGGTATTCCTTGCCCCTTGCGTTCAGGCAAACGGGCGACATCGCGGTAATCGGCACCCGCCTCTTCCAGGGCCAGGCGGATGAATTCGCCGCGCCCCTGTATCGTAGGCCAGTAATACAGTTCATACGCCATACCACCTCCGTTGATTTACCTCAATGGCAGCAAGCCTTCGCGTCCGTGTCACCGGCCAGCCCCAGGCTTTGCAGGATGGGGCAATCGGGCTTGTCGTCGCCATGGCACGATTGCGCCAGGTGGGCCAGGGTATCGCGCATTTCCGTCAGTTCGGCGATGCGCTTGTTGAGCTCGGCGACATGGGCCAGGGCGATGCCTTTCACGTCCGCGCTGGCGCGCTGGGCGTTTTGCCATAGCGACAGCAGTTCGCGGATCTGTTCCAGCGAAAAGCCCAAGCCCCGCCCGCGCTTGATAAAACGCAAGGCATGCAAGTCGTTCGGCGTATAGATGCGGTAACCGGCGTCGCTGCGCGCGCTGGGTTTTAACAGGGCAATACTTTCGTAGTAGCGTATCATTTTTGCCGATACGCCCGTCTCGCTTGCCGCCTGACCGATATTCATCCTTATTGCTCCTTGGTATGCGCGTTACCTGCATGACTGCGGGCTTTCCAGCGGCGCAGCAACAGGGCATTGCTGATCACGCTGACGGAACTGAAGGCCATCGCCGCGCCCGCCACCATGGGGTTGAGCAAGCCGAAGGCGGCCAGCGGAATGCCGATCAGGTTATAAATGAAGGCCCAGAACAGATTCTGCCGTATCTTGCTGTAGGTGCGGCGCGAGATATCGATGGCGTCCGCCACCAGGGCCGGATCGCCACGCATCAGGGTGATGCCGGCCGCATGCATGGCCACGTCCGTGCCCGTCGACATGGCGATGCCCACGTCGGCAGCGGCCAACGCGGGCGCATCGTTGATGCCGTCGCCCACCATGGCGACTTTCGCGCCCTCGCCTTTCAATGCGACAATTTTAGCGGTTTTATCGGCCGGCAGCATTTTTGCCGCCACCGTATCGATGCCCAGCAGCTTGCCGACGGCGTCGGCGCTGCCTTGATTGTCCCCGGTCAACATTACCGTGCGGATGCCCAGGCTGTGCAGATGGGCGATGGCTGCCTGCGCATTCGGCTTGACCTGGTCGCTGAAGGCGAACAGGCCCAGCAGTTCCGTTCCCGAGGCCAGCCACGAAATCGTGTTGCCTGTGTTTTCCAGCGACAAGGCCTGTGCCGCCAGCGGCGTCATGTCCACGTTTAACTCCTGCATCAGGCGCGTACTGCCCAGTTTCAGGTCCAGGCCGTCGACATTTGCCGCCAGGCCGCGCCCCGGCAAGGCCGACATGGCCGTGGCCGGCAAGGGTTCGATATGGCGCGCGCTGGCCGCGTCCAGCACGGCCGTCGCCAGGCTGTGCTCGCTACCACGCTGGATGCTGGCCGCCAGCTGCAACAGCCGGGCATCGTCGATGCCGTACGCATGCAGGGCCGCCAGGGCTGGCTTGCCAACGGTCAAGGTGCCCGTCTTGTCGAACACGACGGTATTTACGGCGTGCGCCACTTCCAGCGCTTCCGCATCCTTGATCAAAATGCCGTAGCGGGCGGCAACACCCGTGCCGGCCATGATGGCCGTCGGCGTGGCCAGGCCCAGCGCGCAGGGGCAGGCGATGACGAGTACGGCCACGGCATTGATGATGGCGTTCTCCAGTTCGCCGGTAGCAAACCACCAGCCCAGCATGGTCAGCAGCGCCAGCACCAGCACCACGGGCACAAAGATCGCGCTGACCTTGTCGACCAGGTGCTGGATCGGCGCCTTGGCCGCCTGCGCATCTTCCACCAGGCGGATGATGCGCGACAGCGTCGTCTCGCTGCCCACGGCCTGCGTGCGTACCAGCAACAAACCATCGGCATTGATGGCGCCGCCCGTGACCTTGTCGCCCGGATGCTTATCGACCGGCAAGCTTTCGCCCGTGATCAGCGATTCGTTGATCTGGCTGGCGCCTTCCACCACCACGCCATCGACGGCCACCCGTTCGCCGGGGCGGATGACCACCAGGTCGCCCACTTTCACCTGCTCCACCGGCAAGTCGAGCTCGACGCCGTCGCGGCGCACGCGGGCCGACTCCGGACGCAAGACCTGCAGCGCGCGGATGGCCGAGGCTGTTTGGCGCTTGGCGCGGCTTTCCAGCCATTTGCCCAGCAGCACGAGGGTGATGACGACGGCCGAGGCCTCGAAATACAGATGCGGCAGCATCTCGCCCGCCGTCAGCCACTGGTAGACGGACAAGCCATACGCGGCGCTCGTGCCCAGCGCCACCAGCAAATCCATATTGCCGCTGCCGGCGCGGGCCGCCTTCCAGCCCGCCTTGTAGAAACGCGCGCCAAAGTAAAACTGCACGGGCGTGGCCAGCGCGAATTGCATCCAGCCGGGCAGCATCAGGTGGATGCCGGCCCACTCGAGCAGCATGGGCAGCATCAAGGGGAAGGCCAGCACGGCCGCGAACGCCACTTTCATGCCGTCGCGGTTGGAGGCCATCGCGGGCGCGCTGGTCTGGCTGGCGGCAGGTACCGTGGCGGCATAGCCGGCCTTGTCGATGGCGGCGATCAGGGTGGCGGCATCCGCGCCGCCCGTGACCTCGATGCGCGCGCTTTCCGTGGCCAGGTTGACGCTGGCGGCCAGCACGCCCGGCACTTTCAGCAAGGCTTTTTCCACCCGGCCCACGCAAGAGGCGCACGTCATGCCGGCGATGTTCAGGTCGATCTCGCGCTGCGCCACCGTATAGCCGGCCTTTTCCACGGCGGCCTGCAAAGCGGCCAGTGGAATCGGCGTGTCGGAGCTGATTTTGGCCACTTCGGTGGCCAGGTTGACGCTGGCCTGGGTTACGCCCGGCACGGCGGCCAGGGCCTTTTCCACGCGGCCCACGCACGAGGCGCAGCTCATGCCTTCGATGGCCAGCGCCTGCGCGTGCGCATGCGCAGTAGCGGGAGGGGAAGCGGCGGGAGCGAGTGCACTCTGGTTCATGGCAGATCCTGTACGAAAGATTAACTAATATGTACAGGATCTGCTATCCCATGATGGGAAGGTCAAGCTCTATTTCAGCCTGCAGCACACCTTAGCGCACCACGCAGTCGATGGTGGCAGGCTTGCTGCCGCCTGCCGCGCTGCCTGGGCCCGGTGACGACGATGAAAAGACCGGCGGCGGCGTGAACGGGATGCCGGGGTTGACGGGCAAGGGCGCGGGCGGCTGCCTGAAGTTGGGCGTATAGCCAAATTGCCCGGCAGCAAAATTACTCGTACCCGCTGGATTCGTCACATGAATCAGGCCATCAAGCACCTGCACATACAAACCGGGTGGTAGCGCCACGGGCGCCGGTGCATTGGGCAGTGCTGGCCCGCCAGGTGCCGCTGGCGGCACATAGCTGGCAATGAAGGTCGTGCCGCGAATGCCGATAGTGGCGGCCGGCGTCTTCATCTCGAAGCGCTCCTTGTTGCGTTTGCCCAGCAGCCCCGTGACAGAACGCAAGCCTCCCTTGAGCAGACTGAAGATGGCATGGTCGCCATCGGGCTGCTCGGCCGTGTAGCTGAATTGCTCGATCACGAAACTGGTATTCGGTTTCAAGGTGATTTCGCTATTGTCGATCAGCTTGATCAAGGCATAGGTCTCCTTTTCCGTCAGCAAGGTGTCACCCTGCTCGACTTCGGACTTGATGGCCAGGATTTTCACCTTGCCATCGGCCTTTTTCGCCATCAGCGGACCGCTCAATTGCATGACGGTACCGGCCACCTGGCCTGCCCAGGCGTGGACGCCCACGCACATCAGGGCCAGCCACAAGAAGGCCTTAATTGCAGTACATTTTTTTAGCGGCATCATCATATTTGTATCCTGTCGGTTTATCTGTGGCATCGGCAACATCCTTGCTGTCTTTCTTCTTGTCATCAGGCTTGGCGGGCGTCGTGGATGCGAGCGGGGTGTTGGCGCGGTCGGCCTGCTTGATGATGCGCAAGGCGTCGTCGATAGCCGCGTTCATACTGGAGTCGATGACGGGCTTGTCGATGGTCGTGGCGGGCAGGAAGATGGCATCCGCCATGCTCACCGTGCCGGCCGGCGCCAACAGGGTCACGCCGCTGCGCTGGCGGTTGATGCGCACACCCGAGTCGCCCGTGATGCTGCCCGTTTTCGCCAGCACGCTCATGCTGGCCGCTGCCGGCAAGGTGACGCTGGCCGTGTCCGCAAAGCGCACGTTGGCGCCTGCGTTGGCGCTGAAATTGCCGCCGCTAACGATATTCGCATTGCCGCCGACACGGATGTCGCCTCCTGCCAGCAGGCTGATATCGCGCGCTGCCGCCAGTTGCGCGCCATCGCCCAGCACCACGTCCGTACTGGCATTGAGGGCGATATCATTGCCCGCGATCTTGCCATTGACGGAGACGGGGCTGTGCGCCGTCAAGGTGACGTTGCCGCCATTCGCATTGACATTGCCAGCCACAACGCCGCCCGTGTTGTCGATGGCGATATTGCCCGCGCCCGTGGTGAGCGTTCCCAGGGTCAAGGTGCCCGGCGCCGAGGTATTGTTCAGCGCAATGCCGCCGCCAGCACTATTGCTGGCATTAAAACTGCCCACCTGATTGCCCGCAATCCCCAGCACGATGCCGTTTTGCGCCCGTGCCGTCAGGCTGCCGGCGAGCAGCGCGCCGTCCTGGCCGATGGCGCCGTTCAAGGCGCTCAGCTGCACATCGTTGGCCGCCAGGCTGGCAAAGCGCAGGTCGCCAGCTGCTTGCGTGATGGCCAACTGGCCCGCCAGCCGGATGGCGCCGGCAGTCTGATTAAAACTGTTGGCGACGAGCAAGTTGCCATTGCCGCTCAACACGCCGCCGCCTTGCGCGTAGCGGTCCGCCGACAGGCTGCCGTTCAGCAGCAAGCTGCCGCCGTTGATTTCCAGGCCGGCCAGGCCGCCCAGGACGGAACGGTCCAGCGCGCTTTCACCGAGGGTCAGGCTGCCGCCCGTCAGCAGCAAGCCCGTCGCCGAGTTCAGGTTTTTCAGGATGGTATTGCCGGCCGCCGCGCTGTAGGTGACGATGCCCTTGCTGTTGCTAAAGTCGACAGCCAGCACGTTCGCGCCTTCCGGCACCACGCCGCCATCCCAGTTGGCGGCATCGCTCCACAAGCCATTGCCGCTGCCCACCCAGGTCGACAATTGTTTTTGCGCAATCGTTGCCTGCGCCGTACCGCCCGTCGTCTCCAAGGTGTAGTTACCCGCATCGGCGCCCGCGAGGCGGAAACCGCTGGCCGTCACCAGCTTGCCCGCGCCCGCGTTCTTGTCGGCAAAGCTGCCGCTGCCGCCTACCACGCTGACCATGTCCTGGCCCAGCACACCATTCGCCGTGGCGCTGACAGTGGCGGAAGTCGTGCCGTCATACACCTTGCCGGCGGCGCTCAAGCCTGCCAGGGTCAGGCTGGCGGGCGTGATGCTGGCCAGCAAGCCTGCCGGCAAGACGATAAAGTAATTGCCCGCATCGGCGCCCGTCAGTGTCGCGCCGCTCAGCTGCACGGCCTTGCCTACGCCGACGTTCTTGTCCGCGAAGTTGGCCACTGCCGAGGCTATCAAGCTGTCGCCAGCGACACGGTCATCGCCCAGGCTCAGTTGCGCACCCGTCGTACCATCGTAGACCTTGCTGCCCGCCACGCCAGACAGGTTCAGCGCGCGCGCGCCGATATCGGCCGTCGTGTTGCCAGAGTTGGCGCCCAGCACATAGTTGCCGGCGTCGCTTCCGCTCACGCCCACGTTCGTCACCGTGACAGCCTTGCCAACACCTGCGTTCTTGTTGCCGAACGCGGCGCTGCCCACCACCGTCAGGCTATCGCCCTGGATGCGGTCGTCGCCAAAGCTAACTTGCGCGCCCGTCGTGCCGTCATACGTCTTGTTGACGCCAGTAAAGCTCACGTTCAGGGTGCGTGCCGCGATGTCGGCCGTGGTGCTACCAGAGTTGGCACCCAGCACATAGTTGCCAGCGTCGCTACCGCTCACGCCCACACTGGTCACATTAACGGCCTTGCCAGTACCCGCGTTCTTGTTGCCAAAGGCGGCGCTGCCCACCACCGTCAGGCTATCGCCCTGGATGCGGTCGTCGCCAAAATTCACTTGCGCACCTGTCGTGCCGTCGTAGGTCTTGTTGACGCCATTAAAGCTCACGTTCAGGGTACGCGCCGTGATATCGGCCATCGTGCTGCCCGCATTGCTGTTCAGCACATAGTTGCCGGCGTCGGCACCGCTCACGCCCACACTGGTCACATTGACGACCTTGCCAGTCCCTGCGTTCTTGTTGCCAAAGGCAGCGTTGCCCGCCACCGTCAAGGCATCGCCCTGAATGCGGTCGTCGCCAAAATTCACCTGCGCGTCCGTTGTGCCATCGTAGGTCTTGTTGACGCCATTAAAGCTCACGTTCAAGGTGCGTGCCGCGATGTCGGCCGTGGTGCTGCCCGCATTGCTGTTCAGCACATAGTTGCCGGCGTCGGCACCGCTCACGCCCACATTGGCTACATTGACGGCCTTGCCAGTCCCTGCGTTCTTGTTGCCGAAGGCAGCGTTGCCCGCCACCGTCAGGCTATCGCCCTGGACGCGGTCGTCGCCAAAACTCACTTGCGCGCCCGTTGTGCCGTCGTAGGTCTTGTTGACGCCGTTAAAGCTTACGTTCAAGGTACGCGCCGCGATGTCGGCCGTGGTGCTGCCCGCATGGCTGTTCAGCACATAGTTGCCGGCGTCGCTTCCGCTCACGCCCACATTGGTCACATTAACGGCTTTGCCAGTCCCTGCGTTCTTGTTGCCGAAGGCAGCGCTGCCCGCCACCGTCAGGGCGTCGCCCTGAACGCGGTCGTCGCCAAAGCTCACTTGCGCGCCCGTCGTGCCGTCGTAGGTCTTGTTGACGCCATTGAAACTCACATTCAGGGTGCGTGCCGCGATGTCGGCCATGGTGCTGCCAGAGTTAGCGCCCAGCACATAGTTGCCGGCATCGCTGCCGCTTACACCCACGTTCGTCACCGTGACAGCCTTGCCAACACCCGCGTTCTTGTCGCCAAAGGCAGCGTTGCCCGCCACCGTCAGAGTATCGCCCTGGACGCGGTCATCGCCAAAACTCACTTGCGCGCCCGTCGCGCCATCGTAGGTCTTGTTGACGCCGGTAAAGCTCACGTTCAAGGTACGTGCCGCAATGTCCGCCGTGGTGCTGCCAGAGTTAGCGCCCAGCACATAGTTGCCGGCATCGCTGCCACTCACGCCCACATTGGTCACATTAACGGCTTTGCCAGTACCCGCGTTCTTGTCGCCAAAGGCGGCGCTGCCCTCCACCGTCAGGGTATCGCCCTGAACACGGTCGTCGCCAAAGCTCACTTGCGCACCTGTCGTGCCGTCGTACGTCTTGTTGATGCCGTTAAAGCTGACGTTCAAGGTACGTGCCGCGATGTCGGCCGTCGTGCTGCCCGCATTGCTGTTCAGCACATAGTTGCCGGCGTCGGCACCGCTCACACCCACATTGGTTACATTGACGGCCTTGCCAGTACCCGCATTCTTGTTGCCAAAGGCGGCGCTGCCCGCCACCGTCAGGGTATCGCCCTGAACGCGGTCGTCGCCAAAACTTACTTGCGCGCCCGTCGTGCCGTCGTAGGTCTTGTTGACGCCATTAAAGCTCACGTTCAGGGTACGCGCCGTGATATCGGCCGTCGTGCTGCCCGTATTTCCATTGAGCACGTAGTTGCCCGCATCGGCGCCCGTCAGGTGGCCCGTCGCCACTTGATAATCGACAGTTTTGCCAGCGCCGACATTCTTGTCGCGGAAACTGCCCTGCAAGCCGGCCATGCCCACTTGGTCGCCCGTCACGAGACCTTCGAAATAGCCATTCAGGGCCGCCTGCAAGGTACCGTCGTAGACGCGGCTTTGCGCGCCCGAGACGCCATAGTTCAGGACGCGCGCCGTGATGGCCGCCGTACCATCGGCCGTCGTCGCGGCCAGGCTGTAGTTGCCCAGTTCATTGCCGCCCAGGGCCAGGCCGCTGGCGTGCACGGTCTTGCTGGTGCCCACATTCTTGTCGAGGAAGGCGGCGCTGCCGCTGACGCTGATGTTGTCGCCCGCCACCACATTGCCCAGCACAAAGCTGGCGCCATCGTAGCCGAGGGTGCCGTCATAGATCTTGCCATTGCCGCCGATGCTCACCGTCAGCGCGCGTGGCGTGATGGCGAAGGTGGTCGTGCCGCCCATGGTGATGTCGTACTTGGTCGACCACAGGCCCGTCGCTTCGTAGCTGCCCACGTTGCGCGCGTTGCTGCCGTAGCCGAGGCTGCCATTCACGCCAACGTCACCGTCGAGCAGTCCCACGTAGCCGATCGAGCCGAGGAAGGTGGCCAGCTGGCCATCATAGACCTTGCCCGCGGCATTGCCCGAGAGGTTCACCTGCAGCGGCTTGAGGAAAGCCTTCAGCATCGGCGTCGTGTAGCCTTCGTAGATACGCCACACGCTGCTGAAATTGTAGTCGTTGAACATGCCCTGCTGCTGCATCTGCGCCGTGCTGCGGCCGCTGGAGCCGCCGCCATCGGTCTGCACCAGCGACGTTTCATAATTGAAAAAGCCATAGGCGAACGGCGAACCGGTAGCCACGCGGCCGGCCACCGCGCCCATCGCCGCATAGCCGTCGCCGGTCACGGCACCGCTGCTGAAGACATGGCTGACGCTGCCCGTGCTTTCACCGACCAGCCCGCCCATGTTTTCCCGGACCAGGATGGGATCGGCAATGCCGGCCCGGCCCACGGCGCCGCTGGCATACGCATCATTAATGGTGCCGCCGTTCAAGCCCACCAGGCCGCCGATACTGCGCGCGCCAGTGACATTGCCGGTGGCATAAGACTGGCTCAGCGCGCCCTGGTTATTGCCGACCAGGCCGCCGATCATCTCGCGCGCGCCCGTCACCACGCCGGTGGCGTACGAGGTCGCGATGCTGGCGCCGGACGCATTCGATCCCGCCAGGCCGCCGATGGCGCCGCCGCCATCGGCATTCACGCCGGTGACGGCGCCGCTGCTGGCCGACAGCGTGATGGCGCCGCCGTTGCTGCCCACCAGGCCGCCGACATTGCGCTGGCCGCTGACGGCCACGCTGCTGTTCACGCCGTCGATAGTGCCGCTGACGACCTCGCCCGCCAGCGCGCCCACGTTGGCCGTGCCGGTGACGCTGCCGCCGCTCAGGGTCAGGTTGCGCAAGGTGCCACCCTGCACGCTGCCAAACAGGCCTGCCGCCGAACTTGGGGCCAGACTGCGGTCGATTTTCAAATTGCTGAGCGTAAATCCGCCGCCATCGAACACGCCGGAAAAACCGCTGCCGCTGCCGGCGATCGGCATGAAGCCCTGTCCATCGTTCCAGTTCACGGTGCCGCTGGCGTCGATATTGCCAGCCAGGCGATAGCTGTTGCCAAGACCAAGGCTGGCGATACCTTGCAAGCCATAGATATCGGCGAGCAGATAAGGTGTCGCGGCACCGTCGCCGCCGGCCACGCGCAGGAAACTGGCGCCGCTGCCGATGGTGAAGTTTCTGGCGCTAAATCCTGGCAGGACCGCCGCGTTTTGCACCCAGGCACCGCCTTCGAGAGCAAACGTGCCGTCGACCGTCACGGCGCCCGTGGCGGTGATGGCGGAACCTGAATTGATGTGCAGATCGCCGGTCCTGGCGAGCGCATCGGATATCCGCATGTCGCCCGTATTCGTGCCATCGCCAATGGTCAGCTTCGCGGCCGAGATGCCAGCGAGTTCAACCGTGTTCAAACTCAGGGCCGTGCCCGATTTGGTGCCCAGGTCGATGTCGCGCGAACTGCTCAGGGGCTTGATGATGACATTCGCGCCGCCCGCCGTGCCGCCGACGTCGATGCCGCCGGCAACGGTGATATTGTCGGCCTGCAGGGTCACCGTCTGGCCGGCGATGCCGCTGCCAGCAAGCTGGCTGGCGCCGCCCGACAGATTGATGCCGCCCAGCGCTTCATTCGCGCGCAAGCTCAGATTGCCGTTGCCGACATTCACCGCGGCGGCTCCCTCGATGCTGGCGCCGGACAGCGAAATATTGCCGCCGTTGCTGGTAATGGCAGCGTTCAGGTTGACGTTCGATCCCAAGCCATAGTTGCCGCCGTTGCTGGTACGGTCATTCGCCGACAGCGTCACATTGCCGCCATTGGTGGTGATGGCGGCATACACATTGATGGTTTCGCCCGCCTGTGCCGTCAGGCTGACGCCGGAATTGAGCATGTTCACCGAACTGCTGAAATTAATGCGGTGCAGGGCTTGCAAAGTGACGTCGCTGGTGGCGCCGGAGATCGTATCGGCGCCGATGCTGGTGCTGCCAGTGGACGGCATGTCGCTGAACTGATCGACATTGGCCAGATTGCCGCCCGCCCCCTGCACCACGTCGATATCATACGGATCGAGCAGCCAGTTGCCGCGCTTGCCGCGCGCCGCGCCGGTATTGACGCGGATGCCGTCGACGGCCAGGTAATGGCCGGACGTTTCCACGAAGCCGCCGTCGCCCCCTTGCGCGCCGCCGCGCGCGGAAATGCTGCCGTGCACCTGCGCCGATTCATTGCCCCAGGCGATGACCTTGCCGCCGTTGCCGCTGACAATCGCATCGGCATTGACGCTGGCATCCTTCCCGACGAGTACTTGCCGCGCATTCTGCACGGCCGCGTTCTTGCCCTGATAGTCGCCGCCCAGCAAGACCGTGCCGCCGCCCGTGGCGCCGCTGGCGTCGATCTTCGCATTGCCCAGCAAACCCACTTGTTCGCCGAGCACCTGGATCTGGCCGCCCGTGCCGGCCGCGCCCGTGGCGCTGGTGACGCTGCCCGCTTCGAGCAGCGCCTTGCCGCTGGCCTTGAGCACGATCCTGCCGTTCTCGCCGACGACGGCGCTGTTGGCGTTGAGCACGCCGCGCTGGCTGACCAGCGCACCCGCCATGCCGATGCTGCCGCCCTGGGCGATGATCTGGCCCAGGTTCAAGGCCTGGTCGGCTGGTGCCGAAACCAGCACGCGCAATTGCGGATTGCCGGGATCGGCCAGCTGCACGCTGCGCCCGGCCGCGAGGATCACTTCGCCATTTGGCGCCGTGATGATGCCCGTGTTTTCCACGTTCGGCGCGATCAGCAGTACTTGCCCGCCCTTGCCCGCGTTGATCAGGCCCGCATTGCTGACGCCGCCGGCCACGCCGCCGGCCGTGAACTGGCGCTTGCCGGCCAGGAAATCCTCATTCGTCATGCCCAGGCTGGAGGCGACCAGCCCGTTCACGTCCACTTTCGCCCCCTGGCCGAAGACGATGCCGTTCGGGTTGATCAGGAAGACCTTGCCGTTCGATTCGAGCGAGCCCAGGATCTTGCTGGGGTCTTGTCCCGTGATGCGGTTGAGCACGGCGCTATTGCCGTTTTGCTGGATGAAACGCGTGATTTCGCCCGCATGGATGGAAAAGCTCTGCCAGTTGATGATGGTGTTGGGCGTATTCGTGATCGAGAAGATGTTGCCCTGCTGGTTGAACGTCGCCTGTCCGTTGACCACCTGCGGCAAGGCGGGATTGGCTTGCGCGGCGCCGAAACAGCCGGCCAGCAGCAGCGCCAGCGCCGTGCGGCGCAGGGGCGGCGCAAGGGGGGGAGCAAATGAAGGCGTCAGGATGAAAATGGAGGCGTGCTGGACGTGGTTGTGCATGGTGTTCATCCTGATGCTAGTAGGCCAAGGCGAGGCGGAAATGCAGGCGGTTGGCGCCCCGCTGTCCCGTGTCGCCGCCATTGGCGACATGGGCGTAATCGAGTTGCAGATTGGCGTAGCGGCTCAGCAGCAAACGCAGGCCGAGGCCGCCGCTGCTGATGCCTTGCGACGCGCTTTCGCCGGGCAGCGCATGGTTGCGGCGCAGCCAGGCCGTGTCATAGAAGGCCAGCGCGCGGCACTGGTAAGCGAGCGCCTGGCCGCACCAGTTCGGCGTGTACAGTTCCAGGTTCAGGTTGACGCCCGAATCGTTCGATACCTCGCGCTCGGCAAAGCCGCGCACGGATGCGGCGCCGCCGGCGCCGAACTGCTCGCCCGGCACCAGGGCGTCCGGCGTCACCTGCGCGTTGGCCAGCGCGCGCCATTGCCAGTCGCCGTCCAGCACGCGGCCCGTGCTGGCGCTCAGGCGCAGCGTGTTATAGGCGGCCTTGGCATGCGCGCGCACGCGGTCGAAATCGGCTTGCGCGCCGTGCTTGCCGCCAGGGATATTGTGCGCGAAGGTGACCGCCACGCTGGTCTCGCCCGTGGGCAAGGTCCAGTTGCCGATGTAGCTGACGCTGAGCGGATGCACGGTGACGTCGGCACCCAGTTCCATGCCAAACAGCTGCACGCTGTTGCGGTAAGCCTTGTAATCGACGCCGTACACGAGCTTGGGTTCGAAATCGCCGCTGCGGGCAAAGTTCTGGTTGTAGCGGATGCCGGCCATGCTGCCCTGGCCGCTGACGGCCAGGTCGAAAATGCCGGCCGAGACGCTGCCCGAATCGACGTTCGAATAGCTGGCGAAAAAGTCCATCGAATCGCCCAGCGCATACAGCGGCAAATGGTAGCCGGCGCCATACACGCCCACCTTGTCCGGCTTTTCCAGGCTGCTCGTGTATTGCAGGCTGGCAACATGATCGCGGCCGAACAGGTTGGCATGCTGCAGCACCACGCCCACATGTGTCTTGCCCGTCTGCGCATTGCCCGTATTGTCCACGTTGAGCATGGCTTTCCAGGGCTTGTCATCGGCTACCGTGACGATGGCGTCGATGGCGCCCGCCGGCTCGTCGGCTTCCAGGCGCACTTCGATCTTGCGCGCCGGGTTTTCATTGGCCAGCTTCAGGCTTTGCGACAGGTCCGGCAAGTTCGGCGTCTCGCCTGCGCGAAGAGACGGCAGGGCGCGCCGCACGTTGGCCTCGTCCACATGCACGTTGCCGCTGATGGCGACCTTGCCCAGCGGCGTTTGCAGCACGCTCAGGCGCACCACGCCCCGCTCCAGCTCCTGCTCGGGCAATTGCACCTGCACGGCGCTGTAGCCACGCTCGCGGTAAGCCCCTTCCAGCGCCTCGACGGCGCGGGCGATGTCGGAAAAATCGCGCTGCGCTCCCGTAAAGGGCGCCAGCAAGGCTTGCACCTGCGCGGACGTGAGCAGGGTATTGCCCTGGACGTCGAAGCGGCCGATCTCGAAGCGCGGCACGCCGTCGTCCTGCATGGCAGGAGCAGCTTCATCCATGGAAACAGCGGCGCCGGCGGCGCCGACGGCGAACAGCAGCGCGGAACCCGCAAGCAGGTGCACCAAACGATATGTCATGTGAAGGATTTCTTGTGTAACCGGACAAGCGCGCGGCCCGCAGGCGCCAGCGTGTCCGGCAATGGATTGAAGCCAAATTTTAGACGGCTTTTAGTTTCCAGTCAGAAATTTCTAACATTTCTGACTGATTTTTATCGCAACGCAACAAACAGTGCGCCGGGAATGCTGAAAAATGCCGCCATGGCGGGTATTTCCCGGCGCGGTGACAGCTTATTTGCTCTGCAATTCTGTCACGCCATCCCAGTCGGCAGGCGGCGGCAGCTGGCGATACCGCTCCAGGCGCGCCGCGTACAGGCGGTACAGGCTATCGTCGGGAAAGTCTTCCTGCAGGCGGGCCAGCTGCGCGCCCGCCTGCGCCCAGTCGCGCGCGCGCAGCCTGGCCAGCACCGCGTGCCAGCGCTCCAGCTGCGCCAGCTCGGCGGCTGCGGCGCCGGCCAGCAGGCAGCGCGGCTCGAAGATGGCCACCGCTTCCTGCTTGCCCAGCACCCGGATCCGGTCGAGTTCGCGGTACAGGAAGTCCGGGGCCGCCGCACGCGTGGCCTCGCCCACCACGATGCCCACGCCATACAGCTTGCTGGCGCCTTCCAGGCGCGCGGCCAGGTTGACGCTGTCGCCCATCACGGTATAGGCGCGGCGGATGCGCGAGCCCATGTCGCCCACATGCATGGGCCCCGTATTGATGCCGATGCCGATGCGCAGCGCCGGCCAGCCGCGCGCGCAAAACTGCTGGTTCAGCCGCGCCGCGCTTTGCTGCATCAGCAGGGCGCTGGCCACGGCCCGGCTGGCGTGATCGCCAAAGGCGACGGGCGCGCCCCAGAACGCCATCACGGCGTCGCCGATGTATTTGTCCAGGGTGCCGCCATGGCTGTCGCGGATATCTTCCGACATGGCCGTCAGGTATGCGTTGATGTATTCGCGCAGTGCGGCCGGGGCCAGCTGCTCGGAAATGGCCGTGAAACCGCGCACGTCGGCAAACAGCACCGTCAGTTCGCGGTTCTCGCCTTCCATGGTGTAGCGGCGCGGATCGTCGGCCATCTCGGCCACCAGCTCGGGCGCCACGTATTCGCCGAAGCGCGCCACCAGCGCGCGTCCCTTGCGCACCTCGAAAAAATAACCCCAGGCCAGGTTGGCGACGAACAGCGCAAGGATCAGCAGCAACAGCACGGCGCCGCCCAGCACCAGGTCGTGCGCAGCATACAGGAACAGATTGATGCCGATGGCGGCCGCCAGCGCGCCCATGGTGGCCAGCATCACGCCGGCCGGCGGCAGCACGGCCAGGGCGCCCGCCAGCAGCAGGCCAAACAGCACGATCTGCACCAGTTCGAGCGCCAGCGCGTAGTCGGGCCGCGCCTTGAAGCGCCCGTCGAGCATGGACTTGATCAGGTTGGCGTGCACCTCCACTCCCGGATATTCGGCATTCACGGGCGTGGCGCGGATATCGTTCAAGCCGGGCGCCGTGGTGCCCACCAGCACGATGGCGCCCTTCAGCAGCGCGGGCGGCACCGTGCCGGCCAGCACGTCGGCAGCCGAGACGTAGCGGAAGGCTCCGCCATCGGGGCCGCCCGCGCCGCGGTACTGCACCGTGGTCGTCAAGGCTTCGCCGACGGGGATCGCCATCGCGCCGCGCGGCGTAAACAGCATGATGTGTTCGAGGCCGCCGCTGGCCAGTTCGCGTGCCGACAGGGTATCGGCCGTGCCCGTGAAACGGGGGGCGATGGCGCGCGCCTGCAGGTAGACTGCGACGGTGGCCAGCGACAGCGAAGGATAATAGCCGTCGCCGATGCGCTGCAACAGGGTCGAGGAACGCACGACGCCATCGGCATCGGTCAGCGCCGTGAAGATGCCGGCGCCCTGCGCGGCGTCCTGCAGGGGCGCGATATTGGCTTCGTAGCCGCGCGCCACGTAGGCCGTGACCGTGCGCCCGTTCAAATCGGCGACGGTGAAGGCGGGTTTGGGCAGCACGCCCTTCCTTTGCTGCCCCGAGACGCTGTAGCCGAGCACCACGGGCTGGCCGCGCATGGCGCCTGCAAACAGGCCGTCGTAGTCCATGGCCGGGCGCAGCTTTTCCAGCTGCGCCGGCAAGCCGGCCACGCCGGCCAGTTCGCCGCGCGCCAGGCCTTGCAGCACGGCGTAACCGGAACTGGTGTCCGCTTCGGGAAACGAGATATCGAAACCCAGCGCGGCCACGCCGTAATGGCCGGTGAGCTGGCGTACCAGGCGCGCCTGCACGTCGCGGCTCCAGGGAAAACGGCCCACGCGGGCCAGGCTTTGCTCGTCGATGTCGACGATGACGATGCGGCGGTCCAGCTGCGGCGCATCCAGGCGCATGCGCCAGTCGCCCAGCATGGCATCGAGGCGGGCAATATTCTCATTCCCGGCCAGGCACAGCACGGCGGCGGCCAGCGTCAGCATTACGCCCAGCGCGAAACGCGCGCCATGCTTGCGCCAGGCCAGCGGCAGCTTCAAGGGGTATAGCCCGGAATGGCTGCCTCGTCGACGGCATCGATCTGGCTCGGATGCATGTGCTTTTCAGCGAAGGTCAGATAGACCTTGCTGCGGATAAAAACGTCGAACAGCTCCGGGTCGATATGTCCGTTCAGGCTGAAATTGCCGAGGATGCGCAGCGATTCGGACAGCGACTTGCCCTTTTTATACGGCCGGTCGCGCGCCGTCAGCGCCTCGAAGATGTCGGCAATCGCCATCAGCCGCGCCGGCACCGACATCTGCTCTTTCGTCAGCCCGCGCGGATAACCCTTGCCATCCATGCGCTCGTGGTGGCCGCCCGCGTATTCCGGCACCTTCTGCAGGTGCTTGGGCCACGGCAGCGCTTCGAGCATGCGAATCGACACGCTGATATGGTTGTTGACGATGGCCCGCTCGGCCGCCGTCAGGGTGCCGGCGCGGATGGTCAGGTTTTCCGTCTCGTCGGCATCGAGAAAATCGCGCAGTTCGCCGTCGGCCGCGCGCCAGCGGCGCCGGGCGATCTGCCGCACTCTTTCCTGGTCGGCCTGCGCCATGCTCTCGCCGCCGATGTTGACCCTGCGGATGAAGTCGCGCTCCTCGCGCAGCGCCGCCTGCTCCAGCTCCAGCGCGCGGGCGATGGCGTCCTTCTGCTGCGGCTGCGCCGCCTGCTGGCGCAGGGCCGCGATCTCGGCGTCGCGCAGCAGCACTTCGTAGCGCGTGTCGATCAGGGCGATGCGGTCGAAAATCGTTTCCAGCTTGGTGGCCTTGTCAACCACGTGCACGGGCGTGGTGATCTTGCCGCAATCGTGCAGCAGGCCGGCCAGCCACAACTGCTTGCGCTCGTTGTCGCTGAGCCGGAAATCGGCCAGCGGCCCCGTTTGCGTGGCATGCGCGGCATCGGCCAGCAGCATCGTCAACTCGGGCACGAACTGGCAGTGCCGTCCCGTGTAGGGTGACTTTTCGTCGATGCCGATATTGATCAGGGTAACGAGCGACTCGAGCAACTCTTCCAGCTGAGAGATGAGCAGCTGATTGGTCAGCGCCACGCCTGCCTGCGCAGCCAGCGCCTCGATGAAACGCTGGTCGGTGGAGGAAAAGGCGCGCACCTGGCCCGTCTCGCCATCCTTGGCATTGACCAGCTGCAGCACGCCGATCAAGTCGCCCTCGTGGTCGCTCATGGGCACGGTCAGGATCGATTGCGTGTGGTAGCCGTGGTGGCGGTCGAAATCGCGCATGCCGGAAAAATTGAAGCCCTCGTCGCGGTAGACGTCGGCGATATTCACGCTGCGGCGCATGTTTGCCGCATACGCTGCCACCGAGGCCAGATTGGGCTGGTCCGCGCCATCGAACAGGGGCACGCCCGGCAAGCCCATGTCCGCCCCCTGCGCAATGCCCAGGCTGTCGTTGACGCTGATGTCGAACGCCAGCTGGCGCCCCTCCAGCGCGGGCCGGTACAGGGTCGCGCCATCGGCGCCGCTCATGCTTTTTGCCAGCAGCACGATGCGCTGCAACAACGCGCCGATATCATGCCCCTCGCCGCCCAGGCCGTGGCCGAGCGCGACACTGAGTTCGGTCAATTGCTCCAGTCTGTGGGCGATTTTCTCAGGGTGCAACTGAGGCATGTTGGTGGCAATCAGGAAATGGGCAAGCAAAAAAGGGGAAGTCGGCAAGCGCCAGTGTAACGGCCACCCTGCGCACTGTACATTACTTAGTCACAACAAAATGAAATAACTTTCCGTATTGCAACACACATAAATGTTGCCGCCAATCTCATTAATTAGAATAGAATCAACAATAATTACACCGTAACAAGGTACTGAATGAAATTCACGTTCAGGGGCGTGCGCGGCTCCATCCCCTCCCCCGGCCCGCGCACGGCGCGCTATGGCGGCAACACCACGTGCATCGAGGTGCGCACCGACAACGACAGCCTGATCATTCTCGATGCGGGCAGCGGCATCTTCGCGCTGGCGCAGCAACTGCCGCCGGGCCAGCCCGTCGACGCGCACGTCTTCATCACGCACAGCCACTGGGACCACATCCACGGCCTGCCCATGTTCTCGCCCCTGTTCGTGGCCGGCAACCGCATGCGCCTGCATGGCGCGCTGGACGGCATCAGCGGACGCGGCATCGAACACGTGATGGCGGTGCAGCTGCAGGGCAGTTATTTTCCCGTCAGCGAAGCGGCCATGGCGGCCAGCATCGAGTACCGCACCCTGGCACCGGGCGAAGCCGTCGAAGTGGGCGGCGCACGCGTGCGCGGCGCGGAAATGAACCATCCGGTGGTCAACCTCGGCTACCGCATCGACTGCGGCGGCGCCTCGCTGTTTTTCAGCGGCGACCATGAACCGTTCTATAACCTGCATCCGCCCGGCCACGCCGAGCACGCTGCCTGCGCGGCGCGCAACGCACAGCGCCAGGCCGGCATCGACGCGCTGGTCGCCGGCGTCGACGCGCTGATCATGGATTGCTCGTACACGCGCGAGGAATACCCGGGCAAGCAGGGCTGGGGCCACGGCACCTTCGACGCCGCCTTCGACCTGGCCCTGCGCTGCGGCGCGCGGCGCCTGTACTGCACCCACCACGAACCAACCCGTAGCGACGAGCAGCTCGAAGCCGTGTTTGCCGACGTGATGGGCCGCTATGCGAGCCGTCTGGCCGGCCTGCAGGTGTTCCTCGCCTGCGAGGGACTGACGGTGGAACTGGCCGGCGCATAAAAAAAGGAACCTTACGGTTCCTTTTTTATAAATGTGCCCAGTTGGCCCAAGGCCCTCTGAAAACCGTAGCGAGCAAGCCCGATATCGGATTGAGTAGCGGAGCTGTACTTTAGTACAGTGAGCAACGGAGATTCGATAGTGGGCTGCGCAGTAGGTTTGCAGAGGTGCCTTACATAATGTGGTGGCCAATCCACCAGGCAACCGCGGCGACGAAAGCGGAAGCGGGAATCGTGAAGATCCAGGCCCAGACGATATTGCCCGCCACGCCCCAGCGCACGGCCGACATTTTTTGCGACGAGCCGACGCCGACGATGGCGCCCGTGATCGTGTGCGTGGTCGACACGGGAATGCCCAGCGCGGTCGAGACGAACAGGGTGATGGCGCCGCCCGTTTCGGCGCAAAAGCCGCCGACCGGTTTCAACTTGGTGATCTTCTGGCCCATGGTCTTGACGATGCGCCAGCCGCCGAACAGGGTACCGAAGCTGATGGCCGTGTAGCACGAGATGATGACCCACATCGGCGGCATGGCATCGGCCGCGCTGGAGTAACCTGCGGCAATCAGCAGCATCCAGATGATGCCGATGGTTTTTTGCGCATCGTTGCCGCCGTGCCCCAGGCTGTAGGCCGCCGCCGATGCCAGTTGCAAACGGCGGAACCACTTGTCGACCTTGCGCGGCGTCGAACGCACGAAGATCCACGACACGATCAGCATCATGATCGAGCCGAACACGAAGCCCAGCACGGGTGCGATGACGATGAAGGCCACGGTTTTCCACAGGCCGGCCGCGACCAGCGCGCCCGTGCCGGACTTGGCGACAGCGGCGCCCACCAGGCCGCCGATCAGGGCGTGCGAGGACGACGACGGAATGCCGTAGTACCAGGTAAACAAATTCCAGAAGATGGCGCCCATCAGCGCGCCGAAGATCACGTACTGGTCGATCACGGCCGGGTCGATGGTGCCCTTGCCCACCGTGGCGGCCACGGTCAGCTGGTGGAACACGAAGATGGCGACGAAGTTGAACGTGGCGGCCATGGCAACCGCGGTCTGCGGTTTCAAGACGCCCGTCGAGACCACCGTGGCAATCGCGTTGGCGGCATCGTGGAAGCCGTTCATGAAGTCAAACAGCAGCGCCAGGACGATCAACAGGCCTAGCACGTAGATGCTGATTTGTATGGTCATTATAGTTTCTTTTCTGATTCTGGTTCAGGACAGGCCCAACGCTTACGCGTTTTCGACGATGATGCCTTCGATAATATTGGACACATCTTCGCAACGGTCGGTCACGGTTTCCAGAATTTCGTAGATCGCTTTCAGCTTGATCAGGTTGCGCACGTCCGGCTCGTCGCGGAACAGCTTGGACATGGCGGCGCGCATCACGTGGTCGGCATCCGATTCCAGGCGGTCGATCTCTTCGCAGATGGCGACGATCTTGCGCGAGTTGTCCATGTTGTGCAGCATGGCGACGGCGTCGCGCACTTTCTCGGTACAGGCCAGCACCAGTTCGGCCAGGCGCTTGGCTTCCGGCGTGACGGCTTTCAGGTCGTACAGCGAGACGGTTTGCGCCGCATCTTCCAGCAGGTCGAGGATGTCGTCCTGGCGCGTGATCAGCTGATGGATGTCATCGCGGTCGATCGGCGTGATGAAGGTCTTGTGCAGCATTTCCACGGTGGCGTAGGTGACTTTGTCCGCCTGTTTCTCGATGCTTTCGATCGCATGCACGCGGTTTTCCAGGTCGTCGAAATTGGTCATCAGGCCGAGCATCTCTTTGGCGCCCTTGACGCACAGTTCCGCGTGCTGGTTAAACAATTCAAAAAACTTGCCCTCAGTGGGCATCAAGCGTCCAAACATGTCATTCTCCGTTAAGCATTGAGTCGTGTTATTTACTACAGAAAGCCGCCCCGTTGTCGGGGGCGGCCGATGGAATTGCCAGTGCTGCTGAGTCTTAGTCGCCTTGGTAAAGCGCCAGGCCACCACTGTAATTGCCAAATTTGGTGTACTGCCCCATGAAGGTGAGGCGGATGCTGCCGATTGGACCGTTACGCTGTTTACCGATGATGATTTCGGCCGTTCCCTTGTCCGGCGAGTCGGGGTTATACACCTCGTCGCGGTAAATGAACAGGATCACGTCGGCATCCTGCTCGATAGCGCCCGATTCGCGCAAGTCGGACATGACAGGACGTTTATTGGGACGTTGTTCCAGCGAGCGGTTCAGCTGGGACAGCGCGATCACGGGACAACCGAGTTCCTTCGCCAGACCTTTCAAGCCCCGCGAAATCTCGGAAATCTCCGTGGCGCGGTTGTCGCCCGGGGTATTGGCCGACATCAGTTGCAAGTAATCGACGATGATCAGGCCCAGCTTGCCGCATTGACGCGACAAGCGACGCGAGCGGGCGCGCAATTCGATCGAGTTGAGCGCCGGCGTTTCATCGATGTACAACTGCGCGTCGTTCATCTTCTGGATCGCATTCGTCAGGCGCGGCCAGTCTTCGTCGTTCAGGCGGCCCGTGCGCAGGCGGTGCTGGTCGAGCTGTCCGACGGAGCCGAGCATACGCATGGCCAGCTGGGCGCCGCCCATCTCCATCGAGAACACGGCCACGGGCAAGCCGCTGTCGATGGCCACGTTTTCGCCGATGTTGACGGAAAACGCCGTCTTGCCCATCGACGGACGGCCCGCCACGATCACCAGGTCGCCCGGCTGCAGACCGGAGGTCATGCGGTCGAGGTCGATGAAACCGGTGGGCACGCCCGTGATTTCACTCTGGTTGTCGCGGCTGTACAGCTCGTCGATGCGCTCGACCACCTGCGTCAGCAGGGGCTGGATGGCGGTCCAGCCCTGGGCGCCGCGCGCGCCTTCTTCGGCGATGGCGAAAATCTTCGACTCGGCCTCGTCAAGCATCTGCTTGACTTCCTTGCCTTGCGGGCTGAAGGCCGTGCCGGAGATATCGTCAGCGACGGTGATGAGTTTGCGCAGCACGCCGCGGTCGCGCACGATCTCGGCATAGCGCCGGATGTTCGCGGCCGATGGCGTGTTTTGCGCCATGGCGTTCAGGTAAGCGAGTCCGCCCACATCATCGGCCTTGCCGAGCTGGGTCAGGGTTTCAAAAACAGTAATGACATCGGCTGGCTTGGAAGCGTTAACCATCTTGACGATTTGCTCGAAGATGATGCGATGGTCATAGCGATAGAAATCCTCCGCATGCATGAAGTCGGCGATGCGGTCATAGGCGGCATTGTCGCGCAGCAGACCACCGATAACGGATTGTTCTGCTTCGATCGAATGCGGCGGAATACGGAGGGAATCCAGTTGCGGATCAGAGGGGGCGTTCATGGCGCGAATTATACCCGCTTCGGCGTACTGGCAAAAATAAAGGGCTGAAAATGAGCGAAAAAAAGGCCACAAAAAAGCCGGGCGAACCCGGCTTTTCATAGTGCGGTAGCGCTTGCGGGCCAGGCCCGCAGACGATTACGCGTTCGCGTCTGGAACGACAGCGATAACAACTTCCACGACCACGTCGGTGTGCAGAGCAACCGAAACGTTGTGCTCGCCAACGATCTTCAGCGGGCCGGTAGGCATGCGGATTTGTGCTTTTTCAACAGCAAAACCTTGCTTGGTCAGCGCTTCAGCGATGTCGAAGTTGGTGACGGAACCGAACAGACGGCCATCGACGCCAGCTTTTTGAGCAACTTGAACGGTCAGGCCGCTCAGTTTTTCGCCCTGGGCTTGCGATGCGGCCAGTTTGGCGGCAGCAGCTTTTTCCAGTTCGGCGCGCTTGACTTCGAATTCAGCCACAGCGGTTGCCGTAGCACGACGTGCCAGGCGTTGCGGGATCAGGAAGTTACGTGCGTAACCGTCTTTGACTTTGACGACTTCGCCGAGGTTACCGACGTTTACAACTTTTTCTAACAGAATGATTTGCATAGTTCTTCTCCAGGAATATCTGACCGATTAAGCGTGGTGCAGATCGGTGTATGGCAGCAGCGCGAGGAAGCGAGCGCGCTTGATTGCGGTGTCGACTTGGCGCTGGTAGTGCGCTTTGGTACCGGTCAGGCGTGCTGGCATGATCTTGCCGTTTTCCTGGACGAAGTCTTTCAGCGTGTCGACGTCTTTGTAGTCGACTTGCTCAACGTGAGCTGCCGTGAAGCGGCAGAACTTCTTACGTTTGAACAAAGGGTTTTGCTGTTTGCGTTTTTCTTTAAGCTTGAGCTTATTTTTGTCGAACTTTTTACCGAATGCCATGTCAGGCTCCTGTATCTAAAATGCGCTAGTCAGAATTGACTGCACTAAAATCAATGATGTGAAACACCAAACTCTTGCTGTTGCGGCTCTTCCTGGCCAGGAAACCCGTGAACTGATACACCCCGCCCAAGCTTGCCTGGCTGAACCTGCCTGAAATTTCGCCAGCGGCTAGCGCGGCAACATCAAACTCGGTCAAACGGGCAATCCCTGCTTCCATCTGCTGCGAACTGTGTTGCAATACTGCATTCACAATCGGCAGCCCTGCCGGGGTATAGCGCAATATTTCGCGCTCGGCAATGATGGCGGTGACTTGTAGCTGGTTCAGCGCACGATCCTGGTCAAGAATTAAGCTGCTGCTGCGGCTGGAGCGGCTGCTGGTGCTTCGGTGCGGTGGCTTTTGGCCGCGTCTTCGCGTTGTACCGATTTCATCATCGGCGAAGGAGCTGTTTCAGCTTTCTTCATTTTAACGGTCAGGTGACGCAACACGGCATCATTGAATTTGAATGCTGTTTCCAACTCGACCAGGGTCTCGTTGTCGCATTCGATGTTCAGGCAGATGTAGTGTGCTTTAGGCAGCTTTTGGATCGAGTAAGCCATTTGACGGCGGCCCCAATCTTCCACGCGGTGAACCGAACCGCCGCGGGTGGTTACGCTGGCTTTGTAGCGTTCGATCATCGCGGGCACTTGCTCGCTTTGGTCCGGATGGACGATAAAGACTATTTCATAATGACGCATGCAAACTCCTTCAGGTCGGATTGATAATCGCCCACCCCGGCGTCAAGACGGGTGTGGGAAGGTCAGCCGAAGATTATAACCGCCTTTTGCAAACGTTTCAATCATTGCTTGCACCAGCGCCCGAAAAGGCCGCGCGCCACCGCACTTTCCGACCGCGGACAAGTATTTCTTGCGAAATTCGCCGAAAACACGGAAATCCCCTTGCATAGTGGACGATACTGTACAAAAATACAGACTGTTCATATAGACAGCATTTCAGTATGCACCCACCGCTCATGATCAAGCTGACAGCACGACAAGAACAAATCCTGAACCTGATCAAGGACGCGATTGAAAACACGGGCTTTCCTCCCACCCGTGCCGAAATCGCCAATGAACTGGGTTTCAAATCGGCCAATGCGGCCGAAGAGCATTTGCAGGCCCTGGCCCGCAAGGGCGCCATCGAGATTTCGCCCGGCACCTCGCGCGGCATCCGCCTGATCGGCGCGGCGGCCGAAGCGCCGCCATCGAAAGTGCCGGCGGCGCTGCTGATGTCGCTGCCCCTGATCGGCAGGGTGGCGGCCGGTTCGCCCATCCTGGCGCAGGAAAACCTGGAAGCGAGCTACAACGTGGACCCGGCCCTGTTCTCGGCCAAGCCCGACTTCCTGCTGAAGGTGCGCGGCTGGTCCATGCGCGACGCCGGCATCATGGATGGCGATTTACTGGCCGTCAAGAAGGTCGACAGCGCCAAGAACGGCCAGATCGTCGTCGCCCGCATCGGTGACGAAGTCACCGTCAAGCGCTACAAGAAGACGGGCTCCGTCATCGAATTGCTGCCGGAAAACCCCGACTTCAAGGTCATTACCGTGTCGCCGGAAGACGAATTCGCCCTGGAAGGCCTGGCCGTGGGCTTGATGCGCAGCTGGCATTAAACGACTGCACACAAAAAGGGCCGCAACAACATGACTGTTGCGGCCCTTTTCATTTGTCCGGCGACTTATACATCGAGTGCCTGGCGGAAATCCTCGAGCAGATCCACCTCGTCCTCGATGCCGACGGAGACGCGGATCAGCGATTCGGCGATACCCATGCTGGCACGCCGCTCGGCACCCATCTCATAGAAGATCGTGTGGGCGACGGGAATGACCAGGGTGCGCGTGTCGCCGAGGTTGCTCGCTGGAATGGCCAGATTCAAACGATTGAGGAAATCGAAGCAGTCGATGCCATCCTTCAATTCAAAGCTGAACAGCGAACCATAGCTGCGGAACAAGTCCGTCGCCAGCGCATGCTGCGGGTGCGACGGCAAGCCCGGGTAATGCACGGCTGCCACGCGCGGATCGGCGGCAAGCATGGTGGCCAGCGCCAGGGCGTTCGAACAGGTACGGTCCATGCGCAAGGCCATGGTTTCCGCGCCGACGGCGATATGGTGCGCCGCTTCCGGCCCCAGCGAGGCGCCGAAGTCGCGCAAGGCCTTGGCGCGGATTTGCGCGATGCCCCACTGCGTGGGCGCCGCTTTTTTGTAATTCTCGAAAATATTCGGATATTGCGTCCAGTCGAACACACCCGTATCCGTCAAGCTGCCGCCCAGGGCATTGCCGTGGCCGCCGATGGATTTCGTCAGCGCATTGACCACCAGGCCCGCGCCCACGGCTTTCGGACGGAACAGGTATGGCGTCGTCATGGTGTTGTCAACGATGTACAAAATACCCTTCTCGCGGCACAAGTCACCGATTTTTGCCAGGTCGGCGATCTGCGTGCGAGGATTGGCAATAGTTTCCACAAAAACAATTCGCGTGGCCGGCGTGATGGCCTCCGCCACGTTCGCCACATCAGTGGCATCGACGAACGACACGCCGATGCCTTGCCCCGTCACCGTTTGCCACAGGCTGTTGGTATTACCAAACAGAAAGGCCGACGACACGACATGGTCGCCCGCGCGCAGCAAGGACTGCACCACGGCGCCGATGGCGCCCATGCCGGTGGCAAAGCACAGGGTCGCCACGCCGTCTTCCATCTTGTTGACCTTGTCTTCCAGCGCTGAGACGGTCGGGTTGCCCTGGCGGCCATAGCGGAAGCCCGGCTCCTTGCCCTGGAAGACGGAGGCGAGCTGGCGCGCGTCGGCGTAACCAAACGCAACGGAAGTGTGCACGGGCTTGTGCAGCGAGCCATGCTCGATGCCCTTGCGGCGGTCGTTATGCAGGATGGTGGTGGTAAAGCCGTAGTTTTTGTTGTTGCTCATAATCAAGTGGCGCGCAAGGCAGCGAGAAATATCAGATAAAAAAAAGCCCGGCCATAGCCGGGCTCCACATCACCCTTCGGTGGTGGCGAGGTTCAGGTTCAGCTGGGAGCGCGGTGTATCTTCGGGCGCTGCCGCCTTCGGATGGTGGCGCGCATACTCCAGGCGGTCCAGGTATTCCTGCGACACGTCGCCCGTCACGTAGATGCCATCGAAACACGATGCCTCGAAGTTGACCAGTGCCGGGTTGACGTCGGCGATGGCCTGCTTCAGCGCGCCGATATCCTGGTACACCAGGTAATCGGCCGTGATTTCGCGGCAGACTTCTTCCGTCGTGCGGCCGTAGGCGATCAGCTCGTCGCGCGTCGGCATGTCGATGCCGTACACGTTCGGGTAGATCACCGGCGGCGCGGCCGAGGCGAAGATGACTTTCGTCGCGCCCGCCTCGCGCGCCATCTGCACGATTTCACGGCTGGTGGTGCCGCGCACGATGGAATCGTCGACCAGCAAGACCACTTTATCCTTGAATTCGGATGGAATCGCGTTGAGCTTCTGGCGCACGGATTTCTTGCGCGCCGCCTGGCCCGGCATAATAAAGGTGCGGCCGATGTAGCGGTTCTTGATGAAGCCTTCGCGGTACTCGATGTTCAGCGCCATGGCCAGCTGGATGGCGGCCGGACGCGAGGAATCGGGAATCGGCATGACCACGTCGATATGCACGCCAGGCAACTCGGTGCGGATCTTCTCGGCCAGGTATTCACCCATTTTCAGGCGCGTGGCATACACGGAGGCGCCATCGATGACAGAGTCGGGACGGGCCAGGTAGACGAATTCGAACACGCATGGATTCAGGCTGGCGTTGTCGGCGCACTGGCGGCTGTGCAATTGCTTGTCGGCGTCGATGAAGACGGCTTCGCCGGGACCGATGTCGCGCACGAAACGGAAGCCCATGCCTTCCAGGGCCACGGATTCGGAGGCAATCAGGTACTCGGCGCCCTGCTCCGTTTCATTGATGCCCAGGCACAGCGGACGGATGCCGTGCGGGTCGCGGAAGGCCAGCAAGCCCACGCCGGCGATTTGCGCCACGGCAGCGTAGCCGCCCTTGACGCGGCGGTTCAGCACGGTGACGGCCTTGAAGATGGCGTCCGGGTCCAGGTTCAGGCCCGTCGTCGCTTCCTGGATTTCATGCGCCAGCACGTTGAGCAGCACTTCCGAGTCGGAGTCGGTATTGATATGGCGGCGGTCGTTCTTGAACATTTCCTGCTTCAACTGTTCCCAGTTGGTCAGGTTGCCATTGTGCGCCAGGGTGATGCCGAATGGCGCATTCACATAAAACGGCTGCGCTTCCTCTTCGCTCGACGAACCGGCCGTCGGATAACGACAGTGGCCGATGCCCGAATTGCCTTGCAGCGAACGCATGTTGCGCGTACGGAAGACGTCACGTACGAGGCCGTTGGCCTTGTGCATGGAAAACATACTGCTGTGATTGGTCGCAATCCCTGCCGCGTCCTGACCGCGATGTTGCAAAAGCAACAATGCATCATAGAGCAATTGATTGACAGGTTGATGGGAAACGACGCCGACGATGCCACACATGGTGTGCTCCTAAACTGTGCTACTGATTTTAAAAAAAATTCAAAATTTCACATGCTGCGCGTAAGCGGCAGGCAGATAAGGCTTGATGGCGCGCGCGCCCTGCTCCGCGAGCGGGCTGAGCTGCGCGTTTTTCCAGAATGGCTGCTGCGGTATGGACGTCATGCCACACAAGATGACGGCGGTCAGCACGATCACAAGGCCCCGCGCCACGCCAAACAGGCTGCCCAGGGTGCGGTCGGCCAGGCTCAGGCCCGTCACCTTGACGAGGGCGTCGACCGTCATGGACAGCAATCCCATCAAAATGCGCACGCCGATGAACAGCACCACGAAGGCCAGCAACAAACGGATGGCTTCGCCCGGCACGGCTTCCGGCAGGAATTTCGCCAGGGTGGCGCCATAGGCGTTGGCAATCACGAACGCCACGATCCAGCTGACCAACGACAGTATTTCCTTGACCAGGCCACGCATCATGCTGATCAGCACGGACGTCACCAGCACGAACAGCACCAGGTAATCGAAGATCGTCACGCGCGTTCAGCCTTGCAACATCACGCCGGTACCAGGCTGCCGCCCAGGCCCAGCTTTTGCAGCTTGGCGCGCGTCTTTTCCGCGTCTTCGCGGCTGCCGAACGGCCCCACGCGCACGCGGATGCGCTCGCCCGCCGGGCTGGAGACTTTCTGCGTGTACGACTTGATGCCCGCTTCGCGCAGCTTGTCCTGCAATTCGTCGACCTTGTCCTGCGTCGCCAGCGCCGCCACCTGCACCACGAACTTGCCGCTGCCGGCGTCGTGGGCCTTGTCTTGCGCTTTTTCTTGCGGCTTGCCCTCCAGAATCGCCAGCGCGCGCGCGGCATCGTCGGCCGATTGCGCCGGCTTGGCAGGCTTCGGTTCAGGCTTGGCTTCCGGTTTTACTTCATGCTTGGGTTCCGGCTTGGACTCGGGCTTGGGCTCGTGTTTCGGCTCCGGCTTGGCTTCGTGCTTCGGCTCGGGTTTCGGTTCCGGTTTCGGCTCCACCTTCACGGGCTTGGGTTCAGGCTTGGGTTCGGGTTTCGGCTCCACGTAGGTTGGCTTGACCGGTGCAGGCTGGGCGGCGGCCAGCACGGGCGCCGGTGTCGGCTTGGCCGCAGGCGGCAGCGGTGCGTCGACGATTTCCTCGGACTGGTCCAGGCCATTCGCCGCAGCCCGGGCCGGAACGGCCGGCACGGGCGCCGGTGCAGGCGCAGCCTTTTCCTTCGACGGAATGTCGATGGCGATATCGTTGAACGGTGCTTTCGGCTCGGAATCGAGCAGCATCGGCAAGCCGACGGCCACGCCCAGGGCCAGGGCAATGGCCCCGACCAAGCGGCGGCGTGCGCGCTTTTTTTCAGGCAAGACCGGGTCCGGCGCTTCCTTGCCGCCACGGCGCGATCCGCCGCCACCGGAGGTGTTGGCGGCGCGTTTGCGGGTCGGCGACTGCGCTTCGCCAGGGACATAAAAGCCGCTGTCTTCGCCAGAGGATTCTTGCTTGTTTTTAAACAGTTTCGAGAACAAGCCCATGCGTGATTTTCAGTCGAGTGCGTTTCAGTGAAGTGAGGATTTTCGGGCCTTCATCACGCCGGCGACGGTGAGGAAAGAACCAAAGACCACAATTCTATCATTCTCACCGGCCCGGCTCATTGCATTTGCAAAAGCTTGTGCCGGATCATCGAAAATAGACACAGTGTGCTCGCTGCTGTCGGGCCTATCTTCGAGCATGATCTGCACCTTGGCAGCCAGTTCGGAGGCCGTGGCCGCGCGCGGCGAAGGCAGGCCCGTCAGGCACCAGTGGTCGACGTGCTCGCTCATCGCGGCCAGCACGCCATCGATATCCTTGTCGTGCATGGAGCCAAAGACGGCGTAGGTGTACGGGTGGAAACCCATATTGCCCAGGTTCTGATTCAGCGCCGAGGCCGCGTGGGGGTTATGCGCTACATCAAGGATCACGCTCGGGCGGCCAGGCAAGACCTGGAAGCGGCCCGGCAATTCCACCGTCACGAGGCCCGTGCGCACTTCCTGCGCGCCCACGGGCAGTTTCAGCTTCAGCACTTCCAGCGCGGCCAGCACGGCCGTCGCATTGAGGATCTGGTTGGCGCCGCGCAAGCTCGGGTAGGCCAGCGAATTGCGGCGCTGCTCGCGCCCGCCGTAGTTCCACTGCTGCTTGTCGCCCGAATAGTTGAAATCGCGGCCCATCAGCCACAGGTCGGCGCCGATGGCCTCGGCATGGTCGATCAGCGATTGCGGCGGCACGGGGTCGCTGCAGATGGCCGCCTTGCCCGGACGGAAGATGCCCGCCTTTTCAAAGCCGATCGCTTCGCGCGTGTCGCCAAGGTAATCCGTGTGGTCGATGTCGACGCTGGTGACGATGGCCACGTCCGCGTCGATCACGTTGACGGCATCCAGGCGCCCGCCCAGGCCCACTTCCAGGATCGCCACATCGAGGTTGGCTTGCGACAACAGATGCAGGATGGCCAGGGTGGTGAATTCGAAATATGTGAGCGGCGTATCGCCGCGCACGGCTTCGACGGCCTGGAAGCTGGCGACGAGCTGTTCGTCGCTGGCCATCTCGCCCAGCACGCGGGCGCGCTCGTTAAAATCGAGGAAATGCGGCTTGATGTACAAGCCCACTTTGTAGCCGGCACGCAACAGCACGGATTCCAGCATGGCGCAGGTGGACCCCTTGCCATTCGTGCCCGCCACCATGATCACGGGGCAAGTAAAAGCGAGCTGCATGCGCGCCTTGACGGCTTGCACGCGGTCCAGGCCCATGTTGATCTGGGTTTCCGAATGGCGGTTTTCCAGCAGGGCGAGCCAGTCCGGCAAGGTGGTGGGGAGGTTTTGCATGGGAGACTTCTTGATGAGGAGACAGTGCGCGCGGCGCGGAGACGATGTTGCGTGGCAACCGGGCGGGTCCGCAGGACACCGCCCGGCCTGTTACTATTTGCGATTAAGCAAGCACTTCAACGGCCTGGTTTTGCAGCAAGGCCAGCAGACGGGCGATTTCTTCGCGCATCTTGCGGCGGTCGACGATCATGTCAACGGCGCCCTTGGTGACGAGGAACTCGGCGCGCTGGAAGCCTTCCGGCAGTTTTTCGCGCACGGTGTTTTCAATCACGCGCGGGCCGGCAAAGCCGATCAGCGCTTTCGGTTCAGCAATGACCACGTCGCCCATGAAGGCGAACGAGGCGGACACGCCGCCCATGGTCGGGTCGGTCAGCACGCTGATGAATGGCAATTTCTTTTCCGACAGCTTGGTCAGCATGGCCGTGGTTTTCGCCATCTGCATCAGCGACAGCAAGCCTTCCTGCATGCGCGCGCCACCGGTGGCGGTGATGCAAATGAACGGCACTTTCTGCTCCAGCGCGATCTGCGCGCCGCGCACGAAGCGCTCGCCCACGACCGAGCCCATGGAGCCGCCCATGAATTCGAATTCGAAGCACGCCACGACTACTGGCAGGCTCATGATGGCGCCGCCCATGACGACCATCGCATCCGTCTCGCCCGTCGCTTCCATGGCGGACTTCAGGCGGTCCGGGTATTTCTTGCTGTCTTTGAACTTCAGGGTATCGACGGGCAGGATTTCCTGGCCGATTTCATAGCGGCCGCCCGCGTCGAGCAGGCTGTCGAGGCGTTCACGCGCGCGGATGCGCATGTGATGGTCGCATTTCGGACACACGTGCAAATTCGATTCCAG
This sequence comes from Janthinobacterium sp. GW822-FHT07A03, assembly GCF_058798815.1. Taxonomy (NCBI): domain Bacteria; kingdom Pseudomonadati; phylum Pseudomonadota; class Betaproteobacteria; order Burkholderiales; family Oxalobacteraceae; genus Janthinobacterium; species Janthinobacterium sp. GW822-FHT07A03. The sequence continues at coordinate 318,742 of NZ_JBXAKW010000001.1, read as the reverse complement.
GTCCGTACGGTACAGCACGGCTTCGCACGACGGGCACTTGACCCACAGGCCTTCCGGCATGGTCTTGCGCGCGGCAGCATCAGAACGCTGGATGCGCGGTGGCAGCAGTTTTTCCAACCAACTCATATTTTCTCCTTGGGCCCTTGTAGGGGTAGCGTCGGTGGACGCCCCCGGCAGACGGTAAACGGCGACGCCCCGCAGGGCGCCACCAAAAATTTTATCTATTGCACAATAACAGGCAAATCAGTGGCCGAAGTGTAGCCGTTTATCGCCGGGCTGTCGAACTTTGCCGCCAACGCATCTTGCGTAAACGGCAAGCTTGCTCAGGCGTCCAGTGCGGCGCGGATACCTGCCGTAAAGCTGCGCACGGCGTCGACGGCGCCCCCTTCCGGGGCATTTTCAATTTCCTGGATGATGCGGCTGCCGATCACGACGGCATCGGCCACCTTGGCCACGGCCTTGGCGGTGGCGCCATCGCGGATGCCGAAGCCCACGCCGATGGGTAATTTTACATGCTGGCGGATGGCCGCGAGGCGCTCTGCCACCTGTTCCGTATCAATGTTACCGGCACCCGTGACGCCTTTCAGCGACACGTAATAGCTGAAGCCGCCGCCAACCTTGGCCACTTGCGCGATGCGCTCTTCCGTCGAGGTGGGCGCCAGCAGGAAGATCAGGTCGAGGCCCGCCGCGCGCATGGCGCCAGCAAATTCCTCGCACTCTTCCGGCGGATAGTCGACGACGATCGCGCCGTCGGCGCCGGCCGCTTGCGCTGCATCAATAAACGCGGCGCTGCCGATGCGTTCGATGGGGTTGGCATAGCCCATCAGCACCACGGGCGTCGTCTGGTTCGTTTCACGGAACTGGCGCACGTAAGCGAACACGTCGTGGATGCCGACATTGAATTTCAATGCCCGCTCGCAGGCGCGCTGGATGACGGGGCCTTCGGCCATGGGGTCGGAAAACGGCACGCCCAGCTCCAGCACGTCGGCGCCGCCCTCGACGAGCGCGTGCATCAGGGGCACGGTGGCGTCGGGGCCGGGGTCGCCGGCGGTGATGAACGTGACCAGGGCGGTCTTGTTATTGGATTTTAATTGGGCAAAGGTGGCGGCGATACGGGACATGGTGAGCTTTCTTTATCGGTGGGGGATGCCGGATTACGTGCTTGCGCGCGAATCCGACCTACGCGTTACTGGGGGTTGTCAGTTATTCAACTGAAATTGAGCCCCATGCGCTCCGCCACGGTATGCATGTCCTTGTCGCCACGGCCCGACAGGTTGGCCAGCACGATCTGGTCTTTCGGCAAGGTGGCCGCCAGCTTGGCCGCGTAGGCCAGCGCGTGCGACGATTCCAGGGCCGGGATGATGCCTTCGATATGGCAGCAGTCGTGGAATGCCTGCAATGCCTCGTCATCCGTGATCGACACGTACTGCGCGCGGCCGGAATCCTTCAGCCACGCATGTTCCGGCCCCACGCCCGGGTAGTCGAGGCCCGCCGAGACGGAATGCGTCTCGATGATCTGACCGTTTTCATCCTGCAGCAGATAGGTGCGGTTGCCGTGCAGCACGCCCGGGAAGCCGGCCGTCAGCGAGGCCGAATGCTTGCCTGTGTCCAATCCCTCACCGGCCGCTTCCACGCCGATCAGTTTTACATCCTTCTGGTCGATGTACGGGTAAAAGATGCCCATGGCGTTCGAACCGCCGCCGATGCAGGCCAGCACGTAGTCGGGCTGGCGGCCCGTCATTTCCGGCATCTGCACCAGGCATTCCTCGCCGATCACGGACTGGAAATCGCGCACCATCATCGGGTACGGATGGGGTCCGGCCACGGTGCCGATGATATAAAAGGTGTTTTCGATGTTGGTGACCCAGTCGCGCATGGCTTCGTTCAGCGCATCCTTGAGGGTCTTCGAACCCGATTCGACGGGCACGACGGTCGCGCCCAGCAATTTCATGCGGTACACGTTCTGCGCCTGGCGCTTGACGTCTTCGCTGCCCATGTAGACCACGCATTCGAGGCCGAAGCGGGCGCAGATGGTGGCCGTGGCCACGCCGTGCTGGCCCGCGCCCGTCTCGGCGATGATGCGCGGCTTGCCCATGCGCTTGGCCAGCAGGGCTTGCCCGATCACGTTGTTGATCTTGTGCGCGCCTGTGTGGTTCAGGTCTTCGCGCTTGAAATAGATTTGCGCGCCGCCCGCCATCTGGGACCAGCGCTTGGCGTGGTAGATGGGCGATGGGCGGCCGACGAAGTGTTTCAGCTCGTAGCGGAATTCTTCGAGGAATTCCGGGTCGACGCTGTAGCGCGCATAGGCGTCCTTCAGCTCGGCCAGCGCGTGCGTGAGCGTTTCGGCAACAAACGAGCCGCCGTAGGGGCCGAAGTGGCCGCGCAGGTCGGGAAACGGGTAATCGGTAGCGTGGAACAATGCGGCGGCTGCGCCGGGCGCTGTGGTGTGGTCATTCATGGTGGTTTCCTCTGGCAATGATGGCATCGGCATCCTGCACCGCGGCGATAAACGCGCGGACTCGGGATGCGTCCTTGATGCCCTTGGACGCTTCGACACCACTGCTGATGTCGACGGCGTAAGGGCGCACGCGCACCACTGCGTCAGTCGCGTTTTGTACGCTCAAGCCACCACTTAAAACGACCCGAGGCGCGAGTTCTTCTGGAATGAGGGACCAATCGAATACCTTTCCTGCACCGCCATACGCATCCACATAGGTATCGAGCAAGAGGCTCGAGAACAAGGGACTGGCGGCGCGATAGCGCTGTTCGTATTCTAGCAAATCTTCAAAGCGGGTGTCGGGTTTGACGCGGAACACTTGCGTAAACGGCGTATTCACGGCGCCAGCAAGCGCCGCGCTGTGCTCGGGCGTCTCGTCGCCATGAAATTGCAGCAGAGATAAAGGCGCCACGGCCCTGGTTGCCCGCACTTCTTCCACGGTGGCATTGACGAACAGGCCCACCGTCGTCACGTAGGGCGGCATGGCCGCGATCAGGCTGGCGGCCTGCCCGGGCGTGACGTAACGTGGGCTTTTCGGATAAAACACGAAGCCGATGGCGTCGGCGCCCGCCGCCACGACCGCGTGAATGTCTTCGACGCGGGTCAGACCGCAGATCTTGATGCGTGTGCGTGGCATGCGATTCCTTTATTGATACAGCTCAAAACCAGGGCAAGGCGCTGCTGCTGTCTTGCGGCAACTCCCATTTCGGATCGTAATCGATCTGCGCCAAGTACAGGCCGTCGGGCATGAAGGTAGGCGCCGCCGCGTGGCGATCCTTGCTTTCCAGCAAATGCCCGAGCCAGTCCGGCTTTTCGCGCCCCGTGCCCACATACACGAGCGAGCCGACCAGGTTGCGCACCATGTGATGCAGGAAGGCATTCGCCGTAATCGTAAAAATGACGCAATCGCCGCGCCGCTCGATACGGATGTCATGCATCAGCTTGACAGGCGACTTGGCCTGGCATTGCGCGGCACGGAAGGCCGTGAAATCGTGCCAGCCCAGCAGCGGCTGCACGGCCTGGCGCATCAGTTCCACGTCCAGCGGACGGAAAAAGAAGCCGGCGCGCCCTTCCACCAGCGGCGAACGGGTAGCGTTGTTGTACAACACATAATGATAGGTGCGCGCGCGGGCGCTGAAACGGGCGTGGAAGTAGTCATTGACCGTCGGATCGCCGTCGAGTTCCTTCGCCCAGCGCACGGCGATCGATTTCGGCAGGAAGGCGTTGACGCCGCGCACCCACGAGTGCACGTCGCGGTTCAATTCCGTATCGAAATGCACGACTTGCTCGAGCGCATGCACGCCCGTGTCCGTGCGGCCGGCGCAGGTGGTGGCCAGGCGCACGCGGGCAAACTGCTCCAGCGCATTTTCCAGCTGGTCCTGCACCGTTTGCCCGTCTTCCTGTTTCTGGTATCCATGCCAGGCCGTGCCGTCGTACTGCAGGCCGAGGACGATACGCTTCAATGGCGTTGCTGTCGTAATATTTTGCATCGAAGCATTATACCGGCGCAAAGGCGGCCCCGCCTCCCGACGACGCCAGCGCCTGAGACGGCGTTCAGGGCAAGGCGCATGGTCGAAGACAGTACGAATAGTACGGCGAGACCGTGCAACGCAGCCATGGACGTCGTATCTGGTGCTGGAAAGCGAACGAGACGGCGTTCAGGGCCAGGCGCATGGTCGAAGACAGTACGAATAGTACGGCGAGACCGTGCAACGCAGCCATGGACGTCGTATCAGGTGCTTAGCTCAGAAGTGCCTTCATTGTATTCGCCTTGGCAACCTGCTCTTCGCTGCCGCCCTTGATGACCTCATCGATCAGCTCGCGCGCGCCTTCCTTGTCGCCGATTTCCTGGTAAGCGATCGCCAGGTCCAGCTTGGTATCCATTTCCATGTGGATGGCCGACAGCGGGTCGTCCACGCCCACGCTGGCCGTCTTGCCATCGTTGAGGTCCAGGTCGATGCCGGACAGGTCGAATTCCTGTGCAGGCGGTATGGCTTCCGGCAAGGTGGCCGGCGTTTGCGCATCGTCAAACAGGCTGTCGATCGACGGTTCGGCCGCCGCGACGGGCGCGGCAGCCGGCGCCACGGGTTCGTCGAGGTCGAAATGGGCCAGGTCCACATCCTTCAACGGGTCAGGCAACGGCGTCAAGCCGGCGCCCACGCCATTCACGGGGCCGGCAGGCGGCTCCAGGTCGAGGCCGAAATCCATGCTGGCGTCATACTGCGCATCGTGCGCGGCCGGCTGCGGCTTGCTGTCCGGTCCCGGCATGACGATCGGGTCGCTGGTGGAAACGGGCTCGAAATCGAGGCTGTCGAGGTCAAAATCGAGGGGATCGCGCGCATCGCGGGCCGTCACGGAGGATACCGGCTCGGCCGGCGCCAGGTCGGCCAGCGGCGCGGGCGTCGACAAATCGTCGGGCAAATCCATGCTGTGGCCATGCACGTCGCCGCCGGCACCCTTGCTCAGGCTGACAACGGCATCGTCTTCCGTATCGCCATACAGGGGATTGGTAGGGTCGAGCGCCAGGCCCAGCGCGGCCGCTTGCGGCCACTCTTCGCCCTGGCCCCGCGTCAGGCTGTACAGCTCGCTGGCCTGGTCTTCAAACGCGCGCACGTCGTTGCGGGCCGAATAGATTTCCAGCAGCTTCAAGCGGGCCGCATGGCGCTCCGGATGGATGCGCAAGGCTTCCTTGAGGATATCTTCCGCCTGGCCGTCGCGGCCGTAGGCGATATACACGTCCGCTTCGGCGACCGGGTCCGTTTCATTGCCTTCGAACACGCTGGCGCCCGCCGCGGCGGCGACGCCGGCAGCGGCGGCGCCCGTACCGAACAGGTGATTGCTCGCTTCGGACTGCTGGTCTTCCGGCGCCAGGCCGGACGGCGGCGCGACGGGCGGCTCCGGCTCGAACACTGGAGCCACGCTCTCCGGCGCGGGCGGCGCGTCCTTGCGGCGGCGCGCGACCACCAGCGCGGCCACGGCGGCCAGCAGCGCGGCGATGCCGATGCCGATGGCGCCCAGGTGGTCATTGATCTTGTCGGTAATCGTCGGTTCCAGCGGCGACGGTTTTTTCACCAGCGGCACCGGTTTGGCCTTGGGTGCGGCCGGCTGAGGTGCGGGCGGCTGCGCTTCGGCCGGCGCGCTGGCGATGGCGCTGGCCGCCGCACTTGCCGGTGCGCTGGCAGCAGCCTCGGCAGGCTTGGCGGGCGCCGGGGCGCTCTTGTCGGCCATGGCCTTGCTCTTGACCGCCATCAACTTTTCCAGGTCGCTGACGTTCTTTTCCAGCTCCTTGACGCGGGCAGCCGCTTCATCGACCTGTTTCGCCTTGGCGATCTTGTCTTCCTCGCTGGCGACGGCGCTCTTGCCGGCCGACTTGGCCGCCGGCTCCGCTTTCGACAGTTTCAGCTTGTCTTGCGACTCGCTCACAGCCGTCGGCTTTTCCTGCACCTTGGTCGCGCCAATCTTGCCGGCCGTGCTTTGCGTCGCTTGCGCCGCCTTGGCCGGCTTGCTTTGCGACACCTGGCCCGCCAGCTTGTTGCGGTAGGCTTCGAAATCGATGGCGTGCGCCGTCACGATGCCTTTCGCTTCGGCCGCACCGGTGGCACGCACGGCGTCCGCGCCCGGCACGGCCAGGATGCGCCCGGCCTGCATGCGGTTCATGTTCTCGCCCTTGAAGGCATCGGGATTGGCGCGGTACAGGGCGACGAGCATCATGTCGAGCGACACGCCCGAAGGCTTCAGTTCACTGGCGATGCGGCTCAGGGTATCGCCCGCCTTGACTTTGTATTCGCCCGCCGCCTTTTTCGCCGGCGCGGTATCGGCAGCGGCGGCGGCCGGCTTGGCCTTGCCTGGCTCGACTGGCGCCGTCACTTGCGCGCCCCGCGTCTGGCGCGCTTCGGGCGTGTCGAGCACAAATGCGTATTCGCGCACCTGGCGCCCGCTCTTGCCGCTCAGTTCCAGCAGCAGGTCGACCATGGGCTCGGCCACAGGCTGCGCCGAGCTGATGCGGATGAAAGGCTTGCCATTGCGGTTTTCCACGGCAAACGTCAGGGCGTTCAGCGCGGGATTGAATTCCACGTTGGCCTGGCGGTAGGCCTCCGGCGGCGCCAGCTTGGCCAGCAGGCTGGCGGCCTCGCCGGGCTTGATGGCCGATAATTCGACCTCGGCGCGCAGCGGCTGGCCGGCGGCGGACAGCACCGTGATCTTGCCCAGCTCGGCTGCGGATGCCGCCGGTGACAACAACACCGCACAGGCGACAGCGCTGCTGAGTGTTTTAATGGCAAGGGAGGCGACCCGGGGACGAGTGTGTACAGGCATAGTTGGCGGCATCTTAGTTGACATGGGAAAACTGTTACTTTTCCAGAGGTATCAACATATCATCATGCCCAGAGCTATGCAAGCTCCGCATGGTTGAGCCTTGACGGGCTCAGGACGAAAAAAAAGCCGGGAAAACAGCCCCGGCTTGATCTGGATCAGCAATTGATTGCTGATTTATGGCTGTTACGCGTCGAGCAAAATGCGCAGCATGCGGCGCAGCGGCTCGGCCGCGCCCCACAGCAACTGGTCGCCCACGGTGAACGCGGACAGGTATTCGCCGCCCATGCTCATCTTGCGCACGCGGCCGACGGGAATCGTCAGGCTGCCCGTGACGGCTGCCGGCGACAGGTCGCGCACGGACGCTTCGCGCGTGTTCGGCACGAATTTCACCCATTCATTGTTGCTGGCGATGATGTCGTTGATTTCATCGAGCGGCACGTCTTTCTTCAGCTTGATGGTCAGCGCCTGCGAATGGCAGCGCATGGCGCCGATGCGCACGCACAGGCCATCGACAGCAATTTCCTTGGTGCCGAAGTCGATGCCGCGGCCCAGGATCTTGTTCGTTTCCGCGCCCGCCTTCCACTCTTCCTTCGACTGGCCGTTGCCCAGGTCCTTGTCGATCCACGGGATCAGGTTGCCGGCCAGCGGCGCGCCGAATTGCTTGATTTCGTCCGGCGAATAGCCGTGCTGGGTGGCCAGCACCTGGCGGTCGATTTCCAGGATGGCCGAAGCCGGGTTTTCCAGCAGCGCCTTGACGGAGCTGTTGATGGTGCCAAATTGCGTCAGCAGTTCGCGCATGTGCTGCGCACCGCCGCCCGAAGCCGCCTGGTACGTCATCGACGTCATCCAGTCGATCAGGTCGTGCTGGAACAGGCCGCCCAGGCCCATCATCATGCACGACACGGTGCAATTGCCGCCGATGTAGTTCTTGACGCCCTTGCCCAGCGCATCCTTGATGACGTGCAGGTTGACGGGGTCGAGCACGATGACGGCGTCTTTTTCCATGCGCAAGGTCGAGGCCGCATCGATCCAGTAACCGTTCCAGCCGCTAGCGCGCAGCTGCGGGAAAACGGCGCTCGTGTAGTCGCCGCCCTGGCAGGAAATGATGATGTCGCACTTGGACAGTTCGGCGATGTTATTGGCATCCTTGAGGATGGTTTCATTCTTCGCCATGGCCGGCGCCGCGCCGCCCGTGTTCGAAGTGGTGAAAAACACCGGTTCGATGTGGGCAAAATCGCCCTCTTCCTGCATGCGCTGCATCAGGACCGAACCGACCATACCGCGCCAACCTACCAAGCCAACTAATTTCATTACCATTCCTCAAGATGAGACGGCGACTGCCGTCATTGAAATATTTTATCCTAATGCACGCACTACGGCATCGCCCATGGCCTCGGTACCGACCAAAGTGGTGCCCGCCTCGTGGATGTCGGCCGTGCGCAGCCCCTGCGCCAACACCTGCTTGACAGCACCCTCGATGCGGTTTGCCTGCTCTTCGCGGTTCAGCGAATAGCGCAGCATCATGGCGGCCGACAAGATCGTCGCCAGCGGATTGGCGATGCCCTTGCCCGCGATATCGGGCGCCGAACCGTGCGACGGCTCGTACAGGCCCTTGTTGTTGGCATCGAGCGAAGCGGACGGCAGCATGCCGATCGAGCCCGTCAGCATGGCTGCCGCGTCCGACAAGATGTCGCCGAACATGTTGCCCGTCACCATGACGTCGAATTTCTTCGGCGCCCGCACCAGCTGCATGGCCGCGTTATCGACGTACATATGATCTAACGCAACATCCGGGTATTCCTTGTGCACGTCGATGACGATGTCTTTCCAGAACTGGAAGGTTTCCAGCACGTTCGCCTTGTCCACGCTGGTGAGGCGCTTGTCGCGCTTTTGCGCGGCCTGGAAAGCCACGTGGGCGATGCGGCGGATTTCACCTTCCGCATAGCGCATGGTGTCGAAACCTTCGCGCTGGCCCTTGAACGGACCGTCCGGGCACTCGCGCACGCCGCGGGGCTGGCCGAAATAGATGTCGCCCGTCAATTCGCGGATGATCAAAATGTCCAGGCCGGAGACCACTTCCGGCTTCAGGGTCGAGGCGCCCGCCAGTTCCGGGTACAAGATGGCCGGACGCAGGTTGGCGAACAGGCCCAGGTTCTTGCGCAAGCCCAAAATCGCCTGTTCCGGACGGAACTGGCGCTCCAGGTTGTCGTATTGGTAGTCGCCCACGGCACCGAACAGCACGGCATCGGCCGCCTTCGCCAGCGCCAGCGTGCCTTCCGGCAGCGGGTGACCATGGGCCGCATAGCCGGCGCCGCCCACGGGCGCCGTTTCCAGCTCAAACGATTCGCCCAGCACATTCAAGACCTTGACGGCTTGCGCGACGATTTCAGGACCGATGCCGTCGCCGGGTAAAATTGCAATTTTCATATTTTTATCGATTAAATGACGTTGGCGAGCCACGGTTGGCTATTCAAGTGACGCTCTTCGAAGGCGCGGATATCGTCGGCATGGCGCAGGGTCAGGCCGATATCGTCGAGGCCATTCATCAGGCAATATTTGCGGAAGGCATCGATCTCGAATGGATACGAGACGGAACCATTGCTGGTACGCACGCACTGCTGTTCCAGGTCCACCACCAGCTTGTAGCCGGGGAAAGCCTTGACTTCATTGAACAGGTGCTCGACCTGGCTTTCCGACAGCACGATGGGCAGCAAGCCGTTCTTGTAGCAGTTATTGAAGAAGATGTCGGCAAACGAGGGCGCGATGATGGCGCGGAAGCCATATTGATCAAGCGCCCACGGCGCGTGTTCGCGCGAGGAGCCGCAGCCGAAATTCTTGCGCGTGAGCAAGATCGAGGCGCCCTGGTAGCGCGGCTCGTTGAGCACGAACTCGGGGTTCAGCGGGCGGCGGCTGTTGTCCTGGCCCGGTTCGCCATGGTCGAGGTAGCGCCATTCGTCGAACAGGTTGGGGCCGAAGCCGCTGCGGTGGATCGATTTCAGGAATTGCTTCGGGATAATCGCGTCGGTGTCGACGTTGGCGCGGTCCAGCGGGGCTACCAGGCCTTCGTAAATCGTAAATTTATCCATGCTGTTTCTACTCGGTAAGACGCGCGGCGCGGGGCGCCGGCACGTCACGGTTTATTTTCCGCCGGCGCCAGTGACGACCTGGCCGACTTTCTGCACATCGCGGCCGATGCCGGAGACGGTGTTGCAGCCGGACAAGATGACGGTGGCGATAAGGAGGGCGAAGAGTTTTTTCATGATGATTTCTTGATAGGTAATAAGGGACTGGGAACGCTAGTGTAAACCAGCGGCGCCAGTCCCTGCCGTCATCGCAAAGCCCGCACGTCGACAAAGTGGCCGGCGATGCCCGCCGCCGCCGCCATCGCGGGCGACACCAGGTGCGTGCGTCCGCCCTGCCCTTGCCGGCCTTCGAAGTTGCGGTTCGAGGTCGAGGCGCAGCGTTCGCCCGGTTCCAGGCGGTCCGCATTCATGGCCAGGCACATGGAACAGCCCGGCTCGCGCCACTCGAAGCCGGCATCCTTGAAGATGCGGTCGAGTCCCTCGCGCTCGGCCTGGTCTTTCACCAGGCCGGAACCGGGCACCACCAGCGCCAGGGTCACGTTCGAGGCGCGGTACTTGCCGCGTACCACGGCGGCGGCCGCACGCAGATCCTCGATGCGCGAATTGGTGCAGGAACCGATGAAGACCTTGTCGATGCGGATGTCCGAGATCGGCGTGTTCGGCTTCAGCGCCATGTAGACGAGCGCCTTTTCGATGGCGTCGCGCTTGACGCTGTCTTTCTCATTGTCCGGATCCGGTACGCGGCCATCGATGCCGACCACCATCTCGGGCGAGGTGCCCCACGTCACTTGCGGTTCGATCTCTTGCGCGTTGAGCGTGACGACCAGGTCGAAACGGGCGCCCGGATCCGAATGCAGCGTGCGCCAGTAGGCCACGGCGCGTTCCCAGTGCGGACCGGCCGGCGAAAACGGACGGCCCTTGACGTAATTGATGGTGGTGTCGTCCACGCCGATGATGCCGGCGCGCGCGCCCGCCTCGATGGCCATGTTGCACACCGTCATGCGTCCTTCCATCGACAGGGCGCGGATGGCCGAGCCGCCGAATTCGATACAGTAACCGGTGCCGCCAGCCGTGCCGATCTTGCCGATGATGGCCAGCACGATATCTTTCGCCGTCACGCCGGCCGGCAGAGCGCCGTCGACCTGCACCAGCATGGACTTGGATTTCTTTTGCAGCAAGGTCTGCGTGGCCAGCACATGTTCCACTTCGGACGTGCCGATGCCGTGCGCCAGCGCGCCGAACGCGCCGTGCGTGGACGTGTGCGAATCGCCGCAGACCACCGTCATGCCGGGCAGGGTCGCGCCCTGTTCAGGGCCGATCACATGCACGATACCCTGGCGCTTGTCGTTCATATTGAAGTAGGTCAAGCCGTAGTGCTTGGCGTTCTTGTCCAGCGTTTCCACCTGCAGGCGCGAGACCGGGTCGGCAATGCCGTCGACCCGGCTGGTGGTGGGCACGTTATGGTCGGCCACGGCCAGGTTGGCGGAAATGCGCCACGGCTGGCGGCCCGCCACGCTTAGGCCATCGAAGGCTTGCGGGCTGGTGACTTCGTGCAGCAAGTGCCGGTCGATGTACAAAATTGTCGTGCCATCATCTTCGGCCCGAACAACGTGGGATTCCCAGAGTTTGTCGTAAAGCGTCTTCATCATGATTTATGCAGCGTTGCCACAGCCTGTAGTAAGTGATCAAGTGATACCAGATCATACGGTGATCCACAAGGATTATGCCATATATTGCGCGACACAGAACCGAAACAGGCAAAAGCGTGGGATTGGCGATACAAAGTTTGGCCTCCTTGTTGGATATGAGCTGGAAATTGCCGATATCGGCATATCGGCGACATGGCGGCCCCATCTGTGGGCAGGCCGCCGAACGAGCCACGGCGCGGCCAGAAATCGATATTTCTTCTTCAATCTTTCGTGTATTGTATTTCGACAACAATGACCGGCGCAGCCGCGCCACCACACCTGGGGGATCTCGATGAAACTGAACTTGTTGGCGCTGGCCGCCCTGACCCTATCCGCCCTGCCCCTGGCTGGCGCCCACGCGGCGGCCACCACGCCGGGAGAAACATGCGTACAGGACTTGCGCGCCATGGCGCCCTTCCTGCTGGAGAACGACACGGGCGCGCGCCAGCACCTGGAGCAAAAGGGACAGGCATATTTCGACCTGACGCTGGCCACGGCCACCAAGGCCGCCGCCGGCGCGGCCGACGGCAAGACGTGCGATGCGATCCTGGAAAACTATGCGCGCGCGTGGCGCAAGGGCCACTTGCACGTGAAGCCGGGCAGCGCGGTCGATATCGCCAAACCGGCGCCGGCCCGCCCCGCCGCGCCGGGACAGGCGGCGCCATCGAAGCAACCGGTGCTGCAGATATTATCGGACTCGACTGTGCTCCTGACCCTGCCCAGCTTTCACGGCAGCTACCGCGCCGCCGTGGCCAGCCTGCTCGAGACCCATCGCGCGGCGCTGGCGGCGCGCCCCAACTGGATCCTCGACGTGCGCCGCAACGGCGGCGGCAGCGACAGCACGTATGCGCCGCTGTTGTCCTGGATCAGTTCAGGCGAAATCGTCAGCATGGGCGCCGAATGGCTGTCCACGCCGGCCAATATCGAAGGCCAGGAAAAGGTGTGCGCGCTGCTGGCGCCCGGCGACCAGGCGTGCACGGCTTTTGCGGCCCAGGCCGTGGCGCAGATGCGCACGGCCAAGCCAGGCGAATATGTACCGCAGGAAAGTGGCGGCGTCATCAGCTATACACGCGTGGACACGCCGGAGCCGCGCCGGCCGGCGCGCGTGGCGGTGCTGGTCGACCGCGACTGCGCCAGTTCCTGCGAAGAATTCCTGCTGGCGGCACGGCAAAGCTTTCATGTGAAATTGATCGGCCGCAACAGTTACGGCGCGCTCGATTATTCGAACATGCGCCTGCACGTCCTGCCGTCGGGCCAGCGCCACCTGCAATACGCCACCTCGCGCTCGGCCCGCCTGCCGCAGCTGCAGGTCGATCTGGGCGGCATCATGCCCGACATCTACCTGCCGCCGCCGAAGGACGAGGCGGAGCGCGCCCAGGAAATCGTGCGCGTGCAGCGCTGGCTGGAAGGCGGCACCTTACGCCCCGACGGCGTTTGATGACACCATAAAAAAAGCCCGCTATGCCTAGCGGGCTTTCTAACGAATGAAGCAAGACTCAGGCAGCTAGACGAACGCTTCCCCGGCAGCCGTCCATCAGGAACGACAAGCCGACTACCAGCACCAGCTCGCCTTCGGCCGAACGGGCCGTGCCCGTGATGCCTTCCACGGTGATGGCCGTCATCGGCTTGATCACCAGGTCGGCCGTACCGTCGACGGCTTCCACGGCAAGAATGTACGGCTGCGGCGCGGCGACGACGATGCCGACCCGCTCGCTGCATGATTCGTAGCCCAGGGCGCCGGCCAGCGAGCGCACGGGCAATGGACGGCCCTGGTCTTTCAGCACGGGCGCGCCGCCCACTTCCATGAAGGTTTCCGGCAATTCGACGACGCGCTGCACCACCGCCATCGGCAGCGCCAGCGCGGCGCCCGAGGTCGATACCAGCATGGTCGGCACGATCGACAGTTCGATCGGCAGGCGGATGGCAAACTTCGTGCCCTTGCCCAGCATGGATTCGATGTGGATGGCGCCGCGGTTTTTCTCCACGGCCGTTTTCACCACGTCCATGCCCACGCCGCGCCCGGAAACGCTGGACGCCACTTCCTTGGTCGAGAAGCCCGGCAGGAACACCAGCTGGAAGCACTCGTCGTTGCTCAACTGGGCGTTTTCGCTGATCAGGCCCTTTTGCTGGGCCTTGCTGCGCAGGAAGACCGGGTCCATGCCCTTGCCGTCATCCTGCAGCACGATCATGACGCTGTTGGCTTCCTGCCAGGCCTTGAGCGAAATATACGATTTGGCGGGCTTGCCGGCGGCCAGGCGCGCTTCCGGCGATTCGACGCCATGGTCGAGCGAGTTGCGCAGCATGTGCACGAGCGGATCGTACAGGCTGTCCACGACGACGCGGTCGACTTCCGTCTCCGCGCCCTCGATGGTCAGCTCGACGTCCTTGCCCAGGTCTTTCGCCAGTTCGCGCACCAGGCGCGGGAATTTCTGGAACAGACGGCCGACAGGCTGCATGCGCGTGGCCAGGGTGGCCCGCTGCAGTTCCGTCGAGTAGCGCGAGGCGCGTTCCAGGGTTTCCGCCAGGGTCGCCATCAGGGTGGCGGCCTGGCCTTCGAATTTGAATTGCAGCAAACGCTCGAGCAGCACGGCAGCCTGATTGGCGGCCTGCACGGATTCGCCGGCCACTTCCAGCAGCGCGTCGAGCTTGACGGCGTCGACGCGGATGCTGTCTTCCTTGACGGGCGCGGCATGGCGCACTTCCGGACGCTCTTCACGGCGTTCCGCGCCATCCCAGGCCTTGGCGGCCGGCTTGGCGGCAGCGGCGGAAGTAGCGGCGGCGGCCACGGCAGGCGCGGCAGCCACGGCGACAGGGGCTGCGACGGCGGACACGGCTGCGGCAGCGATCTGGCTACCGGCCGGCACGACGGCGTTGTACATGCCCTCCCAGTCCAGGCCATCGGCGCTGGCAGTGGACACGGCGGCGGCAGGCGCGGCGACAGGCACTTCGGTGACCTCGGCAACGGCCACTTCCGCCACCACGGCGGCGGCAGGCGCCGGTGCGTCCATGCCCTTGCCTTCGATGGCGTTCGTCAGGATGTGTTCCAGCTCTTCCGGCATGGCCGGCAAGCTTTCCGGCGCGGCCCCGTTGGCCAGTTCCGTCAGCTGGTCGGCGACGAAACCGGACGCTTGCAGCGCCGCCTCGATGGCGATCGGGGTGACGGGCGCGGCGCCCGTGCGCAAGGCGTCGAACAGGTTTTCCGTCAGATGGCAGGCCGCCACCAGCGCGGGCAGGCCCATGAAGCCGGCGCCGCCCTTGATGGTGTGGAAGGAACGAAACACGGCATTCAGTGTTTCCTTGTTGTCAGGATCGCGCTCGAGGCGCAATAAGTGCTCTTCAACATTAACCGCAAGATCCATCGCCTCAACGACGAAATCCTTGAGCATATCGTCCATTAGAATCCCAAATCCGCAAGAAGGTCGTCTACATTA
This sequence comes from Janthinobacterium sp. GW822-FHT07A03, assembly GCF_058798815.1. NCBI lineage: Bacteria > Pseudomonadati > Pseudomonadota > Betaproteobacteria > Burkholderiales > Oxalobacteraceae > Janthinobacterium > Janthinobacterium sp. GW822-FHT07A03. The sequence continues at coordinate 303,729 of NZ_JBXAKW010000001.1, read as the reverse complement.
TCCTGGTCCAGCGCCACCGACGGCACGGACGGGCCCTGCATCAGCGGCGCATCCTGCTTCTGTGCCAGCTTTTCGCGCACCTCGGCCGGCGCGTTGTCGCGCAGCAGCTGAGCCAGCTCGTGCTCTACCGTCTTGGTGATGTTGACCACTTTTTTGATCAGCTGGCCCGTGATGTCCTGGAAGTCCTGCGCCATCATGATTTCCAGCAAGCGGGCTTTTTCCGCTTCCGTCGCTTCGGCAACGGCTTGCGCGAACTGGCGCGAGTCGCCGGCCAGGGCCTTGAATTCTTCCAGGCTCAGCTTGCCGTCGAACAGGGCCGTCCAGCGGCCATCCATGTCCTTGGCTTTCTTCGACAGCACATCCTGCGCCGGCATGCCTTCGTCGAGCGTGTTCAGGACCTTGTTGGCGGCCTGTTCGGTCAGGGTGGCGACATATTCCAGGCGGTCCTGGGCGTCGACGATCTGCGACGACGCTTCCGTCAGCGCCTTGTCGTAGCCCAGTTCGCGCAGCGAATCGTGCAGCAGGCGCACGATGCCGCCCAGGCGCTCGAACATCGGCTTGTCGGACTGGTCGACGGGATCGGCGGCGTCGCCAGGCGCGTCGGCGCTGGCGACGGGCGCCGCTTCCGGCGCGGCGGCCACGGGTGCCGCAGCGGCTGCCGGCACGGCGGCGCTGGCCGACACGGAGTCGAACAGCGCGTCGAAATCGTCATCCGCAATCACGGCGGGAGCGGGCGCGGCGGCAGGCGCGGGCTGAGCCGCGGCCGCACTTTGCGCAGATACTTCATCGAATAATGCATCGAAATCATCAGCGGCGTTGGTCATATCCCTGCTTCTCCATAATTTGTCAAAATTCCGCCTGAACTGTGCGTTTTACAGACTGATACCCACAATTTCTCGATTAAGATGATTTGAGGCAATACCGCTGCGATGGTGCGAGTGTAGCAGGGCGCCGCCCTGTTGGTAAATCTCAAAACGCGCTTCCTGGTGCAAAGCTGGTCCACAAGAGCTTTTCCACCAGGAAATAAGTGTTCCTGCTGTTGTATTTTGAAATACTACCATTGGCGTGCGTGCAAGACCACGCGCGGCACAAGAAATCCTGCCTGCGGGCGCCTGCGCAACAGCGCTGCACGGAAATCGTTGCAGCCAAACACGATCTTTCTGCCAATGTTGTCTATACTGAAGGTGCAGTTGTATTGATAATTATCAAGTCTTTACATGAATACAATGCTGCCGCCGCGTCTACAATAAGAGGCGTTGCGCGCGCTGAGTCACCGCCAAAGGACCTGCCATGTATAAGAAAATTCTGATCGCCACGGACGGCTCCACCGTCTCCAACTTGACGGCCTGTGCTGGCGTTGCCTTTGCCGAACAGATGCACGCCGACATCCTTGCCGTGTACGTGGCGCCCGAATACCAGTACCCGGTGTACATCGAGATCATCCCTCCAAGCTATCCCAGCGAAGAGGAATACCGCATCGCCATGCGCAAGGCGGGCGCCGACCACTGGCAGCCCATCCTCGACGCGGCCGCCAAGCGGGGCCTGGAAGCGACGGGCTTGACGGCCTTTTCCGACAGCCCGGCCCTGAAAATCGTGGAAGTGGCGCAATTGCAGCATTGCGACCTGATTTTCATGGGTTCGCATGGCCGCAGCGGCTGGGGGCAGTTGCTGCTGGGCAGCGTGACCAATAAGGTGCTGTCGCACTCGAAATTGCCGGTGCTCGTGCATAGGCTGATCAAGGAACCCGCAACGAAATAGGCGGTCAGATGGCCACGGGGGCCGCCGCTGCCGGCACATGAAGTAAAAGGCAAACTTGCGGCCATATCAGTTAAAATGACAACGTTTCTCGCTTCTCAACATTTGCTTGTCCGGCGACGGACACCCTCCAGATTGCCCGCCTATGATACGTATTGTGATTGCCGACGACCACACCATCATGCGAGAAGGATTGAAGCGCATCCTTGACGGCGCGCCGGACATCGATATCGTGGGTGAGGCCATCGACGGCTTTGAAGTACTCAACCACGTACGCCAGGGCGGCTTCGACCTGTTGCTGCTCGACCTGTCGATGCCGGGCCGCAGCGGCGTCGACCTGATCCGGCAAATCCGTAGCGAGGCGCCCAAGCTGGCCATCCTGATCCTCACCATGCACGAGGAAGAACAATATGCGGTGCGCGCCATCCGCGCCGGCGCGCAAGGCTATCTGACCAAGGAAAGCGCGGGCACCCAGCTCGTGGGCGCCATCCACAAGGTGGCGTCGGGACGCCCCTACATCAGCGCCGAGGTGGCCGAGCAGCTCGTGCTCAACATCATGATGCCGAATGAAAGCCTGTTGCACAAACAGTTGTCGGACCGCGAGTTCGAAGTGTTTTCCCTGCTGGTGGCGGGCAAGTCGATCACGGAAATCGCCAACAACCTGCACCTGAGCGTCAAGACGGTGAGTACGCACAAGACGCGCATCATGCAAAAAATGGGCATGAGTTCGCTGTCGGAAATGGTGCAGTATGCCGTGGCGCACCGCCTGCTCTCCCCCTTCAAGACGTAAGCCCGGCGACGCGCGCCCGCGCGTCCGCTGTAGGAACAATCCTACCTCGCCTACCGTAGCTCTTACTCCCATATTCAGCCACTGCTGATATTAATTGCACACGGTTGTTGGCATACTGAAACCAGTAATCAAGTTGCTGGGAAGTTATTTCATCACACAGCAAGTCGTCAGCGAATTGAGCTTTACCTGCCTGGACGCGCGCCGCCCCTTCCCTGCCCGCCGTCCTGCGCACCCTGTTATTCAACTCTGAACTACCTGTCACCAGGAGATGAACATGCTGTCCACGCAAACGCCTGAAACCCGCGCCGCCGCCCCATCGCTGGCCCCCTCCTCTCCGATGGAAGCAGGGCGCCAGCGCCAGGGGCGGCTATGGTCGAACCTGAAGGAGGTATGCGATCTGCTGCATATCTCCAGCGCCTGCACCATCGCCGCCGACGAGCTGCTGTTCCAGCACGTGCAATTCAAGACGGGCCAGCGCGTGCATACCATCGGCCAGCCGTTCGACACTTTGTACATCGTCAATTCGGGCTTCCTGAAAACCGTGCTCATCGACGAATTCGGCAATGAACAGGTACTCAGCTTCCCCATGAAGGGCGACATGCTGGGCGTCGACGGCATCCACTCGCGCCATTACTCCTCGGAAGCGGTGGCCCTGTCCGACTGCGACCTGATCCTGCTGCCGTTCAAGAAGCTGACGGCGCTGGGACGTGTTCACCTGGAACTGGAAAACGTCATGTACGGCGTGATGAGCCGCGAACTGGTGCGCGAACAGGCGATGATCGGCATGCTGGGCGCCCTCAGCGCCGAAGCCCGCGTGGCGCGCTTCCTCGTCTCGCTGGCCGACCGCTTCGCGCAGATGGGCTACTCGAGCAAGCTGTTCAACCTGCGCATGACGCGCCACGAAATCGGCAGCTACCTGGGCCTGACCCTGGAAACGGTCAGCCGCACTTTGTCCGCCTTCAATGAAATCGGCCTGATCTCGGTTGACCAGCGCACCATCGGCATCAAGGATCCGGACGCCCTGAAAACCCTGCGCCGCCTGCCGCCGTCGCGCTCGCGCGCCAAGCAGCTGGCCGCCGCCAAGCTCAAGGCCGACACCACCGCGGCCGCCACCGCCTCGGCGCAATTGCTGGCCACTATTTAGCACCATCCCGATTTCTTCCAGCTTGGCACAGGCTTGACCCGGCCGAGGCGCGCACCGCCTTGGCCGGGTCTTTTTTGCTGCCGCGCCGCGCCCGCGGCCGCCTTTGCGCAGCACCATCCTCCACCCCGCCATCCCATCGCAAAAAAGCGCGGATTCCGCGCAAATAAGCCTTGCTTTTCGGGCCACATTCAACAATAATGCAAATACGAATCATTCTCAACTGAGATAAAGAAAGCCCAACATGCAAAGCTCAAAACCAGCCTTGATCCAGGATGCCGCTACCGCCCACGTCCGTCCTCCCGTCAGCATGGCCCAGCCGGCGCGCCGCATCACCAGCGAAGCGCTGCTGCAGCAGGGCCGCGAAGTGGAGATTGAGCACAGCGGCAAGATCTATCGCCTGCGCGTCACCCAATTGAACAAGCTGATCCTGACTGCCTGAAGCAGCACGGCAGCCAGTCACCACACTCGCCAGCCAGTCGCGCCACGTGCGCGCAGCCAGCCAAACCACCGCACAGGAGTGTTTGATGGCGAACGACCGACCTTCCCCGATGTTTCCTTCCCCGCAAGGCCAACAGCCTGAATTGCTGCTATCGGCCGTGCTGCACCTGATGTCGCACTACCATGCGGGCAGTCCCTGCGAGAAACTGGCCGGTGTCATCGAACGCCATCTGCAAGTGCTATCGAATTCGCCCGGCCTGGGCCCCGTGCTGCAAGCAACCTGCCAGCAACTGGCGCAGCAATGGGCTGCCCTCGTGGCGCTGCACCGGCCCGCGCCGCCGAAGGCCACCCTGCTCGAGCGCCTGGCGCGCATGCTGAGCGCCAGGCGCCCCGCCTCGCCCCTGCCGCAATAATTTCTATTTATCTTCAACTGCTGCCCCACCGCCCAACAGGATATCGCCATGTGTGACAAAGACCAGTCCTTGCCCGTCATCAGCAATTGCACCCACGCCGACACGGAAACGGCCGCGCTCGCGTCTCGCCGCCGCCGGCTGTGGGAACTGTCGCATACCTGCCATTGTCCGCTGGTCGGCGTGGGCTTGCCATTGGGCTACCTGCGTAAGCTGGTGGGCAAGATGACGGGCGGGCGCGTACTGGCCGACGACTACGAAGTGCACGTGGGCGCCGTGACGGAATGCGGCGCGCGCAACCGCCTGTCCGAAGCGCTGCAAAAGGAACTCGAACGCCGCTACGCCCCCGTGATCCTGCGCTTTCGCGGCGCCAAGACCACGCAACAGGTAGCGCAACTGTGGCGCACGGCCGTCGCCAACGGCGACGTGTCGGGCGCCTTCTGGGCCGGCCTGACCCACCCGCGCTGCGATGCCGAGCTGGAAGAGCAGATGTGCCGCGACCTGCACATGATCCAGCACCAGGCCGGCGCCTGCGTGCGCGCCGACATGGGCAAATTTACGGCCTTGCAGGAAGAAAACGCGCGCCTGACGCAGGAACTGGCCAAGCTGCAGCAGCGCAGCCAGGCCGCACTGATGGAAAAGACGGGCGAGCTGGAACGCCAGGAAGCCGTGCTGCTGCGCACGCGGGCAGAGGCCATCGGCAAGGATAGCGTGATCGACGGCTTGCGCTTTGAGCTGGCGCAATTGCAGGCCGCCATTCCCGCACTGGAATCGCGTACGCGCCTAGTCGAGCGCCTGGCGCAAATGGATGAGCGCGAAAAGGAATTGCGCCAGCAAATCGCGGAATTGAAACAGGCCCAGCCGCGCCCGGCCGCCGCCGTGCCGCCACCGGCGCCGAAGCTGGAAGTGCCGACGGGCGGCAAGCTGAAAATGCCGATCCGCCTCGTCGATCAAAGCGTCTTGTGCGTGGGCGGGCGCAGCGGCAACGTCGCCACCTACCGCGCCCTGATCGAGCGGGTCGGTGCGCAATTCGCCCACCACGATGGCGGCCTGGAAGACAATGCCAACCTGCTCGACTCGAGCCTGGCGGCAGCCGACCTGGTGATATGCCAGACGGGCTGCATCAGCCACAGCGCCTACTGGCGCGTGAAGGATTATTGCAAGCGCACGGGCAAGCGCTGCGTCTTCATCGACAACCCCAGCATCTCCAGCCTGGCGCGCGGCTTGCAGGAAGTGAGCGGCGAGATGGAAGCAGCGCCGCTGGCCGCAGTCCAGCCGTAAGCGGGCTCGCCCAATAAAAAAGGACTGGCTTGGCCAGTCCTTTTTTTATGCGCAGTCGGTCAATACACGTCGCGCCGGTAGCGCCCTTCGGCCGCCAGCGCATCGAGCGCGGGCCGGCCCAGCATCTCCTGCAGCGCCTGGTCGACGCCGCCCGCCATGCCGGCCAGGCTGCCGCAGATGTAGATGGCCGCGCCCTGCGCCAGCCACAGCTTGACTTCATCGGCATTGCCGCGCAGGCGGTCCTGTACGTAGGTGCGCTGTGCCTGGTCGCGCGAAAACGCCAGATCCAGGCGCGGCAGGTCGCCGCTGGCGTGCCAGCCTTCAATTTCTTCGCGGTAATGAAAATCGTGGGCGGCATTGCGCTCGCCAAAGATCAGCCAGTTGCGCCGCTGCCCCGCCAGCACGCGGCTTTTCAGGTGCCCGCGCAAGCCGGCGATGCCGCTGCCGTTGCCGATCAAAATCAATGGCCGCTGGGCATTGTCTTCCAGGCGAAAGCGTTTATGCTGGCGCAAGCGCAGCTGCACCACGTCGCCGACTGATGCCTGCGCTGTGAGCCAGCCCGAGGCCAGGCCCAGGCTGCCGTCGGGATGCGCATGCTGGCGCACCAGCAAGTGCACGCCGCCATCGCGCGGAATCGAGGCGATCGAATATTCGCGCGGTTGCGTGGAATCGGCCGGCGCCGCCACCTGCACCAGGTCGCCCGATTGCCAGTCGGGCAAAGCGCCGGCCACGGGCGCCAGTTCCACGTGATAGATGGCGCCGCCCGCGCTGCCCGGGTTGAGCAACAGCCGACGCGCCAGGCGCCAGTCGCCGAAGGCGGGCGCGCTCCAGTCGGGCGCGTCGCTGGTGCCGGCCAGGTGGCTCAGATGCTGGAACCATTGCTCGATGGCGGCGCTGGCGCTGCGGTCGACTTCGATGCGTTCGAACAGGCGCGAGGCGCCCTGCCCCGCCAGCCAGGCATCGAGCGCGCGGCCGAAGCCGCAGAACTGGCCATAGCTGCGGTCGCCCAGGGCCAGCACGGCGTAATGCAATTGCGGCAGCGCCAGCTCGCCCGTCATCATGCGCCCCATGAAGGCGGCCGCATTGTCGGGCGCGTCGCCTTCGCCATAGGTGCTGACCAAAAACAAGGCCCGTTCCGCTTGTTGCAGATCAAGAGCCGTGAGTTCGGCCAGCGCGCACAGGCGCACGGGGATGCCGGCCAGCTGCAGGCTCTGCGCCGTTTGCGTGGCCAGTTCCTCGGCATTGCCCGTCTGGCTTGCATACGCCACCAGCCAGGCGGGACTGTCGGCCAGCGCCGCCTTGGCGGCAGCGGACGCGCGGCGCCTGGCGCGCGCGCGCAGCCAGGGCGCCAGGCACACGCCCGCATAACTGAGGGACAGGGCGGCCAGCAAGGCCAGCCGTGTCGTATCGTGCGTAAAAATCATGGGAAATAAATCTTCATTCGTCGAGCATGGCCAGCATGTGGCTGCTCAGAAATTCGCGGTTGCCGTGGCCGTCGCGCTGCAGGAAGCGCGCGGCCAGGCCCTGCTGCTCGGCCAGCGCCATGCCGGCCTCGACGCCCAGCACCGTCAGGGCCGTCGACCAGGCGTCGGCCGCCATGCATTCGGCATGCACGACGGTGACGGAAGCGAGTTGATTGGCGATCGGCATGCCGCTGCGCGGATCGATCGTATGGGAAAAGCGCGCAGTGCCATCCTGGAAGAAACGCCGGTAATCGCCCGACGTCGCCACGGAGAGGCCGTGCAGCGCCAGCAGCATTTCCGCCGGTTGCTGTGCATTATCAGCGCCATCGACCTGCTCCAGCATGACCCACCACGGCTGACCGTCGGGCTTGCTGCCGGCGCCGCGCAGCTCGCCGCCCACTTCGACCAGGTAATGGTGAATGCCCTGGCTGTCCAGGTAGCGGGCCAGGCGGTCCACGCCATGGCCCTTGGCCACGGCGGACAAATCGAGCTGCAAGCCGCCCGGCTGGCGTGCGCGGCGGGCCGGCAAGTCCAGCTCCAGGCGGCGGCGCTGCCGTTGCGACAGCAGCAAGGCCACCGTATCGTCTTTCGGCGGCAAAAATCCGGGCTCATCGTAGCGATTGCGGGGGCCGAAGCCCCACAGGTTGACGAGGGCGCCCGCGCACGGGTCGTACGCGCCGCCGGACGCCTGCGCCACGTGCATGGCAAAGCCCAGCACCTCGCAAAAGGCGGCGGGCAGGCTGTGCCAGCTGCCCGGTTCGGCCCGGTTGAAGCGGCCCAGGTCGGACTCCTCGCTCCAGTGGCTCATTTGCGCCACGACAAGGTCCAGCTGCTGCTGCAAGCCCTGCTGCAAGTCGGCGCTGCCGGCGCGTCCCGGCATGGCGGGCTCGAGCAGGCGCACCGACCAGCTGGTGCCCATGGTCAGGCCGCGCAAGTCCCGGATCGCGGCGCCGGGCGGCGCGGCCTGATCGGAAATATGCTGCGGCAGCAGGACCCGGCGCATCGGCGAGCTCGTGACGATGCCGCCGCTTACTGCGGCAGCACTTCCACGGTGGCCGCGTAGGTCATGCGGCGTTCGGGCATGGCTGGCGGCTGGCCGGCCACGGCAGGCGCTGCCGCCGGCCAGGTGCTGCTCAGGTAATACATGCCGGCCGCCGGCACGGTGAACGTGATCTCGCCCTTGGCATCGGTGCTCTGGCGGATTTCACCCAGCACGCCACGGTAGCGCACGCCGCCCGGCACCAGGCTGAAGGCCTGGTTCGCGGCCGGTTTACCGTCGACCAGGAAGCGCCACGTGGCTTTCTCGCCCGCGCGCAAGTCGTTCGGATGGGTCACCGGCACGAATTCCAGGCCCACGCCCGTCGGCTTGAATACTTCCGTGCTGGTTTCCCCATTGCTGAAGAAGGTTTCCAGGCGGCTGGCCGTGCGCGTGATTTTCAGCTCTTGCGCATCGGCCGGCACGTCCTTCTTGAACGTCTCTTCGTTGCCGCGGAAGCGTTTCTGTTCGCCATTTTGCTTGTAGCTGGCCATGACGTTCTGCGACACGATGGCCGCCTTGTACGTGCCCGGCTTTTCCATTTTTACGTCAAACACGCTGCGCAGACGGCCCGTGACGGTATTGGCCGGCGTCACTTTCGCGCCATCGGGGCCGGTCACTTGCAGCGCGTCCAGGCGCAGCGGCTGGTGGTCGATCTCGAACAGGCCGTCGGAGACGGCGGCATCCACCGTCACCCAGGCGTCCTTGCTTTCCACCATCGTGCTCGACGGCACCATCCAGCCGCGGTGGGCGTGGGCGTTCATGGCCAGGCCGGCCAGCGCCAGGGCGATCAGCGGTTTATTCAGTTGCTTCAACATGGTAGAGGCGCCTTAAGGTTTGAGTTGGACGACGACATTGCCGAGTTCTTCCTTGCCCTTGCCAGGAACGGACTGGGCCGATTTCAGCGGCCACTGGAACGGCACGCGCACCAGTTCGCGTCCGCCCGCTTCACGCGCCGCTTCCACCACCACCTGGTATTCGCCGGCCGGCAGCTTGTCGAGCAAGGCCTTGGCGCCAGGGAAAGTCAGCGTATGTTCGCCAGGGGCGCGCGTGGCGCCGCTGACGCCGTCGACGGGCATGGCCAGGTCGCGGCCGCTCTTGCGCCACCACTGGCGCATGTCCTTCAGCCATTTTTCGCCGGCCTTGTCCTTCTTTTTCACGTCATACAGCACCGTCAGGTTGCCGACGACCTTTTGATCGGCCGTTTCCAGCCACGCCGCCACGTAGGGACGATGGTATTCCGCCACGTTCAGTTGCGGGATTTCAAGCTTGAGAGCCAGGTCGGCCGCCATCGCCGACGTACCGATCAGGGGAAGGCCAAGCGCCAGGGAGTAGCGTAATTTCATGGTGTGCCTGTAAAAAGAAAAGTAAAAACGATCAATGAATAAACAGCAAGGCGATCGCGCAAGGTATCAAGATACCGAGGCCAACCATCGGCCAGGTAAATGGCCGGTTGGCCGCGTGGAACTTTAAAATCAATAGCCCCGTCAGGCAAAACACGATGCAGGCACCGGCAAAGATGTCGATGAACCAGTTCCAGGCCACGCCCGTGTTGCGGCCCTTGTGCACATCGTTGAGCCAGGACACCCAGCCCCGGTCCGTCAATTCGTATTCGGCGGCGCCGTCTTCCAGGCCGATGCGCACCCAGGCGTCGCCGCCCGCCTTGGGCAGCGGCAGATACACTTCGTCGACCGACCATTCGGCGGAACGGCCGCCCGCATTGAGCGACCATTGCTGCTTGAGCCAGGCTTCGGCGGCGGCCGGCATCGGTGCATTGGTGCCATCGTGCTTGGCGGCAAAGGCGGCCAGTTCCGTGACGAGGGGTGCCGGCAACTGCGCCTTTTGGCGCGTGATCGACGGTTTCGACTCGATCTGGCTGGCGTGGTTCAGGGTGATGCCGGTAATGGCGAACAAAAACATGCCCAGCAAACAAAGTGCCGAGCTGATCCAGTGCCATTGATGCAAGTTCTTCAGCCACACGGCGCGGCTGGCGTTGTTCCTTGCCTTGTCGGCGGCGCCCGCACTATGCATGCTCCGCTCCCGGCAAGGAGCGGGCCAGGTGGCGCGACAAGTCAGTGTGCTTCATTCCCATCCTTCAATCAGAGTGCATGCTTATATAGTCAAACAAATGATAATGATTATCATTTATTAAGTCAATACATGGGGCGCCCCGCCGGGCCAGCGTTTTGTAACAGCTTTGAAACAAAGCACCGCTGCTACGTAAGCTGCCGTACAGAACCGCATGCAGCACTCGCCTATGCTTGTTGTTCAGGACAACCAACAAGGGAGCACCCATGCAAGCGTATTCCAGCGAACAACTGGCCAGCATCGCGGCCAGGATCAAGGACGTCAAATTCGGCATGCTGACCACCAGCGACGACATGCGCACCCTCACCAGCCGGCCGCTGACGCAGCAGCAGGTCGACAGCGACGGGCAGATCTGGTTCTTTGTCTCGGACGAGGCCAGCTATACGCGCGATTTGCTGAACAACCCGCAAGTCAACGTCAGCTTCGTCGACACGGGCGACAGCCTGTATGTATCCGTCTGCGGCCACGCGCAGCTGCTGAAAGACCGCGCCAAGGCGGAAGAGTTGTGGAGCCCGCTGGTAAAAGCCTGGTTCCCGGGCGGACTCGACGATCCGAAGCTGTCGCTGATCAAGGTGACGATCCAGTCGGCCGAGTATTGGGATAGCAGCGCCAGCAAGATGATGCAATTCTATGAAATGGCCAAGGCCGCCATCACGGGCGAACCGCCGAAAGACATGGGCGAACACGGCCGGGTCGATCTGTAGCAAGGTTGCCCTATTTTACCCGGGTGTTATTGACTTTCAATTTAACCCGGGTAAAATTGCCTGCATACTGACTCACTGGAGCAAGCCATGCACCCCCAACTGACCGCCTTTGCCGGCCCACACAAGGTGGCCGCCGGCACATTGCATGCCGTGGCGCAAACACTGAAGGAACTGGTGACGCGCGATCCCGATGCACAGATCCTCATTTTCGACGATGCCAGCGGCAGCCAGGTCGACCTGAACCTGCACGGCAGCCTGGCCGAGGTGCTGCAGCGCCTGCCTCGCGCAGCAACGCCGGCGCCGCAGGACGACGCTCCCGCCCCCGCGCGCACGGCAGGCCGGCCGAAGCTGGGCGTGGTGGCGCGCGAAATCACCTTGCTGCCCCGTCACTGGGAATGGCTGGCGACGCAGCCGGGCGGCGCTTCCGTCGCCTTGCGCAAGCTGGTGGAACAGGCGCAACGGGGCAACAAGGCGCACGACGAACAGCGCCAGGCGCGTGAAGCGGCGTATAAAGTCATGAGTGCGCTGGCCGGCGATGCGCCAGGCTTCGAGGAAGCCAGCCGCGCCCTGTTCGCCGGCAAGCAGCCAGCGTTCCTGGCGTGCGTGCAGGCATGGCCAGCCGACGTGCGCGAACACGTCTTGCAGCTGGCCCAGCGCGGGTGGTCCGGGAGTGAAGAGAGTTAGGCGGCCAGGTCAGACGCCCGTACTGCCCGTGGTGTCGGGCGCATCGTCGGCGCTCTGCCGGCTCTGCCCGGCGGAGCCGGACTGGTGATGGGGCAAGCGGTCGGCGCGCCGCACTTCGCCGATGGAAAACAGATCGTCGCCGATATCGAGCCCTTGCTCGCTATCGACCAGCACAAAGTTCTCGGCAGAATCGGCCGTACTTTGCTTGTTGCCTGCCACGGACGGCGTGCCGCCCTGGCTATTGCCGGGTTGCGGCGTGGTGGAGTTGCCCATCATCTTCTCCCTGATCGTAAATGCGAGTTGATTGCAGATTAACTGCGTGTCGGCCGAGGCCGGCGCAGCTATTTCATCATAGTCCATGCCTGCTGCATTGCATCAAAATTTTGCGCTAGCCAGCGGTAGCCAGCCAAGCGGCACGGCCCTGGCCAGCGGCGTGCCTGCTTCCCGCCGGCCAGGGTCACTTGCTACTCACCTACTTGTTGCGCGACCCGGAGCTGGAACCGGAACCGCCGCTTTGCTTGTTGCCACTGTCGCGGTTGCCCTCCTGGTTCATGCTGGCATTGTCGCGCGAGCCGCTGGAGGTGGCGGCGCTTTGCCGGTTGGCATCATTCTTGTGGCTTTGGCTGCCTGCGCGGCGTGCCTCTTCCGACGTGAATTCATGCGCCGTGCCCTTTTCATGCGCGGCACGTCCGCCTTCGCTGGCGATTTCGCGCTGCTGGGCCGGGTCCATGGAAGCGAAACCCCGTTTGCTGGTATCGCTTTGCTTGCTGCCGCCGCTGCCGCCACTGCTGCTGCCGCTACTGGTTTTACTACCTTGCTGTTTATTGTCGCTCGATGTGGCCATGATGATCTCCTTGATCGATAGAATCGAAACAGTGCAAACCATGCAATTCTTCCCCCTCGCATGGCAAGGGAACCGTCATCTTAGTGCGCGCATGGGGCACAAGAAATAGGAGGATGGCAAGAGCGCATGTAGGATGAGTCCCGCCCACGGTGGCGCAGTTACTTTCAGTTTTCCACCAAAAGTACCAGACACTCAGCAGTTCTCGGGCAGTGGAAAAATCGCCGCGTCCGCCGTCACGTAGACGCGCTCGCCAGCGCCTGGCCGCACCGCATGGCCGCCCGTAAAGGCGCCAAACGAGGGCAGGATGGCGCGCTGCCGGCCCAGCAGGAAACATGGCAGGCGCAGGCCGCCCCGGTCTGCGCGCAAGTGAAACACGGGATGCACGTGGCCCGCCAGCACATAGCCGGGCGCCACGGTGTCCGGGTGATGGCAGAACGACAGCTTGCCCACCTGGTGCGGTTCATCGACCATGCGGATGCCCAGCGCGGCGGCCGGATCGCCCGCATGCGCGTCATGGTTGCCGCGCACCACCGTCAGGCGCACGTCGGGATGGCGCGCGCGCCAGGCCAGCATGGCCGCCACGGTGGCGGCCGCATGGGCGGCGCGCGCGTGCAGAAAATCGCCGAGAAAGACGATTTCCTCGCAGGCGTAACTGGCCAGCAAGGCGTCGAGCGCCAGCAGGTTTTGCGTGGTGGTGCCGCGCGGCACGGGCACGCCCAGCGCGCGGAAGGCGGCCGCCTTGCCGAAATGGATGTCGGCAATGATCAGCATGCCGCGCGCCGGCCAGTACACGGCCTTGTGCGCCAGCAGCCAGACCAGCTCGCCGGCCAGCTCCACCGCGCAATGCGCTTGCCGGGTCCCGTTCATGCGGCCGCCTTTTCCAGCGCCAGCACCAGCCGCGCTACCCGGTCCGACAGTTTTTCCGTCGTCAGCTGTTCGCGGAAGCGCTCGACCATCAGGCCGAAGGCAAATGGCGAGGCGCGCTCCAGCGCTTGCAGGCAGATACTGCGTCCATGCAGCTCACGCAGGGTGGCGCGCAGGCGCGTCAGTTCCAGTTCCTGCTCCAGCACTTCGCGCTGCGCCTGCGTGAGCAGCAAATTGGCCGCGTCATGCTTGCGGAACACTTCAAAGAACAGCGAAGACGATGCCTGCAGCTGGCGCGCGCTTTTCGGCTGGCCCGGATAGCCCTGGAAGACGAGGCCGGCGATACGGGCGATTTCGCGGAAACGCCGCTGCGACAGTTCCGTCGCGTTCAGGCTGGCCAGCACGTCTTCCAGCAGGTTGTCCGTGCTGAACAGGGGCACATCGGCGCCGCTGGCGGCCGTCAACAGCGGCGCAAACGCGATATCGTCCGCGCCCAGCAATTCGAAGCCGTAATCGTTGACGGCGATCGACAAGGTGGCCGGCTGCACGCGGGCGATGCGGTAAGCCAGCAGTGACGCCAGGCCCAGATGCACGGAGCGGCCCGCGAACGGATACACGAACAGGTGCTGACCTTCGCGGCTGGACAAGGTTTCCAGCAACAGGCTGGCGCGCGTGGGCAGGCTGGACCATTTCTGCTGGATGGCCAGCAGGGGCGCCAGCGCGCGCATTTCCGGCCCGCTGGCCTTGCCCTCCTGCGCCAGCTGCAGCTGGTCCAGCACGGCGTGCGCCAGTTCCGACGACAGCGGCATCTTGCCGCCCTGCCAGCGCGGCACGGCACCGCGGCTGCCCGTAGCGCGCCGCACGTAAGCCGTCATCTCGTGCACGCGCACGAATTCCAGGATGCGCCCGCCAAACAGAAAATGGTCGCCCTGCTTCAGGCGCGCGATGAACGATTCCTCGATGCTGCCGATCCGCCCCCCGCCGAGGAACTTGACCTGGATCGCCGCCTCCGAGACGATGGTGCCGATGCTCATGCGGTGGCGCCGCGCCAGCGCCACGTCCGGCACGCGGTAGACGCCTGCATCGTCGGGCAGCACCCTGCGGTATTCCGGGTACACGGTGAGGCTTTGCCCGCCGCGCGCGACGAAATCGAGCGCCCATTGCCACTCGTCCGGCGTCAGGCGGCGGTACGACCAGGCCGCGCGCACTTCCCCGTACAACTGGGCTGCATGGAAACCGCCGCCCAGCGCAATCGTCACCAGGTGCTGCACCAGCACGTCGAGCGGCTTGTCGGGTACGGGCCGCGCCTCCAGGTGGCCCTGCGCCAGGGCAGCGCGGGCGGCGGCCGCTTCCAGCAATTCCAGGCTGTTGGTGGGCACCAGGGTGACGCGCGAAATGCGCCCCGGCGCGTGGCCGCTGCGCCCCGCCCGCTGCACCAGGCGCGCGATGCCCTTCGCGCTGCCCACCTGCAGCACCCGTTCGACGGGCAGGAAATCAACGCCCAGGTCCAGGCTGGACGTGCACACGACGGCTTTCAGCTCGCCCGTCTTCAGGTGCTGCTCGACCCACTCGCGCACTTCGCGGTCCAGCGAACCGTGGTGCAGGGCGATCAGGCCCGCCCAGTCGGGCCGCGCATCGAGCAGGTGCTGGTACCACAGCTCGGCCTGCGAACGGGTATTGGTAAACACCAGGGTGGTGGCGCTGCCCTCGATCTCGGCGATCAGCGGTTGCAGCATCTGGATGCCCAGGTGGCCGCCCCAGGGAAAGCGCGTGGGATTGACGGGGATCAAACTGTCGACGAGGATGCGCTTCCTGACTTTACCTTCGACCAGCACGCCGTCATTGTCTTCGCCCAGCAGCACGTCCTGCGCCTGCACCAGGTTGCCCAGGGTGGCCGACAGGCCCCACGTCATCAGGTTTTCCTGCCAGCGGCGCAGGCGGGCCAGCGCCAGCTGCACCTGCACGCCGCGCTTGCTGCCCATCAATTCGTGCCACTCGTCGACGATCACCGTTTCCAGCAGGCTGAAGCGTTCCTGTGCGTCCGCCTGGCTCAGCATCAGGGACAGGCTTTCCGGCGTCGTGACGAGCACCTCGGGCCAGGCCTTCGCCTGCCGCGCCCGCTGCGCGGCGCTGGTATCTCCCGTGCGCGCCTCGATGCGCCAGCCGGGCGCCAGCGTTTCGCCGGACGCCTGCAGCGCGCGCACGGTATCGGCCGCCAGCGCCCGCATGGGCGTGATCCACAGCACGCGCAAGCCCTGCTTGCGGCGCTTGCGCGCCAGGCGCTCGGCGCGCAGCAAGGCGCCGAACCAGACGGCATACGTCTTGCCGGAACCCGTGCTCGCATGCAGCAGGCCCGATTGTCCCTGTGCAGCGCTGCGCCAGACGGCGCGCTGGAAGGGAAACACCGTCCATCCGCGCCCCGTGAACCAGGCATCGATGCGCTGCGCCAGCGTGCTCATCGCCTGCTCATGCGGCGCTCGCCAGCATGGCCTTCAGGGTGGCCAGGGTATCGGCGTCGGCGACTGTCTTGTCTTCTCGGCGGCGCAGGATGCGGGGAAAGCGCACGGCGATGCCCGCCTTGTGGCGGCCGGACGCGGCGATGCCTTCGAAACCGATCTCGAACACCATCGTCGGCTGCACGCTGCGCACGGGGCCGAATTTTTCTATCGTCGTCTTGCGGATGGCCGCGTCGACTTGCGCGATCTCCGCATCGGTCAGGCCCGAATACGCCTTGGCGAACGGCACCAGCTTGCGCTCCTCGCCACCTTCCTCATCCCACACGGCAAACGTGTAGTCCGTGTACAGCGAGGCGCGCCGGCCGTGGCCCGCCTGGGCATAGATCAGCACGGCGTCGATGGCATACGGATCGATCTTCCATTTCCACCACGTCCCTACATCCTTGGTGCGGCCCACGCCATACGCGGCCGACACGGCTTTCAGCATCAAGCCTTCCACGCCGCGCGCGCGCGATTCCTCGCGGATGGCGGCCAATGCCTCCCAGCTTGCCGCCTCGATGCGCGGCGACAGGCGCAGCGCGGGAGCATGCACGCCGGCCACCACGCTTTCCAGCAACGCGCGGCGCTCCAGCTGGGGCAGTTGGCGCACGTCCACGCCATCGAGTTCCAGCACGTCGTAGGCGACCAGCACGGCGGGCAGCTGAGCCAATAGTTTGGACGAGACCGTCTTGCGGCCCATCCGTTGTTGCAAATCGGCAAATGGCGCCGGCACGTCGCCCGGCTGCCAGATGAGGATTTCGCCATCGAGCACGGTACCCTCCGGCAAGGCCAGCTGCGCCAGTTCGGGAAAGCGCTCCGTGATCAATTCCTCGCCGCGCGACCACAGCCAGTTCACGCCATCGCGGCGCAGCAGCTGGGCGCGCATGCCGTCGTATTTCCACTCGGCCAGCCAGCCGGCGGGCTCGCCCAAGCTCTCCGGCGCCGCCTGCAAGGGGTGCGCCAGGAAGAAGGGATACGGCTGGCCGCCGTGCAGCGCATGTTCGCCCTCCGACTGCGCGGCGATCAGTTTCAAGAATCCCGCGCCCGTGGGGTTGACCTTGCCATCGGTCCAGCCCATCAGGCGCTGGGCGATCAGCTTGCTGTCGACGGCGGCGATGGACGCCAGCGCGCGCGTCACCAGCAGTTTCGACACGCCCACGCGAAAGCCGCCGCCGATCAGCTTGATCAGCAGAAAGCGTTCGCGCGTTTCCAGCTCGTCCCAGTAGGCCAGCAGGGCGGCGCGGATGGCGTCGGGTGCCGCGCCGCGCAAGGGTGCGATGCGCTGCTCGATCCACTCGGCCAGGCCGACGTCGCTGCGCCTGGCGGGCGCGGGCAGGATCAGGGCGATGGTTTCGGCCAGGTCGCCCACGGCGTGATAGGCCTCGTCGAACAGCCAGGCATCGAGGCCCGCCCGTTCGGTCGCGTATTCGCGCAGCAATTTGGTGGGCACGGCCTGGCGCGGCTTGCCGCCGGCCAGGAAATACACGGCCCAGGCCGCATTCTCGGGCGAGGCGCCGCGAAAATAGGCCTGCAGCGCCGCCAGCTTGCGGCTGGTGGAGGTGGTTTCGTCGAGTTCCGCGTACAGCCGGGCAAAGTCACGCATGGCTGACGTCCTCCGCCGCCGTGGGAGCACCAGGCGCACCGTCATCGGCCTCATCATCGCCATATTCCGTCTCGAAACCGCCCGCCTGCCAGCCGTTCTGCTGGAGCCAGCGCACCATCACGGGGATAGCGCCATGCGTGACGATGATGCGTCCGGCCTGCGTGGCCGTGATCGCTTGCATCAGGCCGGGCCAGTCGGCATGGTCGGACAGGACAAAACCCCGGTCCACGCCACGCCGCCGGCGTGCGCCGCGCAGCAGCATCCAGCCGCTGGCAAACGCATCGCTGTAGTCGCCGAAACGCCTCATCCACGGCGAACCGGCAGCCGACGGGGGCGCGATCACCATGGCCGTCTTCAGCGCCGCCTTGTCCGTCACCTGATCCACCATGACGGTGGCGGGCAAGGCCACGCCCGACTCACGGTAGACCTGCGTCAATACCTGCGCCGCGCCATGGCAGATAATGGGGCCAATGGTGGCATCCAGGCCCGCCAGGATGCGTTGCGCCTTGCCGAAGGCATAGCAGAACAGCACGCTGGTGCGCCCTTCGGCCGCATTCCTGCGCCACCACTGGTTGATGTCGTCGTAGATTTCCTGCGGCGCCTGCCAGCGGTAGATGGGCAGGCCAAACGTCGATTCCGTGATGAAGGTGTCGCAGCGCACGGGGTCGAACGGCAGGCAGGTGGGGTCGGGCTGCAGCTTGTAGTCGCCGGACGCCACCCATACTTCGCCGCCGTGCGCCATGCGCACCTGGGCCGAACCGAGCACGTGGCCGGCCGGATGCAGCGAGACCTGCACGCCGTGGTGTTCGATGGTGTCGCCATACGCGAGCGCCTGGATGGACACCGCGCCCAGGCGCGCGCGCAGCACTTGCTCGCCGGGCGCGGCGCACAGGTAATGCCGGTGCCCGACGCGCGCATGGTCGGCGTGCGCATGCGTGATGATGGCGCGCTCGACGGGGCGCCACGGGTCGATGTAGAACTGACCCGGCACACAGTACAAGCCTTCCTTGCGCACCACCACCATGTCTGCCATGCCCTGCCCCCTGCGTTAACACGCGTTGGAATGGGCTGATTCTAGCGCTCTTGCGCCAGATCATCTGTCAGACAGCGCACACTGGGTTCACGCCGGTGCGACAAACTCGGCCATGAAGGTGCGCGTGGTGTTTTCGGGAAAGGCAATCGTGACCTGGTCGCCCGCCACCGACAGCACGGTGCCGATCTGGTAACGGGGCACGCGCACGCGGCTGCCGACGGCGATCTGGGGCGCCGGCGGCTCGGCGGGCGCTGGCGGCAGCTCGTCCAGGGTAATGGGCATGGCCAGCGCGGGCGGCGACTGGCAATTGTCGCAGGTGCAGCAGCGCTCGAAATCGCCGGCATCGCCAAAGTAATCGAGCAGCAGTTTCCAGCGGCACAAGCCGCTTTGCGCATAGGCCACCATCTGCTCGAGCGCCTGCTTGTCGCGCTCCTGCTTGTCGACGTAGATCTGCGCCAGCTGCGCATACGCGGGCGAGCTGGCCGAGGGCGCTTTCAGGCTGTAGCCCAGCTTGCGGTCCTGGCGCAACAGCTTGCCATCTTTCAACAGTTTCAGGCATACCTTCAGGTGGCCGTCGGAAAACTCGGGCAAACCCGCTGCCAGCGCGGCAAAAGTGAAGGTAGCCGGCAAGTCTTGCGCTACCGCAATGATGGCGGCCAGTTCCCCGGCCGTCGGGTAATGCTTGGCCAAAAAGAATTGCTGGACGCGCTTGTCTTCCTGGAAGTACAGCAAGGTGCAGCCGGCGGGCAAGCCGTCGCGCCCCGCCCGGCCCGATTCCTGGTAATACGCTTCCAGGTTGGCCGGCACCTGCAGGTGGATGACGAAGCGCGTGTCGGGCTTGTCGATGCCCATGCCAAACGCGTTGGTGGCCACCATGATGCGGCGCTCGCCGCCCATGAACAAGTCCTGATTGTGCTTGCGCTCGCGCGCCGCCAGCTTGCCGTGGTAGCAGGTGACGCTCTCGCCCAACTCTTCCAGCCGCGCCGCCAGGTCTTCGACGGCCTTGACGGTGGCCGCGTACACGATGCCCACGCCGGGCGTTTCGCGCAGCAGGCGCAGGACTTCATCCTGTTTCTCGCCGGCATTCGTGACCTGGATCACGCGGTAGCGCAAATTGGCGCGGTAAATGCCCGTATTGATGACGTTCAGCTTGCGCGCTTCCAGTTGCGTATCGATATCGGCCACCACTTCCCCGGTGGCCGTGGCCGTCAAGGCCAGCACGGGCGGACGGCCCAGCGCGCGCAGGGCGGCCGCGATTTCCAGGTAGGCGGGACGGAAGTCGTGGCCCCACTGGGAAATGCAATGGGCTTCATCGATGACGACCAGGCTGGGCGGCGCGCCGGCCAGCAGGGACAGGAAGGCGGTATTGGTAAGACGTTCCGGCGTGCAAAAGATGATGAGCCTGCCGCCCTGGGCGATGCGGGCGATGGCATCGTCTTCCTCGGCGCGCGACAGGCTGCTGTTGAGCTGCACGGCCGTGACGCCCAGTTCGTGCAGCTTTTCCAGCTGGTCTTTCATCAATGAAATGAGCGGCGACACCACCAGGGTGGCGCCGGGCAGTAGCGCGGCGGGCAGCTGGTAGCACAGCGACTTGCCGCTGCCGGTGGGCATGATGGCCAGGGTGTCGCGTCCGGCCAGCACGCTGTCGATGACTTCCTGCTGGCCCGCGCGCAGGCGCGCGATGCCGAATACCGAGCGCAGCAGACGCTGGATCTTGCGCTGGCGGGCGCTGCCCGGGTCTTGCACTGCAGAAATGGTAGTCGCCATCGTGGTCCTGTCCCTCACATGCCGGCGCCAGTCGCCAGCTTGCCGCCACTTTACGGCCGGGCCTGGCGCACCGCCATAGGACGGGCGCCACCGCTGGCGTAGGAATTCAGGAAGCGAAGAGGATGGCCCAGAACAGCATCAACAGCCCGGCAATCGACACGCACCACACGAGCGTGCGCACGACGGGCACGCCGAACGCGTACAGGGGCAAATACAGCACCCGGGCGGCCAGGTACAGGGCCGCGCCGTACAGGGTCAGCGCGCTTTCCTGCGCCGTCACGTGGGCGATCAGCACGGCGGCGGCAAACAGGGGCAGGGTTTCGAACAGGTTCGCCTGGGCCCGCTGCAAACGGCCCGTGATCTTGCCCACGGGCGGCCCATCGCCGTCGCGCGCGCTCACGTTATAGGCCGTGCCCGTTTCGCGCGTGCGAAACAGCGCGGGCAGCAGGATTTGCACCAGCGCCAGCACCAGCACCAGGGTACAGGCCAGCATCGTCAGTTCAGGGGTCATGCCTTACCTCTGCGGGTGAGACGGGCGGGCCGAAGCGGCGCGCGCCCGTCAGGGTTGGTCGAGTGCCGCTTGCAACTCCATCAAATCATAGGGCTTGCGCAGGACGCTGGCGGAAAAGCCCAGCTCATCCATCGACTCCTTGCCATAGCCCGTGGAAAAGATGATGCGCATATCCGGTTTATCGCGCAGCACCATGCGCGCCAGCGCGATGCCGGACATGCCGGGCAGGCTGACATCCGTAAACAGGATATCGAAGTCTTGCTCGTTGAGCAATTTCCACGCCGCCTCGCCATCGGACACGCCGCTGACCGTATGACCCAGCATGCCCACCAGTTCGCACACCATCAGCTGCGAATCGAGATTGTCTTCCACCACGAGTATCTTCATCGATGTCGGCATGTCCCCCTGCGGTTCCGGCGCATGGCCCGTCAAGTCCAGCCCCGGCGTGCCGCCTCCCAGCACGCCGGCCACCGGGTTGCCGGCCACGGGCGCGCCGGACCGCTCAAACTGGCGCGCGCGCATTTGCTGCTGGCGGTTGGCCAGCACATGGCGCAGCTTGCGCGCCAGCTCTTCGCGCCGGTACGGTTTGCTGAGCAATTCCACTCCCGCATCGAGACGCCCTTCATGCACGATGACATCCTGCGCGTAGCCCGACGTAAACAAGACGGCGATATCGGGCTGCAACTCGCGCGCCTGGCGCGCCATGTCCGTGCTGCTGACGGGGCCGGGCATGATCACGTCCGTAAACAGCAAGTCGATCTGCGCGCCGCTGTGCAGCACGGCCAGCGCGCTTTCGCCATCCTCGGCCTTGAGCACCGTATAGCCCAGCGCCCCCAGCATGTCGACCACGGTCGTGCGCACGCCCACGTCGTCTTCCACCACCAGCACGGTTTCCGTGCCGCCCGTGACGACGCCGCTCAATTCCAGTTCCTCGTCCGCTTCGGCCATCAGGGAACGGGGCAAATAGATTTTGACTCCCGTGCCCACGCCAGGTTCACTGTAAATGCGGATATGGCCGCGGCTTTGCGTGACAAAGCCATACGCCATCGACAGGCCCAGGCCCGTGCCCGCGCCTTCCGGCTTGGTGGTGAAGAACGGCTCGAACGCGCGCTGCAGCACGGGGCCGCTCATGCCGCGGCCCGTGTCCGTCACCGACAGCATCACGTACTGCCCCGCCGGCACGTCGACCAGGTTGTGCACATACTGTTCGTCGAGCACGACGTTGCCCAGCTCGATGGTCAGCTTGCCCACGCCATCCATGGCGTCGCGCGCATTGATGGCCAGGTTAAGGATGACGTTCTCGATCTGGCTGCGGTCGACCAGGGTATTCCACAGCCCGCCGCCGCCCACCAGCACGATGTCGATCGCTTCGCCCAGTGCGCGCCGCAGCAGCGCATCCATGTTGCGCACCACGCGCGCCAGGTCGGCCACCACAGGTTTCAACGGTTGACGCCGCGCAAACGCCAGCAGGTGCGACGACAGCTTGGCGCCCCGCTCGACGGCGGCAATCGCCGTGTCCAGGCGCTGGCGCATGAGGCCATCCGTGCCCGCCAGGTGCTGCAGCAAATGCAAATTGCCGGAAATGATTTGCAGCACATTGTTGAAATCATGCGCGATGCCGCCCGTCAACTGACCCACGGCTTCCATCTTTTGCGCCTGCCGCAAGGCGTCTTCGGCCTTGGTGCGTTCATTGACTTCCTGTTCGACACGGTGCTCGAGCGTTTCGTTCAATTCATGCAGCGCTTTTTCCACGCGGCGCCGGTCCGTGATGTCCGTCTTGACGGCGATCAGGGAACGCGTATGACCCTGCTCATCGACCAGGCGGCTGACGTTGCTCGACACCCACACTTGCGAGCCATCGGGCTTCAGGTAGCGTTTTTCCAGCGAAAACGATTCTCCCGTTTCCACCAGCCGCTGGAACAGCACGCTGTTGCCTGGCACGTCGGCCGGATGCATGATGTCGTTCATGTTCAGGCTCAGCAACTCTTCGGCCGAGCGGCCCAGCATGCAGCACAGGGCCCCGTTGACCCGCTGGAAACGGCCATCGAGGCCCAGCTCGGACAAGCCCACGGACGCCTGGCCGAAAATGGCCGCCATGCGCTCCTGGCTGGCATTGAGTTCATCCTCGATCAGGCGCCGCTCCGTCACGTCGAACGACACGCCCACGTAGCGGCGCTGGCCCGGCACGCGGCCGGCCACCACCTCGCCCTGGCGCGCGATCCAGCGCAGCGCGCCATCGGCGGGGCGGCGGATGCGGTACTCCACGTATTCGAGGGGATTGGGCGCCAGGTCAAGCTTGCTGGGTCCGACCTTTTGCTGGTCGCGCGCATCGACCAGGCTCACCAGCAGGCGTTCCGTCACTTCTTCTTCGTCGGCAATACCCCACAGGCGGCGGAAGGTGGGCGACACCAGCATCGCGCCCGTCTCGGGGAACCATTCGAAGGTGCCGATGCCGCCCGCCTGCTGGGCCAGGCGCAAGCGCTCCTCGCCTTCCATGCGCTCGGTGACGTCGATGCCTTCGACGAGGATGCCCGTCACCACGCCCTCGTCATCCTTGATGGGCTGGTAGACGAAATCGATCTGGCGCTGGCCCGTCTGCCCGTCCGCCGTCTGCAAATCCACCTTTACCTGGCGCCCTTCGAAGGGCACGCCCGTGCGGTAGACCTGGTCGAGCAAGTCGATGAAGCCCTGCGCCTTAACTTCAGGCAAGGCCTTTTCGACTGTCTTGCCCAGCACATCGCGGTGCCCCACCAGGCGCAGATAATGTTCATTCGCCAATTCGAACACATGCTGCGGCCCGCGCAGCATGGCCATGAAGCTCGGCGCCTGCTGGAACAGGGCGCGCAGCAGCGCCCGCTCCTCGCCCAGGCGGCGGTTGGCCGCGCGCACGGCCTCGCTTTCGGCTTGCAAGGTGGTATTGAGCTCGCCCAGCTCGGCCGTGGCCAGCTTCAGCTGGCGCCCCTCCTCCATGCGCGCCGTCAAC
Source organism: Janthinobacterium sp. GW822-FHT07A03 (assembly GCF_058798815.1). Classification (NCBI taxonomy): domain Bacteria; kingdom Pseudomonadati; phylum Pseudomonadota; class Betaproteobacteria; order Burkholderiales; family Oxalobacteraceae; genus Janthinobacterium; species Janthinobacterium sp. GW822-FHT07A03. The sequence goes on along the minus strand of NZ_JBXAKW010000001.1, from coordinate 279,836 downwards.
TCCAGCGCCGTGCACAGCACGCCGTCCACCTGGCCGTCGGCGCCATGCACGGGCGTATAAAACAGGTCGAAACAGACGTCCGTGCGCTGTCCGTCGCGCAATAGCGGCAAACAGCGTTCGCGGTGCACCTGCGTCTCGCCGCGCAATCCCGCTTCGAGGATGCGCGCGTTCCAGTCCCAGATTTCGGGCCAGACGGCGGGCACCGTGCCGCCCAGCGCCGCCGGATGGCGCGCCCCGGCGATCTGGATGTAGTCGTCGTTGTAAATCATCACGTGCTGCGGGCCCCACATCAGCACCATCGCCATCGGCGAATTGAGCACGATGTCGACGCTGGTGCGCAAGTTGGCGGGCCAGCCATCGACGGCGCCTAGGCTGGTGGCGGACCAGTCGTGCCAGCGCACCAGCTCACCCATGCTGCCGCCGCCGCGCGGCCAGGCTGGCGCGCTCATGTGCTCATTCCCGCTTGCACGCACACCTGGCACTGGCGCGGGATGCGCACCGTCGCCAGCGTGCCCTGCGTGGCCGTCGAACTGATCTCGACCGTGCCGCCGTGGGCCTTGACGAACATGTTCACCGTGTACAGGCCCAGTCCCAGGCCCTGCCCCGTCCTGCGCTTTTCGCCCGCCTGCTGGAACGGTTCGAACAGGGTCGGCAGCAAGGCGGCGGGGATGGCGCCACGATTGGCGATGCGCAACTCAATGCTGTCGGCGGCGCGCCCGTCGAGGGCCAGCTGCACCGGCGTGCCCGCCTCGCCATGCGTGATGGCATTGCTTAACAGATTCGAGATGACTTGCGACAGCAAGCCCGCATCGCATTGCCCGTGCAGCTCGCCCACGCTGCTGACCTCGACCAGCGGCGCCTGGCCAGCCGTCTCGAATTCCTCGACGATGGCGCGCGCCAGCGCCAGGTAGTCGTGCGTACTGCTGCGCAACTCCATCGTGCCGGAACGGATGCGCGCCAGGTCCAGCAACTGGTCGACCATGCGCGCCATGCGCTTGGCGCTGCTTTCGATGCGCTGCGCCGTGACGATCACCTTCGGGTGGTCGCTCATCATCGGCAACAGCATGGCGCCATTCATCACCACCGACAGGGGTGTGCGCAAGTCGTGGCCCAGCACGGCCGTGAACAGTTCGTTGAGGTGCAGCGCATGCTTGAGCTCGTCGAGCTGGGCCGACAATTCGCGTTTCTGCTGGTACAGCTGCACCAGCACCGCCACCTTGCTTTGCAAGGCTTTCACGTCGATGGGCTTGTACAGGAAATCGACGGCACCCGCCTCGTAGCCACGGAAACTGTAGCTCGGTTCGCGCGACGCGGCCGTGAGAAAAATCAAGGGAATGCTGCGCGTGCGTTCGCTGCCGCGTATCAGCTCGGCCAGCTCGAAACCATCCATCTGCGGCATTTGCACGTCGATCAGAGCCAGTGCCACTTCATGCGTCAACAGCAATTCCAGCGCTTGCGCGCCCGAGCTGGCCTTCAGGATGACAATGCCGGGCCGCGCCAGCACGGCTTCGGCGGCGACCAGGTTTTGCGCGATGTCGTCAACGACGAGGATATGAATAGGGGCGGTCACGGATCAGTCTTCAGGCATCGTCACGGCAAGTGCCATAATATTTTGATATGGAAATTAATATTGTTTCAGTCTTTGCATATATTACACGCACTGTCATGCCCCCATTCACTTGTCCCCCGTGTCATCCAGCAGCGCCAGGCTGGCGGCCATTTGCGGCAAATCGAGCACGCGGTCGGCGCCAGCACGCTTGAGCGCGGCGGCCGGCATGATGCCACAACTGGCCCGCTGCGGGTCTTGCACCCAGGCGCTGCCGCCCAGTTGCCGCACGCGCGCCAGGCCCGCCGCGCCATCGGCCGAGGCGCCCGTCAGGATGATGGCCAGCATGGCGCGCCGGTAGGCGTACGCTGCCGTTTCCAGCAGGACGTCGATGGAAGGGCGCGAAAAATACACGGGCTCTTCCTGCGACAGGGAAAAACAGCCATCGGGCTCGACTTGCAGGTGGTAATCGGGCGGCGCGAAATACACGACGCCTGCCTGCAGCGGTTCCTTGTCCTGCGCCTCGCGCAGGGGCAGCTGACAGCGTTCCGCATACAGCTGCGGCAACTGGCTCGAGCGGCCCGGCGCCAGGTGCAGCACCACCACCACGGTGGCGCGGCAGGTGGCGGGCAAGGCGCGCAGCACGATGCCCAGCGCTTCCACGCCGCCGGCCGAAGCGCCGATGGCGATCAGGCGCAGGCCGGCGCGCGGCGGCGCCACGTCGCAGGTCGGCAGCATGTCAGGCACGCTGGAAGATCCGTTCGGACGGGCTCAGCTCGTTGAAGCTGGCCGCATGGCGGCTGAAATGCAGGCTTTCCTTCATGCCCAGGCCCAGGAAGCCCCGGTTCACCAGCGCTTCGTGGAACAGGCCCAGGCTGCGGTCCTGCAAGTCTTTATTGAAGTAAATCATGACGTTACGGCAGGAAACCATGTGCACCTCCGAAAACACGCTGTCCGTCGCCAGGCTGTGGTCGGCGAAGACGAACTGGCGCCGCAGGCGCCGGTCAAAGATGGCGCCCTTGTAGGCGGCCGTGTAATAGTCGGACAGCGAGCGCTTGCCTCCCGCCAGCCGGTAATTCTCGCTGAACTGGGCGATGCGCTCGACCGGATAGATGCCCGCTTCGGCAGCGGCCAGCGCCTCGACATTGATGTCGGTCGCATAAATCATGCTGCGTTCGAGCAAGCCTTCCTCGTCCAGCAAGATGGCCAGCGACCACACCTCTTCGCCGCTGCTGCAGCCGGCCACCCAGATCTTGATCGAGGGATAGGTATGCAGCATGGGCACGACTTTTTCGCGCAAGGCGCGGAAATACGCGGGATCGCGGAACATCTCGCTCACCTGCACCGTGAAAAACTGCAGCATCTGCGCGAACATGGCCGGCTCGTGCAAGATGCGGTCCTGCAACTGCGACAGGCTGGCGCAGCCGAAGCGCTCCATGGCCTGGCGCATGCGCCGGCGCAGGGACGCCACGGAATAATCGCGGAAATCATGCTGATAGCGCAGCAGTATTCCCTCAAGCAATAATTTCAGTTCGATATCGAAAATATCATCATCTAGCAATTTGACATCCACCCTTCCATTCACGCTGCATCCCCCGGCCCCGCACCACTTCACGGGTGCATGGGGCCAGCCGGAATGCTAGCAGATCGCCGGGCATTATCCCGCAGGAAAAGCGTCAGTTAGGTACGCTGGCGTACGCTAGACCCACTTTTTTCACGCGTCCACGCCCTTCATGCCTTCCTCCGTGTAGCGCGCGCCCGCCGCCATGCCCAAGGGAAAGGCCGCGTTCATCGCCGCCAGCTCCGCCCCGTCCAGCTGCACGGCCAGCGCGCCGAGGTTGTCGTGCAAATACGCGATGCGCTTGGTGCCGGGGATGGGAATGATGTCGTCGCCTTGCGCCAGCAGCCAGGCCAGCGCCAGCTGGGCCGGCGTGCAGCCTTTTGCGCGCGCGATGTCCCTGACCTGCGCGACGATGGCCTGGTTGCGCGCCAGGTTCTCGGCGGCAAAACGGGGATTGAAGTGGCGAAAGTCGCCTGCGTCGAGACTGGCCGCATCGGCGATGGCGCCCGTCAGGAAACCGCGCCCCAGCGGACTGTAGGCAAAGAAACTGGCGCCCACGTCGCGGCAGGCGGCCAGCACGCCCTGCTCCGGCTCGCGCGTCCACAGCGAGTATTCGCTCTGCACGGCCGCCACGGGGCAGAGCGCCGCCGCGCGCCGCAAGGTGGCGGCGCTCACTTCGCACAGGCCCACGGCACGAATCTTTCCTTCTTGCCGCAATTGCGCCAGCGCTCCCATCGAGTCTTCCAGCGGGGTATCGAGGTTCAGCCGGTGCAGATAGAACAGGTCGATGGTGTCCACGCCCAGGCGCGCCAGCGACGCCTCGCACGCCTGGCGGATGTAGGCGGGGGCATTGTCGACGCGGCGCGCATAGCTGCCCGCCTCGCGTGCCAGGCCGCACTTGGTGGCGACCAGCGCTTGCCCTGGGTGGCGCGCCAGGAAACGTCCCAGCAATTGCTCGTTGTGGCCGAAACCGTAGGCGTCGGCCGTGTCGAACAGGGTCACGCCCGCCGCCAGGGCCGCTTCCAGCGTGGCCAGCGATTGCGCCTCGTCCGTGGCGCCATAGAATTCCGACATGCCCATGCAGCCCAGGCCCAGTGCCGAGCTGTTCAAGCCGCTATGGCCGATGCGTCGTTGTTGCAGTTGCATGTTGATCTCCCTCAAGTGTCAATGCGGCCAGTCTAGGCCGCGCCGGCTGGCGGGGGAATGCGCAATTTCGTGATACCTTTCTGGTATGAGAGCCCTCGACACCCATGCCTTGACGCTGTTTTGCGCCGTCGCCCGCTGCCTGAATTTCCGCCAGGCGGCCGAGCAATTGCACATGACCCAGCCGCCCTTGTCGCGCGCCATCAAGACACTGGAAGAAAAACTGGGCGCGCGCCTGTTCGAGCGCGACACGCAGGGCGTCGCCCTGACGCAGGCGGGCCGCACCCTGCTGCCGCAGGCGCTGCACATCCTCGACTTGCTGGATATGGCGCAAACGTCGCTGCAGCGTGATACCGCCCCGGCGCGCCTGCGCCTGGGCCTGACCAGTTCCGTGGCGGCCGGCCTGTTCCGTCCGCTGCTGGCGGCGCTGGAGGGGCAATTGGGTAATATTCGGCTGGAACTGACGGCGGCGCCGTCGCCGCGCCTGGTGGCTAGCGTGCGCAAGGGCCAGCTCGACGCGGCCCTGCTCGCGCTGCCCAGCGCCACCTTCGAACTGGCCGTGCAGCCGCTGGCGCGCCAGCCCATGATGCTGGCCTTGCCTGCCGGCCACCGGCTGGCGAAGAAGCGCAAGCTGAGCCTGTCTGATATCGAGCAGGAATCCGTCTACTGGTTCGAACGGGCGCGCCAGCCCGCCTTCTTCGACCATTGCCAGCAAGTGTTTCGCCGCCATGGCTTCGCGCCCGCCTTCCTGCGCGAGGCGCCCGACCACCATGTGCTGCTCGGCGACGTGGCGGCCGGCAAGGGCATGGCCCTGCTGGCCGACTCGTTCCGCGCGCTGCGCCTGGCCGGCGTGGCCTACCGGCCATTGCTGGAGGGCGAGGAATTGGCGGCCGGCATCGGCCTGGCCTGGCGGGAAGAGCACGGCCATGCAGCCCTGCCCCTGCTGCGCCAGCTGGCGCAGGAACACCTGCAAAAATGAGGGCCGCACGCGGATGCGCCGGACGCGCTACCATAACGCCTTCCCCATTTTGCGCCCCACCACGACCATGACGTTTACCATCAGCGACGCCGCCTACGGCACCGATACCCCCGCCGCCAAGCAAGCCATGTATGCGGACCTGCGTTCGCAGCTGCAAGGCTTGCTGTCGGGCGAAACCGACTTCATCGCCAATACGGCCAACTTCAGCTCGCTGGTCTTCAATACCATGCCGGGCCTGAACTGGGCCGGTTTTTATTTCCTGAAAGGCGAGGAACTGGTGCTGGGGCCATTCCAGGGCAAGCCGGCCTGCATCCGCATCAAGAAGGGCCGCGGCGTATGCGGCACCACCGTGGTCGAAGGCAAGTCCATCGTCGTGCACGATGTACACGCGTTTCCCGGCCACATCGCCTGCGACGTCAATTCCCGCTCGGAACTGGTGGTGCCCGTGTTTGCGCAAGGTCAAATCATCGGCGTGTTCGACCTGGACAGCCCCTTGATCGGCCGTTTCGACGATGTCGACGCGCAAGGCGTCGAATCGCTGGTGCGCGTGCTGGAAGCGGCTATCGTCGCAGCGTAATCAATTGCCCGACTTGACGGCGATGAATTCGCCCTTGCCGACAGTCGCCAGGCAGGCCGTATAGCGGCTGTCGGCGCGGATGGCGTCAAGGAACCCCGCCATGTCCGCATAGTGCGAACTGGCGTTGTCGACCACCAGCACGCCGCCGGCCGCCAGCACACGGTCCAGCTGCGGCCACCATTGTTCATATTGCTGGCGCGCGGAATCGAGGAAGATGAAATCATAGGCGCCGTCCGCCGCATCGCGCAGCACGTCGCCAGCGTCGGCCAGCAACTGCCCGATTACGCCTTGCAATTGCGCACGCGCAAAGTTGGCATGCGCCATATCAAACTTGTCCTGCGCCTTTTCCACCGTCACCACGCTGCCGCCCAGCGCCTGCGCCGCGCGCGCCAGCCACAGGGTCGAATAGCCGTTCGAGGTGCCGATTTCCAGCACCCGCCGCGCGCCGCGCGCGTGCACGAGCACGGCCAGCAATTCGCCCGTGTCGCGCGTGATGTTGAGCATGCGGCTGGCGCGTTCCGCGTGCGCCGCATCGTTGCTGCTGCCGAAGGCTTCGAGTTCGCTCAACAGGGTATCAATGTCCGGCATGATGGCTCCTTATGAAAAACATCAGCATAGCAAAAAAACTAGGCGCTGGCGCGGCGCAGGGGGCGCTTCAGGGCTTGCACCATCACCACGCCCAGCAGGGTGACGCCGCCGCCGATGACATCGTAGCTGTGCAAGGTTTCCCCCAGGAACAGCATGGCGATGATCACCGTGAACACGGGCAACAGGTTCATCAGGGTCGTGGCGCGGCTGGGACCCAGCTTGGCCAGGCCATGCATCCACAAAAACGGCGCGATGATGGAGGCGGGGATGCCGGCAAACAGCACCAGCGGCAAGCCGGCGCCCGTGACGGGCGGCGCGGACTGGCTCAGGTAATATACGAACAGCACGGGCACGGCGCACCAGACCTGGATCAGCAAGGAGTGCCAGTTATTCAGGGGAATCTTCCAGCGCTTGAGCAGCACGCCGTAGCCGGCATACGACAAACACGCCAGCAGCATCAGGGCGTCGCCGACGGCCGCGCCATGGGCGAGCAGCGCGGCCGGGTCGCCATGGCTGAGCAGGTAGCCGAGTCCCAGCAAGGACACGATGCCGCCGAACACGCCGCCCACGGTAGGCGCCTCCTTCAGCACCAGTACGGACAGGCCCACGGCCAGCAGCGGCATCATCGACGCCAGAATGCCCATGTTGGTAGCCGTTGTCGTCTGTGCGGCGATGTAGGCGAGGCACTGGTACATGACCATGCCCAACATACCCAGCACAAACAGTTTCCCCAGATACGGCTTCACCACGGAGCGCTGCTTCCACACGGGGCGGGCAAACACGAATGCCAGCAGCACGCCGGCCAGCAGCCAGCGGTAGAACGAGATGGCAGCCGGGTCGATCACGCCGACGGCCAGCTTGCTGACGATGGTATTGATGGCCCAGATCAGCACGGCGATCACGGGAAACAGATAATGCTTGGCTTTCATGCAAGTACTCCACGATTCAATGAGCGCCATTTTCGCATGGTCCGATTCCATGGATATAATGAAAACCAGACAAACGATGCGAAGAACAGGACAAAACAGGACACACCATGGCCAGCAACCAGCATTTCCCCGCCGTTTCCGACACCCTGCCCTACCCCGTGTACTTTCGCCTCGACGATTATCACGCGCACCAGCAGTTCGAATACCAGAGCCATCCGTGGGGCCAGCTCACGTATTGTTCCACGGGCGTGATGGAAATCATGGTGGCGGGCCAGCGCTATCTGTCGCCGCCCCAGTACGCCGTGTGGATACCGCCAGACACCTTGCACGACGGCTATATCCGCCAGGACGTGGTGTTTCACTCCGCCTACATCGATGCCGGCCTGTGCGCGCAGCTGCCCGCCCAGCCATGCGCGCTGGTCCTGAGTCCCTTGCTCAAAGCCATCCTCGGCGACTTCGCCGAAAGGGGCGTCACCACGCCCGCCACCGAAGCCGACCAGCGCCTGGCGCAGGTGCTGGTCGACCAGCTGCAGCTGGCGCCGTGCAGCCGCAACTACCTGCCCGGCAGCGACGAACCCGTCATCGCGGCCTTGCTGGCCGCCCTGCAGGCGGAGCCGGGAAGTAACCGCTCACTGGCCGAGTGGGCCGCGCAATTGCACGTCACGGAGCGCACGCTGGCGCGCCGCTGCCAGCGCGAACTGGGCATGCCGTTCGGCGAATGGCGCCAGCGCCAGCGTTTCCTGGCCGCCCTGCCCCTGCTGGAACGGGGAGAAACCGTGCAGGCGATCGCGCTGGAACTGGGCTACAGCACGGCCTCCGCCTTCATCGCCATGTTTCGCCGCCAGAGCGGCGGCACGCCGGACCAGTTCCGCCGCGGCCTGCGCTGAAAAAGCGGACCAGGGCTGTCCGGTTTGTCATATGAGGATGCTAAAATTAAAACATCTTTCCAGAGAGCAAAAGGATGCGCATGAATCCCAGCACCGACACGGCCACCGATACCCAAGGCAGCGAAGACATGCCCCAGGCATCAGCAACGACCGTGACGGCGCCTGTGCCCATCCGCCTGGACAAGGAAGACATACCCACCGTGCTGGGCAAGCTGCGCACGCTGGTGCAGGACAAGACGCGTTTCGAGCCGCACGACATCACGCCGCTGGGCGAGGAAGACGTGCTGCAGGATTTTTCGCTGCAGGCCAATTACGCGCTCGAAGCGCGCTTCGAGCAGCGCGTCATCAATGGCTATTTTGCGCCCTCGGGCAATGACTGCCGCTGCCAGGGTGGCCTGCACGAGGTGGGAGCGCTCGCTCACGCGCAGGAGAAGGAACGGCTGCGCCGCGCGGCAAGTAAGCTCGACGCTGCCCTGCGCCAGCCGGGCCAGGCCTACAACGGCGTCGAGGCGGGCGTGTACCTGCCGCACGCCGTCAAGTACTGGCACCTCGATACCTGCAGCCCCTGTTCCGGAAAAGGCCGCATCGGCTGCCACACCTGCCACGGCGCGACGACGGAAACGTGCTGGAACTGCCACGGCGGGCGCACCGTCAGCTGCGACGCCTATGGCTGCTACGGCAGCGGCAAGGTGTCGTGCTCGTATTGCAGCGGCAGCGGCACGGTGGCCGAACAAGTCACCGATTACATCACGGTGCAAGTACCCACTACCACCTACAGCAACGGCAGCTCGCACACTAGCTACCACAGCGAAACGCGGCCCCAGTACCGCACCGAATACCGCTCTTGCTACCATTGCAGCTACGGCAAGGTCAGCTGCAACACCTGCCACGGTTCCGGCAACATCAATTGCGGCACCTGCCGCGCCAGCGGCAAGGTCACGTGCCGCACCTGCAGCGGCGTGGGCGACTTGCGCTGCAACCCCTGCGACGGTTCCGGCAAGGTGGGCAAGACGGCCTGGGTCGACGTGCACCTGACGCCCGGCTACAGCGTCAGCCTGCCCAAGCAGGCGCCCGACGACGCGCGCCGCATCCGCGACAAGGAGAGCGTGCACTCACTGGCAGCCATTGCCAGCAGCCTGGCCCTGGCGAAAGTGAGCATTTACAATGAAGACCAGCCGCAGGAAGTCGACGCCCTGTATGCGGCCAAGCTGCGCATCGTGCGCCTGGACGCATCGTGCAACGGCGAAAAACACCAGCTGGTGGCGTACGGCACGGACCTGCGCTGGCTGACCCTGGACGACATCGTGGAAAAGCTGCTGCGCGGTGACCTCAAGGCGCTCAGCGACGCGCTGGCCGGCAGCGCCGACGACGGTCTGTTCTCGGCCCACGTGCAAGGTTTGCTCACGCCGCTGCGCGACGTGGCCGCCTCGGAGCTGAATGCGGACGTGATCGAGTCTGTCCTCAGCGGCGACGCGGACCACGCCCATGTCGACGTCGTGTCAAACGACTATGCCAACAATGTGCGCACCTGCGTGCTCGGTGCCCTGCGCCAGGTCTACACGCGGCTGGCCAAGCAGTTCTGGTGGAAAAGCGCGCTGGCCGCGCTGGCCGCCGCCATCGCCGCCTGGTTCTTCGCCGGGCGCGGCACGGCCGCCGTCGCCGGCCTGCTCGTCACGGGCGCCGGCTACTGGCTGTTCAACCGCAAGGTCAAAGCCGTGCTGAGCGAGGCGCTGGGCGGCGAGCAGCAGGCCGAACGGGCCATGGGCATCGCCGGCAAGGGCCGCCGCAACCAGCTGGCGCAAGTGCTGATCCTCGCGCCCGCCAGCCTGGCCGTGCTGGCCGCCAGCTACGGCTTGCCCGTGCGCGTGCGCCCCGCTGCTGCGCCGCAGGAAGCGGCCATGGCCTCGGCCCCCGTCGTCCCCCATGCGCCGGCCGCCGTGCCGCAGGACGCAAGTGCCGCCAAGGCCGTCAAGCTGTACGAAAATGGCGACAAGGCGCAGGCGCTGGCCATGCTGGAAAGCCTGGTCGGCAAGGGCGACGCGGGCGCGTATGGGCTGTACGGCTGGATGCTGCTGATGGGCGAAGGCAAACCCGGCCCCGTCACGGCGCCGACGGCGCAGCAGCGCGAAGCGCGCCAGGTGGCCGCCAAGCCCCTGGTCGGCAAGGGCCTGCTGAAGAACGACAGCTATGCGCTGACGGCGAAGGGAGTGATGCTGGCCGAAGGCTGGCAGGAGCCGCGTAACATGGCGCGCGGACTCGACCTGCTGAAACAGGCCGCGAACAAGGGCAATGCGCAAGCCATGCATCTGCTGGGCCTGTACCACGTGCGCGGCTACCAGATTCCCGTCAACCACAAGGAAGCGCGCAAATGGTTCACCCTGGCCGCCGACAAGGGCAGCGCGGGCGACATCTATAACCTGGGACTGATGGACTGGGAAGGCGCCGGATTAAAACGCCCCGACCGCGCCAGCGCCATGCAGCGCTGGAAGATCGCCGCCGCCATGGGCGAGGAGCGTGCGATCAAGGCCGTCGCGCAAGGCAAACCTTAAGGAGCACCTGAGAAAAAGCCCATGGCGTTGTTGCGTTGCCTGGCCGTACGTTCGTACTGCCTGCGGCAACGCGCCTAGCCCTGAGCATTTTTCAGGCGCTCAGCAGAGCGGCGGCAAAAGTCGCCGCTTTTTGATTTTTACACCGCCGCCAGCGCCTGCAAGGCCATCGGATTCGGCGTCGGCTCGCCGATTTTCGTCAGCAGGTTGCGGTCCGTGTGGTGGAATGGTTCATCCTTGCCGCGAATGAGCATGACCGTGTCTTCATCGTAGCCCCAGGTGCCGTCGGCGTGGATATCGACCTTGATGCGGTATTCGACGGTGGTGAACGCGTGTTCGAGGAAAGGGTTAGAGCAGATGCCGTAGGCCGTCGACTCGCGTTTGGCCACCAGTTCGAAACTGGTGGCGTCCGCCGTCGTCGTGCCCGATGCCATGGCGATCTGGCCGCGCGGGATGGCCAGGGTCTGGATCACGGCGCCCGTGGCCGGTTCCCACAGCCAGTAGCCCACCTGCTCATGGTAGGTTTTCACTTGGTCCGGCTTGGTGATGTGAATGTAGTACCGCAAGCCGTAGAACAGTTGCGGGCCGTTGGTGACGGGGTCGATCGGCTGCAGTTCGATGCGCTCGACGAAGGCCTGCTTGCGCGGGCCGTCGGCTTTCGGCTTGACGTCCAGGCCGCGCGTACCCGTCCAGATGCCGGCCATGCCGGTCAGGGGCCCCAGGTTGTTCAGGGTATGCACGTCGGCGGACGGCTCGGTGTAGATATCTTCGGGAAAATCGCTCATGCGGAAGTCTTCAAAATGGGGCAACAGTGCTTGCCGCCATTGTAAGACGCAGGCCGCTATCTGGGAAAGAGCGCGATGTGGCGTTCGATGAACAGCAAGGCTGCAGCGGCCAGCGCGGGGCGCTGCGATTCAAACACGCCCGCATCGCGCGTTTGCAGCAGGTTGGCGGCCACCTCGGGCAGATCCAAAGCCCAGGAAATCAGCGCCGCCACCGCTTCGATATTCGCGTACAGGGCGCTGTCGAAGCCTTCCCAGTCCACATAGGCCAGCCACTCGGCCAGCAGCACCATGCCGGCGACGGGCGGCGCCAGGGCTGCGATGCGTTCAGAACGCAGCACGCTGTCGTCGCGGATGCCTTCCTGCTGCAGCACGGCCAGCGCCACCTGCTGCAGCGCGTCTTCCGCGTCGTGCCGGTATTTGTTCAGCAGGCGCTGCGTCAGGCTGGCACTGGCCGCATCCATACTCAGACCAGCGGCTCGGTCGAACCGGTCAGGGTGAAGATTTCAAAGCCCGTTTCCGTCACGGCCAGCGAATGCTCGAACTGCGCCGACAGCGAACGGTCTTTCGTCACCGTCGTCCATTTGTCGGGCAAGACCTTGACCTGGTAGCTGCCCACGTTGAGCATCGGCTCGATCGTAAAGATCATGCCCGGTTCGAGCACGATGCCCGTGCCGGCGCGGCCATAGTGCAGCACTTGCGGCGTGTCGTGGAAGACCTGGCCCACGCCATGGCCGCAGAAGTCGCGCACGGAGGAAAAACCCTGCGCCTTGGCCACCGCCTCGATGGCGGCGCCCACGTCGCCCAGGGTCGCGCCCGGACGCACTGTATGGATGCCGGCCATCATGGCGTCATACGCCGTATTGACTAGGCGGTTGGCCAGGATGGACACGGCGCCCACCTTGAAGGTGCGGCTGGTGTCGCCGAACCAGCCCTGGAACTTCGGCGTCACGTCGATGTTCAGGATGTCGCCCACTTTCAGTATCTTCGTTTCGGACGGGATGCCGTGCGTGACGACGTGATTGACGGAGATGCAGCTGGCGTGCTTGTAGCCGTGGTAATCGATGGTGCCGGGGATGGCGCCGGCGGCGCGCATGAATTCCTCGCACAGGGCGTCGAGCTTGGCCGTCGACACGCCCGGTTTGACGAAGGGCGCGATGTAATCGAGCGTGTCGGCGGCGATGCGGCCGGCGGCGCGCATGCCGATGAAGCCTTCTTCATCGTGCAGGGGGATTTTCTTGCCGTGTTCTAGCTGGGTGGAATAGCGCATGGGGATTCTTTTCTTTGTCAGTGTGTGATGGTTTGAGTCGCCCAGCCGCGCACGGCGTCGTGCGAGGCGCGCAGCATGGCGTCGACGCTGGCCGGTATCGGCCGCTCCTGGGTCAGGTAAGGCTTGACGACGGCCACGGGCGCGTCGATCAGCACGAATTTGAGCAGCATGTGATCGAGGTCAAGCTCCGTGGTGGCCGGCATGGCTTCGGCGCAGCGCACAAAGCAGGCGTCGAGCGCAGCCTGTTCCTCTTCGACGGCCGCCAGCAATTCCTCGCTGAGACCACTGCTGAAATCGGGGCTGTCCGCGCATTGCAGCAGGAAGCGCGCATATACGGGCTTGCGCCGGCACCAGTCCAGCAAACCGTGCACGCCGGCCCAGGTGTCGCCACCGAGCCAGCGGCTGGCCACTTCCTCGCGGAAGTCGCTTTTCACGCGCAGCCAGGCGCGCGCCAGGATGGCGTTGCGCGAATCGAAGCGGTGATACACGGAGCCGATGGGCGCACCGGCCTTGACGGCGATGGCGGCCATCGACACGGCGCCCACGCCGCACTGGGCGGCGACGGCGATCGCGCTGTCGATGAAGTTGTTTTCGTTGAATTTGGCAAGTCTGACCATTCAAATAGAATACAGATTCTATTTGAATCCGTCAAGCACCCCCGACATGCGCCAACATGAGTTGCCTTGCTGCCTTACAATGGTATGCACGAACCGCTACAAGGAGAATCCGCTTGCTTACGCCCCCCTTCATCGCCTCCTCCCGCTTCGACGATCCACGCCTGGCGCTGGAACAGGTGCAAGCCATTTACCGCAGCAGCATCGAACACTTGCGCGACGCGCTGCAGCGCTTTGTCGCCGGCGAAGACATGCACGAACGGGTGCGCGCCTGCTACCCCTTCGTGCGCATCCAGACCGACACCGTGGCGCGCGCCGATTCGCCGCTGGCCTACGGCTTTGTCGCCGGCCCCGGCGTGTTTGAAACCACGCTGACCCGACCCGACCTGTTCGGCGACTATTACCTGGACCAGTTCACGCTGCTGCTGAAAAACCATAACAGCGGCCAGAAGGTGCACCTGGAAGTGGGCGTGAGCGCCCAGCCCATCCCCGTGCATTTCTCGTTCGCCGAGCATGACCATATCGAAGGCAATATGGATGCAGGCCGCCGCCTGGCCATGCGCGACCTGTTCGACCTGCCCGACCTGTCGGCCATGGATGACGGCATCGCCAATGGCACGCACGAACCGGCGCACGGCGAAGCGCAGCCGCTGTCGCTGTTCACGGGACCGCGCGTCGATTATTCGCTGCAGCGCCTGCGCCACTACAGCGGCACTTCGCCGCAGCACTTCCAGAACTTCGTCCTGTTCACCAATTATCAGTTCTACATCGACGAATTCATCCGCCTGGGCCACGCCATGATGGACCGCGCGCCCGACGCCGCCGCGCCGTCGGACGACGACGGTTACGTCGCCTTTGTCGAACCGGGCAACGTGGTCACGCGCCGGGTCGGCCAGACGGTGGAAAGCGAAGACGCGCTGGGCGCCGCCCCGCCGCGCCTGCCGCAGATGCCCGCCTACCACCTGCTGCGCGCGGACGGCAGCGGCATCACCATGGTCAATATCGGCGTGGGACCTGCCAACGCCAAGACCATCACCGACCATATCGCCGTACTGCGCCCGCATGCCTGGCTGATGCTCGGTCATTGCGCGGGCCTGCGCACCACGCAAAGCCTGGGCGACTACGTGCTGGCGCATGCGTATGTGCGCGAAGACCACGTGCTCGACGAAGATTTGCCGCTGTGGGTGCCGATCCCGCCGCTGGCCGAAATCCAGCAGGCGCTGCAAACGGCCGTGGCGGAGATCACCCAGCTCACGGGGCATGACCTGAAACACATCATGCGCACGGGGACCGTGGCCAGCACGGACAACCGCAACTGGGAACTGCTGCCGCAGCGCACGCCGGAGCGCCGCTTCAGCCAGAGCCGCGCCATTGCGCTGGACATGGAAAGCGCCACGATCGCCGCCAACGGCTTCCGTTTCCGCGTCCCGTACGGCACCCTGCTGTGCGTCAGCGACAAGCCGCTGCACGGCGAAATCAAGCTGCCCGGCATGGCGAACCACTTCTACCGCGAACGGGTCGACCAGCATCTGCGCATCGGTATCCGCGCCGTGGAACTGCTGCGCCGCCAGGGCGTGGACCGGCTGCACAGCCGCAAATTACGCAGTTTTGCCGAGGTGGCGTTCCAGTAAGCTGTGCCGCCGCCCCACGCCAGCCGCCCTCCCCGGGCGGCTTTTTTTTGCCTGGCAACCAGTCCAGGCAATGCCGCGGCCCCGCCGTATACGGCACAAATATCGTTACCAAAAAACAACAGCTGTCTAGACAGGCATCAGCCGAACACCGAACTTTCAACGATCATTTTACCTAATGGCAAATTTAATTTATTTAACAATTGAAATTTAATGCTTTCCTGCCAGCCATAAATAAAATTCATCCACGTTCATTCTGGCTTGTCCGCTGCGCATGCACAAATACCCGGCAGTTCTTGACAGTCCAGATCAAAAAATGGTCTGATGAATTGCAAATTTAAAATACTAAATTTGTAAACATGGTCATTTTGAAAATAATTTCAAATAACTAAATAAAAACCCTAAGGAAACTAAAGTTTCCTAGTTGGAGGATAGACAATGATCGAAAAGAAATTAAGCAAATCCTTGCGCATGATGTTTGCGGGCACCTTGATGATGGGCGCCGGTTTCATGCACCAGGCCGCCCAGGCACAGGAAGCCAAGGCTGACGAGAAATTGCAGCGCGTGGTCGTCACCGGTTCCGCCATCAAGCGCGTGGACGCCGAAACCGCTGCGCCGGTGGAAATTTACAGCAAGAAAGATATCGAGCGCACGGGCGCCACCAGCGTCGCCGAACTGGTGCGCAACCTGGCCTCCATCGACATCAATGACCAGGGTGAACTGAGCGCCAACTCGCCTTCCGGTTCCGGCACCACCAACATCAAGATGCGCGGCTTGAGCGAACGCAACGTGCTGATCCTCCTGAATGGCCGCCGCCTGCCGACCAATGCTCTGGCAGATGGTTCGGGCGCGGGTGCCGCGGTCGACGTCAACGCCATCCCGCTGAGCGCGCTGGAACGCATCGAAATCCTGAAGGATGGCGGTTCGGCCATTTATGGCGCCGATGCGGTTGCCGGCGTGATGAACTTCATCACCAAAAAGAACTACCAGGGCCTGGAAGCGAAAGCCAGCTATGGCCAAAGCTCGCGCTCGGATGCCAAGGAAAAGACCGCCAACCTCGTGTACGGTTTTGGCGACTATGACACCCAGGGCTTCAACGTGCTGGCCACGGTCGACGTGTTCAAGCGCGATCCGATCTACCGCAAGGACCGCGAGCTGACCCGTTCGGCCGACTTCCGCCGCTTTGGCGGTCCGGATGGCCGCAGCGGCTTCCATCCTAGCGGCAATATCGCCGGCGGCGGCACTCTGGTGCCATGCCCACCGGACGATTTGAGCGACGGCTCCTGCCGTTTCGACGTCAACAAGACCTTGCTGACCTCCACCAACGGCGCCGACCGCGTCAGCGGCATGTTGATCGGCAGCCTGAAAATCAGCGACAGCATCCGCGCGTTTGCGGAATTTACGTATTCCGAAAGCAAGGATGACTTCGAGGCCCAGGCCGCACCTGGCAACTTCGTGGTCAAGGGCAAGACCGTTTCCGGCCGCTTCATGCAAATGGGGCCGCGCAAGACCAACCGCAAGGGCACGATGACCCAGTTCTCGACGGGCCTGGAAGGCACGACGCGCGGCATCGACTGGGACGTCGCCATCGGCAAGGGCGTGAGCAAGGCCACCAACCGCGATTCGAACTACGCACATTACGACCTGTTCAACGAAGCGATCGAGAATGGTTCGATCGACCCGACCCGTACCGACAACCCGCAGGCCGCCGTCGACAAGATTCGCCTCACGCCTACGCGCGCCGGCAAGTCGGAACTGACCTTCTTCAACGCCAAGGCATCGGCGCCGATCATGGACTTGGCTGGCGGTTCGCTGGCCTACGCCGTCGGCGTGTCGTACAACAAGGAAACGCTGAGCGACCAGCCCGACCAGAACCAGATCGATGGCCTGGTCTTCGGCAGCATCCAGCAAGCCTCCGTGAAGGCGGACCGCAATTCCAAGGGCATCTTCGGCGAACTGTCGATTCCCTTCCTGAAAAACGTCGAAGCGCAGGTCGCCTTGCGCTATGACGACATCTCGAATGTCGGCAGCAAGACTAGCCCGAAACTGGCCTTGCGCTACCAGCCGCTGAACAACCTGATGTTCCGCGGTTCGTATGCGGGCAGCTACCTGGCGCCATCGCTGAAACAGATGTATGGCGGTGTCGATGCGGGTGCCTATACGACGAACGACAAGGAAATCTGCAATGCCTTCCCTTCGATTTCCGGCAATTGCACCAACTTCTCCTACTACCAGGTCTCCGGGTCCAACAAGGACTTGAAACCTGAAACAGGCAAGACCTACAATCTGGGCATGGTGTTCTCGCCAGTGAACTCGCTGACGGTCAGCATCGACTACTTCAAGATCGACAAGAAGAACGAGATCGGCACCCTGACGGAAACCAAGGCGATCGAGCGCGGCAACGTGGAAATCAAGAATGGCGACGCGCGCATCCTGCTGAACAACCAGAACCTGGCTACCACCGAAGTGCGCGGTTTCGATACGGACCTGCGTTACACCTCGCCGCAAACGATGTTCGGCAAATTCACGATCCGCAATGCGTCCACCGTCTACACCCGCATGGAAACGCAGGATACGGAAACCGATCCGGTGCAAAGCACGCTGAAGACGTTCATGAATCCGAAGTACCGCAATACGTTCACGGCGAGCCTGGAAAAGGACAATATGTCCGGCTCCCTGGTCATCCGCACGACGGGCGACATGATCGACTCGGACAAGCGCCGCGAAGAAATCAAGCCGGGCACCCGCACGATTCCTTCGCATACGGAAGTGGATCTGACGGGCCAGTACGTGGCGATGCAAAACCTGACCTTCACGGCCGGCATCAAGAACCTGTTCGACAAGATGCCGCCGTTTAGCGCGATGGGCGCGGGCAACCAGTACGGCACCCTGGGCTTTGCCCAGCTGTACAACGTGCGCGGCCGCTACTTCTACATCGGCGCAGGCTACAAGTTCATGTAATGCAGCGCAATCGCCGGCAGCCTGAAACGGGTTGCCGGCGTTGCCCTCGAAAGCCGCATTCTTATGCGGCTTTTTTCATTTCCGGCAGACGAAAAAAAACCGCTGCAGGCAGCGGTTTTCAAGACAGGCAAGCGCCTACAGGAAGCGGTCGAGTATCTTGCGCGTCGTCTTGTCGATGTTGAACATGTCGCGGATCAAAAAGTGGATGCCGTGGTTGTCGGCGATCAGCAGCGATGCAGCGCCGATGCGGCGGATGTCTTCCTCGCCTTTCAGCACGAACTGCGTCTCGCCGCGGTCCGTGTCCACGTACCAGGTGCACGGCGTGGCGAAACTGGAGACGCTTTTCACGCGCGCGATCTCGGGCATGAATTCGCGCCCTTCCAGCTCTTCCTGCAGCAGGCTGCGCGCCGGCTCCGGCATGGCGTCGAGGCGGTCGATCCACGCCACTTCCTTGCCGTTGCCAAGCACCAGCGAAATGCCTTCGTCCGGCGACTGGATGGGGAAGGCGCGCACGGGCGCCACGCCTTCAAAGACCTGGCCGTCCGCGTCCGTCATCACCAGCTTGCCGAAGGGGTCGCGGCTTAATGTAAAAGTTGTACTGGCCATGCTTATTCCTTGTCATCCAGGGCGAGTTCGTTGTTGCGCGCCTGTGCTTCGTAGAGGCGGAAATAGGCGCCCTCTTTCGCCATCAGTTCATCGTGACTGCCCACTTCGACGACCTGGCCCCGGTCCAGCACCACCAGGCGGTCGGCCCGGTGCAGGGTCGACAGCCTGTGCGCGATGGCGATCGTCGTGCGGCCCTGCACCAGGTTGTCGAGCGCCTTCTGGATCTCTTTTTCCGTTTCCGAGTCCACCGACGACGTGGCTTCATCCATGATCAGGATGCGCGGATCGATCAGCAGGGCGCGGGCGATCGAGATGCGCTGGCGTTCGCCGCCGGACAGCCCCTGGCCACGCTCGCCCACCATCGAATCGTAGCCTTGCGGCAGGCGCAGGATGAATTCGTGGGCATGCGCGGCGCGCGCGGCGGCGATGATCTCCTGGCGCGTCGCGTGCGGCTTGCCGTAGGCGATATTTTCCGCGATGGTGCCGAAGAACAGGAACGGCTCCTGCAGCACCAGGCCGATATTGCGGCGGTAATCGGACACGGCGAACGAACGGATGTCGACGCCATCGAGCAGAATCGCCCCTTCCGACACGTCATAGAAGCGGCAGATCAGGTTGACCAAGGTGCTCTTGCCCGAACCGCTGTGGCCCACCAGGCCGATCATCTCGCCGGCCTTGATGTTCAGGGTGATGCCGCGGTTGACGGCGCGGTTGCCATAGCGGAAGCCGACTTCGCGCAGGTCAATGCGACCCTCGATCTTGTCCAGTTTCACGGGCTGCGCCGGTTCTGGCACGCTCGACACGTGGTCGAGGATGTCGAAGATGCGCTTGGCGGCCGATGCCGATTTCTGCGTCACGGAGACGATGCGGCTCATCGAGTCGAGGCGGCCATAGAAACGCGTGCTGTAGGCGATGAAGGCGGTCAGCACGCCGACGGTGATTTCGCCGCGCGACAGCTGCCAGATGCCGAAGCACCAGATGACCAGCAAGCCCATCTCCGTCAGGAAGGAAACCGTGGGCGAGAACAGCGACCAGACTTTATTGAGCTTGTCGTTGACGGCCAGGTTGTGCGCGTTGGCGTCGCGGAAGCGGGCCGCTTCGCGCTTTTCCTGCGCAAACGCTTTTACTACACGAATGCCGGGGATGGTATCGGCCAGCACGTTGGTCACTTCGCTCCACACGCGGTCGATCTTTTCAAAGCCCGTGCGCAAACGGTCGCGCACTAGGTGGATCATCCAGGCGATGAAGGGCAGCGGCGCCAGGGTCATGATGGCCAGCCAGGGGTTCATCGACCACAAAATGACGCCCGTCATGATAATCATCAACACATCGGAGGCGAAATCGAGCAAATGCAGCGAGAGGAAGACGCAGATGCGGTCGCTGCCGCTGCCGATGCGCGCCATCAGGTCGCCCGTGCGCTTGCCGCCAAAGAATTCCAGCGACAGCTTCATCAGGTGTTCATACGTGGCCGAGCGCAAGTCGGCGCCCATGCGTTCGGACACCAGGGCCAGCACATAGGTCTTGCCCCAGCCCAGCAGCCAGGCCAGCAGGGCCGAACCGAGCAAGCCGCTCATGTAGTACACCACCAGCCACGGGTCGATATGCTTGCCATTTTGATATGGAATCAGCACATTGTCCATCAGCGGCGCCGTCAGATAGGGCGGAATCATGTGCGCGGCCGTGGAGAGCAGCATCAGCATGAAGCCCAGGGCCAGCTGGCCACGGTAAGGGTGCGCGAAGCGCCACAGGCGGAACAGGGTCCAGGTCGATGGCGGCGTATGCAGCACCTTGGCGCAGATCGGGCACTCTTCCTGTTCCGGCTCCAATGGTGCCTTGCAGCTGGGACACACTTCCTGCTCCGCTTCCAGCACGGGCTGGCCCGTCAGGTGGCTGTCGAGGCGCTCGACGAACTGTTCCAGCACGCGGATCGCATGCAGGTTCTGGCCCAAAGTAAAGCGCCACGAGGCCAGGCGGCCGTGGTCGTCGAACAGTTCCAGGTGGCCGACACCGGCGTGGTCATGGTGCGTCAGGCGCAGTCCGTGGCGGAAAGACCAACTTTTCCAGGTGGTATCGCCCGGAGAACGGGCCAGTAAACGCTTCTCGGTGACAACAATTATGCCTTTTGTGAAACGTAATCGCGCATCGAGGTCAACCTCAACGCTACTTAAAACGTTCTCCCCTGGAGAAAGGTTGCTCTCCACTTCCGCCAGCCAGTGTTCCGGCAGCGAGGTGAGGGGAATAGTTGTTGCAGGAACACTCAGTTCAGTTGTCATCGTAAAGCATACTCCGGCTCGAGGCCAAGCCCTTCAGGGCGGGATTTGGGGGATGGGGCAGACGCCCGATCAATGTTTGTGTACTGCGCGATGGCGAGGTAGATGCACCAGTGGCAATTTCCTGTATTGTATCGAATGGATGCCTGCCGGTAAGGAATGATGGCAAAACGGAGCAAAAAAATGCGCGGCCATGGTACCGAGGCAAGTATACAACAGCCCGCTGTTGCGCAAATGCTCCAGCTTGGCCCGGAGTCGGTAACTTTATAACAAGTATGGCAACAATTAGTAACAATTAGAATGACAACACCAGCAGAATACGAGAAGCAAACGCGACAAGAGGCCGCTAAAAGTGGCACACTGCGCATACCCGGGATAAAGAACCAAGCACGAGCCTGAAAAGACTCTGTAAAGCCAACATAAAGTATCTGGCGCCCAGACGCCTGGCTTGTTATCAAGAAACCACTTACATGATCAAGAAGAAGAACATCGAATTCGTCCGCGTCACCCACTTGCGCGGCCCCAACATCTGGACTTACCGCCCGGTGATTGAAGCCTGGGTCGACATCGGCGAACTGGAAGACTATCCATCGAATACCCTGCCCGGCCTGTACGAGCGCCTGGTGGCGTGGCTGCCCGGCATGATCGAGCACCGCTGCGGCGTGGGCGAACGGGGCGGCTTTTTCGAGCGCCTGCGCGAAGGCACGTGGTCGGCCCACATCCTCGAACACGTGGTGCTGGAGCTGCAAAACCTGGCCGGCATGCGCACGGGCTTCGGCCAGACGCGCTCGACCAGCCAGCGCGGCGTCTACAAGATGGCCTTCCGCACGCGCGAAGAGCACGTGGGCCGCGCCGCCCTGGCCGCCGCGCGCGAATTGCTGATGGCCGCCATCAACAATGAAGCCTATGACCTGGAAGCGGCCCTGGCGCCGCTGCGCGACATGGTCGACTCGCGCTGCCTGGGCCCGAGCACGGCCAGCATCGTCGATGCCGCCACCGAGCGCCGCATCCCTTCCTTGCGCCTGAACGACGGCAACCTGGTGCAACTGGGCCACGGCGCCGCGCAGCGCCGCATCTGGACGGCCGAAACAGACCGCACCAGCGCGATCGCCGAAGGCATCGCCAGCGACAAGGACCTGACGAAATTCCTGCTCAAATCGTGCGGCGTGCGCGTGCCCGAAGGCAGCCTGGTGCGCAGCGCCGAAGCGGCCTGGGAAGAAGCGCAGGACATCGGCGTGCCCGTCGTCGTCAAGCCGTATGACGGCAACCATGGCCGCGGCGTGTCGCTGAACCTGATGACGGAAGCGGACGTCAAGGCCGCCTACGAACTGGCCGCGCGCAAGGGCGACAGCTCGGCCGTGCTGGTGGAAAGCTTCATCACGGGCGACGAGCACCGTCTGCTCGTGGTCGGCAACAAGCTGATCGCGGCCGCCAAGGGCGAATCGCTGTGGGTCGACGGCGACGGCGTGTCGACCGTGCTGGAACTGGTGAACACGCAGATCAATATCGATCCACGCCGCGGCGAAGGCGAAGATTTCCCGCTGGGCACCGTCAAGCCGCATGAATCGGGCGAAATCGTGCTGGAACTGCAGCGCCAGGGCATGACCGCCCTGTCCGTGCCGCAGGCGGGCCAGAAAGTGCTGATCCAGCCGAACGGCAACGTGGCCATCGACGTCACGGACGACGTCCACCCGTCCGTCGTGCATGCGGCCCTGCTGGCCGCGCGCGTGGTCGGCCTCGATATCGCCGGCATCGACCTGGTCACCACCGACATCACGCGTCCGCTGGAAGAGCAGCGCGGCGCCATCATCGAAGTCAATGCCAGCCCCGGCCTGCTGGCGCACATCAAGCCGGGCGTGGGCCAGCCCCGCCCTGTCGGCGCGGCCATCGTCGACCACCTGTTCGCCGCCGAGGAAACGGGCCGCATTCCGCTGATCGGCGTGACGGGCACGCGCGGCGCCAGCCTGATCGTGCGCATGCTGTGCAAGCTGCTCAACCTGTCGGGCCTGCACACGGGCGCCGTCTGCAGCGAAGGCATGTACCTGGACCAGCGCCGCGTCGTCAGCAACGATTGCGTGAACTGGGATGCGGGCCAGCGCCTGCTGCTCAACCGCACCGTGCAGACGGCCCTGTTCGAGAGCAATCCGCGCATGATCCTGGCCGAAGGCCTGGCCTACGACAAGTGCCAGGTCGGCATCGTCACGGACATGGGCAGCCTCGATAGCGTCAAGGATTTCGACGTGCTGGACGAAGCGGGCCTGTACAAGGCCGTGCGCAGCCAGGTCGACGTGGTCGTGCCGACCGGCGTGGCCGTGCTCAACGCCGCCAACGCGCACGTGCTGGAACTGGCCGAACTGTGCGATGGCACGGTGACCCTGTATGCGCAGGATGGCAGCCTGCCCGCCCTCGCGGCGCAACTGGCCGCCGGCCAGCGCGCCGTGTTCGTGCGCGGCAACCACATCGTGCTGGCCGAAGGCGGCATCGAAACGGTCTTGCTGTGCCTGGACCTGCTGAAACCGGCCACCGCCGGCAATGTCGACAGCGTGCTGGCCGTCGCGGCCGCCGCCTGGGCCATGAACTTGCCCGTCGATCTGATTTGCGCCGGTTTGCGCACCTTCGACGCGGCCCCTGGCTGCATCGGGAATTAAGACT
The DNA here is from genome assembly GCF_058798815.1 of Janthinobacterium sp. GW822-FHT07A03. Lineage (NCBI taxonomy): Bacteria > Pseudomonadati > Pseudomonadota > Betaproteobacteria > Burkholderiales > Oxalobacteraceae > Janthinobacterium > Janthinobacterium sp. GW822-FHT07A03. The sequence goes on along the minus strand of NZ_JBXAKW010000001.1, from coordinate 256,297 downwards.
CAAGCCCGGCTACGGCCGGGCCCACAAGAACACAACAGGATTACGGTTTAATTATGGAAGTATCTCGCGTACGGGCCTTGCGGGGCCCTAACCTCTGGAGCCACGACACCGCCGTGGAAGCCATTGTTTCCTGCACCACGCAGGAACTCGACATCGCCCAGCTGCCCGGCTTCGAAGCCCGCCTGCGCGCGCGCTTTCCGCAACTGAGCCCGCTGCAACCGCTGGGCAATTACAACGCCGCGCCGATGGCGCAGGTGCTGGAACTGGCGGCGCTGGGCCTGCAGGCGCAAGCCGGCTGCCCCGTCACCTTCAGCCGCACCACGCCGACCCTGGAAACGGGCATCTTCCAGGTCGTCGTCGAGTACTCGGAAGAAGCCGTCGGCCGCCTGGCCCTGGAACTGGCACAGCAGCTGTGCCGCGCCGCACTCGACGACGCACCGTTCGACCTGGCCGGTGCCCTGCACCAGTTGCAGGAACTCGATGAGGACGTGCGCCTGGGTCCTTCGACGGGCGCCATCGTCAACGCCGCCGTGGCCCGCAACATCCCGTTCCGCCGCCTGACCGAAGGCAGCCTGGTGACGTTCGGCTGGGGCAGCAAACAGCGCAAGATCCAGGCCGCCGAAATGGACGGCACCAGCGCCATCGCCGAAGCCATCGCGCAGGACAAGGAACTGACGAAAAAACTGCTCGACTCGGCCGGCGTGCCCGTGCCACAAGGCCGTGTCGCCATCGACGTGGACGACGCCTGGGCCGCCGCCTGCGAAATCGGCGTGCCCGTCGTCGTCAAACCGAAGGATGGCAACCAGGGCAAGGGCGTCACCGTCAACGTCACCACGCGCGAACAGCTGACGGCCGGCTTCATCGCGGCGCAGGAATTCCGCGACGACATCCTCGTCGAGCGCTATCTGCCGGGCCACGATTTCCGCTTGCTCGTCATCGGCAACAAGATGGTGGCAGCCGCCCGCCGCGACCCGCCGCAAGTGGTGGGCGACGGCCAGCACACGGTGCGCGAACTGGTCGATCAGGTCAACCTGGACCCGCGCCGCGGCAGCGGCCACGCCACCTCGCTGACGAAAATCCGCTTCGACGACATCGCCCTGGCCAGCCTGGCCAAGCAGGGCTACGTGGCCGAATCGGTGCCGCCCGTGGGCCAGCGCGTGATCTTGCGCAATAACGCCAACCTGTCGACGGGCGGCTCGGCCACCGACGTCACCGTCGACGTGCACCCGGAAGTGGCGGCGCGCGCCGTCGCCGCCGCGCACATGGTGGGCCTCGATATCTGCGGCGTGGACGTGGTGTCCGACAGCATCCTGAAACCGCTGGAAGAGCAGAACGCCGGCATCGTCGAAGTGAACGCCGCGCCGGGCCTGCGCATGCACCTGGCGCCCTCGTTCGGCAAGCCGCGTCCCGTGGGCGAAGCCATCATCGCCGCCATGTTCGCCGAGGGCGACGATGGCCGCATTCCCGTCGTTGCCGTCACCGGCACCAACGGCAAGACCACCACCGTGCGCCTGATCGCCCACCTGCTGACGGCTTCCGGCCTGCGCACCGGCATGACGAACACGGATGGCGTGTACATCGAAGGACGCCAGATCGACAGCGGCGACTGCAGCGGCCCGCGCAGCGCGCGCAACGTGCTGCTGCACCCGGACGTCGACGCGGCCGTGTTCGAGACGGCGCGCGGCGGCATGCTGCGCGAAGGCCTGGCCTTCGACCGCTGCCAGGTCGCCGTGGTCACCAACATCGGCGCGGGCGACCACCTGGGCCTGAACTACATCACCACCGTGGAAGACCTGGCGGTATTGAAACGCGTGATCGTGCAGAATGTGGCCGACAGCGGCGTGGCCGTGCTGAACGCCACCGACCCGGCCGTGGCCCGCATGGCCAAGAATTGCAGCGGCACGGTGACCTTCTTCGCCGCCGACAAGACGCACCCCGTGATGGCCACGCACCGCGCACAAGGCAACCGCGTGGTGTACGTGGAAGACGGCAAGCTGGTCGCGGCGCAGGGCAAGGAACGCCACGAAATCGCCCTGTCGCAGGTGCCGATCACGCGCAACGGCGCCATCGGCTTCCAGGTCGACAACGTCATGGCTTCGCTGGCCGCCGCCTGGGCCGTGGGCCTGGACTGGAAAACCATCGCGCTGGGCCTGAAAACCTTTGCCAATGAAGCCGACAACGCGCCGGGCCGCTTCAACGTGTTCGATTATCGTGGCGCCACCCTGATCGCCGACTACGGCCACAATCCGGACGCCATCCTGGCGCTGGTGCAGGCCGTGGAAAGCATGCCGGCCAAGCGCCGCTCGGTGGTCATCAGCGGCGCCGGCGACCGCCGCGACGAAGACATCCGCCAGCAGACGGAAATCCTCGGCGCCGCCTTCGACGACGTGCTGCTGTACCAGGATCAGTGCCAGCGCGGCCGCGCCGACGGCGAAGTGGTGGCATTGCTGCGCCAGGGCCTGGACGGCGCCAAGCGCACCAGCCATATCGATGAAATCAACGGCGAATTCGTCGCCATCGACAAGGCCCTGGCGCGCCTCGGTGAAGGCGATCTGTGCCTGATCCTGATCGACCAGGTGGAAGAAGCGCTGGCGCACATCGCCAAGCGCGTCGCCGAAGCGTAAGCGCGCCAACTGCGCACAAGGGCGGCCTGCGGGCCGCCTTTTTTTTCGCCCCTGCGCTGCCGGCGCACCGGCGCGCATGTCATCGGCAGCGAACAGCGATGCCTGGGTGCGCCGCCAGGGCGCATGAATGCAGCAGGGATACCGGAATTGATATTGACTTCGCAAAAGAAGTCATTTGTGGGGCAAAGTCATTCCCACCTACCATGTTTCTGAGCAAGTTCCAGCTCTGGCGGCGACTGCCGCAGCGTTCTCAACATAACTAAAATACAGGTGGAGACAAGATGAAGCAATCGATGGCAACGGGTACCCGCACGTCCCGGCACAACACACGGCTGACCTTGAAGGCCACGGTGGCCGCGCTGGCCGGCGCAGGCCTCCTGAGCAGCGCTTCCGTCCGGGCGCAGCAGGCGCCCGCCCCAGAAACACCAGCGGCAGAAGTGGCAGAAACAGCGCCGGCGGCGACGCCAGCCGACAGCGGCATCGCCGTGGTGGCCGTCACGGGCGTGCGCCGGGCAGCGCAAAGCGCGCAGACGATCAAGAAGAACAACGACCAGGTGGTCGATTCCATCGTCGCCGATGAAATCGGCAAATTCCCCGACAAGAACGTGGCCGAAATCCTCGGCCGCGTGACGGGCGTGCAGATCCGCCGCGAAGGCGGCGAAGCCGGTTCCGTCATCATCCGCGGCTTGCCCGGCGTGGTGACCCTGCTCAACGGCCGCGAGATGTTTACCTCGGTGGGCCGCAGCCTGTACCTGGCCGACATTCCGACGGCCATGCTGCAGCGCGTGGACGTATATAAGTCGCAGGGGGCCGACATGGTCGAAGGCGGCACGGCCGGCGTGGTCGACGTGCGCACCAACCGTCCCTTCGATTTCAAGGGCTTTACGGCATCGGGCAACGTGCGCGCCGAGCACCGCGACAAGTCCGGCTCGACGGCCCCGAACGTCAGCGGCATGCTCTCGAACCGCTGGAAGACCCAATACGGCGAATTCGGCGCCCTGCTCGGCCTGTCCTACCAGCGCAGCAAATACTATGACGAGACGATCTGGAACGCCGAACCCGTCAAGCGCCCCGAAGCGGGCAATATCACCGGTCCCGATTCCGTCGGCATGATCCCGACCGTGGGCGACCGCAAGCGCTACGCGGCAAATACCGCCTTCCAGTGGCGGCCGAACTCGCAGGTGGAAGTGTATGCGGAAGGCATGTCGACCCTGATCAAGCATGCGTTCGACAGCCAGTTCTTCGTCGGTTCGCTGCCCTGGGGCCAGAATCCGGACATCACCCTGATCCCCGGCACCAATCAGGCTGCCACGGTAGGCAAGATCGACGGCCCGTGGTCGCCGTTCACGCTGGGCTCGACCCAGGCGCGGCGCGACCGCTCGATCGGCTCGCAAGGCGCCATCGGCGCGCGCTGGGATATCACGCCGCAGCTGCGCGCCACCACGGAGCTGGCGCGCACGGTGAGCAACTTCGAGCGCGAATTCCCCATCCTCGACTTCCTCGCCCACCCGACCAGCGTGATCGGCAGCACGAACGTCAACGGCGGCGCGCAGATCAGCTACCCCGGCTACAACATGCTCGATCCGAAGAACTACACGCTGCTCGGTTTCTACGACAATCATAGCCACGACGAAGGCAGCTCCACCGACTGGCGCGGCGACGTCAGCTACGACATGGACAGCACGGGCTTCTTCCGCGAATTCTCGGGCGGCGTGCGCCTGGCCAAGCGCAAGGCCGAATCGATCCGCGAAAAAAATGGTCAGGGCGGGCTGACGTCGACCATGTATGCGGACGCGATTCCCGGCCTGGCGTGCGCCTCGCACGACAACACGGGCAACTTCGGCCTGCAAAGCTGGCTCACGCCATGCCGCGACTTCATGCTCAACAACACGGCCGTGCTGCGCCAGCTGTTTACGGGCAGCAGCGAACGCAGCCCGGACGATCCAATGACCCATTACAAGGATGTGGAAAAAACCAACGCCGTCTACGGCAAGGCGCGCATCGGCTTTGACCTGGCGCAAGTACCGGTCGATGGCACGCTGGGCGTGCGCGTGGTGCAGACCAAGCAGGACTTGCAGGGCAATTCCTCGCAAAACGGCATCGTCACGCCGGTGCGCGTGAAGACGTCGGATACGGACGTGCTGCCCAGCCTGACCCTGAAAGCCATGCTGCGCCAGGACCTGATCGCCCGCCTGACCGCCGGCAAGGCCGTGCAGCGCCCGAACTTCGCCGACTTCAACCCCGGCGTGAGCCTGGGCCAGAGCCTGGAAATGGTGCGCCCGACGGGCAGCGGCGGCAATCCCGACCTCAAGCCCGTGGAAGGCAAGAACCTCGACGTGGCGCTGGAATGGTATTTCGCCCAGACGGGTTCCGTCACGGCCACCGTGTTCCGCCACAACTTCAAGAATTACATCCTGTCCGGTTCGGCCAAGGAAACGTACGGCGGCATCGAGTACGACATCACGCGTCCGCGCAACACCTCGAAGGGCCACCTGCAAGGCATGGAAATGGCCTACCAGCAGTTCTACGACAAGCTGCCCGGCTGGATGAGCGGCTTGGGCTTGCAGGCCAACGCCACTTACATGACGGGCGAACTGGAAGAACTCAATGGCAGTGCGCACCCGTTCACAGGCATGTCGAAGTGGTCGGCCAATATCGTCGGCCTGTACGAACAGGGACCGTGGTCGGCGCGCCTGGCCTACAGCTGGCGCGACAAGTACGTCGACGACTACAACTACCGCGGCAAGGGCATCCACCTGACCGTGGCGCCGACGAAGACCCTGGACGCGTCGGTCTCGTACAAGCTCAACCCGCACACCACGGTGACGCTGGACGCGAACAACCTGCTCGACTCGACCTACCGCGACTACCACGACACGCCGGACTATGTGCGCGATGTGCGGCGCTATGACAAGGTCGTCGGCTTGTCCGTCCGCTGGAGCTACTAACTCATATCCCCCCTTTCTTCCTTGCGAGAGTTTTCAGCGCCAGCCGGCAACGGTTGGCGTTTTTTTGCCTTGTGGAATCTATCCGACATAGGAATTGATGTGGCGCAAAGTGGTGCTGCCGGGGCACTTTTATGCTGGCAGCTTGACTAGCGAACCCGGCGGGGACAACATGCGCAATGCACGGCCCATCGATACACAGTTATTCCAGCCCGACATCCCCGTACGGCTCGACATGCGCACGGCGGCGCTGGTCGAACATGCGCTGGCCTTGCAGGAAATGGCCGGCACGGGCGCCGCCGCCCTGTTTTTGCATTGCCACGACGTGCCGCTGCCCACCGCCTTGCGCGTGCTGACGACGGGACCGCGCCGCAAACCGGCCGGGCCGCACCTGTTTGCCCGCCTGCGTCCGCGCACGGCCGCCCTGGCGCAAGTGTTGCCGCTACCGGCGCGCTGACGAATCCTGTACCATCGCCGCAAGCTATTCATTTAAGGCAAGGCGATGCAGGCAGCGACACCCCACGACTCCTATGCGGCACTGATGGACCTGATCAAGGCGCGCCATGCGGAGCTGAGCCCGCAATTCCAGGCCGGTGCCCGCTACCTGGCCGACCATCCGGACGAAGTGGCTGTGTCATCGATGCGCAGCATCGCCGCGCGCGCGCAGGTGCAATCGGCCGCCCTGGTGCGCCTGGCGCAGCAACTGGGCTTTGCCGGCTGGCCGGAACTGAAAGCCATCTTCGTCGAACGCCTGCGCGCGGGACCCGCCGGCTATGCGGCAAAGGCGGGCGCGCTGGCCGGCAAGGACGGGAACCTCGTCACCGAAGTGTTCGCGGTGCAGCAGCGCAACCTGGCCGCCACGGAAAGCGCCAACCACGCCGCCCTGGACGCGGCCGCCAGCCTGCTGCAGGCGGCGCCCCGCGTGCACGTGGCCGGCTTTCGCGCCGCCCACCCGATCGCCTACACCCTGCATTATCTGTACCGGCTGCTGCGCCCCAGCGTGCAGCTGCTGAGCGGCCAGGGCGGCACCCTGGAAATGGACTTGCGCGCCCTGCAGGCCGGGGAGGCCGTCGTCGTCGTCAGCTTCGCGCCGTATTCGAGCGAAGCACTGCTGGTGGCGCAGGCGGCGCGCCAGGCCGGCTGCCAGGTGGTCGCCATCAGCGACAGCGCCATGTCGCCGCTGGCCCTGCAAGCCGACGCCAGCATCGTCATCGCCGTCGACAGCCCCTCGTTCTTCCCTTCCATCGTGGCCGGCGTCGCGGCCGTGGAAAGCCTGGTGGAACTGCTGGTGGCGCGCGCGGGACCAGACGCCGTGCACGCCATCGGCGCAGCCGAAAGCCAGCTGCGGGCGCTGGGCGCCTATGCAAAAACATCGAATGATGTAAATTAAAACAAAATACATCAATCGTTGCAATACGGCGCAACGCCTCCTATAATCGGCCATTCCCCCTTTGCCGATAAGAAAGCGATGCCATGAGCCATGTCTTCCACCGCAGCCTGACCGCCACCTATCCTGTCGCCACGGGCGGCGATGGGCCTTACCTGATCGACGCCGACGGCAAGCGCTACCTGGACGCCTGCGGCGGCGCGGCCGTCTCTTGCCTCGGCCATTCGGATGCGGCCGTGACCACCGCCGTGCAGCGGCAGATTGCCACGATGGCATACGCGCACAGCTCGTTTTTCACCAGCGAGCCGATGGAGCGGCTGGCCGATTTCCTCGTCGCGCGGGCGCCAGCCGGCATCGACAGCGTGTATTTCGTCTCCGGCGGCTCGGAAGCGGTGGAAAGCGCACTCAAGCTGGCGCGCCAGTATTTCGTCGAGCGGGGCCAGCCGCAGCGGCGCCACGTCATCGCCCGCCGCCAGAGCTATCACGGCAACACCCTGGGCGCGCTGGCCACGGGCGGCAACGCCTGGCGCCGCCAGCAGTTCGAGCCGCTTCTCATTGGCGTGACCCACGTGTCGCCCTGCTACGCCTGGCGCGACCAGCAGGCGCATGAAACGGATGCCGACTACGTGGCGCGCCTGAGCCAGGAACTGGAAGACAATATCGCCGCACTGGGCGCGGAGAACGTCATGGCCTTCATCGCCGAGCCCGTCGTCGGCGCCACGGCCGGCGCCCTGCCCGCCGTCGCCGGCTATTTTGCGCGCATGCGCGCCATCTGCCAGCGCCACGGCATCCTCCTGATCCTCGACGAAGTCATGTGCGGCATGGGGCGCACGGGCAGCCTGTTCGCCTGCGAGCAGGAAGGCATCACGGCCGACCTGATCTGCATCGCCAAGGGCCTGGGCGCCGGCTACCAGCCCATCGGCGCCGTGATGGTGTCGAAGGACATCCGCGAGACCATCCGCACCGGCACGGGCTTCTTCCAGCACGGCCACACGTATATCGGCCACGCCACGGCCTGCGCCGCCGCCCTGGCCGTGCAGCGGCAGATCGAGGAGCGCGATTTATTGGCCAATGTGCGCGCCATGGGCAGCTTGCTGCAGGAGCGGCTGCGCCAGCGCTTCGGCGAGCACCCGCACGTGGGCAACATCCGCGGCCGCGGCCTGTTCCTGGGCCTGGAACTGGTGCGGGAGCGCGCCAGCAAGCAGCCGTTCGACCCGGCCCGCCGCCTGCACGCGCGCATCAAGGCGCAAGCCATGCAGAATGGACTGATGTGTTACCCCATGGGCGGCACCATCGACGGTCTGCACGGCGACCACATCCTGCTGGCGCCGCCTTACATCATCGATGCCAGCCACGTCGAGGAAATCGTCGACAAGCTGGGCACGGCCATCGACGCCTGCACGCACTAACCGCGCCCGCTGTTGCCCACGGTGGACATCAGGCTGGCGCCGCAGCTGGTCTTGTGCCCCTCGAAGGCCACGGGCACGCCATCGATCAGCACCTGCGGATCGCCCTCGGCGATCACGCAGCGCACATGGCCCTTGATCGGACAGACGCAAGGGTCGCCCTTGCGCGCCACGGCCACGCCCAGCACCGTGCTGTTCGGCGCCGCCCCCACCACCTTGCCGCCGTGGCTGGTGGGGTCGTTCAAGCGGATCACGCCACGCATGCTCTTCTCCTTGAATAGGTAAAACGCTTCATTGCGAAAACCCCTGGTAATACTCGGGCGCATCGTGGCGCAAGCCCCACCAAGGCAAATACGCATGATTGCCGCCGCGCGCGCGGAACCAGGGCTTACCGGGCTGGATCGGCCGCACGACGGCAGGCGGCGCCACCACCAGCGCCACGGGGGCAAGCAGGTCGCTGGTGCCGGCCACCAGCACGGGCTTGCCGAAATGGTGCGCGTAGGCGATGCCCAGCGCCACGTTCGTCAGCGCCGTGCCCGCACCCGTCTCGCCCAGCACGGCCGTCAGATTGAAGCTTTGCTTCAGCAGATCGAATTCCGGCAATTGCACGGTGAGCGTCTGCGCCAGCGCGCCGAGCCGCGCGGACGAATCCGGGTGCGTATTGCCGGCGTCGTGGATGACGTAACCGATCCCGGTCTCCGCTTGATGGGCCTTGCCTGCGGCATCCTCGATGGCCGCCGTCCACGCCTGCACCAGGCGCGGCGGCTCGCCCTTTTTGACTTCAAAATCAGCCACAGCCTTGCTGCTTGGATAGCCGAGCCACGCCAGTGGCGCCCGCTCCGTCTTGTAGTCGGGGCCGGCCAGCACCAGCAGCACGAGATTCTCATTGGTCTGCCGGTCCAGCGGCCGGCTGGGCGCATCCCAGTTCATGGCCCAGACGGTTTCCTTGGGATGGGTTTGCAGATAATCGAGTGCGGCGGAAAGTGAAGTAAAACCTGCGTTGGGGCCGCCCATGGTGAGGCGGACGTCGGGTGGGGTGGAGCGGGTCCAGAGGGTGGGGAAGTTTGGGTTGCCGATATCAAAGATATCACCAATGTACTCGCGCACAAAATTCGTCGCATCCGCAAGATCAAGTTTTCCTTCAGGAATCGCATACTCAACGTGGATGCCGGCCAACTCACGCCAGCGCGACCTGTCCTTGGCTGAGTGGACATTGTAGAAATACTCAGGATCTGAAAAATACGGGCTACGGAATAAATTCATAACTTCACGAATGTACTTCCGATGATAACCACGAAACGTTTCCTGACCTTCATTTCCAGCGACGACAGGTGAAACAGCCTGCAAACTAGAATACTTGATAGGGTTTTCCTTGACCATATCGTCGGCAGGATTTGGTTGCACCAGTCCCATAGTCCACAGCAATTGCCATTGCGTGGGATAATCCCGACGCTGCAAAGGATTCAGCCATTGCAGCCCAACCACCTGCGCCATAAACAGACCGCTGCGCGGCACCGTTGCCTCCGGTAATGGCGGCGTCGCGCACGCGCCAAGCAAAAGCGACATGAGAACCGCGATCAGCGCCCTCATTGCGAAAACCCCTGGTAATACTCGGGCGCATCGTGGCGCAAACCCCACCAGGGCAAATACGCATGGTTGCCGCTGCACGCGCGGAACCACGGCTTGCCGGGCTGGATCGGTCGCACGACGGCGGGCGGCGCCACCACCAGCGCCACGGGGGCGGACAGGTCGCTGGTGCCGGCCACCAGCACGGGCTTGCCGAAATGGTGCGCGTAAGCGATGCCCAGCGCCACGTTCGTCAGGGCAGTACCCGCGCCCGTCTCGCCCAGCACGGCCGTCAGATTGAAACTTTGCTTCAGCAGATCGAATTCCGGCAATTGCACGGTAAGCGTCTGCGCCAGCGCACCGAGCCGCGCGGACGAATCTTGGTGCGTATTGCCGGCATCGTGGATGAGATAGCCGATGTCAGTATCCGGTCTGTTCGCCTTCGCTGCCGCCTCCTCGATGGCCGCCGTCCACGCCTGCACCAGTCGCGGCGGTTCGCCCTTTTTGACTTCAAAATCGGCAACCTTCTTGGCACTCGGATAGCCGAGCCACGCCAGTGGCGCCCGCTCCGTCTTGTAGTCGGGACCGGCCAGCACCAGCAGCACGAGGTTCTCGTTGATCTGCCGGTCCAGGGGACGGCTGGGCGCATCCCAATTCATGGCCCAGACGGTTTCCTTGGGGTGGGTTTGCAGATAGTCGAGCGCGGCGGAAAGTGAAGTGAAACCGGCGTTGGGGCCGCCCATGGTGACGCGGACGTCGGGCGGGGTGGAGCGGGTCCAGAGGGTGGGTGAGTGGATGTTGCCAATGCTAAAAGTCCTTGCAACTCTTTTGCGCACAAATGCTATCGTTTCGACCGGATCGAGCTTACCTTCTGGCAGGGCATATTCGATATGAATACCAGCCAACTCTCGCCAGCGTGATTTGTCCTCGGCTGAATGAACGTTATAAAAATATTCCGAGTCGGAGTAATACACATCATGGTACAAGTTCATTAACTCATTAATGTATTTTTCATGGTATCCATCGAAAGTTTCAGAGCCTTCATTACCTATAGCAATGGAGGCAATACTCTGCAACTTAGAATATTTTTCAGGTTTTTCTTTTACCATATCATCGTTCGGATTAGGCCGTGCCAGGCCAAGGGTCCAAAGTAGCTGCCATTCAGTGGGATAGTCTCTACGATGCAAAGGATTTAACCATTGCAACCCGACTACCTGAGCCAGAAATGGTCTCTGCACTAAAGATCCATCAATAGGAACGACAGGAGTCACTATGTTTGCCGATGTACGTAAACGGGCGCAAGCTGACAAAACTAAAACAATCAAAAACGCACCGAGTATAGATAACAATATAGATCTAGCCATGACATGATCTCCAACAAGATAAATATTTACTTAATATTTAGGAATTTATATGAAATGTGATTTCTCTTTATAAAAATGCTCGCTCACCGGAATTAGGACGAGAATCAAGAGCAGGGTTCTCTCTCACGTCAACTATGGATACAGGAAGATTTCCTTCTCCACCAGTCTGCTGAGACCATTGAGTAATGGTCAAACCATGCAATTTCCCATCATTAAAATATTCTTCGAACAATTTAGCGGATTCAGTATTATTTAGTGCCCTCAACAACCGCCAATCCGCCGCCACCCTCAACCTGCGCAACTGGTCCGGCTTGATGCGGCAGACGCCCACCGCCACGTCATACGCAAGCGCCCGCTCTGCGTGCATGGGGTTGGTCAGGATGGTGGAATGGTCAGTGGCATAGGCGCCGGCCTGACTGGCCATCATTTCCTCTACCCGCGTGCTGCGCCATTGCAGGTACTCGGCTTCGGGCGTGGCGTTGGGCATTTCCTGTAGCACTTTTTTACCCTCGGGGCTTTTCCCTTCCCGTACGGCTTGCGCGCGTATCACCGCGCGCTGCTCGAATCGCAGGCGCGCCTCGTCATCGGCCGTGCCCCTGGCGCTGTCCATGCGTTTGGCTTCGTTTTTCCCAGCCTGCCCCTGCAGGCCGCCGGGCGGAATCTCATGATTAGCAAGGTAATCGTCGCCGGGCGCGCGCTGCTTGCCAGCCTGGCGCGATTCGCCGGGGGGCTCGTAGCCTTCGTCGAATTCCTCGCTGGTCTGGCCAAAGCGCAAGGACTGCGGCTTGAAGGGCGGCAGCAGGTCGGGGGCGTTCAGTTCGATTTTCCAGTCTTTGTGGGGCGAGGCATTGCAAGGCCTTTGAGCCAGGCCCGTTGCCACGATAAACAAGGGCGCAAACCCGACCGTCAGGATGGTGGAAAAGGAGCCCTGGCTGGCCTCCACGCCCTGTTTAATGGAGTACGACGCGTATTTCTGTGCCGGAAACCAGAAATCGTTGCCGCCCGGCGCAGGCTTGCGCCAGTGATCGCTCCAGTAGTGATAACTGCCCTGCTTGCCCACCTCAAACCCCTGGGCAAACACGCGCTGCACGCAGACGCCTGCGGCCTCGGTGGCAGCGAGCTCGCCGCCATCCTTGCTGTCCTTGGCCAGCGAACCCGACAGGCCGCGCCAGCCGATACCCTCGATGGCGACGGACGACACCACCACGTCGTGCGGATTGCAATAGATGGTCACCCTGCCATACGATGATTTCTTGCCGCCCCGGGCGGCGCCGGCGATCCCGTATTGTTCACGATCTTGGGCGGCGGAAAAGCCGTGTTCCAGGTTAGCCATGCAGCGGTCGATTTCCTCGTCCGTCTGCGCCTCGCCCAGGCTGGCGCGCTGGCCGATGATGGCAAAGAAGTTTTTCAAGGTGGCGATGCGCGCCTGCACCGTCACCCTGCCCGTGCTGCCGTCCGCCGCGCGCAGATTGCCGGCCACCCAGTTCTCGGCGCTATTGCGTTTCGCCAGGCTGTACGGCGAATTGCAAATGACATAGTTGTCGGCCACGCAGGGAACGCCATCCACCTTGGGCAGACGGGTGCCCAGAAAGGCCGCCGCCATCGCCACCATCGTGCCCTGGCTGTGGCACACGATGGTGACGGGCACGTCGGCCTGCTGCTGGCGGATGGCTTCGACCAACCTGGCCAGGCGGTAGGCGGCCAGCACGAAATACGCTCGCGGCGGGCAGCTGTACACTTGCCGTTCCGGGAAAGGATTCATGTGCTGGATCTTGTTCCACAAGAATAAACCCTCGCTCAGCCCGTCCTTCCACAGGTCGGCCAGCGCGCTGCAGCCATTGGCAAACGGCCCGCCACCCCAGTAATTGTCTTCGTTCAGGTAGATGCCCTTGCCGTATTGCTGCAGTTCCTCGCCGGAAGCCTTGTAGCCCCAGCGAAAGCGGATCACGGGAGAAAACGTGCCGGCATCGCGGATCAAGGTATCGGCCGACATCTCGGGATGGAGAAAGCCTTCGGCCGTGATTTCGGCGCCATAGCTGACCGGCTTCAGTTCGCCGCCCTCCACGCCACGGTGCTACAGGTGATGGCAGGAACGCTTGAGGCGCTCGTTGAGGCCCTTGCACAGGCCTTCTTCGGCCGCCGCATACCACTCGCCATCGGAATTGACGCCGTGCACGAAGATCACGATGCCGGGCAGCGGCAGTTGCTGCAGCGTGTCGCGGTCGCTGCTCTGGAAATTGGCGCTGCAGGAAAACTGACCGAGGATGTCGATATCGGGGTCGTCGCACAGCGGCGGATGGGGATCGAACAGCATGGTGTGCTCTCCAGTGACGGGGGTTCAGGAACGGCGGCGGAAGAAGAATCCCTTCAGCCGCTGCAGGTGATCGGTCGCCACCTTCGGCCCGCGCCCGTCAGCTCCGCTGACGCCAGTCACGGGACTGCCGCCTTCGCGCTCGATGTGCACTTCCACACCTTCGACGGGCAAACCGTCGGTGGGACGCAGCAAGCGCGGCACGCGGCCCAGCTCGCCTTCGCCGAAGGTGGGCAGTTCCGCCTTCATGCTGCCCGGGCCGTTCCAGTGGTGGCCATCGGTCTTCACCGTCAGCGCGCCGGGACCGCCCAGTTCCACCGCACCGCCGGACAGTTTCAGGTAGGCGCCGCCCGCCGTCATGAAGGTGATTTCGTCCTGCGCCATGCCGACCAGGCGCGTGCCTGCCGTCAGGCGGATGTCCTTGGCGGCATCCGCCTGCAGCAGGTCGTGCTGGCTTTGCAACAAAAACTTGCCGAAGTGGGCCACCTGCACGATACCGTCCTTGTGCGCGAACAGGGAAATACCCTTGCCCCCGTTGACGTTGCAGCGCTGGGCCGCGCTCAGTTGCAGATGCTGCTGGGCCACCAGGTCGATATTCGCGCCCGCGTTGCCGCTGATGGTTTGGGGGGTACTCAGCGCCACACCCTCGGGCGCCGTGATGCTGACGGCGGGCTGGTCGGCGGCAATCGCGGCTCCCAGCGCCTTGCTGCCGGCCGCGTCCAGTGCCAGCGCCTGGTGCTGGGCGGCAAACTCGCCCAGGGAGGTCAACAATTCCAGGCACTCTTTCATCACGGCGGCATGCTCGCTGCCGTCGAGCTGCTTGCCGCTGGCGCCCAGCTGTTTCCAGGCCGAAATCAACAGCGAACGGGCCGTGCGCACGCTGCCGCTGGCGTCGCTGCGCAATTCAAAGCCGTCGCCGCGCTGCAGACCTGCCCCGTCGCTGCGCGGCTCGGTCAGGTAGCCGAGGTTCAATTGCGTGGCCGCCTGGTCGCTGGCCAGCTGCGCGCTGATCTGCGACGGCGTGTCGTCAAAGCACAGCTGGTTGCCGCGCCCGCCCCGCACTTCGCGGCTGCGCATGCCGGACAGGTAACGGTTGCCCGGCAAGGCGCCGCGCGCGCTCAAGCCCGGCGGCACGCCCACGGCGTTGTACAGCTGGCCCACGATGATGGGCCGGTCCGGGTCGCCGCCGAGAAAATCGATCAGCACTTCCGCGCCGATGCGCGGCAAGCTCAAGGTGCCGCATTGGCTACCGCTGCCCGGGCCATTGCCGGTCCAGCTCGATGCTACGCGCACCCAGGCCGAATCGCGCTCCGTACCGGAGGCGCCGGAGCCGCTGGCATGCGCGTGGTCCAGGGCGCGCGTGGCGCCAAAACGCACCTTGACGCGCCCCAGCGCATCGCAATGCACTTCTTCGCCGGCGGGCCCGACGACCAGCGCGCTTTGCAGGCGGACGACGGGGAAATCGCTGCGCGGGTCAAAAGCGGGCACGATGGCGATGCCGCGCCGCACACAGGTAAAACGGTTGCGGTAGCGCAAGGCCGCCTGGCCATCGGCGCCTGCCCCTTGTGCCAGAGCAGCATCGCACTGCCAGCCGCTCTGCGCAAACAGGCGCCCGACCCTGGCATCCAGGCCTGTCGGCAAGTTATTGCTGGCAGCCACGCTCAAGGCCGTGATGACGAAACTGCGCTCGGCCACCGGGTGGCTGTCGATATCGGCATGCCCTTCCAGGCTGAACCATTGGCCCGCGCAAAAGTCGCGCACGCAGCCTTCTCCCTGGAAACACTTGCTGTCCAAATCGTGACGCGCCATCGCCAGCTGGCCCAGTTGCCGCAATTCGTCATTGCTGCCGGCGGCCAGCGGCGGCTCCACGATATAGTCGTCGAGACTGGCCGCCAGGCGATTGCCATTCCCGCCCTGATCTGCGCCGCCGTGAGACTGCGTGGCCATGAACTGCGGACTGTGCGGGTGGCCATCGTCCCAGCTGTAACGTTCGGATTTTCCTGCTTGCAAGCGGCGCACGGCGCTCCAGGCCGTCACGGCGTCCCTTTCCTCGGTGGCGTCATCGCGGTGATAGCGCACCGTGCCCGCCGCATTTTCCGCCAGGCGGCTGGCGTCGTCGAACAGCAGCAGGGCATGCACGGGCGTGGTGGCGGCGTTCGGACCGGACGGCGCGCCCGCCTGGAAGCACCAGGCAATGCCGCGGCGCCTGAGCAGGCGGCGGATAAAGGCGGCATCGGATTCATTGTGCTGCATCGTGAATTCGCGCACGGGCAAGCTGCGCGCCGCCAGCGCCGCATCGATGGACAGATCCAGGCTGGCGGCGAGCACGCTATTGCCCTGCCGCCATTCCTCAACCAGCAGCTGCACGATCTGCAATTCGTGCTTGTCGCGAAACACGCGCGTATTGACGCGCTTTTCCATCAAGGCCAGGCCGTCGCGCAGCACCAGCTGATAGGTGGCCAGCCCGCCATCGCTCTGCCCCGCGCACGCTTCGGCGACGATGCCGCAGACCCTGCGCAATTGCCCCTGGTCCGTCACGATCTGCAACTCGGCCGGCACGGCGATGAACTGTTTCAGCGGCAAGCGCGCTTCGGTGGCGACGCACAGGATGCGGTATTCCAGACCGCCACAGATGGCCTCGCTGCCGCTGATGCGCTGCGGCAGCAAGACATCCTCATTGCTGCCATCCGGGTAGGCGAGGCGCAGCCGCAAGGCGCGGTTATTCGCAGTCAAGGCCTTGTCCACGGCCATCCATTGCGCGAAGTCTTCCATGGTTTTCTTCCTTCCAGCAGTCATCGGGGTACAACATGCATGGCGATCTCAGGCGGAACCATCGAATCGTATGTCGTAATGCATGTCGTCACGCTCACGGGCCGGCAGCTTGCCGGCCAGAAAGGCATCCTGCGCCAGGCAGGCGCCCGTGCCCAGCACGCAGGTGCGCACGTCTTCCCGCCGCAGTACCAAGCGTATCTCGAAACCCACGCCGGGCAAGCCGAACAGCGCCAGCATCTGGCGCAGGGCCAGCGCGCCTGGCCGGCCGGGCAAGAAATCCTCGTAGACACGGCGCGCCAGCGGCCCCAGCACCAGGCGCACGCGCAAGTCGGCGCGCCGGCAGCGTTCGCCCAGCATGGCGCCGTGCCCCAGCCGCGCGTGCGCGGTGGCCAGCAGGGTGCGCTCCTGCGGCGCGCGCCGGAACCAGGCGCCCACAAAACGCTGCATGCGCACGGGCACGCCGAAATACTCGGCCAGCACCGCCTGCATCACGTCGGCCGCCACGGGCCGATGCCGCAGCAAGGCCGCGTAATGGGCCAGCACATGCGCAGGCAAGCCATCCTCCTGCCGCGCCACCTCGACAGGCCAGGCACCGGCCAGGGCCAGTTGCAGGGGCAGGAAATCGCCGCCGTCGGCATCCGTCTGGCATTCGATGCGGTAGCGGGCCCAGGCCTGGTAAAACAGGACCAGCGCGCGCTGCGACAGCGTATCGAGCCAGTCACGGGGACCGCCATCGCCCGTTTGCCGTTCGTGGCGGGCGAGCGTTTCCGTGTAGTGCAGCGGCAAGCTGCCATGCACGCCCAGGAAACCCAGCATTGCCGCTCGCACATGCACCTGCATATCGCCGTCCGCCTGCGGCTCCAGCCACAGCTGTTCGATTTCTCCCGGCGCAAACGACAGCGATGCGCTGCCATGCAGGCGCAGGCAATCGTGAAACACCTGCTCCTGCGAGATGCCCTGCTGCATCAGCCAGGCAGACAGCAGCCGCACCGCCTGAAAGAAGCCGGTGCCGGACGGGTCGGCCAGCAGGCGCGCGATTACACCAGCGCCTGGTTTCCATTGCGGGGCAGGCAGCACAGCAACTCCTTTCCAGTCTTCTGTGACAAGACGATCAGGCGGGTAAACGAGCCCAGGTGCACGTACAGCCCGAGAAAACGTTCAATCACCTGGGCAAACGCATGCAAGCCGCTGCCGACAAAGGCCTCCTCATCGACGGACAGCACGACGTCGATGCCGAAGACGAGGCTGCCGCCCGCCTCATCCTGCAGCCAGGTACTGGCGGCGCGCTGGCGCAGTCCCGTCATGCCCGCGATCTGGCGCGCGGCGCTGGCCGAACCGGGCAAGTTGTACAACTCGAGTATTTGCTTAAAGAGCGGCAAACCCTGCTCGCTCAGCGATTGATGATTCAGGGACAGTTGCGCGATCAGCCGCCAGTGCGACGCCACTCCTGCAGGGAAGCGGCACGGCGCGCTGGGCTTGCGCAGCAGGCGCACCGGCAAGGCGCTGGCCACGCCGTCATGGCGCAAATCGCCCGCGGCATTGCCGAACACCAGGCGGCTCGGCAAATCGCGGTTGCTGCAAGTGAGCATGATGGACACCGTTTGCGTGGCGTCGTGCAGCGGCTGCATGGCGCCGTCGACAAAGGCGATGCGCATGTCATGGCCGGGATTGCTCAGCGCCATATCTTCGTCGCGCCGCGTCACCCAGTAGCGCCCCTGGCGGCCGCCCGCCTCGCCGTGGCGCATCGAATAGAACGGGTAAAACGTATCCAGCGTGGCGCCCTGCGCCGTTTCACCGAGCACCTGCACACTGTCGACGCTGTGGATATCGTAGCAATGCGCCTGCCTGGCCGATGGCAGCAGCACATGCTCGGCGCTCGTGTGCGTCAGGCGGATGGGATTGGCCGCCTGGCGGAACAGGTTGACGACGGGCGTGCATCCCGTCAGCAGATGCCTTGCCGACAGGGGCCGCAGGATGCGCGCGATATCCGCGTCGGCCTGCACCTCGGCCAGCAGCAGATGCACGGTGCAACGCCGGCATGCCGGAGGCAACAGCGGGCGCAGCGCGGCCATGTCCAGGTCGAGGAAATTGAATTTATCCGGGAAGGCAAACCATTCGCCCAGCAGGCGGTAGGCGGGATGCGAGGCGGCCCGGGCCGGTATCAAGGCGTCTTCGGCGGCAAAACCGACCGGATGCAAGGGCACCGCGTCCAGCGCATGCCAGGCGCCATCGACCTCCACACAGGCGCGGCGCGTGCGCAGGAACAGGCTGTCGCGCAAAGTGGCGCAAAACGCAGGCTCGCCGTCGAGGAACAGGCGCAGCATCGACAGCGGCAGCCCGTCCAGCGTGGCTGTGGCGCCCGTCGCTTCGAGCGTGATGCTGATCGCCGCCCCCAAGTCCGGCGTCAGGCGCAGTGCGGGGGGCGCCGCCACGATGGACTGGAAGCGCACGTCGGACAGGCGCAGCGGCGCCACGGCGACATCGTAGACGGTGGTGAACTTGCAGGTGACGCCCTGATGCTCGGCAGCATGCATGAGCGTGCCGCGCGGGATCATGGCCAGCTCGGTCACCGTCGCAAGGTCGTTATCGATGCGCGCAATGGCGCAGGCAGGAAACGGGCGCAAATAATGGGGAAAGTTCACTTCCAACAAGGTTTCGCTGAAGGTGCCGAAACCATCGGCCAGCCGTTTGGCCGTACGTGCGTTGAACATGGCAAACGCCTGCAGCATGCGCGCCAGGTGCGGGTCGCCCATGTCGCCGCCCTGAATGCCCAGCGCCCCCGCGATGGCCGGATAGCGCCGGGCAAACGCCTGGTTATGCGCATGCAAGGTGCCCAGTTCGCGCTCGTAAAATTGCAACAACTCATCCATGCCCGCTCCCAACGCCTGACCCGCACATGTAGGTACAGCCCCATCTGCATTATTGGGGAAGCGGGAAAAGGAAAATTGAGTTTGAACAAGATTGCAAGCATGAATCGGCAAGCAATGCCTGGCCCACGGCGCCATGGTGACTTTTGTTCACTCCTTGTCAATATTAATTGACTTATTCGAAACAATCGTTTTAAATCAGGAAGTTACTCAAAATCAATCATTTTGCGCACACAGCCATCGCACTCACCCTTTCCGATGCCTGCTGCGCACCTTGATGCACTCTGAAGCCAAGGTATATGGAACTGCTCGACTCCCTGCGTCAGACCCCGCCGCAAGACGACACGATCAGCGGGCACTACGAAGTGCGCCGCTTGCTGGGCGAAGGCGGTTTCGGCCATGTATTCGAAGCCTGGGATGCCAAGCTGTGCCGCAGCGTGGCGCTGAAACGGCTGAAACCGCAAGCCGACGTGCTGCATCCCGAAAAACTCATCAATGAAGCGCGCCTGGCCGCCTCGCTCAAGCATGCGGCCTTCGTGCGCATCTTCGCCATCGAGGGCCAAGGCACGGGCCAGTCCATCGTCATGGAACTGGTCGAAGGCCAGACCCTGGGCCAGTTCATGCACAGCGGCAAGGCTGACCTGCAGTCGGCGCTCGACATCGCCTACCAGATCGCCGACGCGATGGACGAGGCGCACGCCATGGACCTCGTGCACGGCGACCTGAAACCGTCGAACCTGATGCTGGAGGCAAACGGCAAGGTGCGCATCCTCGACTTCGGCCTGGCCCGCCACATCGACCCGCAAGCGACGCAAACGACCACCCTGTGCGACTTGCAGGGCACGATCGCCTACATGGCGCCCGAGCGCCTGATGGGCCGCCTGCCCGACACGCGCGGCGACGTGTATGCCTTGGGCGCCATGCTGTACGAAATGCTGGCCGGCCAGCGCCACTTCGCCCACCTGAACGGCCTGGCCCTGGCCGCCGCCCACATGCAGGCGACGGCACCGTGGCCCGACCTGCCCGACTCCGTCCCGCCCGCCATCAACGCCCTCGTGCGCACGATGACGGCGCACGACCCGGCCGAACGGCCGCGCACCATGCGCGCGGTGCGCAAGGGGATAGACAACAACCGCACGGCGAACGTAGCGCCAGAGGCAGCCGGACCGGTCAAGCCCGCAAAGCCAGCCGCATCGATTGCCATCAGGCTGGAGGTGCCGGCCAAGCGCGCCGCGCTGGCCGCTGGCGCCGTCGCGATGCTAGTGCTCGGTTTCTGGCAAGGACCTGGGCTGGTTGCCTCATTGCGCAGCCACCATGGCGCCCCGGCATATTCCGAGATGGCCAGCATGAAGGCAGGCATGGACGCCTTGCGCGTGTTCGACCGCGATACCAGCCAGAAACTGGCCATCGAGCAATTCACGCTCGTTCTCCAGCATAATCCGAACAACGCTGCCGCTGCGGCAGGCCTGTCGCTAGCGTCCACGCTGCGCTATATCGGCAATGGCCGCGACGATACCTGGCTGCAGCGGGCAGACGTCAGCGCCAGGCAAGCCCTGGCGCTGGATGACCAGCTGGCACTGGCCCATGTGGCACAGGCCTGGGTCTACGAATTTCAGGGCAAGACGGAAGATGCGCTGCGCGAGGCGACCATCTCGCTCAATCTTGAGCCGAATAATTTGCTGGGTCTGTACGGCAAGACTCGCCTGTACCTTAACAGCCACAATTTCGATCTCGCAGAGCAAATGTCGGACCACGCCATCGCCGCGTATCCGCAGGAACGCCTGTTCAACTCCCAGCGCGGCCATCTGCTCTACAAGAGGGGGGATTACGCGCAGGCGGAACAGGCGTTCCGCAAAAGCATCCGCATGGATCCACAGACGCCGGGTACCTACGCTTACCTGAACGCAGCCCTGTTACGGCAAAACCGCGGCGATGAAGCGCTCCAGGTGCTGCAACAAGGCTTGCAGGTGCAACCGCACTGGGAACTGTATACCAACCTGGGCACCTCGCTGTTTGCGAAGGGCGACTATCTGGGCGCCGTGCAAGCGTTCGAGAATGCCGTTTCCGAAAAAAAGGGCAACCCGGGCTTCTACCTGCTGTGGGCGAACCTGGCCGACGCCCAACGCTGGATACCGGCGCAGGTACAGGCATCGAAACAATCCTATCAACATGCCATTGCCCTGCTGCGCCCCATGATCGAACGCATGCCCAACGAAATCACGCTCAATTCACGCATGGCACTTTACCAGGCCTACGCGGGAGAGAAGGAACAGGCGCTGGCCAGAGTCGGGCAGGCACTCGCCTTGGCGCCCAAGGTGGCGGAAGTGCAGTTTCGGGCCGCGCTCACGCATGAACTGATCGGCAAACGCACTGAGGCGCTCACTGCATTGATCCAGGCCAGCAAGCTCGGCTACCCCTTCAATTTGATCGAATCTGCGCCCGATCTTTTATCCCTGCGGCGCGATGCGCGCTACCAGCAATTTCTTATCAACTTAGAAAGAGATAGTAAAAAATGACCCCTGTAAGCCCCTGGATGAAGTTATCCGTGCACTTTGATGCGGATCAAATCACCAACCAACTCGACTACAACTTCACTTCCTGCGACGGGACGGCCGATCCGCGACACGGCCCCTACATGGGCGGCGTGCATTTCCAGAAAGGCCAGCATGTCTATCTCGACGTCACCTGCTGCGGCTCCAGGGAAAGCGGCTATAGCGGCTTCCAGATTATCGACTGCTGCATCATCAGCGTACCGCAACTGACGCAAATTGGACCGAAAGTGGCCACCGTCTACTCGCCGCCATCGCCATTCCTGCAAGCCATCGGCGCCTGCTATAGCTTGCCGCTGGACTTCGAGTCCCAGGTCCTGCTGGGCGATCCTGCCATGCCGGATCTGCACCGCGTCCGCCAGGAATGGAAACATAACCTAGACGTAGGCCAGACGAGTGGCCGCTGGGAACTGTCCTTCGTCATCACCGTACGCATCATGCGCGGCGATGGCGTGCAACCGGAATTGCGCGTCTTCTCGTTTGACCCGGAAAGCTCGGTTGGCGGCGATACAGGCGGTTAATTTCTCATCAGTAAACAACCTGGGGCGGCAAGATGGCCCCTGTACGTGCCATATTGACCATATGGCACTGCATCAAAAGCAGATACCGCCCTGCCGCCTGCCCATTCCATGGCGCGGCGGCTGCCTGCCAGGTAGCCCAGCATCGCGGCGCCAAGCCCCCGGCCACTGAAATCGCTCCAGGCCAGCGTTCCCGGACCAGCTTTTTGCCATCCGCACGCAATACGCCGCCCCGCCGGCCGAAAGCGGTAAAATGACGGCCTTGAACCCAAGCTCCGCCCCCTGGCGCGGCCTGACACGCACACAGCACCACCCACAGCCCGGCAGGCATGCCTTCCCTGCCGCCGGACCAACGACAAAGAACACATGACCACCGCCCCAAAAGAAATCAACGCCGCCGCGGCAAAGAAGAATTCGGCTGAAAAGCTTACGCCCATGATGCAACAATATCTAGGCATCAAGGAAAACCACCCGACGATGCTGGTCTTCTACCGCATGGGCGATTTCTATGAGCTGTTTTTCGAGGATGCGGAAAAAGCCTCGCGCCTGCTGGGCATCACCCTGACGGCGCGCGGCGTGGCCAGCGGCAACCCAATCAAGATGTGCGGCGTGCCGTTTCATTCGCTCGACGGCTACCTGGCCAAGCTGGTCAAGCTGGGCGAATCGGTGGCCATCTGCGAGCAGATCGGCGACCCGGCCACCAGCAAGGGTCCGGTCGAGCGCAAGGTCATGCGCGTGGTCACGCCCGGCACCCTGACGGATGCGGACTTGCTGCCGGAAAAGGCCGAGCGCCCGCTGCTGGCCATGTGCAGCATCACGCAGCGCAAGACGGTCACGACGGGCCTGGCCTGGCTGTCGCTGGCCAGCGGCGCACTGAAACTGATGGAATTTTCCGGCGACAGCACCACCGTGGCCGCGCGCCTGCAGCAGGAGCTCGAGCGCATCGTGCCGGCGGAAATTCTCAGCGGCGACAATGGCAACCTGTTCGACGACTACGCGGGCACGCACATCAACCGCGTGCCGGACTGGCATTTCGACGTGGTCGGCGGCCACAAGGCCCTGCTCGACCAGTTGGGCGTGGCAACCTTGACGGGTTTCGGCGCCGATGGCCTTGGCGCCGCGTTCGGCGCGGCTGGCGCGCTGCTGCGCTATGCGCAATCGACGCAAGGACGCGGTCTGCAGCACGTGCGCTCGCTGACGACGGAAACGGAAAGCGAATTCATCGGCCTGGACGCGGCCACGCGGCGCAACCTGGAATTGACGGAAACCATCCGCGGCCAGGAATCGCCGACGCTATTTTCCCTGCTGGATCATTGCCGCACGGCCATGGGTTCGCGCATGCTGCGCCACTGGCTGCACCATGCGCGGCGCGACCAGAACGTGGCCCGCGCGCGCCATGAAGCCATCGCCGCGCTGGCGCAAAGCGAAGCGGCCGGTCCGCTCGCCGCCACGCTGGCGCAAGTGCCCGATATCGAACGCATCACCACGCGCATCGCCCTGCTGTCGGCGCGTCCGCGCGACCTGGCCGCCCTGCGCGACGGCCTGCGGCAACTACCGGCCCTGCGCGGCGATGTGGTCCGTTGCTATGGACCTGGCCAGGGCGGCGAAAGCGGCTTGCTGGCCGCCATCCACGCGGCCCTGGCGACACCGACGGCCTGCCTGGACTTGCTGGTGCGCGCCGTGGCGCAGGAACCGGCCGCCATGGTGCGCGACGGCGGCGTGTTTGCCACCGGCTTCGACGCCGAACTGGACGAACTGCGCGCCCTGTCGGAAAACGCGGGCCAGTTCCTGCTCGACCTGGAAACGCGCGAACGCGCTCGCACGGGCATCGCCAACCTGCGCGTCGAATACAACAAGGTGCACGGCTTCTATATTGAAGTCACGCACGGCCAGACGGACAAGGTGCCGGACGACTACCGCCGCCGCCAGACCCTGAAAAACGCCGAGCGCTACATCACGCCCGAACTCAAGGTGTTCGAAGACAAGGCCCTGTCCGCGCAAGACAAGGCCCTGGTGCGCGAAAAACTGCTGTACGACCTGCTGCTGGCCGAGCTGGCGCCGCACATCGGCACCTTGCAGACGATTTCGCAAGGCCTGGCCCAGCTCGACACCCTGAATGCGCTGACGGAACACGCGCAGCAGCACAACTGGGCCGCGCCGCAACTGGTCGACGAGCCGTGCATCAACATCGTCGAAGGCCGCCACCCCGTGGTGGAAAAGCAGATCGAACGCTTCATCGCCAACGATTGCCGCCTCGTCAACGAACGCCGCCTGCTGCTGATTACTGGCCCGAACATGGGCGGTAAATCGACCTTCATGCGCCAGGTAGCATTGATCACCCTGCTGGCCTACGTGGGCAGCTACGTGCCGGCCGCATCCGCCACCATCGGCCCCATCGACCGCATCTTCACGCGTATCGGCGCCACCGACGACCTGGCGGGCGGACGCTCGACCTTCATGGTCGAAATGACGGAATCGGCCGCCATCCTGAACGGCGCCACCGAGCACTCGCTGGTGCTGATGGATGAAGTGGGCCGCGGCACCTCGACCTTCGACGGTCTGGCCCTGGCCTGGGCCATCGCGCGCCATCTGATCGACACCAGCCGTAGTTTCACCCTGTTTGCCACGCACTACTTTGAGCTGACGCAACTGCCGGACAGTCATCCGAGCGCCGCCAACGTGCATTTGTCCGCCGTCGAACACAAGGACAGCATCGTCTTCCTGCACGCCGTGCAAGCCGGTCCCGCCTCGCAAAGCTATGGCTTGCAGGTGGCGCAGCTGGCCGGCGTGCCGCAACCCGTGATCAAGGCCGCGCGCAAGCACCTGGCGCGCCTGGAAGCGCAGGCACTGGACGCCACGCCGCAACGCGACCTGTTCGCGCTGCCTTCCGCCGATCCGTATGCGCAGGAGGAAGAAGAGGCGGCGGCAGCGCCGCTGGCCGCATTGAACGCGGCGCAGCAAGCCTTGCTCGACGCCATCGCCGACCTCGATCCCGATGCGCTCACGCCGCGCGATGCGCTGGAGCAGCTGTATCAGTTGAAACGGCTGGCCGCCGAATGACCTGCTGGCGCAGCTCGATATGCCTGCTGGCCGCCGGCTTGCTGGCTGCCAGCCTGCCATGGCAAGCGGCGCTGGCCGGCCCGGGCGACCAGGCCGGCTTCGAGTTTGCCGTGCTGGGCCATTCCTTCAACGCGGGGCCGGACGATGCCCCCCTGAAAAAAGCCATCGCCGACACCAGCGCCTTCAATGCCTCCTTCGTGGTGGCCACCGGCATCAAGGCGGCCAGCGAATCGTGCAGCGACAAGCTGTACAGCCAGCGCAAGGACTTGCTCGACGCCAGCGGGCCGCCGCTGATCGTCTCGCTGTCGGCCAGCGACTGGGCCAACTGCCGCAATTCGCGCGGCCGCATCAACGCCATCGAGCGCCTGAACCGCCTGCGCGACGTGTATTTCGCCGACGACCAGAGCCTGGGCCAGCGCAAGCTGACCCTGTCGCGCCTGTCATCGACGGCGAAATTCCGCAGCTATGCGGAAAACGCCCACTGGGAATACGGCGGCGTGCTGTTTGCCACCATCAACCTGCCCGCGAATAACAACCATTTCCTGCCAGAAGCAGGCCGCAACAGCGAATTCGAAGACCGGCTGGTGGCCAACCGTTCCTGGCTGCAGCGCCTGTTCGCCATGGCGCAGCGCAAGCAGCTGGACGGCATCGTGCTGTTCTCGGACGGCGACGTGGGCGTGCTGGACGAAGACGACAATTCGCTGCTGCCCAGCTTCAGCTCGAAACAGGATGGCTTTGCCGGACCGCGCAAGCAGATCCGTACCCTGGCGAAAAAGTTCAGCGGCAAGGTCTTATTGGTCGATACGCGGCGCGATGGCGACGCGGACGGCAAGGAAGGCAAGAACAAGAAGGCCGCGGCCAGGGCTGGCGGGCCGAAAATCAGCTGGAAAGGCAACCTGGGCCACGTCAGCATCGACAACGACTGGTCCGCCATCGCCGTACGGCCCGGCAAGACGCCATTCTTTGAGGTACGTCAACGTGCCACTCGGCCATCGGCGCAAGCGAGGGCCAAGGCGTCGACTGTGCGCCGATAAAAAATAAGGCCGACGAAGTCGGCCTTTATTCATTCAATCCACCAGCGTCACGACGCCTGACAAAACCGTCGCGAGCAGCTGCGCGGCGTGGCCGAGAAGCGCAACCGTACGTAAGTACGGGGGCGCCGAGCCGGTGAGCATCGCCGGCCGCGCCCCGCTGCGCGCAGTAGGTTTGGTCAGGAGTCCTCAGTGGATCGGGTGGGTGCGAAAGTGATCGCCGTCTTCACCCTCGTCACCATCTTCATCGCCATGGTCATGGCCGTGTGCGCCATGCACGTGGCCATGGGCGATTTCTTCGTCGGTGGCTGCGCGCACGTCAGCGACGGTCAGCGAGAAGCGCAGCGCGATGCCGGCCAGTGGATGGTTACCATCCAGCACAACCTTGTCGTCGGCGATATCGGTGACGGTGAAGATCATCGCTTCTTCGTCCGGCGAATCGCTTTCCGGCATGCCTTCGAACTGCATGCCCACTTCCAGCGGCTCAGGCAGGCGATTGCGTGGCTCGACCTTGACCAGGGCTGGATCGTATTCACCGAAAGCATCATCCGGTTCGATCTGGATCGTGTTGGAATAGCCAACTTCCTTGCCGTCGAGCTCTTCTTCGATCTTCGGCAGGGTGTTTTCATAATCACCGTGCAGGTAGACCATCGGCTGACGGCCGTCTTCGATCAGATTGTCTTGCGCGTCTGACAGTTTGTAGTTGACAGTCACGACCGTATTTTTGGCAATCTTCATTATGCTTCCTTTCATTGTATAAGCTGGCAAATTATACCTTCACGCCGCCAACGGCAGGCGCATTCCTGCATTTCCGGTTGTTATAATGGGCGCATGAAAAAATTAACTCTTCTCGGCGATATTACGCCGGCGCAATTCCTGCGCGACTACTGGCATAAAAAACCCTTGTTGATCCGTCAAGCCGTGCCTGGCTTCAAGGCGCTGTTCGATTTCAAGGCCCTGGCCGAGCTGGCCACCCTCGATCACGTCGAATCGCGCCTGGTCAGCCATGCGGATGGCCACTGGAACATGCAGCAAGGTCCGCTGACCAGCCTGCCCTCGCTGAAACAGAAGGAATGGACCTTGCTGGTGCAGGGCGCCAACCTGCACAGCGCCAAGGCCGACGCCCTGCTGCGCCAGTTCCGCTTCCTGCCGGATGCGCGCCTGGACGACCTGATGGTCAGCTTTGCCACCGATGGCGGCGGCGTGGGCCCGCATTTCGATTCCTACGACGTGTTCCTGCTGCAAGGCCAGGGCAAGCGCCACTGGCGCATCGGCGCGCAGAAGGACCTGAGCCTGATCGACGGCTTGCCGCTGAAAATCCTCAGCAACTTTACGCCCGACGAAGAATTCACGCTGGAACCGGGCGACATGCTGTATTTGCCGCCCCACTACGCGCACGACGGCGTGGCCATCGGCGACTGCCAGACGTATTCGATCGGTTTCCGCTCGCCATCGTTCCAGGAACTGGGCGAAGCATTCCTGCAATTCATGGCCGACTCGATCGACTTGCCGGGCATCTACAGCGACCCGGAGCTGAAAGCATCGGGCAAACCGGCGGAAATTCCCCGCGAAATGCTCAGCACGATCACGGAAGAAATGAACAAGGTGCGCTTTACGGAAGAAGACGTGACCATTTTCCTGGGCGAACACCTGTCGGAACCGAAACACAACGTGTTTTTCACGCCACTGTCCAAGCCGCTGACGGTGGGCCGCTTCGCGGACGCCGCACAGAAAAAGGGTGTCGTGTTGTCGCGCAAGACGCTGATGCTGTATCGTGGCAAGAATGTCTTCATCAATGGCGAATCGTTTGCCATTGGCAAGGCCGATAAAGCGGCCCTGGAAACCCTGGCCAATGAACGCGCCCTCGATGGCGCCGCCGTGGCCCAGGCTTCCGATGACGTGATGGATGCCTTATATACCTGGTATCAGGATGGCTGGATCGAACTGGCCTGAATGGTCGGGCGTAGCAAAGTGGTATTACAGTAGGTAAAATAGCAGCTTCTGCGCTGGCGCAATGAAACATATTATTTTTATATCGTTTTGTCGCGCTTTCGCAAAACACTTACACTTGCTTGCAATTTGCTTCGGCAAATATTGCGATATCACAAAATAGTTGCGAATTTGCCTCTTGCTCCTATTGCGACGCACCAAAAATCGCTATAATATTCGGTTAGGAAGTTTCCGTTGTCTGGCAGGCACCACCTGGTACGAAAAGCCTTCGAAGACGACCTAACGAGCGATAATTACCGGTAATTATTCATCGCAACAATATTGATTTATTTTTTGAAATAATTAAGGAAAACAAATGAAAAAATCCCTGCTGATCGCCTCCCTGATGGTTGTTGCTCTGGCTGCTTGCAGCAAAAAAGAAGAAGCTCCTGCACCAGCACCAGTAGTTGAAACCCCAGCACCAGCACCAGCAGTTGAAGCTGCTCCAGCTGCTGCTGCTGACGCTGCTGCTTCGGCCGCTACCGACGCTGCTGCTGCTGCTTCGAGCGCTGCTTCGGCCGCTTCGGACGCTGCTGCTGCCGCTTCGGCTGCTGCATCGGCTGCTAAGTAATTTAGCACCCAGCACTAGAGAAAGCCGGCCTTCGGGCCGGCTTTTTTGCGTCCGGCGTTTTATCCGCAGGATAAAACGCCGGACGCAGGCAATAAAAAAGGCTGGCCCGGTTTCCCGGGCCAGCCTTTTTAATGCGCGGCA
Organism: Janthinobacterium sp. GW822-FHT07A03; assembly: GCF_058798815.1. Taxonomy (NCBI): domain Bacteria; kingdom Pseudomonadati; phylum Pseudomonadota; class Betaproteobacteria; order Burkholderiales; family Oxalobacteraceae; genus Janthinobacterium; species Janthinobacterium sp. GW822-FHT07A03. Next base: position 227,196 of record NZ_JBXAKW010000001.1, on the reverse strand, counting down.
GGTTCTGATGCCTGCCGCGAATGTAGCGCTTATTTCAACTGGTCATTCAGCAGACCCAGGATCTTCTCGGCCACTGGCGAGGTATCGGGCTTGCCTTCGTTGCTGAGGATGCTGACCAGGCTGGTCGAGCCCGTGCCGGCCTTGACCAGGACGCGGTAGCGCTGCGCTTCCTTGTCCTTGTCGGACGACGAGCCCCAGCTGAACAGTTTCGAGAAGAAGCCATCTTTCTTGACCGCGTCCGGATCGACGTAGCGCACGAAATACGTGCCTTGCGTGCGGTCGCGGTCTTCCACGGTAAAGCCGACGCGGTCCAGCGCCAGGCCGACACGGCGCCAGGCGCGGTCGAAACCTTCATCGACTTCGATGCCGCGCGTCTGCGTGGCAGCGTCGCCCACCAGCTTGGCGTGCTGCGGCTGCACGATGGCGGCGTCGACAGCCGTCTTCGCTTGCGCATCGTCGCTGGCCGCGCCCAGGCGCGTCATCAGCTTGGCCAGGAATTGCGCTTCCAGGCCCGGATCGTTCGGGCGAGCGGTCCAGGTGGTGGTTTCCTTGTCGCGGCCCGTGACGACCTCTTCCACGCCGCGGTGGCTGATGTAGATCTCGGTCGAACCGTCGGCCAGGCGCTCCACGCGGGTGCGGAACTTGTCTTTTTCACCAGTCGAATACAGCGAATCGAAGGCCTTGCCGATGGTGCTGCGGATAAAGTCTTGCGGCACCTTGGCGCGGTTTTCATTCCACTCGGTTTCCATGATGCCAGCCGTCGGCTGGTCGATGGCGATGCTGAAGCCCGAATCTTCCCAGAATTGCTTGAGCTGCGGCCACAGCACTTCAGGCGACTGCTTGACGACCAGCCAGCGCTGGTTGCCCGCGCGCTCGACCTTCACGCCGCCGGCCGTGACCGGCACGACACCGACCACGCCGTCGGCGCCCACGACGACGGGCGTACCGGCCGTGGCGTTGCGCTGCGCGTTGTAGCCGGAAGCCGTGGCCACGCCGTTTTTCGCATCCGGCAAGGAGTAGCGGTTGTCCTGCTGCAATTGCGTCAGGTCAGGCGGCACGTCCAGGGTGCCGGCTTTCTTGACCGACTTGTAGTCGACCTTGTCGCCGCCGACTACCGAACTGATCATGCCGCAGCCCGCGAGGCTGGCTGCGACGGCGCCGATGACGATGCCGCGGACGGCGATGGTGGCAGGCGCCGGTTTGGTTTTCTTGCAATTAGTCATGTCGTAACTGGATAAGAAGCTAAGTAGCAGCTGGAATCAGGGAAGGTCCGGACTGGTCAAGTCCGGGCTTGAAGTTCGGCCTTAAGACAGGACACCGGCGTCGCGCAAGGCATCGCGCACGGTGGCATGGCAATTTTCAGCCAGCGGCACCAGTGGCAAGCGTATGCCGGCCGGCATCAGGCCCATTTCGGCCATCGCCCATTTGACGGGCACCGGGTTGGGCTCGACAAACAATTTCTGGTGCAGAGGGAAAACCTTGTTATTGATGGCAATCGCCGTGGCCCGCTCGCCCGCCATGGCCGCCACGCACAGTTCGTGCATGGCGCGCGGCGCGACGTTGGCCGTCACGGAGATATTGCCGTGGCCGCCGCAGAACATCAGCGCCATGGCCGTCGGATCGTCGCCCGAGTACACGGCGAAGTCGGCCGGCACCAGGCGCAGCAGGTCGATGCCGCGGCCGATATTGCCGGTCGCATCTTTCACGCCGACAATATTCGGGATGGCGGACAGGCGCACGATGGTCTCGTTGCTCATGTCGGCAACGGTGCGGCCCGGCACGTTGTACAGGATGACGGGGATGTCGACGGCTTCGGCGATGGCCTTGAAGTGCTGGTACATGCCTTCCTGGGTAGGACGGTTGTAGTACGGCACCACTTGCAAGACAGCATCGGCGCCCGCTTCTTTCGCGTAGCGCGTCAGTTTGATGGCCTCGGCCGTGGAGTTGCCTCCGGCGCCGGCGATGATAGGAATGCGTCCCTTGGCATGTTCGACGGTCAACTGGATCAGTTCGCAGTGTTCTTCCACGCTGACTGTTGCCGATTCGCCCGTCGTGCCAACGATGACGATGCCGTCCGTACCCTCGGCGATATGCCAGTCGATCAGCTTGCGCAGACCTGGAAAGTCCAGACTGCCGTCTGCGTGCATCGGGGTGACGATTGCTACAATGCTGCCCTTGATCATAGTAAGTTTATAGCGCCGATAAATAAAACAACGATTGTAGCGGATAGCCCGCGCCTGTGGTGCATTCTGACATAGTATGGCCGCTCAAAACGTCGGCAGCAGGGCTGCCAACCGTGGAAAATCCGGCCGGACGGCACAAATTCGTTGCACCAGAGCAGCTTTTGGCTGTTCCACTCTTCCATCCTCGTACGCTACCACACGCAAGCCCTGCTGCACCGCCCAGGCCAGCATTTCGCCTTCCTTCAGCAGGAATTTCGGATTCGACGGCTTGCCGAACTGCTCATTTCCTTCGGCAAACGTTTCATACAACAGCACGCCATCGGGCGCCAGGCTGGCCAGCATGGCTTCCAGCAGCGGCCGGTGCAGATAATTGGTGACGACGATGCCGGCAAAACGGCCTGGGGCGAAGGGCCACACGGCGCCCGGCGCTTCCAGGTCCACCAGCGAAGTGGTGATGCCCGTGCCGGCCGCCTTTTCCAGCATTTCCGGATCATGGTCGAGCGCGATCACGGGGTGGCCCAGGCTCACCAGGTGGCGCGCGTGGCGGCCTGCGCCGCAGGCCAGGTCCAGCACTTCGCCACCGGGGATCAGGGGCGCCCAGCGGCGCAGCCAGCCGGAAATCGCTTCGGTTTCTATTGTTGGTTCAGTTACTTGCATCGGTACTTCCATCAGTTAATTGCTCTTTAGCACACATCAGCCCAGCAGCATACGCAGCGGCAAGGTCATCGCGTACAGGAGCTCCACCGCCTTCTGGAGCACGCCGCTCAACGCCAGGCCCAGGTAGCCTTTATAGCTCAGAAAAATCAGCAGAGCGAAGACGAACGGCGTATAGCGGTCAATGCTGGCGTACTTCCTCGACAGGCTGTCGGGCAGCATGCCGGCGACGATGCGCCCGCCATCGAGGGGCGGCACGGGTATCAGGTTAAAACAGAACATGACCACGTTGACCGCCACGCCAGCCAGGCTCACCTCGTCAAGGTAGCCGCGCATGGCAAAACCGGGCGATACCGTGCCCAGCAGGACATGCGCAATCATCCAGCCAAACGCCATGGCCAGGTTGGCCATCGGCCCTGCCAGCGCCACCCAGGCCATCTGTTTCTTCGGATTGCGCAGGCGGCTGAAATCGACGGGCACCGGCTTGGCATAGCCGAACGGCACGCCTATCGCCCAATACAGGGTCAAGGGCAGCAGGATCGTGCCGAAAAGATCGATATGCCGGATCGGATTAAGGCTCAGCCGGCCCTCGTTCGAAGCCGTCGGATCGCCAAAATACTTGGCCGTGTAGCCGTGCGCCGCTTCATGCAGGGAGATGGCAAACAGCACGGGCACCAGGTACACCGCGATCGTCTGCACCGTCACATTGATATCATTCATGGCGCCGATTTTAACAGAGGCGTCCACCGTCCTTGCTTATGTTGTCATTAAGAATAGGTGAAGAGCGGCGCCGCATCGGCCGCGCCATGCCCCTCTACAAGCCCAGTACGGCCGGGTCGCCGCGTCCCACGCGCACCACTTCCGGCTCCGGCCCCGTCAGGTCGATCACGGTGCTGGGGCCATGCGCACAGACGCCGCCGTCGATGATCAGGTCGACCAGTTTTTCCAGCCGTTCGCGGATGGTGTCGGCATCCGTCAGGCTCTCCTCGTCGCCGGGCAGGGTCAATGTCGCACCCAGCAGCGGCTGGCCCAGCTCTTCCAGCAGGCATTGCACGATGCGGTGCTGCGGCACGCGCAGGCCGATGGTCTTGCGCGAAGGATGGCTGAGGCGGCGCGGCACTTCCTTGGTCGCTTCCAGGATGAAGGTGTAGGCGCCCGGCGTGGCTGCCTTGAGCAGGCGGAACTGGCGGTTGTCGACGCGAGCGTAAACGCCCAGCTCGCTCAAGTCGCGGCACAGCAGGGTCAGATGGTGCTTTTCATCCACGCCACGGATGCGGCGCAGGCGCTCGACGGCGCCCTTGTCGTCGAGCTGGCACACCAGCGCGTAGCAGGAATCCGTGGGCAAGGCCACGACGCCGCCGGACTGGATGATCTGGGCCGCCTGCTTGATCAGGCGCAATTGCGGATTCTCAGGGTGAATATGAAAAAATTGACTCATGTGTAAGCGTTCTGGCGAACCAGCTTGTTAAGTTAGCATTATTGTACGCTGCGCAGCGCAGCGATACGTTCTTCAATGGGCGGATGGGTGGCGAACAGCGCGCCCCAGCCGCCATTGCCGCCGCTGATGCCCAGCGCCTGCATCGATTGCGGCAGTTCGCCCGGCGGCACGCCGCCCAGGCGGGCCAGCGCATGCATCATCGGCGTGGGGCTGCCCAGCAGCTTGGCGGACCCGGCGTCGGCGCGGAATTCGCGCTGGCGCGAGAACCAGGCGACGATGATGGAAGCGAGCAGGCCGAAGATGACTTCGCACACCATCACGGTAACAAAGTAACCGATGCCGCGTCCGCCGCCTTCGCGGTTGTTATTTTTCAGCAATACATTATCGACAAAGAAACCCACCACGCGGGCCATGAAGACGACAAAGGTATTCACCACGCCCTGGATCAGGGTCAAGGTGACCATGTCGCCGTTGGCGACGTGGGCGATCTCGTGGCCCAGCACGGCTTCCACTTCATCGCGGTTCATGCTTTGCAGCAAGCCAGTGGACACGGCCACCAGCGCCGAATTCTTGAAGGCGCCCGTGGCAAACGCATTCGCGTCGCCTTCATAGACGGCCACTTCCGGCATGCCGATGCCGGCCCGCTCGGACAGCGCACGCACGGTATTGACGAGCCATAATTCCGTCGAGGACGTCGGATTGTCGATCACGCGCGCGCCCGTGCTCCACTTGGCCATCGGCTTGCTGATCAACAGGGAAAAGATGGACCCGGTGAAACCCACCACCAGCGAAAACACCAGCAGGCTGCCCAGGTTCAGGGTACTGCCCCGCGCCGGATTGCCCACGCCCAACAAGCTGAGGACGAGCGACAGCACCAGCATCACGGCCAGGTTGGTTGCAATAAAAAGGACGATACGTTTCATGGGCGATGGCTCCAGATGACTATGTATGACAAGAATAACGAAAAGATAAGTACGGACAGGCGTATTTTCAAGCAGCTATGGCGATACGCCAGCGCATCGGCAGCCAGGAAAATCGTCGCGAGCGGCAGTGATTTGTGGCCGAGAAGCGCAGCTGTACTTTAGTACAGCGAGCATCGCCGGCCGCAAAGCGCGCCGCGCAGCAGATTTGCCTGGCTGCAAGCTAGAACCAGTCGTGCCAGATGGGCGTGACATTCGACGGCAACGGCGGCAGCATGGCAAAATCCACGCGCGATTCGCCCGGCGCATGGAAATCCGTGCCGCGCGAGGCGAGGAAGCCATAGGCGTTGGCCAGCTGCGCGTATTCCGGATACTGGTCCGGACTGTGGCTGCCCGTGACGACTTCGATGGCCACGCCGCCGAGTTGCTTGAATTCATCGAACAGCACGCCTTGCGCCATGTCGCTGAAGCGGTAGCGCCCCGGATGGGCGATGACGGCCACGCCGCCCGCGCCGCGTATCCAGCCCACCGCTTCGGCCAGTGTCGCCCAGCGGTGCTCGACGTAGCCCGGCTTGCCTTCCGACAGGTATTTCTTGAACACGTCGGGGATATTCGCGCATTTCCCCGTTTCCACGATGTAGCGGGCAAAGTGCGTGCGCGACATCAGGTCCGGGTTGCCGACGAATTTCAAGGCTCCTTCATAGGCGTCGGGGATGCCGGCCAGGTCCAGCTGGCGGGCAATTTCCCGGCCGCGCGCGTCGCGCCCCGAACGCGTCTGGTGCAAGCCCTGCACGAGGCCCGGGTTGTTTTCATCGACTTGCAAGCCCACGATGTGCACGGTTTCGCCGGCCCACGTAATGGAAATTTCCACGCCGGCCACGAAGCGCATGCCCAGGTCCAGCGCGGCCGCGCGCGCGGCGGCGACGCCCGATACTTCATCGTGGTCCGTCAGCGCCCACACATCGACGCCAGCCTTGCGGGCGTGCGCAGCCACGGCGGCCGGTGACAGCACGCCGTCGGAGATATTCGAATGACAATGCAGGTCGACTTTAAGCATGTGAAAACAATACCCTGCACGGGCTCAGCATGGAAGAAGTTTTCATTGTACGCTGCTTGTCAAATTGCGCTGCAGCGTTCCAGACACACATCAGGCCAAAAATGCTTCCACCAGCCGCGCCAATGCCGCCGGTTGATCATGATGCAGCATGTGGCCCACATCCGCCATCATCTCGCAGCGCACATCCTTGATGCAGGCCAAACGCCGGTCGATCTCGATGCGCGCCTGTTCCTTCGGCCCCATCCACTGCCACATATTTGTATCATCGGCCTCCACCCACAGCACGGGCGCCGTGATGCGGCGCCAGCAGGCCATCACTTCTTCGACTTGATACAGGATGGGATTGACGCGCTTGTGCTGCGGGTCGCCGAGGATGTCCCACTCGCCCGCCTCGTTCTGCGCCGACCAGTGTTCGGCCAGGAAGGCCGCGCGGTCGTCGGGCAGGCGCGGATTGGTCTTTTGCAGGCGCTCGGCCACGGCCTGTTGACTCGGATAGCTGCGCATGGCGGGCGGCTCGCGCAATTCATCGAGCCACTTGGCGTAGCGGCCCGGCGCCTGCTCCGGCTTCGTTGCCATCATGCCGAAGCCTTCCAGGTTGATGAAGCGGCCGATGCGTTCCGGACGCACGCCCGCGTACAGGCCCGCCACGTTGGCGCCCATGCTGTGGCCGAGCAGGTTGACGGGCGCGTCCGGCGAATAGTGCAACAGCATGGCGTCCAGGTCGGCCAGGTAGTCGGGGAACCAGTAGGTATCGGACTGCGTGTAATCGCTCAGGCCAAAGCCGCGCCAGTCGGGTGCGATCACGTGCCAGTCGCCTTGCAACTCGTCAACGACGAACTGGAACGAGGCGGCCACGTCCATCCAGCCGTGCACCATGAACAGGATGGGCGCGCCTTCGCGGCCCCAGTGGCGCACATGCGTGCGGGCGCCGCGGATGGTGATGAATTCGGAACGGGAAAGTTTCATGGGTTTCATCTGATTGCCTGCCTTGAAAGTGGCGCGGATGGCGCCACATGCTGTGTCTGTAGATAGTGCGCATATAAAAGTACGACCGTTCGATAATTATACCGGATTGGCGGTCGGCGGCAGGACTTGTCCTGCAACAGCGTAAAATAGCGTACGCAACACCGTAAAACTTCCGCGTCCGGCCATGCCCGGCGCTTCCACCACTGCCACAGGCTGACGATGACACTCTACCAATTGGGCGACTATGCGCCGCAGATTGATGCTTCCGCTTTTGTTGCCGACACGGCCAACGTGATCGGCAAGGTGACCCTGGAAGCGAATACGTCCGTATGGTTCGGCGCCACGATTCGCGGCGACAACGAACGCATCACCGTGGGCGCCAACAGCAATGTGCAGGAAGGCGCCGTGCTGCATACGGACCCGGGCTACCCGCTGGACATCGGCCGGAACGTGACCATTGTCCACCAGGCAATGTTGCATGGATGCACGATCGGCGATGGTGCCCTGATCGGCATCCAGGCCGTGATCCTGAACGGTGCGAAGATCGGCAAAAACTGCCTGGTCGGCGCGGGCGCGCTGGTCACGGAAGGCAAGGAATTTCCCGACAATATGCTGATCATCGGCTCACCGGCGAAAGCCGTGCGGGTCCTGACGGCAGACGATATCACCAGGCTACAAGGCAACGCCGTGAACTATGTGCAGCGCGGCCAGCTATTTAATACGCAACTCAAGAAGATTGGATAAGAGAATGACGACTGAAACCACGGGCGCAGTCAACGCAGCCCTTAGCGGCCAGGATACCCTGCAAAAATTTATTTTCGACAACGCCGCCGTGCGCGGCCAGTTCATCGACGTATCGACCACCTGGCAGGAAGTGGTGTCGCGCCACGCCTACCCGACGGCCGTGAAAAAAGTGCTGGGCGAAATGGTGGCCGCCGCCGCCCTGCTGTCGGCCAACCTGAAATTCAACGGCTCCATCATCATGCAAATCCATGGTGACGGTCCCGTGCGCCTGATGGTGGTCGAGTGCGATTCCGACCTGCGCCTGCGCGCCACGGCCAAGCTGGACCCGGACGCCGCCATCCCCGATGTTGCCACCGTGCCGCAATTGCTCAACGCCACGGGCAAGGGCCGCTTCATCATCACCCTGGACCCGGCCGACAAGGTGCCGGGCCAGCAGCCGTACCAGGGCATCGTGCCGCTGGACGGCGACGACATGGCCACCGTGATCGAAAACTACATGCTGCGCTCGGAACAGCTGGACACGCGCCTGTGGCTGGCCACGGACGATACCGTCTCGCGCGGCCTGCTGCTGCAAAAGCTGCCCCACCATGGCGGCAAGGCCGAGGCGACGCCCGTCTCGGAAGAAGACGCGCTCGACACGTGGCACCGCGCCGTGATGCTGGCGTCGACCCTGAAAGAGGAAGAAATCCTCGCCACCGACATCGAGACCCTGATGCAACGCTTGTTCTGGGAAGAAACGATCCGCGTCTTCGACCCGCTGCACCCGAGCTTCCATTGCAGCTGCACGCGCGAAAAAGTGGGCAATATGCTCAAGATGCTGGGCGAGGAAGAAGTCAACAGCACCCTGGAAGAAGTGGGGCAAGTGGGCGTGAACTGCGATTTCTGCGGCCAGCATTACGAATTCGACAAGGTCGATTGCGCGCAGCTGTTCGTCACCGATGCGCCGGCCGAGGTCTTGATTCCGCCAGCCGCCAGCATCAACTAAGCATTACAGTTTCGCAATGAATCTGCCGCGCCGCCCTTGAGGCGGCGCAATTGTTTCCACTGTCATCGTTCCGTCATCAGTTCGTCATCAGCCCGTCACGCGCCGCCGTTACGCTGCGCAGCTTGTATTACTTCCCACTTTCCACAGGCTGATGATGACCACCCACTTGACGCTGGCCCTGCGCCGCCATTCCTTCCACGTTTTGCTGGGCGCCTGCGCCGCGGGCTTCTCCTTGCCGGCCCTGGCGCAAACGGCCGTCGCCGCCGCCGTGGCATCCGCCACGACCGACATGGCAGCCTCTGCTACCCCGACTGCCGACGACAACGCCCCGATGGCCACCGTGGAGATTTCCTCGCGCAAGACGCGCTCCTCGGTTGCCCTGAGCAAGAATGAAATCCAGAAAATCCTGCCCGGCACGAATCCCCTGAAAGCCCTGCAAACCTTACCTGGCGTCAGCTTCCAGACGGCCGACCCATGGGGCAACAACGAGCAGAACCTGTCGCTGTTCGTGCACGGTTTTTCCGGCCAGCAACTCGGCTACACCATGGATGGCGTGCCGCTGGGCGACCAGCAGTACGGCAACTACAACGGCCTGTCGCCGCAGCGCGCCGTCATCAGCGAAAACGTGCGCAGCGTCGTGCTGTCCTCGGGCGCGGGCGACCTGGCGACGGCTTCGACCAGCAACCTGGGCGGCACCATCGAAACCTATTCCAGCGATCCGCTGGCCACGCTGGGCGCCAGCCTGCAGCAAACGGTGGGCAGCCACCGCACCTCCCGCACGTTCGCCCGCTACGACACGGGCGCCTTCGGCGACGGCAGCAGCGCCTACTTTTCCATCCTGCACCACGAAGCGCGCGCCTGGGATTTCGATGCGCGCCAGGGCGGCGACCAGTTCAACGCCAAGTACGTCAACCGCAGCGAGGCGGGCAAGCTGACCCTGTTCTTCAATTACTCGGACAAGATCGAGCCGAACGAAGACAGCACCGTGCACGTGGCGGGCGAAACGAGCGCGCCGTACACGCGCCCCTTCCTGTATCCCGACTTCAAGGCGGCCCTGAATTACCTGTCGCCCGCGGGCGCCACGCCCGCCGCCGACGGCAACAATTACCGCAATTACTACAGCGATGCGCAGCGCACCGATTACCTGGCCTACGCCAAGTTCGACGCCAACTTGTCCGATGGCATGACCTGGTCTAACCAGGTGTATTACCACAAGGATGACGGCGCGGGCGTGGTGGCCGGCCCCATCGGCGTGGCCGGCTTGCCAGGCCTGTTCAGCGTGTACTACCCGAAACAGAACCTGAAACAGGTGTTCGGCAACTCGGGCTACGCCGTGCGCACCACAGAATACGACATCAAGCGCGGCGGCTTCATTTCCACCCTGCGCAAGGAAATCGGCGAGCACCAGCTGGAAGCGGGCCTGTGGCTGGAACAGAACCGCTCGTCCGCCTACCGCCGCTGGTATGCGCTCGACGTCAACAACCCGACCTCGCCGTATGACCGCCCCAGCAATCCTTTGATCACGCAGTACGGCAGCGAGATCGACAACAAGGTGGTGCAGCTGCACCTGCAGGATGAATGGCGCATCCGCCCCGATATCGCCCTGCAGGCGGGCTTCAAATCCAGCCTGCAGTTTGCCGACGGTCAATTCCCCGTGCAGCCGGCGCTGGGCGCCATTGCCGGCGGCTCGACGGCCTTGCCGGTCGGCACCATCAACACGAAAAAATGGTTCCTGCCGCAAGTGGGCGCGCGCTGGGACTTCACGCCGCAAGACCAGCTGTACTTCAATATCCAGAAAAACATGCGCCAGTTCGTCACCTATGGCGGCGGCGGCGCCTCGCCGTGGAGCTTGTCGAGCCAGGCCGCCTTTGATTTGTTCAAGCGCGACGCCAAGCCGGAAACGGCCCTCACCTATGAAGTGGGCGTGCGCGGCAGCCACGCCTTGAACCTGGGCGCCATCACGGCCATCGATGGCCAGGTCAATGTATATCACGTCGACTTCAGCAACCGTTTGCTGCAGATCAGCCCCACGCCCGTGATTTCCTCCATCATCGGTGGCAACCCCGTGCTGGCCAACGTGGGCAGCGTGCGCACGGACGGCATCGATATCGCCGGTACCGTGCACTTTGGCAGCAATTTTTCGTTCTACAATGCCCTGTCGTACAACCGCTCGCAGTACGCGGACAATTACAACAATGGCGCCGCGCTGGTATTGACCGCCGGCAAGAACGTGCCCGGTTCGCCGGAATGGCTGAACAAGTTCGTGGCTTCCGCTACGTTTGGCGATATCGAAGTGCAACTGACGGGAGACTATGTGGGCAAGCGCTACGCGACGTACACCAACGATCTGTCGGTCCCCAGCTATTTCCTGATGGGCCTGGGCGTGTCGGGCAAGCTGCCAGCCATGGCCGGCTGGCTGAAGAACCCGCGCTGGCGCGTCAACGTCAGCAACCTGGCCAACCGCGAAGGTGCGCTGAACGTGGTCGTGGGCGCGGCCGACAAGACGTACAACACCTTCCCGATTGCCCCGCGCCAGGGCTTTTTGACCTTGACGGCGGACTTCTGATGCGCGCGCCGCATCTCGCCCCTGTGCTGCCGCAACGGCACTTTTCACGCCGCAACTTCGTCCAGGCGGCCGTGGGCGGCCTGGCCCTGGCCACCGCGCCCGGCTTTGCCGCCGGCCTGCTGGAAACCAAGCCAAGCCGTCCGCTGGTGTTCGCCCACCGGGGCGCCAGCGCCCTGCGCCCCGAACATACCCTGGCGTCATATGCCAAGGCCATCGCCGACGGCGCCGACTACGTGGAACCGGACCTGGTGGCCACGCGCGACGGCATCCTCGTGGCGCGCCACGAAAGCAATTTGATCGACACCACCGACGTGGCGCGCCGGCCCGAGTTTGCCAGCCGGCGCGGCAAGAAGATGGTCGACGGCGAATGGCACGAAGGCTGGTTCGTCGATGACTTCACCCTGGCGGAACTGAAAACCCTGCGCGCCATCGAACGCTTGCCGAAAGTACGCACAGGCAACACCTTGTACGATGGACAATTCCAGATCCCCACGTGGGAAGAAATCATCGATTTTGTTGCAGCGCAATCAGCCGCCAGCGGCCGCGTCATCGGCCTCGTGCCGGAGCTGAAAAGCTCCACGTATTTTCGCGATGCGGGCCTGGCGCTGGAAGACCGTTTCCTGTCGACCATGCTGGCGCACGAATACACGCGCCGTGCGCCGATCGAAATCCAGTCCTTCGAAGTGGCGAATCTGAAGTACCTGCGCGAGAAGCTGGGACGGCGCGCCAACGTGCGCCTGATGCAGCTGGTGGTGGGCGGCGACGTGCGCCCGATGGATGTCGTCAAGGCGGGCGGAAAATTAACGTTTGGACAAATGACCACACCGGCCGGCCTGCGCGACATCGCCGCCTATGCGGACGTGGTGGCGCCGCCCACGCGGGGCGTCATCCCGCTAGGCGCCGACCAGCGCCTGGCCAAGCCCACTTCCATCGTCGACGATGCGCACCAGGCGGGCTTGCTGTTGCATACGTGGACCTTCCGTCCGGAAAACCGTTTTTTGGCGGCCGACTTCCGCGATGGCAATGGAGAAAATGCGCGCAACGAAGCCGGTTCCGTGGCGGAAATGCGGCGTTACATCGAGACGGGATTGGACGGCTTTTTCAGCGACGATCCCGGTTTGGGACGCATCGCCGCCGGATAAACATTTAGTAACAAATTCTTTTTCAGGGCGTGGCCGGCGGCTACGCCCTTATTATTCGTTTCTTGAATTTCTGAAATTGGAATTTGGAATTAGACATATATCGCCAACTCCATTATTGTGCAATGCAACAACAGACCATTCATGGAGGGCATATGTCCACTTTTACCAACACCTACAGCAACGACAACGATAACTACTTCAGCAACCTGGGCCGCGCCACGCGCGCCTTCCTGGGCGCCCTGCTCGCTTCCAAACCGTACAGCGAACTGGCCCAGAAGGAAGTCATCGCCACCGCGACGACCAGCGCCGACGACGAGCGCTATGTGCGCCCGAGCAAGCGCGATTTCGCCCTGCTGAACTCGGAAGCGAACCGCTACGAAAAGCTGATGCCGAATCTGGCTTCGGAATTGCGTTTCCTCGCTTCGCGCGGTTAAAAAAACGCCCAGGGCGGCGTTGCCTGCGCCTTGCCGTACGTTCGTACTGTCTTCGGCTGGGCGCCTGGCCCTGGACGTTTTTTTAAGCTAACTATTTACTTACAAGGATTTTTATATGATGTTTCTCGAAACCGCACTGATCGCCGTAGCCGTCGTCGTTACCGGCATCCATTTCTACCTGATCTCGACCGGCAAGGCCCGTTTCTGATCAGCAAGCAGCAAGGCAGTCGCAGCACGCCGCGCCATGCGGCCAGTCGTGTGCAGCAGTACAAAGTAGCAAGTACAAGGTAACAAGGCAGTCATTGACATGTCAGCCTGGCAATCGGTCCAGGCTGGCAAGCGGGAAATTAGTATGACTTAGTGCGGCGCGGCAGCGTCCACCGGTGTTTCCAGCAGTGGCGGGGTTTGTCCCTTGCGCACGATCTGCACGAAAATCTCATTCTGTTTGACCATGCCCAGCTCATAGCGGGCACGCTCCTCGACGGCACCCGTACCATCTTTCAGGTCGCGCACTTCGGATTCGAGCTTGGCGTTTCGCGCCTTCAATTCCACGTTCTTCTTGTTGGCCACCGCCACCTGGGCTTCCATGTCGGCAACGCGCAGCCAGCCGCCTTTACCCAGCCAGAGGGGAAATTGGATCAGCAGCAGCAGGGCTGCCAGGGCAAGCGTAATCAGGCGCATGGGGTAGTCGGTTAACAAACCGGCCGGATTTCTCCGGCCGGCCAGTGGGTTTTACATCAGCTTACTTCAGATTATAGAACGCATCGCGGCCAGGGTAGCTGGCGATGTCGCCCAGGTCTTCCTCGATACGCAGCAGCTGGTTGTACTTGGCCATGCGGTCCGAACGCGACATCGAGCCGGTCTTGATCTGCAGGGCGTTCGTGGCAACGGCGATATCGGCGATGGTCGAATCTTCCGTTTCGCCCGAGCGGTGCGAAATGACGGCCGTGTAGCCGGCGCGCTTGGCCATTTCGATGGCGGCGAAGGTTTCCGTCAGGGTGCCGATCTGGTTGATCTTGATCAAGATCGAGTTGGCGATGCCTTTCGAGATGCCTTCTTTCAGGATCTTGGTGTTGGTGACATACAGGTCGTCGCCGACCAGTTGCACTTTCTTGCCCAGTTCCTGGGTGAGGATCGCCCAGCCGTCCCAGTCGCCTTCGTGCATCGCGTCTTCGATCGAGATGATCGGGTACTTGTCGCACCAGGTCGCCAGCAGATTGGTGAACTCGGTAGCCGTCAGGCTCAGGCCTTCGCCTTCCATTTCGTACTTGCCGTTCTTGTAGAACTCGGACGCGGCGCAATCGAGGCCGATGGCGATCTGCGTGCCTGGCTCGTAGCCCGCTTCTTCGATGGCCTGGATGATCAGCTTGATGGCTTCTTCATGGTTGGCCAGCGATGGCGCGAAACCGCCTTCGTCGCCCACGTTGGTGTTCAGGCCCTTCTTGTGCAGGATCTTTTTCAGCGTGTGGAACACTTCCGCGCCGTAACGGACGGCTTCCTTGAACGACGGGGCGCCCACGGGAATGATCATGAATTCCTGGATGTCCAGGTTGTTGTCGGCGTGCGCACCGCCGTTGATGACGTTCATCATCGGCACTGGCATCTGCATGGCGCCCGAACCGCCGAAATAGCGGTACAGCGGCAAGCCCGCTTCTTCGGCGGCAGCCTTGGCCACGGCCATGGAGACGGCCAGGATGGCGTTGGCGCCCAGGCGTGATTTGTTTTCCGTGCCGTCCAGGTCGATCAGGGTACGGTCCAGGAAAGCCTGTTCATTGGCGTCCAGGCCCATGATGGCTTCGGAGATTTCGGTATTGATGTTTTCGCATGCTTGCAGCACGCCCTTGCCGAAGTAGCGCTTGGCGTCGCCATCGCGCAATTCCACGGCTTCGCGCGAACCGGTCGAGGCACCCGACGGTACGGCCGCACGGCCCATCACGCCCGATTCCAGCAACACATCGCATTCGACGGTCGGGTTACCGCGCGAGTCCAGGATTTCGCGACCGATAATATCAACAATAGCACTCATGTCATTCTCCAAAGTTAAGCGTAACAGGGGCTGCACACTGCGTTCTGATGCGCAATTGCACAAAGGGGGCAAAGAAACTCCCGGCGGGAACCATCTGGCCGGGAGCTGTCTTACGGGTAATACTGTCGCGATCGACCGCGTTATTCCGCAGCGGCGTTGGCTTCTTTGTGCGCCAGCGCTGCCTTGATGAACGAGGTAAACAACGGATGGCCGGTGCGTGGCGTCGACTTGAACTCGGGATGGTATTGCACGCCCATATACCATGGGTGGGCATTTTCACCCGTGCGTGGCAATTCCATGATTTCGCACAAATCTTCGCTTGGCGTGCGGGCCGAGACGATCAGGCCAGCCGCTTCGACACGGGCCAGGTAGTGATTATTGGCTTCGTAGCGATGGCGGTGACGCTCGGTCACCACGCTGCCGTAGATCTCGGCGGCGAGGGTGCCCGGATTGACGGCGCAGGTCTGCGCGCCCAGGCGCATGGTACCGCCCAGGTCCGAGTTTTCATCGCGCAACTCGACTTTACCATCGTGGTTTTGCCACTCATTGATCAGTGCAACGACAGGTTGATCCGTATCAAGGTCGAACTCGGTCGAATTCGCGTTCGGCATGCCAGCCTTGTTGCGCGCGTATTCGATCAGGGCCACTTGCATGCCCAGGCAGATGCCCAGGTAAGGAATCTTGTGCTCACGAGCAAACTGGGCCGCCTTGATCTTGCCTTCCACGCCGCGCTTGCCGAAGCCGCCCGGTACCAGGATGGCATCGTACTTGGCTAGGTTGTCGCAACCGGTCGTTTCGATTTCTTCCGAATCGATGTACTCGATGTTGACGCGGCTTTCCGTGTGGATGCCGGCGTGGCGCAGCGCTTCGATCAGCGACTTGTACGACTCGGTCAGCTCGACATACTTGCCGACCATGCCGACGGTCACTTCCGCCTTCGGGTGCTCCATCGTGTAGATCAGCTTGCTCCAGATCGACAGGTCGGCCGGTGCGGGATCGAGGTCCAGCGCGTCGCAGATGATCTTGTCGAGGCCCTGGTCGTGCAGCATCTGCGGCACTTTGTAGATGGTGTCGACGTCCCACACGGAAATGACGGCGTCTTCCTCGATGTTCGAGAACAGCGAGATTTTCGCGCGCTCGTCTTCCGGGATGGCGCGGTCGGCGCGGCACAGCAAGGCGTTCGGCAAGATGCCGATTTCGCGCAGCTTTTGCACCGAGTGCTGGGTCGGCTTGGTCTTCAGTTCACCGGCCGAGGCGATGTAAGGCACCAAGGTCAGGTGGACGAAGGCCGTGTTCTTGCGGCCGGCGCGCAGGCTCAGCTGGCGTGCCGCTTCCAGGAATGGCAAGGATTCGATATCGCCGACGGTGCCGCCGATTTCGCACAGGGCCACGTCGTAGCCTTCGGCGCCACGGCGGATGTAATCCTGGATTTCATTGGTGATATGCGGAATCACCTGCACGGTTTTGCCCAGATATTCCCCCCGGCGTTCCTTGCGGATCACCGATTCATAGATCTGGCCAGTGGTGAAGTTATTCACCTTTTTCATGCGGGTGGAGATGAAGCGCTCGTAGTGACCGAGGTCGAGGTCGGTTTCGGCCCCGTCATCGGTGACGAAGACTTCACCGTGTTGCATAGGGCTCATCGTGCCAGGATCGACGTTGATATACGGGTCGAGCTTGAGCATGGTGACTTTAAGGCCGCGCGATTCGAGGATCGCGGCGAGGGAGGCGGCGGCAATCCCTTTTCCAAGGGAAGACACAACGCCACCAGTGACGAAGACAAATTTGGTCATTGCAGATGGTGCCGAACGGCACGTGCGGGAAATTGAAATTATACACTAAAGCCCGCCTGCGTCGCCCCCCGCGCGCGGAAATTTGCGCCAAATACCGACTATCCCTCCCCCTCCTGCTGTCTACGCACAACAAAATTACCCGATAGCAATAATTGAAATATTTCCAATTCCATACTTTGTGTGGGCGAGCGAACAGACCCTGCCGCGCCCTGGCGGCAGACTGGGATTTTTCAACAGGAGGTCCACCATGAGCTACGAAGAACGCGACGCCTACGGCATGTATGTCAACCGCGGCCACAAAGGCCCCGGCCCTGAACTGATGGGTGCCGACACCCTGATCGGCGACCATGTGCACAGCGCCAAGGATGAACACCTGGGCGAAATCAAGGAAATCATGATCGACATGCGCAGCGGCAAGATTGCCTATGCCGTCATGTCGCACGGCGGTGTCTTCACCATCGGCGAAAAGCTGTTCGCCGTGCCCTGGGAAGCGCTGCTGCTCGACACCGTCAACAAGCGCTTCACCCTGAACGTCGACAAGGAACGCATCGAAAACGCGCCCGGCTTCGACACGGATAACTGGCCGAACATGGCGGATCAGACGTGGGCCAATTCGATCCACAGTTATTATGGAACCACGCCACGCGAGTATTAATTAGCCCCTAAGCGAAGGGCTGGGGTGCACCTTAAAACCGGTACTCCAGCCCCGCCACATACGTCCTGCCCCGGGCCGTGCTCAGCGGCGTGTTGTCCTGCGACTGCGACGGCATCGAGTTCAGGCGGTTCAGCGCTTCCGAGAAATCCTTGTTCATGGCGTTCTGCACGGACAGGCGCAAGAACAGGTTTTTCGACACCTGGTAACTCGCATACAGGTCGATCACGGCCGGTATCTTCGGATTGTCGGCCTTCAGCACTTCGCCCGTCGCTTCATCGGCTTCGTTGTCCGGCGACAGGCGGCGGTTCGACCCCGTGTGCTTGAGGATGGCGCCCACTTCCAGTTTGTTCTCCAGCAAACGCGTACCCACGTCGAGGTTGTAATATGTGCTGGGCAAGTCGCCGATGTCGGCCGCGCCAAACCACGCGCTGGCGATCGAGGTGGGCTGGCTGGTCTTATCGCGCGTATACGACAGGCGCGCATACGTGGCCCCCAGCTGGTACTGCGCTTCCAGCTCCCAGCCGCGCGAGTGCACGGGCGTGGACGAGTTGATGTAGATATACATATTGGTCATGTAGTCATCGACATTGCGCCAGTCATTGGCGAGTACTTCCGCGATATTGCACTTGCGGCCGCTGTCGCACACGAGGAAGGACTGGCTGGTGATATAGCCGTCGATCTTGCTCTTGAAATACAGGGCCTTGAAGTTCAGCACGTCGTTCTTGCTCAGCAAGCCATGCAGGCTGGAATTGAAGCCCAGCTGATAGGTCGTCGCTTTCTCGCCCTTCAGAAACGGGTTCATCGACGCCCCGCCATCATTCGAGAAAAACACTTCCTGCGGATTCGGCCCGCGCATGGTGCGCTCGGCGCTGGCAAACGGCTGGAACCACGGCGTCAGCTGCGCGGAAACGAGCAGCGAAGGGTTGATGCCATGCTCCTTCAGCGCAATATTGCTCGCCCCTTGCGGGAAACATTGCACGCGCGGATCGCAGGCGGGCTTGTAGCCGCTCAAGTCAAAGTGCGTGGTGTTGAGGCCCGCATTGACCTGAACCATGCCGCGGTTGTATTGCAAGCCGGCATACAGGCTGCTGATCTTTTGCACGCCCTCGGGGCCGAAGGTATTGTTTTCAATCGATTGCTGGTTCGCGTCCCGGTTGTCCGGGTCGTCGACGAGGCTTTCCACGTGCTTGCTGTACTTGTTGCGCATCAGCTTGCCGCCGATCGTCAGCAGCGCATCGCCGCCGGCCAGCCTGAAGCTGCTGGTGTTGTTGACGTCGATGGCATCGGCGCGGTTGGCTGCATTGGTATTAATAAAATTGGTCAGCGCCCCGGGCATGTATTTCTGGTTGCCACGGCTGCTGCTGGCCACCACATTGAGGTCGATCAATTCGGAAAACGGCGTGTAGTGATATTTTACGTAGTAGTCGTCGCTGCGAATGTCGCGGCGCGTAAACGTGCTGCGGTAATCGCGCGCCGACAGTTCCAGTGCGTGGAAGTCGCTCAATGTGAGGTCCAGCTTGAGCAGCTGCGACTTGGGCTTTTGCTTGTAATAGCGGTTGTAGCCGAAACCGAATTCCTCGCTGTTGACGCCTTTCGCATTCTTGTAGTTGTTGCCGATCACGCTAGCGCTGGTAGCGGCCATGAAACCTACGCTGCCGCCATCGAAGGCGGGATTCTTCATGGCCACGGCCAGCATGGCGCTGCGCCCCACGCCGTTATTCCCTGTCGACATCTTCGTGCGCGCGCCCACCTTTTCACCGGCAAACACGACGTCATCGACGCCGATGGTGCGGAAGTTGGCGCTGCCAGCCAGCGCATTGACGCCGTCGCCGCCGACGACATTGCCGCGTGACACATCCACGCCGATAATGAAGTTCGGGTCGATCAGGGCGCCGAACTGACTGCTGGGCACGCCGCCGTGCGACACGGACGACGGTGCGCTGCCATAGTAATTCTGGCTCACGCCATCGACCATCATGTTGACGCGGCCCAGGCCCGACAGACCGCGGATGTTGACGCTGACGGCGCCCTGCGCCGGATCGATCTGGGTAAACGTGCCCGGCATGCCGCGCACGATCTGGTCCACGCTCTGCAAGCGCGTGTCCGCGCCGCGCGCGCTGACGGCGCCCGGTTTTTCCAGCGCCTGCTGTTCCGCCGGAACCGTTTCACCGGATACATTCAGCGGCGAAAATTCCACCTTGCCGCTTTCCTGCGGCTGCGCCCCGGCCTGCTGCGCCAGCAAGGCCAGGCAAACGCCTACGGCCTGCGTCATTGTCTTGATATGCATACACCCTCGATTTGTTATGTGATTGAAAAAATGCGATAAATCAGCTGGCGCCGTGGCCATTCCCGGCATCGAGCTTGAACGACACGGGCAAGGTCACCGTCACCGTGCCCTGGCGCAAGACGCTGTCGGGCGGCGCCGGCAGCGGCTGCGCGCGCTGCAGCACTTGCAGCGCTTCGCGGTCGAGCAGCACCGTGCCCGACGAAGTGACCAGTTCGCTGGCCAGCAGCTTGCCGTCGCGGTCCACCTGGAAGCGTACCCAGGCGGCGCCGGCCCGCTTGCGCTGGCGCGCGTCGCCCGGATAGCGCTTGAAATGGGCCAGGTGGCCCAGCACCCGGCTTTGCCAGCTGGCGGGCGCCGCGCTGGCGGGCGGCGTGTCGCTGTTGAACGGCGCCGCCTGCGGACCGCGCACCGAACTTGGCGCCGGCGTGGCGCTGCTGCCGGCCTGCGCGGGCAAGGACGCTTCCCTGGCGGCATCCTTGCCGGGATCTGGCGACGGACTGGTTTCTGCCTTCGTCTCTTTTTCCGCCGCGACGATCTGCGGCGCGGCGGCACGCGCCAGCATGGGCAGCGCCGCTTGCCGAACTGTGCTCTTGGGCGGCCGGGCATCGCTGGACACGGCCGACTGGCGCGCCCCCACGGCATGCGCCGCCTGCGTTTCCGCCGACATCGCCTGTGCCGCAAACACCAGCATCACGCTGGCAGGCGGCTGCGCGGGCACGACCGGCACTGCTTGCCAGGCCGCCCACAGCAGCAGCGCCAGCGCGGTAGCCGCCACCAGCGACGTGGCGATGCCCCAGTTCAATACCGGACGCGGCGCCAGCGTGGACGGCGCACTCACCCGCCCTCCCTACCCACCAGGCCCACTTTCAAATAGCCGGCCTGGCGCAGGGCATCCATCACGCCCAGCACGTCTTCATATGCGGCCTGTTTGTCGGCCTGGAAAAACAGGGTGCGCTGGCGGTCGCCGCCCGTCTGCGCGTCGAGCAGGCGACCCAGCTGTTCGCGCGCCACGGGCGACTCGCCCAGATACAGGCTGCGGTCGGCTTTCAGGGAAACGAACAACGCTTTCTCGGGGCGCGGTTCGGGCTTGGCCGTGGCGGCCGGCAAGTCGATCTTCAGGTCGACGGTGGCCAGCGGCGAGACCACCATGAAGATGATCAAGAGCACCAGCATCACGTCGATGAAGGGCGTGACATTGATCTCACTCAATTCCGGCATGTCGGCCGTGTCGTCGTCCTGCGATGGAAAAAGGCTGGCCATGGTTCAGGCCTGCTTGCGCGTGTCGAGGTCGCGGCTCAGCATCAGCAGCACTTGCGCCGAGGCGGCGCGCAGCAGCGCCTTGACCTGGTTGATGCCACGGCTCAAGACGTTGTAGATGACGACGGCGGGTATCGCCGCCACCAGGCCCAAGGCGGTGGCCAGCAAGGCTTCCGCGATACCGGGCGCGACGGTAGCCAGGTTCGTGCTCTGGCTGACGGCGATGCCGATGAAACTGTTCATGATGCCCCACACGGTGCCGAACAGGCCGACGAACGGCGCCACGGCGCCTATGCTGGCCAGCAAGCCGATGCCTTGCGTCATGCGGCGTACCTGATGCGCGATCAATTGCTCCTGGCGAAAACCGGCCCGCTCCTTCAGGGCCGCCGCCGGCGCATCCGCACGCGACAGATTCAGCTCTTGCTGCACATCATCGAGCAACCGTTGCGCCAGCACAGACGCCCCGCTCTTTACTGCCGCGTCCGGCAAAGAGGCCGCCGTCTTCAGCACGGCGACGGCTTGCGCCGCTTCGCGCCGCGCTTGCAGCAAGCGGGCGCCCTTCACCAGCAAGACCACCCAGGTGGCCAGCGCGGCGATCAACAAACCGATGAGCACGCTTTTGACGACCTGGTCGGCGGCGAAGAACATGCCCAACGGCGACATGTCGTGCGGCAGCGCGGACGCTTGCGCGCCGGCATGCAACAGGGCAAGAAACACACCGCCGGCGGCGGCTTTGATATACAACAAGGGGATACGCATGGGAGCTTCTACAGTGAACAGGCATGGCTGCGCCAACGGCGCGCACGCGCATGCAAAAAAATCGGACGAACTACCTGGCTGCTATGGAGGAGCTTGCTGGGGGAGAATGCCGGGCTGAACGCCCGGCGGAGTTGCAACGGCTTACTTGGCGCTGGCGATGGCGGGCGCCGCCACTGGCGTGTACCACACAAAATCTGCCTGCGGCGCCAGCACCGTGGCGCCCTGCTGCGCCAGCACCAGCACCAGCGGCGCGGGACCGCCCGTCAAGTCCTGCACATGCAGCGGCACGCCCAGGTCCTTGTGCGCATGGTAGGCGCCAGCGATCAGCACGGCGGGCGCGGGCGCGGCCAGCAGGCGCTCGGCCATGCGGCGGTCGCGCTGCTGTTGCACCGACAGCATGGCGGCCAGGCGCGGCGCATCGATCTGGTTGTCGTGCATGACGCGGATGATGTCTTTCAGTTTGTCATGCACCTTGTCATCGTTGGCCAGGTTCGAATGCTTGCCCTGCACGGCCGGCTGGTCGACAAACAGTTGCTTGATCTCGCTGCGGTCCAGGTTGGCCGACCAGACGGGATACGGCGCGCGCATGACGGTCATGACCAGCTCGCCATATTGCGCCCACTTCCAGCTCGGTTGCCAGGCCAGCAGCTCGGCCACGTGTTCGGGGCGCACGACGGGGGCCGTCTGCAGCCACGGCTTGACCTTGTCCACCTTGGCTTGCTGGTCCGGGTTCAGCATTTCCAGCAGCACGCTGCCCTGCGGACGCTGGCCCTGCAATTGCTGCAGCAGCCACTGCTCGATCCGGTGGTGGCTGAGCTGGTCATGCTGCTCGCCCACGATGACCCTCGGGGCGGCCGCCAGCTGGGCCAGCAATTGCTCGGCAGTCAAGCGCTGGCCGCTGCGCAGGTCGACGATCTCGCCCAGCTGGCGCACGTCTTGCACAGTAGCGGATGCCGCAGTCGTGGTACTCAGCGGAGCGACGCTGCTGCAGGCGCTCAGCGCCAGCACGCAGGCGGGCAGGACGGCGGCGAGGGACAGGGGGAATTTCATGGCATGGCCTTTCGGGTGGAAGCACGCATTGCAAAATAACTACTGGCGGGCATTTTAATAGAAATGATTCTCATTTACAACCAAGGCACGGCCCGCCATGCGGATTTTTTTACAACTGGCAAAAAATCAATCTGGTGCTTCAGTGAAATCCCCGGGCGCGGAGTAGAATAAAAAAAACGGAGGACTTGCGTGAATCAAACTGACCAGTTGGCGGTACTGAAAAAACCGCTGCCCGTATCCCTTGCTGCCGTGCTTTCCCTGATCTTTGCCGACCGCTTTTCCATGACGCAAGCCATGCGCGCACATCATGGCCGCGACGAGTCGAGCTATCCCCCCATGCTGCCCGATGCCGTCATCTTTGCCCATTCCACCGAGGAAGTGGCGGCCGCCGTCAAGCTGTGCAGCGCGCACGACGTGCCCGTCATCGCCTACGGCAGCGGCACCTCGCTCGAAGGCCACGTGCTGGCCCTGCATGGCGGCGTGACGATTGATCTGTCGCAAATGAATCACATGGTCGCCGTGCATAATGAAGACTTGACGGCCACCGTGCAGGCGGGCGTGACGCGCAAGCAGTTGAACGAGGACATCCGCGACACGGGCCTGTTCTTCCCCATCGACCCGGGCGCCAATGCCTCGCTGGGCGGCATGGCGGCCACGCGCGCCTCGGGCACGAACGCCGTGCGCTACGGTACCATGCGCGAAAACGTGCTGGCCCTGACGGTGGTCACGGCCGATGGCCGCATCATCAAGACGGGGACCAGGGCGAAAAAATCGTCGGCCGGCTACGACCTGACGCGCCTGTTCGTCGGCAGCGAAGGAACTCTGGGCATCGTCACGGAAGTGACGGTGAAACTGTATCCGCTGCCGGAAGCGATCTCGGCGGCCGTGTGTTCGTTTCCCGGCACGGGCGAGGCCGTCAACGCCGTGATCCAGACCATCCAGATGGGCATTCCGGTGGCGCGGGTCGAGTTTCTCGATGAAAACGGCGTCAAGGCCATCAATGCCTACGACAAGATGGCCTTGCCGGAAAAACCCTTGCTGCTGTTTGAATTCCACGGCACGCCGGCCAGCGTGGCCGAGCAGGCGCAGCTGGTGCAAGCCATCACGGCGGAGCACGGCGCCAGCGATTTCGAGTGGGCCAGCCGCCCCGAAGACCGCTCGCGCCTGTGGGCCGCGCGCCACAACGCATATTTCGCCCTGCTGCAGATGCGCCCCGGCAGCCGCGCCATTTCCACCGACTGCTGCGTGCCCATTTCGCGCCTGGCCGAATGCATCATCGCCACCAAGGCCGATTGCGAAGCGCAGGGTCTCGTCTACGCCATCATCGGCCATGTGGGCGACGGCAACTTCCACGTGCAGATGCTGGTCGACCCCGACGACCCGGCCGACATCGCGCGCGCGGAAAAGGTCAACAGAGACATGGTCACGCGCGCCATCGGCATGGACGGCACCTGCACGGGAGAACATGGCGTGGGCATGCACAAGATGGCCTTCCTGGTGGAAGAACATGGCGAGGGCGCCATCGACACCATGCGCGCCCTCAAGCACGCGCTGGACCCGAAGAACATCATGAATCCGGGCAAGATCGTGCGCTGGTAATCAGGCCGTCCATTCCATGCGCATCGGCACGAAGGCGATGCCGCCCGTCTCCACTTTCGGCCCCGTGGCGACAAAGCCCAGGCTTTCGTACAGGGGCAAGGCGTAGGCCGAGGAGTTGACGGTAAACGCCGTCACACCGCCCCTGGCCAGCGACGCATCGCGCGCGGCCTGCCACAAACGGCGCGCCATGCCGCGCCGGTGCAGGGCGCGCGGCACGAACATGTGGAACAGATGCGTGTTGTCGCGCATGGCCACCACGCCGGCCAGTTCGCCGTTGATATGCGCGAGCTGGTAGGCGTAATTGGGCAGCGACAGATAGCCTTCGATGGCGGGCTGGCGGCAGTTCTCGATGAACTTTTCCGCCCCCGTGCCGTCCGGGTGCAGGGTCAAAAAGGGCATCAGGTCGTCGATCAGGGCAACGATGGCGGGCGCGTCGGCGACCAGGGCGGGACGCAGTGTCGGTTCGGGTAATGTTGTCATATTCAAATAATGCCATGCCCTCCTCCCCGCCGGCAACTCTCAACAAAAATCGCGGCTGCTGGTCCGCAAGCACCCCAGCAAGTGCGACATATCGACCAGGTGCTTGGCTACCAGGTTGCGCACGATGCCCTCCCTTTGCCACACGCCGTACACGCCCAGCAGCGGCGCGCTCAAGACCTCGCGCCGCTGGCTTTCCACCAGGTCGGGCCAGACGATGACGTTGACGGTGCCCGTCTCGTCTTCCAGGGTCATGAAGATGACGCCCTTGGCCGTGCCCGGACGCTGGCGCACGGTGACGATGCCGCAGGCGCGCGCCACTTGCCCGCTCGTGTACGTCATCAGCGTGGACGCCGGCATGAAACGCTGTTCCAGCAATTGCCTGCGCAGCAGCGCCAGCGGGTGGCGGCCCAGGGTCAGGCCTTGCGCGCGGTAGTCGCTGACGATGCTTTCGCCTTCCGTCGGTGCGGCCAGCACGGGCAAGTCTTCCTCTTGCGTGGTGTCGCGCAGCAAGTCCCTGTCCGGCACGGCGCCCACCGCCTGCCACAGGGCTTCGCGCCGATGCCCGGCCAGCGCGTGCAGCGCGTTGCCGGCAGCGAGTACCTGCAAGTCATGACGGTCCAGGCCGCCACGCCGGGCCAGGTCGGCCACGTCGGCGAAGGCGGCAATGGCGCGCGCATCCTCGATGCGCCGGGCCGCGTCCGCGCGCATGCCGAACAGGCTATTCAAGCCCAGGCGCACGGCCGCTGCATCCCCCTCCAGCGCCGCCTCCCAGCCGCTGACGGCCACGTCGACGGGCAGCACGGGCACGCCATGGCGGCGCGCATCCTGCACCAGTTGCGAAGGACTGTAAAAACCCATGGGCTGGCTATTCAGCAAGGCGCACAAAAAGGCGGCCGGTTCGTGGCATTTCAGCCAGGAACTGGCATACGTGAGCAGGGCGAAACTGGCCGCGTGCGACTCGGGAAAGCCGTATTCGCCAAAGCCCTCGATCTGGCTGAAGATGGCCTCCGCGAACTCCCGTTTATACGCATTTTTGACCATCGTTTCGACGATGCGTTCCTTGTAATTGTTCATGCCGCCCTTGCGTTTCCAGGCCGCCATGGCGCGCCGCAGCTGGTCCGCCTCGCCGGGCGTGAAATCGGCGGCGATGATGGCCACCTGCATCACCTGCTCCTGGAAGATAGGGATGCCGAGGGTGCGCCCCAGCGCCTTGTCCAGGCCCTTCGGATACTCGACCGGCTCCTTTTTCTGGCGCCGCTGCAGATACGGATGCACCATGCCGCCCTGGATGGGGCCGGGGCGCACGAGCGCCACCTCGATGACGAGGTCATAGAATTCACGGGGCCGCAGCCGGGGCAGCATGCTCATCTGCGCGCGCGACTCGATCTGGAACACGCCGATGGTGTCCGCCTGGCACATCATGTCGTAGGTGGCGGGGTCTTCCGCAGGAATATCCTGCAAACGGAATTCCTCGCCGCGCCGCGCACTCACCAGTTCCAGCGCGCGGCGCAGGGCCGACAGCATGCCCAGCGCCAGCACGTCGACCTTCATCAAGCCCAGCTCTTCAAGATCATTCTTGTCCCACTCGATGACGCTGCGCTCGGCCATGCTGGCGTTTTCGATCGGCACCAGGCGCGACAATTTTCCTTGCGCGATGACAAAGCCGCCCGGATGCTGCGACAAATGGCGGGGAAAACCCAGCAATTGCTGCGCCAGGCCCGCCCACTGCTGCGACAATGCCGCTTCCGGGTTGAGCCCGCATTCGGCCAGGCGCTCCAGCAGATCGCGCTTGCCGTCGAACCAGCGATGCGCCTTGGCCACTTTTTCCACGATGGCCAGGTCGATCCCCAGCGCCCGCCCGCTGTCGCGCAAGGCGCTCTTCGGCCGGTAGCTGATCACCACGGCGGCCAGCGCGGCCCGTTCGCGCCCATATTTGCCATAGATATATTGAATCACTTCTTCGCGCCGCTGGTGCTCGAAATCGACGTCGATGTCGGGCGGCTCGTTGCGCTCGCGCGACATGAAGCGCCCGACCAGGCAATTGCCGCGCGCGGGGTCCACTTCCGTGATGTGCAGGCAATAGCAGACGGCCGAATTGGCGGCCGATCCCCTGCCCTGGCACAGGATGTCTTGCGACCGCGCAAAGCGCACGATGTCGTAGACGGTCAAAAAATACGCTTCGTAGGAAAGATCCCGGATCAGCTCCAGCTCCTGCTCGATCTGCTCCTGCACGTTGGCCGGGATACCCAGAGGAAAGCGCAGGCGCGCGCCCGCATACGTTTCTTCACGCAGATACGTCGCCGGCGTGTGGCCGTGCGGCACCAGCTCGACGGGATAGTCATAGCACAGGCTGTCGAGGGAAAAATCGCACAGTTCGGCGATACGCACGGTTTCCGCCAGCGCTTGCGGCGGATACACATTGGCCAGGCGCAAGCGCGCGCGCAGATGCTGCTCCGCATTTTGCGCCAGCGCATAGCCGCACTCGCCCACGGGCTTGCCCACGCGTATCGCGCACAGGGTGTCGAGCAGGGGCTTGCGCGAACGCACGTGCATGCACACGTGGCCGACAGCCACCACGGGCAGGCCCAGCGCCTGCGCGCCTTCCTGCACGGCGCTGCGGTGCGCGTCATCCTGCGCCCGCTGCAGCAGGTTCAGTCCCACCCAGCTGCGCTCGCCGCCAAAGGTGGCCGCCATCCATGCGCCCTGCGCACGCAGCGCCTCGGGCCGGGCCGGATAGCCGGGCAGCAAGATCATCAGACAGCCCGGTAAACCCCGCAAATGGGCGAACTCCGGCGACGGCGCCGTGAAATCATCGGGCGTCAGCAGATAGCGTCCCTTGGCCGCCCGCGTGCGCGCCATGGTGATCAGTTCCGACAGATTGCCGTAACCGTCGATATCGCGCACCAGCGCCAGCAGCGACGGCCCCGGGCTGCCATCGGCCTGCGTCAAATGAAAATGCGCACCGATAATCAGGGGGAAATCGGCCCGCTTGGCCACCGCATGGGCGCGCACGACACCAGCCAGCGAACACTCGTCCGTGATGGCCAGCGCCTTGTAACCGAGCTGCATGGAACGCGCGACCAGTTCTTCCGCATGCGAGGCCCCATGCAGGAAGCTGAAATTGCTCAGGCAGTACAACTCAGCATACTCGGGTAAGACGGCACCCCACATGATCTACCTCAATACTGTATATAAACACAGTATGATATACTCATCCTGAATCAAGTAGCCGGTTCCAGTCGGATAGTGTTCATTTTGATGGGCACACGGAGCGTCTGCCGGCCGGCACTTGGCTTTGGCCTGTCGCATGACGGAGCAAATTGATAGTCGGGCAAATCAGTTAGCAACTATGCGAAACTCCGTCGCTGTGGCTACGGGGCGAACTTGATTGCGCTCCCGTTTCAATTCCACGATGCCGTAATTGGACATTGTTTTCAAGGTGCGCGACAGGTTGCTCGGTTTACGGCCCGTTGTTTCAGCCAATGCAGAGATGGATTCCGGTTGCGTTTCCAGGATCACGTGCAACAACGCCCGGTTTTCGTCGCTCAGGACTTCTGCCAGCGATTTGATCGAAGTGAACCAGACCTTGGGCTCATCCGCCTTCGGTTTATATATGCCGCGAGCGATGGCGAGCACGCGTTCGCGGATTTTCTCTTGCGGCATGATGCCAATAAAAATCGGTTTCATTGCTTTTTTACCTCCAGCAAAATGCGGTCCACGTCAGCAAAGAAATCATTGATCAGATGCTGCGCATCCTTGAATTCGTATGGTACTCCCTGATCTGACGGATGCCGGTGTTTATGGTCGAATGCCACGATACGTCCCGCATATTTGAACTTCTTTGGCGGCTTTACCATGTGCGCATTGTCATAACCGAGGATGCGTTTGCCATACGGTTCGTGTAGCGTCAGCGAGTAGCGTATGCCGTGAGGAATCTCATCCGACACTTCCGTCCGCCTGGCTTCTATCTTGATCCAATAACCGCCATCCTGGTCGAGGATGGAGCCATCCAGGTCCAGCAATGTATCAATGGCAGGATCGGGCCTCATGCGGGAAGTATATCATCTGTTGATATATCACTTCCACGAAAGCGTCAATAGGCGCAGCCTTTGACTCCATCCAGCCAAGACATCGAGAGGCTTTGCACTTATTTTCGTTTATGCTGATGTTTTATCTTGCCCATCGGCCGCCATGATCGTCCATCTCTTGAAATGTTTCGGCGCCGTACCCGGCGGCGGCAATGCGGCGCTGGTCGTGGAAAACGACGGCGGCAGCGAAACGGCGCGCCAGGCCTTCGCGCGCGAGCGCCAGGTCAGCGCCTGCGTCTTCCTCGACCGGCAGGCGGATGGCGGCATCGTGCTCGACTATTTTTATCCGCACACGCGCAGCCCCCTGTGCCTGCACGCCACCCTGGCCGCCGCGCATGTGCTGCTGACGGCGCCCGGCGCCCCGGCAACCTTGACGGTGAGCACGGCCATGCGCGGGCAAGCCTTGCGGCTGGTGCGCCGCGCGGAAGGAATCTTCATTGGCTTGACATCGCAGCCGGCACCGGCCGTCATGCTGGAAACATATGTGCCGTCGGAACTCATGGGCCAGCACATGCACTTGCTGTCGCCGCCCGTGATCGCCTCCGTCGGCAGCCCGAAGCTGCTGCTGGAAGTGGCCGACCGCACCACCCTGCGCGCGCTGCGGCCGAACCTGGAGCTGATCGCCGACTGGAGCGCCTTGCACCAGGTCAGCGGCTGCTACGCGTATTGCCGCACGGGCGAGAGCGAATATGAAGGGCGCAACTTCAACCACCGCGATCCGGCCCAGGAAGACAGCGCCACGGGCGTGGCGGCGGGCGCGCTGTCAGCGCATTTGCAACAGTCGCTGCGCCTGCATCAGGGCCACGTGATACAGCAGCCCTGTTTGATCGAGGTGCAATACAGCACGCAGGCAATCTGGGTGGGCGGCATGGTGCAGCGCAGCACCTGAATGGGGCATCGCGCACCGGTACAAGGCAAGCCGGGCGGTGGCCAAAAGATAATCAACCAGGAAACAACAGTTACAGCAAATTTGTAATAACAAAACAAAGTATCGCTGGTGAATGCTGAAATGATGGCACTAGAATCAAGTCACGAATCTTGCTCATCAGCCACTTGGAGACACTGCGTGCCGACCCTCACCACCTTGCGTAAAGCCATCCTCATCAGCCTGTACGGCAGCGCCGCCCTGGCCGCCTTCAGTCCCGCCGCCATGGCCCAGAGCACGGAAGCGGCCGCCACGGAGGGGCCCGTGCAAACGGTCAGCGTGGTCGGCTCGCGCCGGGTCGCCAGTTCCGCCACCGATACCATGGTGCCGGTCGATATCATCCCCATTTCCCGGGTGGCCGAGCAAGGCGGCCAGTTTGACCTGGCGCAATCGCTGCAATACATCTCGCCCTCGTTCAACTCCACGCGCCAGACGGGCGCCGACGGGGCCGACCTGATCGATTCGGCCGCCCTGCGCGGCCTCGGCTCCGATCAGACCCTGGTGCTGGTGAACGGCAAGCGGCGCCACACGACGGCCTTGGTCAACCTGTTCGGCGCGCGCAACCGCGGCAACACGGGCACGGACATGAATGCGATTCCTTTGCTGGCGATCAAGAACGTGCAAGTGCTGCGCGACGGCGCCGCCGCCCAGTACGGCTCGGACGCCATTGCCGGCGTGATCGACATCGAACTGAAGAAAAGCCTGGGCTGCGAAGCGGTGGCCGGCTACAGCCAGTATTCCGAAGGCGACGGCAAGAATTACATGACCTCCGCCTACTGCGGCATCGCGCTGGGCGACAAGGGCACCCTGGCCATCACGGGCGAATACCTGGACCGGGGCCACTCGAACCGGGCCGATGCGGACAGCATGCGCATCATCGGCGACACCAAATCGCAAAACAAGACGCTGTACATCAATGGCGACTACGCCACCAGCCCCACGGGCAAGCTGTACTTCACGGCCGGCGCGCAGACGCGCGACGCCTCCAGCGCGGCATTCGGCCGGGGCGGCATCGGCAGCGACGACATTCCATCGCGCAATTCCGCCGCCATGTACCCGGACGGTTTCGTGCCCTTCATCAATGGCAAGATCGACGACCAGTACGCCACCATCGGCCACCGCAGCCAGATCGGCGAATGGCATGCTGACTTTTCGCAAACCTATGGCTACAACAAGATGCGCTACGACATCAGCCATACCTTGAACGCCTCGATCGCCAACCTCGACCTGATGAACGGCGGCAAGGGTGTCAGCGCCAGCAACTTTGACGCGGGCGGCTTCTCGTTCCAGCAACTGACCAGCAACGCCGATTTCAGCCGCTATTACGATACGGTACTGAGCGGCATGAACGTGGCCTTCGGCGCCGAGTACCGCAGCGAGGAATACAAGATCATGGCCGGCGAGCCGAACTCCTACATCGATGCCGACGGCGTGGGCGTGGGCGGCAATGCGGGCAGCCAGGGCTTTCCCGGCTTCCAGCCCGGCGACGCCACCAAGGCCAAACGCCACAGCATCGCCGCGTATGGCGACGTGGAACTGGACTGGACGGAACGCCTGAAAACCCAGGCGGCCCTGCGCTATGAAAAATTCAGCGATTTCGGCTCCACCGTGACGGGCAAGCTGGCCGCCAGCTATAAAGTGGCGCCGAACGTGCTGCTGCGCGGCTCGGCCAGCACGGGTTTCCGCGCGCCATCGTTGCAGCAAGTGTATTTCTCGTCCACCTTCACCGACTTCATCGGCGGCGTGCCCACCGACGTGGTGCTGGCGCCGAACGGCGGCACCGTCGCCAACGCGGCCGGCATCCCCAAGCTGAAAGAGGAAAAATCCACCAGCTTTACGTTCGGCACCACCTGGACGCCCACGCAAGCCATTTCCGTGACGGCCGACTTGTACAATATCAAGATCAAGGACCGCATCGTGCTGTCGGGCCGCTTCAATGCCGACAACTACCCGGACCTGGCCGCGCGCCTGGCCCTGCTGGGCGTGGGCGAGGCGCAATTCTTCGTCAACTCCATCGACACGCGCACGCGCGGCCTGGACCTGACGGCCTCGCACAAGGGCGAACTGGCCGGCAACCGCCTGACCACCTTCCTGGCCTTGAACTTGAGCAAAACGGAAGTGACGAAAGTCAAGACGCCCGCCTCGCTGACGGGCTTCGAAGACGTGCTGCTGTCCGAACGCGAACGCCTGTTCATCGAACAGGGCGGCCCCCGTTCGAAAGCCACGCTGGGCTTCGACTACGTCACGGGCAAGCTGGAGTCGGACCTGCGCATCATCTACTTTGGTCCGCAAACCCTGGGCACCTTCAGCGGCACGGCCGCCGGCGTGCCGAACGCCCATTACGCGGCCAAGACCTCGGCCGACCTGAGCTTCACCTACAGCATCAACAAAAACACCAAGCTGACCTTTGGCGGCAACAACATCTTCAACGTCAAGCCCACCACGCAAAACGCGGACGAGACGGACAACGGCTTCAAGTACGACAGCGTGCAGTTCGGCCTGAACGGCGCCTCGTATTTCGGACGGCTGTGGGTGAAGTTCTGATCACCGTGTCCACCTGAAACAACAGCGGCTGCGCCAGCATGGGCAGCCGCTGTTTTTTTAGGCGGGCGGCAATACACTCACGTCCGCGCAGCACGGCCAAGGCCAACATCGCACTGCGATGCGAGCTCGTCCATCACAGCTTGCGATTTTTGTATATCAGCAAGAATAATCATATAGATAACGTTCTGTGCGATAGGTGAAAAGCCATGAACTATCATGCCTGCATCATTGCCCCAGCGGCTCCCGGCCAGCACGGCCGCAGTGAACAATCTTTGTCCCGCGGCGGAAAGCAAGGATAATAGCGGCTAACTCATAAGCACAGTATTGGATTACCTCATGGAAATTAAAGTCAACTTTCTCGACAAGCTGCGTCTCGAAGCCAAGTTCGACGATTTTACGGTCATCGCCGACCAGCCCATCCGCTACAAGGGCGATGGCTCGGCGCCTGGCCCGTTCGATTACTTTTTGGCATCATCGGCACTGTGCGCAGCGTACTTCGTGAAGTTGTATTGCGATACGCGCAATATTTCCACGGAAAATATCCGCCTGTCGCAAAACAATATTGTCGATCCGGAAAACCGTTACCAGCAGATTTTCAAGATCCAGGTCGAGTTGCCGGCCGATATCTCGGCCAAGGACCGCCAGGGCATCCTGCGCTCGATCGACCGTTGCACGGTGAAAAAAGTGGTGCAAGCGGGACCCGAGTTCGTCATTGAAGAGGTCGCGAATCTGGATGCCGATGCGCAATCCTTGTTGATGCTCAATCCGGCCAGCGAAGCCAGCACCTATATTGTGGGCAAGGACTTGCCGCTGGAACAGACCATCGCCAATATGTCGGGCCTGCTGGCGGGCCTGGGCATCAAGATTGAAATCGCCTCGTGGCGCAACATCATTCCGAACGTGTGGTCGCTGCATATCCGCGATGCGCACTCGCCCATGTGCTTTACCAACGGCAAGGGCGCGACCAAGGAAAGCGCGCTGGCGTCGGCCCTGGGCGAGTATATCGAGCGCCTCAGCAACAACCATTTCTATGCCGGTTCGTTCTGGGGTGTAGACATCGCCAACGCGGATTTTGTCCATTATCCGAACGAACGCTGGTTCAAGCCGGGCCGCAAGGATGCGCTGTCGAAGGAGATTCTCGACGAATATTGCCTGGAGATCTACAACCCCGATGGCGAGCTGCGCGGCTCGCACCTGGTCGACACCAACTCCGGCAATGCCGAGCGCGGCATCTGCTCGCTGCCGTATGTGCGCCATTCCGACGGCAAGGTCGTGTATTTCCCGTCGAACCTGATTGAAAACTTGTACGTCAGCAATGGCATGAGCGCCGGCAATACCCTGGTCGAGGCGCAAGTGCAATGCCTGTCGGAAATTTTCGAACGGGCCGTCAAGCGCGAAATCCTCGAAGGCGAAATCGCCCTGCCCGACGTGCCGCAGGAAGTGCTGGCGAAATATCCGGGCATCCTTGCGGGCATACAGGGGCTGGAAGAACAGGGTTTCCCCGTGCTGGTGAAAGATGCGTCGCTGGGCGGCGTGTATCCGGTGATGTGCGTTACCCTGATGAACCCGCGCACGGGCGGCGTGTTTGCCTCGTTCGGCGCGCATCCGAGCCTGGAAGTGGCGCTCGAGCGCAGCCTGACGGAATTGCTGCAGGGCCGCAGCTTTGAAGGCTTGAACGACTTGCCGCAGCCGACGTTTGCCAGCGAAGCCGTCACCGAGCCGAACAACTTCGTCGAACACTTCATCGATTCGAGCGGCATCGTCTCGTGGCGCTTCTTCAGCGCCAAGGCCGATTACGATTTTGTCGAGTGGGATTTTTCCGGCCACGGCGAGAACTCGAATGCCGAGGAAGCGGCGACCCTGTTCGGCATCCTCGCCGGCATGGGCAAGGAAGTGTACACGGCCGTATACGACCAGCTGGGCGCCACCGCCTGCCGCATCCTCGTGCCAGGTTATTCCGAGGTGTATCCGGTCGAAGATTTGATCTGGGACAACACCAACAAGGCGCTGCTGTTCCGCGCCGACATCCTGAACCTGCATAAGCTGGACGATGCCAGCCTGGAAGACTTGCTCGACCGCCTGGAAAACAGCGAGCTCGACGAGTACGGCGACATCGCCACCCTGATCGGCATCGAGTTTGACGAAAACACGGTCTGGGGCCAGCTGACGACCCTGGAATTGAAGCTGCTGATTCATCTCGTCCTGCAGCAATTCGAGGAAGCGAAAGAACTGGTGGAAACTTTCCTGCAGTACAACGACAACACGCTCGAGCGCAAGCTGTTCTATCAAGCCTTGAACGTGGTGCTGGAAGTGGAACTCGATGACGCGCTGGAGCTGGACGATTATGTGGTCAATTTCCGCCGCATGTTTGGCAACGACCGCATGGATGCGGTGCTGGGCTCCGTGGACGGCAGCGTGCGCTTCTTCGGCCTGACCCCGACCAGCATGCAGCTGGAGGGCCTCGACAGGCACCAGCGCCTGATCGACAGCTTCAAGAAATTGCATACGGCGCGCGCCAAGGCGGCGGCCCGCTAGCGTCACCACCTGGGAACGATGCCATGGCCACACTGGAATTCTGGTTCGATTTCGGCAGCAACTACAGCTACCTGAGCGCCATGCGCATCGAAGCGCTGGCGCGTGAAAAGCAGGTGCATGTGATCTGGAAACCCTTCCTGCTGGGCGTCGTCTTCAAGGCGCTGGGCTGGGAGACGTCGCCCTTCATCTTGCAAAAAATCAAGGGCGACTACACGTGGCGCGACATGGCGCGCCAGTGCGAAAAGTACGGCTTGCCATGGCGGCAACCGGGCACCTTTCCCCGCACGGCCCTGCTGCCCATGCGCGTGGCGCTGATCGGCGCGGACCAGGGCTGGATTGCGCCCTTTGCGCGCCACATGATGGCGATGAATTTCGCCGCGGACCGCGATATCGACAACACCGAGGCCGTCAGCGAGGCTTTGCAGGAACTGGGCCTCGATGCACGCGCCATCCTGGCGCTGGCTTTGACGCAGGACAACAAGCTGCGCCTGCGCCGCCAGACTGAGCAGGCACAAGCGCTCAAGCTGTTCGGCGCCCCCAGCTTCATCAGTGACGGTGAACTATTCTGGGGCAACGACCGGCTGGACGATGCGCTGGCGCATGCGGCGGGCCTACGGTCACTGTCAATGTGAAACCTGACTCCGCTTTCGGGAAGCACGGGCGCAAGAAGCAGCCTCAGCAATACACGAGCACGCGCGTTTCTACACCTTTCCGGCATGAGAATAACGTCGTGTCAAAAAAAATAGTTAACTTGTAGTCGCTTTGGATTGCACGTACATTTCCCCTCGGTAATTGCATTTATGCCATGCAAGGAGGAGCGAAATGAAAGCATTTCCTGCGCTGCCATTACTGGCGCTGCTATTGGGCGGATGCGGCTTTGCTCCGCCCAATGCCTATCCGATCTTTCGCATGCCCAGCAGCGCGGAAAGCAATGCGCTGACCGAGAGCGCGCAGAGCGATACCTTGTTTGGCGCTCCCGCCACGCTGGAAGAGAGCAAGATGTTATTGCTCAAGCAAAGATTCTGGTATTTGAAACTGGCCGAGGATAGCCAGCGCGCCATCTACAACCAGAGCGACTGGGCCTTGGCGGGCGGAGCCGTGGGAACCGCCGGCGGCCTGCTCAAATCGCTGCCGACGGCGGCACTTGGCGCCGTCATCGGCGGTGGCGCCGGCCTGGTCGCTTCCCGCTACTCGCTGGACCAGCAATCGACGCTGTACGCCAGGGCGGCCGGCAAGGTGGCTTGCCTGAGCGTCGTCGTGTCAAGCTATGAACAACGCAAGCGCCCGCTCGAAAAAGTGACCGCCTGGCCCGACAGCATCGAACAGCAAACGACTTCCTCGCTCAATTTCGCCTGGCTCACCGTGCTGGCGGAACTGCGTGCCTCGCTGCAAGTGCTCAAGCCGCAGGAAGTCAACATCAAGCAAATCATCGATCTGCGCGACCGCTATGCCAGCAACAGCGTTGTAGTCAACAGTACTGGAAATAATCTCTCGGCCGCCCTGCTCCAGCAGGAACGCTTACGGCAGCTACAGTCGGGGGGAGAAAAACCGCAGAGCGAGCAAGCCCGGCTTGCCGTGAAGGCTGCGGCGAACGAGGTGAATGAAACCGCCGCGAACGCCGTTCGCATCGCTCAGTTGGCCCAAATGGCAGCCTTGGGCGAGCTTACGCTGGCCGAAATCGACTCCTGCGTCCTGATCGGCAAACCCAAGGCGGAATAAATCCCTTGCGGCGAACTTTCACCGTGGTGCGATGACAAACCCTATTCCGATGACAACTTGGAGCATACCCATGGACAAGGAACTGAGCAAACAAATCATCGCGGCGGCCAATAGCGATGCACTGCTGCACGCAGCCCAGCAGCGCGCGGCTGCGGAGCTTGGGCTGAAAAACGCACAGCCGCCGCTGGAGAAAGGTTGCGCGGCAACATTGAGCGCACTGCTGATCTCTGCAGGCGTGGATATCCCCCTCACCTTGGGCGCGGGGCACCTGGCGCAACGCCTGGGCGGCAGCGGCAGTCAATCGCGCCGCTGGCAGCGCATCGGCGTAGGAGAGCAGCAGGCCGGCGATGTCGGCATCACCTATGACCTGAAGAGCCCGCCTGGCGCCGACCACATCTACCTCGTGGCGGAACGCCTCGACGCCGATGCCATGCGCATCGCCGACAACCAGCAGGCGCAGACCCATACACGCTATGCCTCAGGCAAGGACAAGACACCGACCGAGTATTTCCTGCGCCCCAGCGGTCCGGACGTCGCCGCCGTCCCGCTGGCGGCACCGGCCTTGCCGCTGCCAGCGCATGTGCCCGCCCAATTGCCGGCCCAGTTGCAGGAAACAATACTGGACATTGCGGCCCATTCCGAACTGGCACGTTACGACTGGCCCGAGCGCAGCATCGCGCCGGCAGGCTACATCAAGGGCATGGCCCTGGCATTTGCCAAGGCATACCACAACTGGCGAGAAAACGATGCCGCGGCCGTGGCAATGGCCGCGGCCGCGCATGGCAAAGACGACAACGATGCGCTGGACTGGTATGGCGGGCAATTCGCGGCCTTGGGCATGCAAAATGACAAGGATGGCGCCGATACCCTGCGCCATCTGTATGTGCTCCTGACGGGCCTGGGCATGCGCGAGAGTTCGGGCCGCTATTGCGAAGGCCGCGACAAGAGCGCCAAGAATACGACGGCCAGCACGGCCGAGGCGGGACTGTTCCAATCCAGCTATAACCTGATCGGAAAATCTGCCCTGATGCAGCAGCTATTCGCCTCGTATGCGGGTTCCACGGAGCTGCTATCGGTCTTCCGGGAAGGCGTGCATTGCAAGCCCGGCGATCTGGAAAATCATGGTTCGGAAAAGAATGGCCTGGCATTCCAGCAACTATCGAAATCCTGCCCCGCTTTCGCCGTCGAACTGGCGGCCCTGGGGCTCAGGCACAATCGCTTCCACTGGGGGCCCATCAACAACCGGACGGCGGAACTGCGCCTCGAATGCGACTGGATGCTGCTGCAGGTACAGCATGCGGTGAAGCAAGCCACGCAATAGACGCGGGCGGCAAACGCCCGCGCATCGGCTCAGCCGCCCGCCAGCGCCGCGATCTCCTTCTGCATGTTGTCAATGGCCCGCTCGTTGTACTGGTCGGCGAAATAAGCATCGCCAAACAGCTGGCCCGCCTGCGCCTTGGCGCACAGGTGCTGCAGGGCCAGGCCCCGCTGCTGGTTGAAACGCGCGGGGTCCACGTGCGCGTATTCGCGGCCGATGGCTTGCGTGTAGGCCTGGTACACCTCTTCATCTTGCCCGAGGATGGCCAGGTCGGCGCTGAGCATGGCGTCTTTCAGCGCATGGCTGATGCCGGGGCCCTGGAAATGGTCGGTGGCGCGTATCAATTGCGCTACATCAAGGTTGTCGCCCGTATCGAGGCCGCTGGCCAGCCACAGCTGGGCACTGGCCTCTTCGCTCGAATACAGCGCGTCGTCGTCGTGGCTGTAGACGGCATCGTGGAACCAGAAGGCTTTCTTGACCAGCGCGCTGTCGCGCTTGGGCGCATAGGTATTGTCGGCCCATACGCGGATCTCGGACAGGCCGTGCACCAGATGGTCGAGGTTATGATAGTGGCGGTCCGCGCCGCCGTAGGCCTGCGGTCCCGTCAGGTGCGCGAACCAGTGGTCAAACAGGGCGATGTCGGCTTGCGGGGCGGTGGCGTAGTTCCACAGCACTTCCCACTCCTTGCGCAGGCAGTCGAGTATCCACGCCTGGTAGGCCGGGCCGGGAACGAATTTTTTCATGGTCCAGTTCCAGCCGACAGGTCCTTCCAGCGCCTTGACGAAGCTGGAGCTGACGGAACCGAGGTCGCGCGGCGGCATGACGAAGATCGTCTTGGCGCCCTGCAACACGTCCACATTGGTTTGCTGGATCAGGTTTTCATAGTCGAAATCGGCCGTCGTGCGGATGCCGCGGATCAGGTAGTCGCAGCCATGCTTCTTCGCCGCGCGCGCCGTGTAGTCGCCCTTGACGATGACCACCTGCACATTCTCCCAGCCGCACTCGCGCGCGCTCTGTTCGATGATGCGCTTGCGGTCTTCGGCGGGGAATTGCGGCTTCTTGGCGGGGTTTTGCGACAGGAACACGATCACCTCGTCGGCGAGCGAACGCGCTTCGCCGATCACCCACATATGACCGTTGGTGATGGGGTCGAGGGTTCCTGAAAATCCGATTCTCTGCATGCTGCGCTCCGTGGTCTGGTTCTGCTTGTTTCGCAGACAATATAGGGCCACGGCGCGCGCGTCAATGCAACATGCCAAAGATGATGGTTAAAACGCTCATTTCACGGCTTGCGGGAATTCCACGCGCACGCACAGGCCGCCCAGGCGCTCGGATTTATCCAGCACCAGGCGCGCGCCATGGCGCTCGGCGATGGCCTTGATGATGGCCAGCCCCAGGCCGCTGCCGTTGGCGTCCGTACCCGGCACGCGGTAGAAGCGGCTGAAGACGCGCTCGCGCTCCTCGGGCGGGATGCCGGGGCCGCTGTCTTCCACCGATAACGTCACGCCGACGGGGCTGGCGCGCAGGTCGATGTCGACCGTACCGCCCTGGGGCGTGTACTTGATGGCGTTGTCCACCAGGTTGCGCAGCATGATGTTGAGCGCATCGGCCTGCCCCGCCACCTTGGCCGGGTCCATGTGGTGCAGGCCCAGGTCGATCTTGCGCGCCTGCGCGATGCCGGCCATGTCGCCCAGCGCCCGCTTGACGACGTCGTTCAAGTCCACCGCCTGCAGCTGGTCGCCGCTGGCGGCGCTCGCTTCCTGGCGCGCCAGCACCAGCAGCTGCTCGACCAGGCGCGTGGCCCGCTCGATGCCGGCGCTCACGCGGCTGATCGCCAGGCTGCGCTTTTCTGCCGATTCGGCCCGTTCCAGGCTCAATACCTGCAGTTTCAATGCCGCCAGCGGCGTGCGCAATTCATGCGCCGCGTCGGCAACAAAGTGCTGCTGCGCGTCGAACGCCGTCTTGACGCGCCCGAACAGCAGGTTCAGTTCATGCACCAGGGGCCGCACTTCGTCGGGCAAGCCCGCTTCCGAGACGGGCGACAGGTCGTCCGCCTGGCGCGCCGCCACCTGCTTGCGCACGCGCGAGACGGGCGCCAGCGAACCGCTGACGACCCACCAGACCACCAGCATCAGGATAGGCGCCATCAGCGCGATGGGACCGACCGTGCGCAGCGCCAGGCTGCCGGCCATGCGCTTGCGCACGGCCATGTCCTGGGCAATCTGCACGGTCTGGGAACTGGTTTGCACGGAAAAGATGCGGTAGGTGGTGCCGTTGGCTTTCACGTTCGAAAAGCCCAGCACGGCGCGCTGCGGCAGTTCCGCGCGCGTGATCGAACGGAACACCTGCACGCCGTCCGGGGTCCACACCTGCACCACCATGTCATTGTTGACGGGGTCGGCCGGCAAGGCTTGCGCGTGGTTGGCCAGCGGCGCGCCGGAGCGCAGCGACAGGGCCATCTGCTGCATGTGATAGTCGAAGATCTGGTCGGCGTCGTACAGGGCGCTGCGGTAGGCGATCGACGCCTGCGCCAGGGCCGCCATGATGATGGCCGCCAGCAAAAACCACAGCAGGCGGCCGCGCAGCGAGTGCGTCACCGTGACCTTCATCCTCATGCCTTGGGCACCATGTAGCCGAGGCCGCGCACGTTCTGGATCAAGTCGCTGCCGAGCTTCTTGCGCAAGCCATGGATATACACTTCCACGGCATTGCTGTTGACTTCATCTTTCCAGCTGTACAGTTTTTCTTCCAGCTGCGCGCGCGACAGCACGATGCCGGGACGCGCGATCAAGGCTTCCAGCACGGCCCATTCGCGCGCCGACAGGTTCACGGGATGGCCCTCGGCGATCACTTCGCGCGTCAGCGGATTGATGGAGACGCCCTGGTGCTCGAAGACCGGTTCCGGCCGCCCCGAGGCACGCCGCAGCAAGGCGCGGATGCGCGCCAGCAGTTCGTCGAGGTCATACGGCTTCAGGACGTAATCGTCAGCGCCCGCGTCGAGGCCGGCGATGCGCTGCTCGATGGCGTCGCGCGCCGTGGCTACCAGCACAGGCGTGTCGAGCTTGCGCAAACGCATCGAGCGCAGCACGTCGAGACCATCCTTGCGCGGCAAGCCCAGGTCCAGCAGCACCAGGTCGTAGGTCTGCGTCTGCAGGGCCGTATCGGCCATGTCGCCATCCTTGACCCAGTCCACCGCGTAATGCTCGGCGCGCAGCAAGTCGAGCACCACCTCGCCGATCATCGTGTCGTCTTCTACCAGCAATAGCCGCATGCCCTACTCCTTCATATTGTTACTGTTTTATCGACCTTGCATCCTGCGCCAGATCAACCGAGGCGCACGGGAATGAAGATCTTATCGGGGCCGCGCTGTATCAGCAAGGCGACCGACTTGGCGGATTTTTCCACCACGTCGCGCACTTGCTCGACCGTGTTGACGGGACGGCCATTCACCGACAA
Organism: Janthinobacterium sp. GW822-FHT07A03; assembly: GCF_058798815.1. Lineage (NCBI taxonomy): Bacteria > Pseudomonadati > Pseudomonadota > Betaproteobacteria > Burkholderiales > Oxalobacteraceae > Janthinobacterium > Janthinobacterium sp. GW822-FHT07A03. The sequence continues at coordinate 185,616 of NZ_JBXAKW010000001.1, read as the reverse complement.
TAGCACGTCGCCCGGCTGCACTCCGGCATTCGCGGCGGCACCGCCCGCGTCTTCCACCAGCAGGCCGGCACTGATGCCCGCCTCGCGTTTTTCATCCGATTGTAACGGACGCAGGGCCAGGCCCAGCTTTACCTTGCCGGCGGCGCTGTCGCTCTTCGCCACTTCGGCCACCTTGTCGGCCGCATTGCCCAGGGTTGCCGTCAGGCTGACAATCTTGCCGTCACGCCAGACATCCATGCTGATCTTGTCGCCTGGCAAGGACGTCCCCACCAGCGCCGGCAAGTCGGCCGAGCCGATGATGCGCTGGCCATTCACCTTGCGCACCACGTCGCCCGATTTCAGGCCCGCCTTGTCGGCCGGGCTGCCCCGCTCCACGTTGGCCACCAGCGCGCCTTCCGGCGTGGCCAGCTTGAACGAATCGGCAAAGCCCTGGTTGACTTCCTGCACCGTCACGCCCAGCTTGGCATGGCTGGCCTTGCCCGTGGCGACGATCTGGTCCTTGATGCGGCCGGCCAGGTCGATCGGAATGGCGAACGACAAGCCCTGGAAGCCGCCCGTCTGGCTGTAGATCTGCGAATTGATGCCGACCACTTCGCCGCGCGTGTTGAACAGGGGGCCGCCCGAGTTGCCCGGGTTCACCGCCACGTCCGTCTGGATGAACGGTACATTGCTGTCGTCCGGCAGCGAGCGGCCCTTGGCGCTGACCACGCCGGCCGTCACCGTGCTGTCGAAGCCGTATGGCGAACCGATGGCCAGCACCCATTCGCCCACTTTCAGGTCGCTCGAATGGCCGAGCGGCACGACGGGCAGGTTGTTGGCGTCGATTTTCAGCACGGCAATATCCGTCTTCGGGTCCGTGCCGAGCACCTTGGCGCGGAATTCGCGGCGGTCGTTCAGCTTGACGGTCACTTCGCGCGCATCGCGCACCACGTGGGCATTCGTCATGATGACGCCGTCGGGGCTGACGATGAAGCCGGAACCGAGGCCGTGCGTCGGCACGTCGCGGCCGCCCCGCTGTCCGCCTTGCGGGCCCTGGAAGCGGCGGAAGAATTCGAAGAAGGGGTCGTTGCCGAAGTCGTCGTTGCCGGCCTGGGCTGATGGGTCGTAAGCCACCTTGGTGCTGCCCGTGACGCTGATATTGACGACGGCCGGGCTGTTGCGCGCGGCGATCTGGCTAAAATCGGGCAAGGCCACCAGCGGCGCGCTGGCTGCAGGCGCCACGGCGGCAGCCACGGGGGCGGCGGGTGCGCCAGCGGCAGCGGCATTCGCGCCGGCATTGTTCTGATGCACCACCATGGCGCCGCCGGCGCCCAGCACACCGATCGCGGCCAGCGCGGCTACGGTGCGTTTGATTTTCAGGGATGCGGTATTCGTTTGCTGTTCCATGAATTGCTCCTCATTCAATGAGATTTTGATGTATGCAATAGTGGGCCACGAGTCTTAGGCGGTGCTTAACATTTTTCCATTTGGAAACAGGCATTTGCGCCTTTAAGCAGGGTTTAATCTTGCGTGCTCCGCGCACCTCGCATGGCGGGCAATGAAGTGCCCGAACGGGCTCCGGACGTGACACTGGCCGGATCAACCGGCCAGTATTTTACTGCATGGGAGAGGCTAGCCCGGGCGCCCGAGGGGCGCCGCGATCAGATCAGGCTGCCTGGCGCTGTTCCAGCGCATTCACGTTGGCGGCGATGGTGTCGCTGCCGCTGCCGATCTCGATCTTGCGCGGTTTCAGCGCTTCCGGCACTTCACGCACCAGGTCGATGGTCAGCATGCCGTTTTCAAACGTGGCGCCCGTGACCTTCACGTGGTTGGCCAGCTGGAAACGCTGTTCGAAATCGCGGGCAGCGATGCCGCGGTGCAAGAAAGTACGCTCGACGCCATCTTTCTGCTTGCGGCCCGTGACGTGCAGCGAGTCGCGTTCGGTGATGATGTCGATCTCTTCGCGCGAGAAGCCGGCCAATGCCATCACGATGCGGTATTTATCTTCCGACACCAGTTCGATGTTGTATGGGGGATAGCTCGGTTGCGCATCGGCGCGCTGTTCGTTGAGCAGCTGTGCCAGGCGGTCGAAGCCGATGGCGGAACGGTACAGGGGAGCAAGGTCAAAAGTACGCATGATAAATATCCTTTTCAAATGAAGCGATAAGAGGGGCGGACCTCACCGTGAGCATCCGCCTGTTACCGATATACGGCCTCTCCAGTCCCTTTCAAGGCCTTGAAATTGGCGTAAAACGCCCCAGACGGCCTCCAATTTGTAAGAAATTTTTACAGAATGCTAGACTTCCCGTTTGCCATTCCCGCCGCCGCCCCGTCCCATGCCCCGCTCCATGCCCTATTCCCGTGCCGTCCTGTCTCTGTCCTTCTCGCTTCTCGTTTTCACTGGCGCCCAGGCCGCCTCGCCCACTGCTCCCCCCATCGTGCTGCAGGTGGACGCCAGTAATGTGGCGCAGCAACTGTTCAGCATCCGCGCAAGCATTCCCGCCGCGCCCGGCAAGCTGACCTTGCTGTATCCACAATGGGTGCCGGGCAACCACGGCCCCAGCGGCCCGCTGAACCAGCTGGCCGGCCTGCGCCTGTCCGCCAACGGCCAGCCCCTGGAATGGCGGCGCGATCCCGTCAACATGTTCGCCTTCCACCTCGACGTGCCGGCCGGCGCCACGGCCGTGGAAGCGCAATACCAGCTCCTCTCGCCCGTCGACACGGGCCAGGGCCGCATCACCATGACAAGCGCCATGCTGGGCGTGCAATGGCATGCGATGACCCTGTATCCGGCCGGGCGCGCCGCGCGCGACATCCTCGTGCAGCCATCGTTGACCCTGCCGGCCGGCTGGGAATTTGCCAGCGCCCTGGAAGTGCGCGCGCGGGCGGCCACGCCGGCCAGCCAGCAAGTCGATTTCGAGCCGCTGGACCTCGACACCCTGGTCGATTCGCCCGTCTTCGCGGGGCGCCATTTCGAGCGCATCGACCTCGACCCGGGCGCCAAGGTGCCCGTACTGCTGAACGTGATGGCCGACAGCGCCGACAGCCTGGAAGCGTCACCGCAGCAAGTCGAGCAACACCGCGCCATGCTGCAACAAGCCTACAAATTGTTCGGCGCGCGCCACTACCGCCACTATGATTTCCTGCTGGCCTTGAGCGACGAGTTCGGCGGCATCGGCCGCGAACACATGCAGTCGAGCGAAAACGGCGTCAAGCCCGGCTATTTCAGCGAGTGGGACAAGAACGAGGCGGGCCGCGTGCTGCTGCCGCACGAGCTGGTGCACTCGTGGAACGGCAAGTTCCGCCGCCCCGCCGGCCAGGACACGCCGGACTTCAACACGCCGCTGCAAAACAGCCTGCTGTGGGTCTACGAAGGCCAGACGCAATACTGGGGCAATGTGCTGGCGGCCCGCTCCGGCCTGGTGGCCCCGGCCCACATGCGCGACCTGTTCGCTGCGACGGCAGCCCATTACGACGTCATGCCCGGGCGCAGCTGGCGCACCATGCAGGACACGACGAACGACCCCATCATCAATGGCCGGCGCCCCATAGCCTGGAGCAGCTGGCAGCGCGACGAGGATTACTATATGGAAGGCGCGCTGGTCTGGCTCGACGTCGACACCACCATCCGCGCACTGTCGGGCGAACGCCGCTCGCTGGACGACTTCGCCCGCAGTTTCTTTGGCATGCAGGACGGCAGCACCACGCCCCTGCCCTACACGTTCGAGGATGTGGTGGCGGCCCTGAACGCCGTGCAGCCGCACGACTGGGCCGCCTTTTTGCGCACGCGCCTCGACGGCCACGGCCCCGGTGCACCGCTCGATGGCCTGGCCCGCGCCGGCTGGAAACTCGTCTACCGCGACGCGCCCACGCCGTTCCTGAAAGCGAATGAAGAGCGCAGCAAGAGCACGGACCTGAGCTATTCGCTGGGTTTGACGATCGACAAGGATGGCAAGCTGGGCAAGCTGCTGTGGGACGGCCCCGCCTTCCAGGCGGGTTTGTCGGGCAACACGACCTTGCTCGCCGTGAATGGCACGGCTTACACGCCCAAGCTGCTGAAGGCGGCCATCCAGGCGGCCAGGACGAGCCCGCAGCCGATCAACTTGCTGGTCAGAAAGGGCAAGCAATTCCAGACGGTAGCGCTCGACTACCACGGCGGCTTGCGCTACCCGCAGCTGGAGCGCATCGCCGGCACGCGCGACCGCCTGTCGGCCATCCTGCAGGCGCGCTGAGGCGGGGATTGCCCGGTGATTTTGCGCCGCGCCCCCTATGCGGGGCCGGCTTTTGGTGTATGCTGGCGGCATGAACAATGACACCGACATCCAGCTCAGCGGCCCCTTCAAGGCCACCGACGGCTCCGGCCGTGCCCACGACATCAAGGCCATCCGCATCTTCGACGAAGGCTACGGCATCATCGACGTCTACGTCGATTTCGCCGCCCCGCTCGAAGCGGGCGCCTACAAGGACAAGACCCTGGTCGGCCACATCCTGGCCCGCTTGCGCAGCCTCGGCTACGTGGGCCCCGACTTCGGCCACGGCGACCTGGGCTTGCAGGACAAGAAACTCATCGTCCTGGAAGCGCCGGAGGAATTTTCCGCCTTTGCAGTCAGTAAAGGCTGGAAGGATCTTTCGGCAGAATTCGACGAAGACTGAGCCTTCAAGCTATCAGCACCATCTGCGCCGTACCCGCATCTTGCCGGTACGGCGTTTTTCATGCGCGACAACTTGGTTCAGCTTAGTTGATATAGCGCGCGCTCCAGGCGGCGATCACATTGGCGACATACGCGGCATCATTGCGCCCCGTCAATAAGTGGTCGGCATCGTCGAGCGAGACGAAACTTTTCGGGTGCTTCGCGGCAGTGAAAATATCCATGGCGTTCGACAGGCTCACCGTCGTGTCGTTCGGCGCGTGCATCACCAGCAGAGCGCGGCGCAGGCCGGCGATGTGCTCTTTCAGACTGTGGCTGCCCGCGTCATCGACGAATTGCTGGCGGATGCGGAAGGGCCGCCCTTCCAGCTGCACCAGCGCCTCGCCCTCGGCGGCGATTTGCTCCAGGTGCGCGCTGAACATGCGCGTCACATAGGCGGGCGTGCTGGGCGCGGCCAGGGTGGCAATGGCGGTGGCTTCCGGCACTTGCGCGGCGGCCGCCAGCACGGCGGCGCCCCCCAGGCTGTGGCCGATCAGCAATTGCGGCGCAGCATGTTTTGCCCGCAGGAAATCGGCGGCGGCGACCAGGTCGTCCACGTTCGACGAGAAATTGGTGGCGGCAAACTCGCCTTCGCTGGCGCCCAGTCCCGTGAAGTCGAAGCGCAGCACGGCGATGCCGTGTTCCGTCAAGCCTTGCGCGATGCGCCGCGCGGCCAGCACGTCCTTGCCGCAAGTAAAACAGTGGGCGAACAGCGCGTAGGCGCGAATGGCGCCGTCGGGCGCGTCGAGGCGCGCCGCCAGCACATGGCCGTGGGCGCCGGGAAAATCTTGCCGGGTGGATTTCATTGTCTCAGATCAAAGCTGCCGCGCAGGGCGGCCGATGACGCATTGTAGCGCCGGCCGGCCGCTGCCGCAGTTGGCCAACCCTATCCGCGCTGCGGGATGTCGAGCCCCTTGATGACGGCGGGACGGGCCAGGAAAGCGTCCAGCGCGCGCTGCACGTTCGGGAAATTGCTAAACACGACGAGGTCGCCGGCGCCATAGAAGCCCACCAGGCAGCGCACCCACGGGAAAATGGCGATGTCGGCAATCGTGTACTGGCTGCCCATGACCCAGTCGCGGCCCTGCAGGCGCTGCTCGAGCACGCCCAGCAGGCGCTTCGCCTCGCCAATATAGCGCTCCAACGGACGCTTGTCTTCGTACGCCTTGCCGGCGAATTTGTGGAAGAAGCCCACCTGGCCGAACATGGGGCCGATACCGCCCATCTGGAACATCAGCCACTGGATGGTTTCATAGCGCAGGCCTGCGTCCTGCGGCAGGAACTTGCCCGTCTTTTCCGCCAGGTACAGCAGGATGGCGCCCGACTCGAACAGGGCCAGCGGCTTGCCGTCGGGACCGTTCGGGTCGAGGATGGCGGGAATCTTGTTGTTGGGATTCAGGGACAGGAAGGCGGGCGACAGCTGGTCGTTCTGCTCGAAGCTGACCAGGTGCGGCTCGTACGCCAGGCCCAGCTCTTCCAGCAGGATCGAGACCTTGATGCCGTTCGGCGTCGGCAGCGAGTACAGTTGCAGGCGCTCGGGATGCCGGGCAGGCCATTTTTGGGTGATGGGGAAGTCGGAAAGTTGGGACATGGAAATCCTTATTGAGTGTATGACGTGGCGCAAGAAAGCAAGTATAGCCAAGCATGGCCGTTTCAGCAGGACAGCGCCTTCAGCCAAACAAGCCGTGCAAAAACCAGCGCGGTGCGGCGTCTTCTCCGCTGCCGGCGATGCGTTCGCGGTAGACCCAGTAATGGGCGTGGTCGAGGCCTTCCGCAATGAAATAATCGCGCGCCTGCGACTGGCCCCACCAGCCTGCCTCGATGCGTTCGGCCACGGACACCATTTTCAGGGGCGAGCCATAGAAGGGCCGGTGTTCGCGCATCAGCAGGGCGATGGGCTGGGCCAGCAGCCAGCCGGGACGGGGCATGCCGGGCAAGCCGGGCGGCAAGTCGGGTGGCGCGCTTCTTGAAACGGGCTTGGCCGGCAGCGGCAGCCACTGGTTGGCCGCCTCGGGACGGTAATCGGCGCGCGGCACTGCCTGCAAGACATTTTCCATGCCCAGGCGCGCCACCAGCAATTCCAGCAGGCGCTGGCGCTCCTGCGGCGTGCCGCCCGGCTCGGGGAACAGGGTCTCGCTGGGCGGCGCCATCGGCTGCACCTGCAGCGCTTCCAGGGTCAGGCCGATCACGGGCGCGTCCAGCACCAGCTGCGCCAGGCGCTCCTTGAGCAAACGCAACAGATGCTCGTCGCGCCAGACGGCTTCCCCCAAGGCCAGGTCGATGACGGTGGGCGGGCGCGCCACCCTGCCCCGCTCGTGCGCCAGCAGCAGCTGTATGCGCTCGACGGCGAATTGCCGCGCGCACAGCCAGCCCGTCATCTGCTGCAGCAGCCGGCGCGCGCCGAACAGCAGCGCGTCGGCGTGCTCCACGCGGTCGAACAGTTCCAGGCTGGCGCGGAACGTGGGCGGCGCTTCGATCCAGACGAACAGTTCCGTGCCGTGGCCATGCGCATCGTCGAGCATGTCCAGCAGGGCCCCGCCGCAACGGCGCTGCAAGCCGGGCCGAGGCAAGTGGCGCAGCTGCCCCAGGGTGCGGCAGCCGATGCCGTCCAGCCAGTCGAGCCAGGGGCGCGCGGGCGGCAGCAAGGCGCACGGCAAGCCGTCGAGGCGGCGCACCAGGCTGGCCATGCTCAAGGTCCGGCCCCGGCGCGTAGCGGCGCGCGCCAGCAGCCAGGCACCGCGCGCCGTGGGAGCGCACGACAGCCGGGCCGTGTAGCCCAGCGCGCGCAAGCTGGCCGCGATGTGCCGGCACAGGGCGCGCACGCCGCCGAACAGGCGCAGGCTGGCGCCCGCATCGACCAGCAGGGTCGCTTCCTCGCCCTGCGCCACCAGCGGCGAATATTGCAGCAGCGCCAGCGCCACCGCCTGCAGGGCCTGCGCTTCCAGCTCGGGCGAGCGTTCGTGCAAACGCGCCTGCGGCGCCAGCATCAGCACGCCCGCGCGGCGCATGCCCGGCCGGATGCCGGCCGCCCGCGCCAGCGGCGACACGGCCATCACTTGCTCCTGCTCCAGCACCACGCCGAGGCTGTCAGCCGACCAGCGCGGGCAAAACACTTCGAGCGGGAGCCGGGGCAGGTACAGGCCGATCCAGAGTCGCATGACGCAGCAATAATGAAGGAGGTTGCAGTGGCAGGAACAACGGCGCGTCGCGCTGCGGTCCCCGGCGCTTGATGAAGCAGATCTCGATGCCGCCGGCGGCCGGGCGCACGGACAGGCGCAGCGGCGCCGGCGACGCATCCTGCGCGCCGTGCAGCGGGCGCAGCATGCAGAACAGGGTGTTGCCCGACTGCGCCGCCAGGTGCAGGCGGCGCAGGCTGTCGGCGCGCACGTGCGATTGCCAGAACAGCAGGGCGCCGCACGTGCCGCTGCGCAAGATGTTTTCTGCCGCCCACAGGGCATCCTTGCTGCCGGTGCTTTTGATCCACAGCAATTGCGACGGCGCCAGCCCCTGCGCGGCCAGGGCCAGCGCCTGCGGCGGATGGGGCGGCTGCAGCAGCACGATGGGCAAGCCCGGCAGCTGCGCCAGCGCGGGCGCCAGCAGCCGCAATTCGCCGCTGCCCGGCTGCTGCACCAGCAGATCGATGAGGTTGCCGCTGGGCCAGCCGCCGCCGGGCAGCTGCGCCGACAGGGCGGCAAAGCCCGTGTCCAGGCAGCGCGCGGCGCCCTGGCCCAGCTGCGATGCGCGCCATAAAGACGGGTGCAAGGCTTCCGGCGACGCCATCAATTGGGAATGTTGCATAATTGAATATGAAGATGAATACTGTATGCATATACAGTACTATCCAGCCCTGCTTTTGGCAAGGCTTATCTGCCAGATGGCGTGCCCGGGGCCGCTCCGCCATGTCCGAAAAACCCCGTTTCCCGCATCGATTGCTGTACCATAAGCACTCTCCTTACCGCTCGGCAATGCACCGGGCGGCTTCCTCCGTCCATAAGGAAACGCATTTGACCACCATCCAAATCATCAGCGCCATCGTCTTCGGCCTTGCGCTCATCCACACCTTCGCCGCCAAGTCGTTTGAGACATTATCGCGGCGCCACCCCCGCCATGCGGGCTTGCTGCACTTGCTGGGCGAAGTGGAAGTCGTGTTCGGCTTCTGGGCCTTCATCCTGATCATCATCATGGCCTTTGTCTCGGGCGGCGATGCGGCCATCGAGTATGCCGAGTCGCGCCATTACACGGAACCGCTGTTCGTCTTCGTCGTCATGGTCGTGGCCGCCTCGCGCCCCGTGCTGGACGCCGTGCAGCGCCTGCTGAAAGGCGTGGCGCGCGTGATGCCGCTGCGCACGGAACTGGCCCTCGTCTGGCTGGGCCTGGCGCTCGTGCCCCTGACGGGCTCCCTGATCACGGAACCGGCCGCCATGACCCTGGCCGCGCTGATGCTGGCGCCGCAAATCTTTCGTCCGGGCATCCCTGAATGGCTGAAATATGGCGCCTTGGGCGTGCTGTTCGTCAACGTTTCCATCGGCGGCACCCTCACCTCGTATGCGGCGCCGCCCGTGCTGATGGTGGCCACCACGTGGAACTGGGACAGCGCCTTCATGGCCACCCATTTCGGCTGGAAAGCCGCCATCGCCGTGCTGGTCAACGCCACGGGCGTGAGCATTTTGCTGCGCAAATATCTGCACAGCAACACCTCCGACATCAAGCCGAAGGCCGGCGAAGTGGAAGCGCCGAAAGTGCCACTGGCCGTCAGCCTCGTGCACATGATCGTGCTGGCCGGCGTCGTGACCCTGGCGCATCATCCCGTGCTGTTCATCGGCCTGTTCCTGTTCTTCCTCGGCTTCGTGCAGGCGTATGAGCGTTATCAAAGCCCGCTGATCCTCAAGGAAGGTTTATTGGTCGGCTTCTTCCTCGGCGGCCTGGTGGTACTGGGCGGCATGCAGCAATGGTGGCTGCAGCCCATCGTCTCGAGCCTGAAACCGCTGGCCCTGTTCTTCGGCGCCCTGGGCTTGACGGCGATCACGGACAATGCAGCCCTCACCTACCTCGGTTCGCTGATCGTCGGCATGACGGACGAAGCGAAATACATGCTGATGGCGGGCGCCGTGGCCGGCGGCGGCCTGACCGTCATCGCCAATGCGCCGAACCCGGCCGGCGTGGCCCTGCTGCGCCGCGGCTTCAAGGATGAATCGATCGGCGCCGTCGGCCTGCTGGCCGGCGCCCTGCTGCCGACGGCCGTGGCGGGCCTGGCCTTCCTGGCCTTGTAAGCTGCATCACGGGGCGGCTGCCGGCCGCCCCTGTTTTCCCTCAGTTACCCCTCAGTTACCCTCATACACGAGGAAATGCAGCCGGTCATAGAACAGGCTGTAGGCATAGTCGAACGTGCCCACGCTGCGAAAACCCTTGTGCAGGTACACTTGCAGCGCTTCGCTCTTTTCCCACACCGTCAGGGTGATGCGCGCACAGCCCTTGCGGCTGGCCAGGTCGCGGATTTCATGGAACATTTGCCGGAACAGGCCCTGGCCCCGGTATTTCTCGTCGATGGCCAGGCTGCTGACGAAACAGTCGTCCGCGCGCGCATGCGCCAGCACGAAGGCGTCATACGCATCGTCGAGCGCCTTCATGTCATCGCGGTAATATGACACGGCGCCGCAGGCCTGGAACTCGTCCATCGTCGCGGCCGTGAAAAAGCCGATGAAACGGTCATCCTCGTCATGCAGGCCGTGGATGTGCGCCAGATACGGATCGATGTTCTGCCGCCGCTGCAATTCGACGAATTGCAGATTGAGTTTATTGCCGAACGAGCAATATTCCAGGTAGCTGGTGGCAAACAGCAATTTGGCCATGCGGTTCTTCGTCTCGTCGCCCAGCAGTTCGCCCGCCACCAGCTTGAGCGGCGCATGCGACAGCAAGCCCGCCTGCGCCTCGTCACCTGGCGGGGCGGCATCGCTGACGGCCGGCATGCGGCTGCCGTGGCGGCCCACGGTGGGGCGCCAGAAGTTGCCGGCGGCAATATGCTGCGAACGGTGGGCCAGCAGGTAGCGGCAAAAGACGGCATTCACGCGGTCCAGCTGCGGATCGTCCGACAGCACCGAGTAATAGTGGAAGTGATCGATGTCCGCCCGCAGCTGGGCCGCATACGCCATGCGCGGAACTTCCTCGATGTCGAACACGTCGACAATGTCGGGCAGGCGCAAGGGATCGTCGAGTTGCCAGTCGATGTCGGCCAGCCGCGCCACGCAGCGCGCATACGCGCGCCGCTCTTCGTCGCTCAAGGGGATGTGCATGTCGGTAATGATATCGTCCAGCAGCCGCATGCCGCGGATGCCGCCCGCCACCGCTTCGCGCACGCCGTCATACAGCACGCAATAGCGCTGGTAGAACTCGGCATGGCTGAGCAGGGTCACGCCCAGGTTTTTCTTCCATTCGGCATAGAACTGGCCGAACAGCTGCGCCTCGAATTGCGGACAGGAACGGGGAACCTGCGCAGCGATACCCGCATAGGCGAGGTTCACATTGCGCTGGATCACGCGCAGCGCGGCGTCGTTCTTCTTGGCGATCAGCATGCCCGTTTCATCGAGAAACAGATTCATCCAGCTGACATGCCGGCGCTCCTCGCCCTCGCCTTCCCCGCGCTGGAAATAATCGGGCACTTCCGGCTTCATCAGGAAAATCGTCGCCGGATTATGCGGGATCGTATCGACATCCATGTACATGCCGCCGTATTCGCACATGATGAGAATGCGGAAATAATCGGACAAGGTGGCGAAGTAGCGCTGCGTATGCAGGGTGTCGAGGATATCGAAGCGGGCCGGTGCGAAGTCCAGCGCCAGCGCGCGCAGCGAGTTGATGTGCAGGGTCGTGCCGCCGATGGCGTAGCGGCCTATCGTGTAGCGCCCGGCGCCGCCCGTGGGGCTGAAGCGCTCGTCATTGCGCAGCTGCTGCGCATCCCACACCCACAGGATGGAGACATACGGCGCGCCGCCGTTGTGCCGCACTTCTTCCAGCGCCGCGCCCCACTGCCCGATCGCCTCGGCAGCGATGGCCGGCAGCGGTCCGCCCATCCAGATGCGGTGCAGGTAGCGCTCGTCGTCACCGAGGGCGCGCGTGGGGATGCAGCTGAGCGAGGAACAGCTTGCCGCATTGAAATGGTTGAAGTTCAGGCCGACAAAGCTGCGCAGGGCGGCGATGCCCGCCTGGTGTTCCGCGGCCAGTTGTTCCAGATCAATGCCAGGGGGCCGCACATCGGCCAGAGTGATGTAATCGAGCTTCAGCCGGTTGATGCGGAACTCGTATTCCAGGTTGAAAATCTTTGCTTGATCGTGTTTTGAGGCCAGGTCATCTATTTTCATGGGCGCACCATTTTCCGCAGGAGAGTGTCAATAAACGTCGCAGGAGGTAAAACAAGGTCGACAACACGCGCATCGTTGCGCCATCAGTGCCGGGCCAGCCGCACCTCGCTTTCCCGGCGCCCCGCCATGCCCCGCGTAAACAACAGCAGGCAGGCGGCGATGACCACGATGACGGGGATATTCAGCAGCGCATACGTTTCCAGCGCATAGCCGAAGCGCTGGCACAGCACGTTGTACAGCTGCAGCCAGGCGGACAGATAAATGCAGTACAGCAAGCTCATGGCGGCCGTAGTCAGTGTCATCGACTCCTTGCTGGCCGTGATCGCGCTGCGGAGCAAGGCGCCGTTGAACAGGCCGAAGCCGATGGAATAGACAAACATGCAAGCGGCAAACACATCGACGTGATGGCGGCCCGCGCCGGCGCCCAGCATGCCGGCCGCCGCGATCAGCCCGCCCATGCGCAGCAGGGAGACGAGCGGGAAATCCTGGCGCAGGCGCTGGATGGCGATGCTGCTGAGGACAAAGCCCGACAGAATCACGCATTGCAGCGCGATATAGGTGGCGTAGGACGCGCCCATTTCCTGCAGCACGAAGATGGGTGAAAAGCCGATCCAGGCCGTCAGGGGCACGGTGGCCAGCCCGGCCGTGAACATGCCGAACATGAAGCGCCCGTTGCTGAAAATGGCGGCATAGCTGCGCACGATGGCGGCAAGATCCAGGCGCGTGGCCGTGGGCGCCGTGCGCGGCATGGTCTTGAACAGGCCCAGCAGGGACAGCAGCGCCAGCAGGCCCGAGAGGAAAAACACGTAGCGCCAGTCCAGCCGGCTGATGATGGCGCTGCCGAGGATGGGACCGGCCAGGGGCGCGAGGATGGTGGTGCTCGACAGAATGCTGCTCAGCTTGACGGCCGCCATGTCGTCGAACAGCTCGTGGATCATGGCATAGCCGACGAAGATGAAACAGCAGCCCATGCCCTGGATGAAGCGCACGGCGAGAAATTGCTCGATGGAAACGGCAAACGGCACGGCCAGCGTGGCCAGCAGGAACAAGGTATTGCCCGTGAGTACCAGCTTGCGCTTGCCGATGCAGTCGGCCAATGGCCCCAGGAAAATCTGCAGGGAACTGCCGCCCAGCAGATACAGGCTCAGGGACAGGGGGACGAACTTTTTCTCCGCCTGGAACTCCTCGACGATGCCCAGCATCGCCGGCATGATCATGTCGTTCGACAGATAGATATTCAGTTCAAAGACGAGAAAAAACGCAAAAAACCACAGCAACTGCTTGGACTTGATGGACATGGCGCGTTCCGTAACGTGGGTGGCTGCCGTCAGTGCATGCCAGCCGTCGGGGCATGGGACGGCGGACACGGTTTCACACTGAAAACGTGTACCAATTGTATACCAGTTCGCATTTTTAACGCCGATTTTTGTGTTTTTTAAATACCGCAACAATACCACTTACGATAATTCCATGGCACTGCGGCAATGGCACCTACCCTGAAAAGGGCACGGCCAGCATGCCGGCGCGCTGGCGCGGGCATGCCGAGGAGGGAAGAACGATGCGTACCAGTCGGCGCGCGGCGCGGCCGCTTAGCGGCGGCGGTGGCTGGCGAAGAAATCAAGCAGCATCTTGCTGGCGTCGGGCCTGGCCTTGTCGTTGAACGGCAGGCTGGCGTCGCCGCCGCTCCACGCGTGCTCGAGGTGCTCGACCTGCGCCACGCGCAGCAGCACCTGCTTGCCCACCTGATAGTCGTGCAGCGCGTACGCATGGGCCGGATTGCGCCCGCCCGCCGCGCCGCCGGGCAGGCGCTGCGCCGTCACCAGCGTGTCGGCGTGCATGCGGTTGACGCGCACGCTCTGGCGCACCAGCTGCGTCTGGTTAATGGGCCGCACCACCTTGTCGGCCTGCCCTTGCAGCAGGATGGTGGGCAAGCCGGGGAACGCGGGCTGGCGCGCCAGCACTTCATCGATGGCCGCATCGGCGCGGGCGGCAGCGCCATGCTGCATCACCTGCAGCGCGCCGATCAGGTTATGCCCGGCGCCAAACACGGGCCCGGAATGCAGGCCCAGCGCGGCGAACAGATGGGGATGATTCAGGGCCACGATATGCGCCATGCCGGCGCCGGCGGAAATGCCGCAGATATAGATGCGCGCGCGGTCGATCGCATAGCGGGCCGCCACCTGCTCGATGGCGCCGACGATCAGGCGCACGTCGCCGCCGCCCTCCTGCGTCAGCTTGTCGTACCACTTCCAGCAGCGGCGCGCATGCGAGCGCAGCGATTGCTGCGGATACAGCACGGCATAGCCCTTGCGCTCGGCCAGGCGGTTCATGCGCGTGCCGTCGGCAAACTGCGTGGCGCTCTGCTCGCAGCCGTGCAGCATCACCAGCAGCGGCCGGCCCCGGCTGCGCATGGCGGCGCTCGGCGCTTTCTCGGGCAGGTACAGGAAATATGGCAGGCGCCGGCCCGGCAACTGCCCCAGTTCGGGCAACGGTGCATAGTGGGCGGCCAGCCACTTGCCCGGCGGGGGCGCCGTTCGCTTGCGCACGCGCGGGGGCGACAGGGGCGTGGCAAACGGCGCCAGCGAGGGCAGCGCATCGCTGGCGGGCCTGGCGCGCGGCGTCGCCCTGGTCTTGACCTTGGTGTTGGCCACGGGCTTGGCCACGGGCTTGCTGCGGGGTTTGGCCCTGGGTTTGGCCGGCACGGGGCCGAACAGCACCTTGGCCAGCCTGGTCGCCGTGCGCTGCTGCGCCTTACCGGCGCGCAATAGCCCGCGCAGCCATTTGGTGGCGGGCTTTACCATGGCGCGCGGCGCGCGTATCGTGATGGAGCGTACCGCAAGTTCATCCCTCTGCATCGTTGCATCGTCAGCATGCGCGGCCTCCTCCGTAGAACGCATAGAGTACCGCAATTGGGCCACGGCACCGTACGTTTGCGCACGGATAAAAGTGCCCCCGGCACCATTGAGGCAGATCAAGCGTGACCTTGGGCGTATGCTTACGCTAGGTGTTCGATCAGCATTTCACCAGAGGAGAGAACACCATGAGCTACCTGGACCGCGACATCCTGGGCATGTACCGCAACCACGACGGCCCCGGGCCAGCCCTGATGGGGGCCGACACCCTGATCGGGGACGAAGTCTACAATCACAACGACGAAGAATTGGGCGATATCAAGGAAATCATGCTCGACATGCGCACGGGCCAGATCGCCTATGCCGTGCTGTCCTTCGGCGGCATCCTGGGCATGGGCGACAAATTGTTTGCCGCGCCCTGGGAACGCCTGACCCTGGATACCGTCAACAAGCGCTTCCTGCTCAACGTGGACAAAAGCCAGCTGAAAGACGCACCCGGCTTCGACAAGAACAACTGGCCCGACATGGGCAGCGATGCCTGGAACCAGCAGATGGAAGCGTTCTATGGCAGCGGCACGCGCTACGGCAGCGGCGCCATGGCAGGCAGCCGCATGCCATCGGGCAGCGACCTGCGCGGCGGCGCCAGCCTGCAATCGGGCAGCGAAGGCAGCCTGTCCGGCAGCTCCATGAGCGGCAGCCGCGCCGGCACCAGCAGCCAGAGCGGCTCGCGCTCATCGCTCAGCGATGATGGGCGCGACGAGCGTAGTTGATGGAGCAGAAAGGCAAATCCGACAGACAAGGGCCGGGGTCGTACCCTGAAGGTACGACCCCAGTATTTGCTTGGGACTTAGCAAGCTACCGCTGCATCGATTCCCACACCTTCTGCAAACGCTTGGCAGAAACAGGCATCGGCGTGCGCAGTTCCTGCGCAAACAGGGAGACGCGCAGCTCTTCCAGCATCCAGCGGAACTCGACCAGTTTCGGGTCCGTGTTCTTGCCGGCCTGGCGGTCCTTGGCCTGGCGCAGATACGGCGCGGCGGCCGATTGCCATTCGGCCATCAACTTGGTGTCGCGCGCGGGGTCGGCGCGCAGTTTTTCCAGGCGCACATTGATTGCCTTCAAATAGCGGGGGAAATGCGCGAGTTGCGTGTACTCATTTTCCGTCAGGAAGCGTTTATGCACGAGTCCCTGCAGCTGCGCCTGGATATCGGTGGCCGCCGCTGCGGGAATATTTTGCAGCCGCTTCGGCAAGCCGTGGAATTCCGTCAGCACTTGCGACAGCAAACGGGCGATTTCATTGACCAGCAAGACCAGGCGCGACTTGCCCTCCGCCTGGCGCTTGGCAAACGAGGCGGCGTCCAACGGCAGCGGATCTTGCAAGCAAGCAATGTCGAGCGCCTTGTTGATGATTTGCTCGCGCAACTCTTCCTGCGACCCCAGGGCCATGAATTGCATTCCCATCTGCTGCAAGCCAGGGATGCTCTTCTCGACGTACTTGATCTGTTCCTTCATCTGCAGCGCAAATAAACGGCGCAAGCCGACCTTGTGCGTGCGGGCGGCCACGGTCGGGTCGTCAAACACTTCCAGGTCGCAATGCGTACCCTTGTCGACCAGGGCGGGGAAACCGATCAAGGTCAGCTTGCCCTGCACGATTTCGAGCAGCTCCGGCAATTCGCCAAAGGTCCAGGCCGTCAAGCCCATGTGCTGCGAGACGGTGGCATTGCCTGACGCCGGGGCCGGGGCAGCGCCCTTGGCCGGCGCGCCGCCCTTGCCGGCCGCCGCGTTGGCGGCGCCCTGCGCTTGCGCCTGCAGCCGCGACGCCACCTGTGCGCCCGCCACCTTGGCGCCGGGCGTGCCCGTGCCCGAGACGCCCGACACTTCGGCCAGCTTCTGGAAACTCTGGCGCGCCTGGCCGCCGAATTCCGCCTGCAGGGTGGCCAGGTTGCGGCCCATGTCCAGCTGGCGGCCATGCTCGTCGATCACCTTGAAATTCATGAAGTGATGGGCAGGCAAGGTTTCCGGCTTGAAGTCCGTCGTCAGCACGCTGATCGTGATTTGCGTGCGGATGTCGAGGATGATGGCATCGATCAGGTCACCGCGGCCAAACACGCCCGCTTCATGCACGCGCTCGCAGAACTTGGCCGCGTAATCGGGCAGCGGCACGCAGTGGCGGCGCAGCTTTTGCGGCAAGGATTTTAATAGCAGATGCACTTTTTCCTTCAACATGCCCGGCACCAGCCATTCGCAGCGTTCGCGCGGCAACTGGTTCAGCGCATACAGGGGCACGCTCAAGGTCACGCCATCGCGCACGCTGCCCGGCTCGAAGTGATAGGTCAGGCCCATTTCCAGGCCCGTCACGGACATGGTTTTCGGGAACAGGTCCGTCGTCACGCCGGCCGCCTCGTGGCGCATCAGCTCTTCGCGGTTCAGGTATAGCAGCTTCGGGTTCTCGCGCGTGGCTTCCTTGTGCCACTTTTCGAAACCGGCGCCATTGCACACGTCCGCCGGCAGCAGCTTGTCGTAGAAGGCGGCGATCAGTTCATCGTCGACCAGCACGTCCAGGCGGCGCGACTTGTGCTCGAGGTTTTCGATGTCCTTGATCAGCTTGTGGTTGTGCGCAAAGAACGGCGCGCGCGTGTCGAAGTCTCCGCCGACGAGCGCGTCGCGGATGAAAATCTCGCGCGCTTCCGGCAAGTTGAAGTTGCCGTAGTTGATGCGCCGCTGGCTGTACACCACCAGCCCGTACAAGGTCGCCCGTTCGGACGCCGTCACCTGCGCCGAACGTTTTTCCCAGCGCGGTTCGCCCCACGATTTCTTCAGCAGGTGCTCGCCCACTTTTTCCAGCCACTCGGGCTGGATCTGCGCCACGCAGCGCGCGTACAGGCGCGTCGTGTCGACCAGCTCGGCCGCCATGATCCACTTGCCCGGTTTTTTCAGCAGCGAGGAACCAGGCCAGATGTGGAACTTGATGCCGCGCGCGCCCAGGTAGCCCGCACCCGGCTCGTCCTCGCCCTTGAAGCCGATATTGCCCAGCAAGCCAGTCAGCAAGGCCATATGCAGATTATCATAGGTGGCCGGTGCTTCGTTCAGGCGCCAGCCCTGTTCCTTGACGATGGTCAACAACTGCGAGTGCACGTCGCGCCATTCGCGCAAACGCATCTGCGACAGGAAATTCGTGCGGCAATTGTCCTGCAACTGGCGGTTGGTTTTCTTGTGCTCGATGGCGGACTCGAACCAGCGCCAGATTTTCAGATAGCTCAAGAATTCCGACTTTTCATCGGCAAACTTCTTGTGCGCTTCGTCGGCCGCCTGCTGGTACTCCATCGGGCGGTCGCGCGGATCCTGCACCGACAACGCAGAGGCGACGATCAGCACTTCCGTCAGACACGCGTTCTCGAGCGCGGCCAGGATCATGCGGCCCACGCGCGGGTCCAGCGGCAGCTTGGCCAGCTTGTTGCCCAACGGCGTGAGTTTATTGACTTCATCGACGGCACCCAGCTCCTGCAGCAGCTGGTAGCCGTCGGCGATGGCGCGCGCCAGCGGCGGCTCGATGAAGGGGAAGGTTTCCACGTCCGTCAGGTGCAGCGACTTCATGCGCAGGATGACGGCGGCCAGTGAGGAGCGCAGGATTTCCGGCTCCGTGAATTTCGGCCGCAGCAAGTAATCCTGCTCTTCGTACAGGCGGATGCAGACGCCGTCGGCCACGCGGCCGCAACGCCCTGCGCGCTGGTTGGCGGCCGACTGGGCGATCGGCTCGACCTGCAGCTGCTCGACCTTGTTGCGGTAACTGTAGCGTTTCACGCGCGCCAGGCCCGCATCGACCACATAGCGGATGCCGGGCACGGTCAGCGAGGTTTCCGCCACGTTGGTGGCCAGCACGATGCGGCGCGCATTGCTGGTTTTAAACACGCGCTCCTGCTCTTCGGCCGACAGCCGGGCGAACAGGGGCAGGATTTCCACGTGCGGCGGATGGTGCTTGCGCAGCGCTTCGGCGCAGTCGCGGATTTCGCGCTCGCCCGGCAAGAACACCAGCACGTCGCCCGAGCCGATGCGGCACAGTTCTTCCACGCCATCGACGACGGCATCCATCAAGTCGCGCTTTTCGCGCGCAGCCGCCGTGCGCTGGCCGGGCTTGTCGGCGTTCGCGGCACCCGGCATGGCCACCTGCTCGCGCTCCACGGGACGGTAGCGCACTTCCACCTGGTACAGGCGGCCCGACACTTCGATCACGGGTGCCGGTTTCTCCGGCGTGCCGAAATGGCGCGAGAAGCGTTCTGCATCAATGGTGGCCGAGGTGATGATGATCTTCAGGTCGGGCCGGCGCGGCAGCAGCTGCTTTAAATAACCAAGCAGGAAATCGATGTTCAGGCTGCGTTCGTGCGCTTCATCGATGATGATGGTGTCGTAATTTTTCAACAAGGGGTCGGTCTGCGTCTCGGCCAGCAGAATGCCGTCCGTCATCAGCTTGACGGACGCGCCACGGCTCAGGGTATCGGTAAAGCGCACCTTGAAACCCACCGTTTCGCCCAGCGGCGTGCCCAGCTCCTGCGCGATGCGCTTGGCCGTCGACGAGGCGGCGATGCGCCGCGGCTGCGTGTGGCCGATCATGCCCTTCTGTCCCCGTCCCAGTTCCAGGCAAATCTTCGGCAGCTGCGTCGTCTTGCCGGATCCCGTCTCGCCCGAGACGATGATGACCTGGTTTTCCATCAGGGCCTTGGCGATTTCTTCGCGCCGGCCCGAGACGGGCAAGTCTTCCGGATACGTAATCGGTGGCAGCGGATTGCGGAAGGCCTTTTCCGCCTCGCGCGCGGCGCGGGCTGCGTCACGGCTCTCGCGGCTGGCCTGGTCATTGCGCGGCGCCTGCCCCTCGCGCGGCGCGCGCTGCTGCTGTTGCTGTCGCTGTTGCTCTTTCTGCTGCTCCGTGCGCGGCGCCTGCGGCCTTTGCTGGCTCACGGGCGGGCGTGATCGGCCCTGCGCAGGCGCGGCGGCAGGCGTGGCAACACCCCCGCTGGCGGGCACATTTGCAACGGTGGAAGGAGGGGAAGACTTATTGCTGGCTGAAGACATTGTTTTTTACAGGTATTTTAAGCGCGCACATCGCGCAGCGAATTATAATGCGCTTAATGGAAAACCCTACCCAATTCGTCCAATGGCTGCGCTCAGTCGCGCCCTACATCCACGCCTTTCGCGGCAAGACCTTCGTGGTCGCCTTCCCCGGTGAACTCGTCAGCGCCGGGGCGCTGCAGGTGCTGGCCCATGATTTGTCCCTGCTGCATGCGCTGGACATCAATGTCACCGTCGTCTACGGCTCGCGGCCGCAAGTGGCGGAACAACTGGCCCTGCGTAACGTCGAAGGCCGCTTCCACAACGGCGTGCGCATCACGGATATTGCCGCGCTGGAATGCGCCAAGGAAGCGGCCGGCGAGCTGCGCCTCGATATCGAGGCCGCGTTCAGCCAGGGCTTGCCGAACACGCCCATGTCGCATGCGGCCATCCGTATCATTTCCGGCAACTTCATCACCGCGCGCCCGCTGGGCGTGATCGATGGCGTGGACCTGGAACTGACGGGCATCACGCGCAAGGTCGACGCCGAAACCATCCATTCCATCCTCGGTTCGGACGGCCTGGTGCTGCTCTCGCCGCTGGGCTTCTCGCCCACGGGCGAAGCATTCAACCTGACCATGGAAGACGTGGCGTGCAGCGCCGCCATCGCCCTGCACGCGGACAAACTGATCTTTATTACCGAAACGCCGATGATGGTAGACGCCACGGGCGTGGAAATCCGCGAACTGTCGTCGCACCAGGCCGAAGCCGTGCTGATGGCCGGTTTCCTGCCGGACGCCACGGCGTTCTACCTGAAACATTGCGTCAAGGCATGTCACAACGGCGTCGAGCGCTCGCACATCGTGCCCTTCTCAATGGACGGTTCGGCCCTGCTGGAATTGTTTACCCATGATGGCGTGGGCACCATGATCAGCCATGAAAACCTGGAAAGCCTGCGCCAGGCCACCATCGAAGACGTGGGCGGCATCATCAAACTGATCGAACCGCTGGAAGCGGACGGCACTTTGGTGAAGCGTGGCCGCGAGCTGATCGAGCGCGAAATCGATTATTTCTCCGTCATCGAGCATGATGGCGTGATCTTCGGCTGCGCCGCCCTGTACCCCTTCCCCGCGCAAAAGATGGCGGAAATGGCATGTTTGACCGTCAACCCGGAAGTGCAAGCCCAGGGCGACGGCGAGCGCATCCTGAAACACATGGAAAACCGCGCGCGCGCCGCCGGCCTGAACAAACTGTTCGTGCTGACCACGCGCACCTCGCACTGGTTCAAGAAACGCGGTTTCGTGCCCGCCACGGTCGACGATCTGCCGAAGGACCGCCAGCATATGTATAACTGGCAACGCAAATCGCAAGTCTTAATTAAAACCCTGTAACACATGAAAAAGCCCGGCATGCCGGGCTTTTTCTTTGCGCAATATCAATATTTGATAATCAATTATTTGATGTTCAGCGGGGCAAACGATTTCACCAGATCGTCGAGCGCCTTCAATTGCGCCAGGAACGGTTCCAGCTGGTCCAGCGGCAAGGCGCTGGGGCCGTCGCAGCGGGCATTGTCCGGGTCCGGATGGGCTTCCAGGAACAGGCCGGCGATGCCGACGGCCAGGCCGGCGCGCGCCAGGTCCGCCACTTGCTGGCGGCGGCCGCCCGAAGCGGCGCCGCCGGGATCGCGCTGCTGCAGAGCGTGGGTGACGTCAAAGATGATGGGCAGGTCGTCGCAGGTCTTTTTCATGACGCCAAAGCCCAGCATGTCGACCACCAGGTTGTCATAGCCGAGGCAGGTGCCGCGGTCGCACAGGATCAACTGGTCGTTGCCCGCTTCCTTGAATTTCTCGACGATATTGGCCATCTGGCCAGGGCTGAGGAATTGCGGCTTCTTGATGTTGATGACTTTACCCGTTTTCGCCAGGGCCACGACGAGGTCCGTCTGGCGCGCCAGGAAGGCGGGCAATTGCAGCACGTCGACCACTTCGGCCACCTGCTGCGCCTGCCATGGCTCATGCACGTCGGTAATCACGGGCACGCCGAACGCCGCCTTGACGTCCTGGAAGATGCGCATGCCCTCTTCCAGGCCCGGGCCGCGGTAGGAATGGATCGATGAACGGTTGGCCTTGTCGAAACTGGCCTTGAACACATAGGGAATACCCAGTTTTTGCGTCACGCGCACATATTCTTCGCACGCGCGCATGGCAAGATCGCGCGATTCGAGCACGTTGATGCCGCCAAACAGCGCGAAACTGCCTGTATTGCTGACATCGATGCCGTTGACTTTCACTGAGGTCATAGGGATTCCATATTGGTTAATTGTTACTACTTGCTTGGAAGAGGCGCAGCCAGCGGCTGGCGCGATAAGGCATCTTACTAGCTAGGGCGGCGCAGATCAAATTTGATCCAGCGCAAGCGCCTGGCAAACGGCGCGTGGCCGGGCCGCGACGGCCCCGCGAGGGGACACGCAAAGTGCCTTATAATCACGCTTTATCTCTACACTGATTCAGGAGCACAGATGGCCCGCACGATCCACTGCATCAAACTCAACAAGGAAGCCGAAGGACTGGATTTCCCGCCGTACCCGGGTGAACTGGGCAAGAAGATTTACGAATCGGTGTCGAAAGAAGCATGGGCCGCCTGGCTCAAGCACCAGACCATGCTGGTCAATGAAAACCGTTTGAACCTGGCCGACGCGCGCGCCCGCAAATACCTGGCCACGCAGATGGAAAAGCATTTCTTCGGCGATGGCGCCGATGCCGCCATGGGCTACGTACCGCCAACGGAATAAGTTTTTCAGCATTCCCGCCCGTGGCCGCCGCGCCGCGGGCAGTTTCATCCCCTCCCCGTTTCACGCCGCCTGACGCTGTTTCACGGCTGACCTTTCCCGTTTCGTCGCACCCCGCTCGCCGCCCGCGCCGCTTGCAGGCACAGTACGTCCATCGACAACCTCACTCCAAAGGCGGACACCATGTTGCAGCAAATCTTCAGCCACACTCCCCTCTACGTCTGGGCCATCCTGGGCTTTCTCGTGTACCGGGGCGTGCTGGCCAGCCGCGCGCGCGAAGTGACCTTGCGCAAACTGTGCATCATTCCCCTGGTCATGCTGGCCCTGTCCCTGAGCGGCGTGCATGGCAGCTTCGGCCTGGCCGGCGCGGCGCCATTCGCCTGGGTAAGCGGCGCCCTGGCCGGTGCGGCGCTGGCCTGGACGCTGGTCGATGCGCGCAAGATCGTCGCCATTCCCGAGCGGACCAGCGTGCAGCGCCCCGGCAGCTGGGTGCCGTTGATGTTGATGATGAGCATTTTCTGCATGAAATATGCGGTGGCCGTGACCCTGGCCATCGCGCCGGCCTACGCCCATGCGACCGGCTTCATCGTGCCCGTCTGCCTCGCCTATGGCTGCTTCAGCGGCATCTTCCTCGGCGGCTTGCTGCGCACCGTGGCCGTGTACCGCCAGGCACATATGACAAGCGGCCCGCAAGGGGCCTCCGTGTAAGACAAGTGCAAATGCCGGCGAACGCCGGCTATCACCTTAGTAGGCCAAGGTACGCACGCCTTCCGGCATGCCCAGCAGGCAGACATTCGCGCCGCGCACGGCGAACAGGCCGACGGCAATGACGCCGACGATCTGGTTGATCTGCTGTTCCAGCGCCACCGGGTCGGCAATCTGCAAGCCCAGCACGTCGATGATCTCGCCGCCATTGTCGGTGATGAATGCTTCGGTGCTGCCGGCCTTCAGGCGCAAGCGGGGCGTGCCGCCCAGCGCGGCCAGCTGGCGCGAGACGGCGGCGCGCGCCATCGGCACCACTTCCACGGGCAGCGGGAAGGCGCCCAGGGTCTCGACGAGCTTGGAGCCGTCGGCGATGCAGACGAACTGTTTCGCGACGGAAGCGACGATCTTCTCGCGCGTCAATGCCGCGCCGCCGCCCTTGATCATGGCGCCGCTGGCCGTGATCTCGTCGGCGCCGTCGATGTAGACGGCGATCGACTCGACGTCGTTCAGGTCGAAGACGGGAATGCCATGGCCAGCCAGACGGGCTGCCGTCGCTTCGGACGACGCAACCGTACCCTTGATGCGGTCCTTGATCTTGGCCAGTTCATCGATGAAAAAGTTGGCGGTGGAACCGGTGCCGACACCGATGATTTCACCGTCCACCACATAGGCTATGGCGGCGCGGGCTACGGCTTGCTTCAATTCGTCTTGGGTCATGGCAAAAAAAGGCTAAAGTGAGGAATCCTGCTATTTTAACGGATTGCCAGCCCGGCCAGCCGGCCATGATGACTGGCCATGCGATTGAATACAACAGGCAAGCGAAAAAGCTTTGCCTCAGGGCAATTCCCCAGCCAATTACTCTCTATGCCCTTTAAAATATGCGAAAATGGCACGATTGACCGATATGACGTTTCAGGAATAGCCAATGAATCACAGTAAACAGGTACTTGTTGTCGATGACAGCCGGGTTTCACGTTTGATGTCGCATCAGTTCATCCTCAGCAAACATGCCGACTGGCAAGTGATTGAGGCGGCGACGGGTGAAGAAGCCCTGGAAAAAGTCAAGACAGCCACCCCTGTCCTGATATTACTGGATGTCAATATGCCCGGCATGGGCGGCGTGGCGGCGGCGGAACAATTGCGCGTGCTGTGCCCGCAAACGCACATCGTTCTCGTCACGGCGAATGTGCAAAACGCCATCCGCAACCGCGCCAGCGAAATGCAAGTCGGTTTCATGGAAAAACCGATCACGGAAACCCGCATCCACCAGCTGATCGAGTCACTGGGACTGTGAGCATGGTCAATCTCTCCGAACTGGAAAACGATGCCCTCGTGGAGATATTCAACATCGGGGTGGGCCATGCGGCCGCCGCGATGAGCGAGATCGTCAATGAAGAAGTCACCATGTCGGTGCCGTCGATCACTTTCCTGAACCGTGCCGACGCGGCCGCCCTGCTGGGCAGCAAGAAGGATGGCGAACGCATCTGCGGCGTCAGCCAGCATTACGATGGCGCTTTCGCCACCGAAGCCATCCTGATGTTTCCCGAAGACAAGAGCCTGGAAATCGTGCGCCTGATGGTGGGCGACGCCATGCCGCTGCAGGAACTGACGGAGATGGAACAGGAGGCGATGAGCGAGATCGGCAACATCATCCTGAACTCCTGCGTGGGCACCCTGGCCAACCTGTTCGACAGCGAACTGCATGGCTCGCTGCCCCTGTACCACGTGGGCACCAGCGCGGAAATCCTGTCCTCGTTCGGCGGCCAGGATGACGACGCCGTCGTGCTGATGCTGCATATCGACTTCGTGCTGTCCAAGCACCAGATCCACGGTTATGTGGCGTTCGTGCTCGACCTGTCCGCCTTGCACGACCTGAAACAGCAGGTCAGCCACTATCTGGCCAAGGTCCTGGGACAGGCGTGACGATCATGCCGGATGCCTTACACCGACTCGCCCTGCTCGAAAGCATACTCGGTGCCGTCAACCTGGGCGCCATCGTGCTCGATGAGCAGCACCGCATCGTGCTGTGGAACCACTGGATGGCGCGCCACTCGGCGTGCCAGGCCGACGCCGTGCTGGGCCAGGATTTCTTCGCCGTCTATCCGGAACTGCGCCACAAGCGCATCGATTCGGCCATCACCCAGGCCCTGCGCGACAATTTCCAGTCGCTGCTGTCGCAAACCCTGCACAAGGCGCCGTTTGCCCTGTACACGCATGGCGCGGCCGCAAGCGGGAACGACGGCGAGGAACGCATGCAGCAGGCGATCGCCGTGACACCGATCAATTTACCCGGTTCGCCGCGCCACTGCCTGATCCAGATCAATGATGTCACCATCGCCGTGGGCCGCGAAAAGCTGCTGCGCGAACAAACCATGGTGTTGCGTTCGCAAACCTTTTCCGACGGCTTGACGGGCATCGCCAACCGCCGCCACTTCGACGTGGCGATCGAGAAGGAAACGCGGCGCGCCATGCGCACCAGCAGCCCCCTGTCGCTGCTGATGATCGACATCGACCATTTCAAGGATTACAACGACCATTACGGCCACCAGCAAGGTGACGGCTGCCTGATCCGCGTGGCAGCCGAACTGGCCGCCATGCTGCAGCGTCCCACCGACCTGCTGGCGCGCTATGGCGGCGAGGAGTTCGCCGCCATCCTGCCCGACACGGACGCGGCGCAGGCGCTGCGCATGGCCGAGGCGATCCGCGAGCACGTGGCGGGGCTGCGCATTCCGCATGCCAAGACGGGCAATGAAGTCAAGCACATCACGATCAGCATCGGCATCGCCACCCAGCACCCGCAGCAGCAGCCGACCATCTCCGCCCTGATCGGTGACGCCGACCGCGCCCTGTACCTGGCCAAGGGCGCCGGGCGCAACCGCGTGATGGTGCAGCCGCTGTAAAAAAAAGCAACGCAGGGCAAAGGATTCCAGTAGACATCTTTACGGCAGGTGCGTAGACTCATCATTGATTGCAGCAACAATAACAAGAATTTATCTGTGGTATCTATCCCTGCGCATGGCGCCCCCATGCGGGACATGGCCAGGAGCGCTTGTGAATCTCGATCCTCCCCTCAGATCCGGCTTGCCGGGTGCCGGCATGGATACGACCATGGTCAACGGCATGCGCCTGCTGCTGTCGAGCGCCACCTTGCTGACCCTGTTCATCGATCCCGAAAGCGCCGGCAAGCTGAGCAAGATAACCTGGCTGATCTTTTCCGCCTACACCATGCACAGCCTGCTGCTCTACGCACTGGCCGTGCTGGGCTTCAGCCTGCCCCAGGACATTCTGCTGTACTGGCTCGACGTGGCCTGGTATGCGCTGATCGTGTTTTCCACCAGCAGCCACAACAATTTATTCTTCCTGTTTTTTTTCTTTGCCATCCTGACCTCGTCGTTCCAGCGGGGCTTCGAGGAAGGCGCGCGCGTCACCCTGGCCTCGGCCGGCCTGTTCGCCGCCACGGCCCTGTTCGGCGAATCGGATGCGGAACTGTCGCGCCTGC
This sequence comes from Janthinobacterium sp. GW822-FHT07A03, assembly GCF_058798815.1. NCBI lineage: Bacteria > Pseudomonadati > Pseudomonadota > Betaproteobacteria > Burkholderiales > Oxalobacteraceae > Janthinobacterium > Janthinobacterium sp. GW822-FHT07A03. The sequence continues at coordinate 158,707 of NZ_JBXAKW010000001.1, read as the reverse complement.
TGCTGCGCACCACCTTCCTGCTGGCGCTCGGCTACATGATCGCCTACTGGGGCGGTTCGGCCATCACCCAGCGCAGCCACCTGGCGCTGCTGCGCGATGTCAGCCAGCTGTCCAATCCGCGCTTCGGCGTCGACCAGACCATTACCTCGGTGCTGGAAAAAACCCGCAGTTATTTCAACGGCCGCAGTTGCCTGCTGGTCATGCAGGACAAGGGCACGCGGGTCTGGTCGCTGCGCAGCGTGCTGCAAACGGCAACGGGCGTCGTGCATACCAGCTCGCTCCTCAGCGACGACGCGGCCAGTCCCCTGCTCGCTTTCCCGCACGATAAAATCGCGCTGTACAACCAGCCCGCCGGCCCCTGGCTGCCGTGGATAGGCGGCGCGCGCATGCTCGATCCCGACAGCGGACGCTGGCTGCGGCACGACGACGCGGCGGGCGCCCGCCTGGCCGAACTGCTCGAAGCGCATGCCTTCATCAGCGCACCGCTGCCCCTGCGCAATGGCAAAGGCCGCATCTTTATCGTCTCCGCCACCAGCATGAGCAAGACGGACGCCCTGTTTCTCAGCCATATCGGCGCGCAGGCGTTTCCCGTCATTGAAAACATCAACCTGCTCGACCGCCTGGCCTCGCAGGCGGCCTCGCGCGAGCGCGAAAAGATCGCGCGCGATCTGCATGACACGGCCGTGCAGCCGTATATCGGCTTGCGCCACGGCCTGGCCGCCCTGCGCAACGAAGCCACGCCGGGCAACCCGCTGCTGCCCGAACTGGAAAAACTGATCATCATGTCGGGCCAGGTGATCGCCGACCTGCGCAGCTACGCGCGCACGTTCAAGAACGGCCAGGTGCAAAGCGAGCCGGAACTGCTGGTCGCGCTGCGCCGCCAGGCCACGCAGATCCGCGAATTCTATGGCATCGACATCGCCCTGCATATCGAGGGCGACCTGCACATCAACGACCGCCTGGCGGCCGAGGTCTTCCAGATCGTCAACGAAGGCATGAGCAATATCCGCAAGCATACGTCGGCGCGCCACGGCGCCGTCAAGCTGACCTGCGTGCAGGGCGCGCTGCACATCAGCATCGACAACGAATGCGCCGCCGCGCACGTCCCCGATTTCCTGCCCGACTCGCTGGCCGAGCGCGCCGCCGCCCTGGGCGGCACGGCCCGCGTCACGCATGGCATGCTGGGCAACACTTCCGTGCAGATCGAGATCCCCATATGAATGACTTACGCCACATGCCACCGGCCAGCCATGTCATCAGCGTCATGCTGGTGGACGATCACAAGACCATGCTGTGGGGCCTGGAGCGGCTGATCGGCGGCGAGCACTCGGGCATGCGCGTGGTCGCCACGGCGTCCGACAGCGCCGAGGCGCTGGAGCAGGCGAAGGCGCTGCAACCGGACGTGATCGTGCTGGACCTGGACCTGGGCGGCATCAGCTCGCTGGCCATCCTGCCCGCACTGGCGCAGTGCGGCAGCACGCGCGTGCTGGTGCTGACGGCCAGCCACGACCAGGCCATCCTGGACCAGACGGTACTGAAAGGCGCGCGCGGCATCGTCAGCAAGGATGCGCCGGCGGAAATGGTCCTGAAGGCCATCGAAAAGGTGTACCAGGGCGAACTGTGGCTGGAACACGCGATGCTGGGACGCATGCTGACGCAGCTGACCCAGCCCGGCGGCGGCTCGGCGCAAGCCATCGCCATCGCCAGCCTGACCCTCAAGGAAAGAAAGATCATCGCCGCGCTGGTGCACGGCAGCGGCACGCCGGCCAAGGTGCTGGCGGACCAGCTGTTCATCTCCGAGCACACCTTGCGCAATCACCTGACGTCGATCTACCGCAAGCTGGGCGTATACAACCGCCTGGAACTGTACGCCTACGCCACCAAGCACCAGCTGGGCCAATTGCCGCCCGGCGCCTGACGCCACTGTCCTCCTGCACGGCCACTGCAAGGCCGCGCCACTCCCTCACCGCCCTCCTTTCGCCAGCCACCGGCGCGGCCTGCGCGCCTGCGCCTGCGCGCCAGACTCGACCATGACAATTGTCACGAAAAAAACAAGCAGTTCCTCCTTGCAATAAAAGGAGGTTCTTCTGATGTAGATCAAGCTGCTGACTTCTATAGTGGTTTTACCGGAGTGCAAATCACCGCGCGGCCCACCACGACACGGAGCACAGCATGCGCCTTGACAAGTTTCTTCCGACAGCCCTGATCACCTATTTGCAGGGCAAGGAAAAGGCTGCGTTCTACCGCTATGCCCTGGTGGCGGCGCTCATGGCGGTGGTGTGCATCATCGGACTGCTCGCACTGGGCGAAAGCCCATGAGAGCGTAGCACCAGGAAGCAACGCTGTAAAACCGTTTTACCCACCGTCGTACCTTAACCACCACCAGGAGTTGTCATGAACCTCATCAAAAACTTTATCCGCGAAGAAGATGGCGTCACCGCAATCGAATATGGCCTGATCGCTGCCCTGATCGCCGTGGTAATCATCGCTGCCATCACCATCGTCGGCACGCAGCTGAAAAAAACCTTCAGCACCATCGGCACCAAACTCACCACCGCCAATGGCTGATGCTGTGCTGTCCGGGCCGGCCCTGCGCCAGCCCGGACTACGCTTCCCGACTTTCCCGGCACGCCCACCTTGATACCGCCTAGCGAGGCCCATCGTGAAATCTCTCTTCAGCCGTTTATCCGACGAGTCCGCCGTCACAGCGATCGAATACGCGTTGCTGGCGGGCCTGATCGCGGCATTGCTGGTGATCACGATCACCTTGCTTGGCGACCAGGTCAAGCAGCTGTTTGTCTACGTCAAGGACCAAGTGGTCCTGGCCCTGTCATGAACACCCTGCGCGCCTCGCTGCGCACCCACCGCGCCCTGCTGCTGATCGTGCTGCCGTACGCCGCCGCCGCGACCTTGCTGGCCGGCGGCCTGCCCAGCGCATCGGAGATCCTCAACGTGCTGGCCGGCTTCCTCGTGGCCATCCTCACGGGTCCCGTCTTCATCCTGTGCGGCTACACCATCCACGTCATGGTGGTGCACCGCCCGCACCGCCTGTGCCACTATCTGTACCACGATCTGCGCCGTTACCTGAGCAACGAACGCCTGCTGCATGCGCTGCCGGCACTGCTGCTGATCCCCGTCTTCGCCTCCAGCTTCACCGTCTTCAAGAGTGCCATCCCGCGCCTGCACCCCTACACCTGGGATGCCACCCTGTCCGCCTGGGACGTCGCGCTGCATGGCGGCATGGCCCCGTGGGAAAGGCTGCAGCCGCTGCTGGGCCATCCGCTGGTCACGGGCTTGCTCAACTTCAGCTACCACTTCTGGTTCTTCCTGTTCTACGCCATCCTGTACTGGCTGATCCTCGATACGCGCCGCCCGCTGCTGCGCATGCAGTTCCTGCTCAGCTTTGCGCTGACCTGGATCGTCCTGGGCAGCATCCTGGCCGTGCTGTTTGCCTCGGTCGGCCCCTGCTACTACGGCCACCTGCACGCCAGCGATCCGTATGCGCCGCTGATGGCCTACCTGCATGACGCCAACCAGCACGTCCCCGTCTGGGCCCTGCAGGTGCAGGACATGCTGTGGCAAGGCTATCAAAGCAAGGGCGCGAACGGCGAACTGGGGATCTCCGCCATGCCCAGCATGCATGTGGCCACGGCCGTGCTGATGGCCATCATGGGCTGGAAGGTCAGCCGCGCCGCAGGGATCGCCCTGTCCGCCTTCGCCGTGCTGATCCTGCTCGGCTCCATCCACCTGGGCTGGCACTATGCGCTCGACGGCTATGTGGGTGCGGCCGGCGCGGCGCTGGTGTGGCGCCTGGTGGGACGGCTGCTGGGCAGCCAGGCCGCTGCACCGGCCATGCACGTGGCCACGGCGCCCTGCATGAGCAAGGAAGGACTGACGTCATGAACGCCCACCTGCCCATGCTGCTGTGCCTGGCCGCGCTGGCCACCCTGCTCGCCGCCGCCCTGTGGCACGACCTGCGCACGCGCCGCATCCCGAACCGGCTGGTGCTGTGGGGCACGCTGGCAGGCTTGATCCTCAACGGCTTCGTGCCATCGGGCGCCGGCCTGTTCGATGCCTCCTTCGGCGGCCTGGGACTGCTGCAGGCGCTGGCCGGCGCCGCCGCCGGACTGGCCCTGCTGCTGCCCATGTACCTGCTGCGCGCCCTGGGCGCCGGCGACGTCAAGCTGATGGCCATGTGCGGCGCCTTCCTCGGTCCCGACGCCGTGCTCGAAGCGGCCCTGCTGACCTTCCTGTGCGGCGGCGTGCTGGCCCTGGCCGCCGCGCTGGCCGGCCAGCGCCTGCGCCAGGTGCTGAAAAACACCTATCACATGATGCTGGGCGCGCTGCTGCACAGCCTTGCCGGCGGCGCCGCCACGATCGCCGAACCGCCGCCGGCCACCGGCAAGCTGGCCTACGCCTTCGCCATCGCCAGCGGCACCGGCTTGCAGGTATTCCTGCAGTACACCCACCTGTGGAGCCTGCGCTGAAACGCGCCGCCTGCCCGCCACCCTAGGACACGACCATGAACACCATCGCCACCCTCTGCCACTCCCGCGGCGCCAGCCTGTTCACCAGCATCACCATGGCCTGCCTGTGGGCGTTCTTCGCCAGCGCCCACGTGATGGGATTCCTGCACAGCGGCGACTGGAGCTATCTGCTGTTCTGCGCCGCCGAAACCCTGGCCGCCCTGTTCTTCATCGTGCGTTCGGCCCCCGTCAGCGTCTCCACCGATGCGGGCGACTGGCTGCTGGCCATCGGCGCCACCTTCGCCCCCTTCCTCCTGTCCCCCGCCGACATGGCCATCTGGCCCGGCGCGCGCTACCTGCTGGCCGTCGGCAGCCTGCTGCAGATCGCCGGCCTGCTGTCGCTGAACCGCAGCTTCGGCCTGGTGGCGGCGCAGCGCGAGATCAAGACGGGCGGCGTCTACCGCGTGATACGCCATCCGCTGTATGCCAGCTACCTGATTTCCCTGAGCGGCTACCTGCTGGCCAACACCTCGTCCGCCAACACCGTCACCTATGTCGCGACGATGAGCATGATGGTGGCGCGCCTGCTGCGCGAAGAGCGTTTCCTGTCCACCGACGTGCGCTATCGCGTCTACATGCGCCAGGTGAAGTACCGCCTGCTGCCCTTCATTTTCTGATATCCGGCCACCCGAGCAAGAGGAGTATCCATCATGCCTGACACCTATCCAGAACGCAGCGACGGCGGCGGCGTCGAACCGGCGGCCAAGCGCGCGCCACGCACGGTCGAGGAAACGGGATTGCCCTTCCTGTTCCTGGTCGAACTGCTGGTCAAGATACTCTTCCTGCGCGGCCAGATCGGCCTGCCCGCCCTGTCGACGCATGTAAAACTGGGCGCCGGCGTGCTTGAACCGCTGCTCACCTTCATGCGCGCCGAAAAACTGTGCGAAGCGCGCCGCAACGGCGGCAGCGGCACCGACGCCGACCTGTATTACCTGCTGGGCGACCAGGGCCGCCTGCGCGCCGCCGAGTACATGCGCCGCAACGCCTACAGCGGTCCCGCCCCCGTCACCCTGGCCGATTACAGCAACCAGGTGCTGGCGCAAAGCGTGGCCGACATGCATGTCACCCGCGACGACGTGCAGCGCGAATTCCGCGACGTGGTGGCCAGTTCGTCCGTGCTCGACCAGCTGGGCGCGGCCATGAATTCCGGGCGCGCCCTGTTCTTCCACGGCCCTGCCGGCAGCGGCAAGAGCTACCTGGCCGAGCGCCTGAACGGCTTGCTCAGCGGCGCCATCGCCCTGCCCCATGCCGTGATGGTCGACGGCGAAGTGCTGCCCTTCCTCGACCCCATGCTGCACACCCTGTCAAGCAAAGGCCTCGTGCCATCCGATCCCCGCTGGGTGCGCGCCGAACGTCCCGCCGTGCTGACGGGCGGCGAGCTGACGCTCGACATGCTGGACCTGCAGTTCGACCAGGGCACCCGCCTGTACCAGGCACCGCCGCACCTGAAGGCCAACAACGGCATCTTCATCATCGACGACCTGGGGCGCCAGCGCTGCTCGCCCGTGGAACTGATGAACCGCTGGATCGTGCCGATGGCGCGCCATATCGATTACCTGTCGCTGCACACGGGCTACAAATTCCCCGTGCCATTCGACGTCATCGTCGTGTTCTCGTCGAACCTGGCGCCGCAGCAGCTGGCCGACGACTCCTTCCTGCGCCGCATCGGCTACAAGATCCACGTGGGTCCCCTGAGCGCCTACCACTACCTGGCCGTGTTCCGCAGCACCTGCGCCCAGCTGGGCATCAATTTCGACGAAGCCTCCTACACCTACCTGCTGCACCTGCATAGCCTCTACAAGCGGCCCTTGCTGGCCTGCTATCCGCGCGACATCCTCGCGCAGGTCTGCGACCAGGCGCGCTATGAAGACCACCCGGCGCAACTGTCCCCGGAAGTCCTGTTCTGGGCATGGGAAAACTATTTCGGCAGCGATGACGACCTTGCAAGCACACATAACGGACCGGCAGCGGTCCAGCACAAAGGGGAAGCAAAATGAGAAACGCACGCGCTCTGACGATGATGGCCATTGCGGTCATCCTGGCGTTCGCCGCGGTCATCGTGGCCGCGCGCTGGATCAATGCCCAAGCCTCGGGCAACATCAACAAGGTGGCCGTGGCCCAGGTCGACATCAGCCTGGGGGCGCGTCTCACGCCCGACATGGTGCGCATGGTCGACTGGCCATCGAACGCGCTGCCGCCCGGCGCCATCAACGATCCGAAACTGCTGGAAACGCGCGTCACGCGCACCAGCATCCAGCACGGCGAACCGATCATGGAAGGCAAGCTGGCGCCTCCCGGCACGCAAGGCGGCCTGTCGGCCGTCGTCGCCGAGGGCAAGCGCGCCATGACCGTGCGCGTCAACGACGTGGTGGGCGTGGCCGGCTTCGCCCTGCCCGGCAACTTCGTCGACATTCTCGTCAACACCCAGGGCGAAGGGGCCCGCAAGACGCCGGACCGCGATCCGAACATTTCCAAGATCGTGCTCGAACGCATCCTCGTGCTGGCCATCGCCCAGGAATCGAGCCGCGACGACACCAAGCCGAAGGTGGTCAATGCCGTGACCCTGGAGCTGACGCCGGATCAGGCTGAAAAACTCGACCTGGCGCGCAGCGTGGGCACCCTGTCGCTGGTGCTGCGCAATCAGGTTGAGGACAAACCCGTCAACACGGAAGGCGCCACCAAGTCCAGCTTGCTCGATGAAAAGGTCGCCATGGCAGCCCCCGCCGCCATGGTGCAAGCCAAGCCGCTGCCACGCCGCCGTCCTGCCGCCGCACCCGCACCACAGGCCGGTCCACGCGTCGATGTCATCAAGGGGCTGGAACGCAGCTCCCAACAATTCTAACCTGCACCAGAGGAGTCACGCCATGAGCACATATTGCACAGCAAGCGGAAGCCGGGTACTCAGCCTGGCGCTTGCCCTCGCCATGATCGGCGCCCTGGCGCCCCAGGCACGCGGCGAACCCGTCGCCGCTGCCGCCACCGCTGCTGGCGCCGACACCGGGGCCGCCAAAAGCAGCCGCGCCGCCGCCCGGCCCAGGGCCACGCCGCCGCAAAGCGAATCGCGCGCCGGCCGCACCGAGATGGCGCCGCAAATGAGCCTGGCCGAAGGCAAGTCGACCCTGATGCGCCTGCCGTTCGCCGCCAGCCGCATGTCCGTCGGCGACCCGCGCATCGCCGACGTCATCCTGCTCAACCCCAACGAGGTATACCTGCTGGGCCGCTCCGTCGGCACCACCAACCTGATCCTGTGGAACAAGAGCAATGACGCCACCATCATCGACCTGGCCGTCGGCATCGACAGCAGCAGCCTGCAGGCACGCATGGCTGAACTGCTGCCGAACGAAAAGATCCACGTCACGGTGGCGGGCGACACCCTGATCCTGTCGGGCATGGTCAGCGATGTCGTCAAGGCCGACCAGGCCCTGTCGCTGGCCAACGCCTATGTACAGCGCAGCGCCCGCAGCGGCAGCGCCGCCTCCGGCGCCGCACCAGCCGCGGGCGCGGGCGCCGCCGCTGCCGCTCCCGCCGCCACGCCCGATGCGGGCATGCCGCGCGTGATCAACCTGCTGTCGATCGCCGCGCCGCAGCAGGTGATGCTGGAAGTGAAGGTGGCCGAAGTGTCGAAGGTGCTGGTCGACCAGCTGGGCGCCAGCCTGGGCATCAACAAGACCATCGGCAGCTGGTCGTATTCGCTGCTGTCCAGCCTGCTCAGCAACAATCCCAGCGGTTTGAGCGGCGCCAGCAAGAACAACTTCTTCAACCTCGACGCGCAAAAGCGCGATGGCCTGATCAAGGTGCTGGCCGAACCGAACATCATGGCCATCAGCGGCCAGGAGGCCAGCTTCCTGGCCGGCGGCAAGATCTTCATCCCCGTCAGCCAGAGCAACAATAACGGCGTGCCCACCATCACGCTGGAAGAGAAGGAGTTCGGCGTGGCCGTGAAATTCACGCCCACCGTGCTCGATGGGGGGCGCATCAACCTGAAGGTGGCGCCCGAAGTGTCGGACCTGAACAAGGACGGCATCGGCATCACCGCCACCGGCATCTCGGCCACGGCCATCCTGCCCTCGTTCACGACGCGGCGCGCCACCACCACGGTACAGCTGTTCGACGGCCAGAGCTTCGCCATCGGCGGCCTGATCAAGAACAACGTGACCAGCAATATCAAGGCCCTGCCAGGCCTGGGCGAAGTGCCCGTGCTGGGCGCCCTGTTCCGCAGCACGGACTTCCAGACGGACCGCTCGGAACTGGTCTTCATCATCACGCCGCACCTGGTCAAGCCGCTGCCAGCCGACTACAAGCTGCCCACCGACGGCTACATCCAGCCGACACGCGGCGACATGTTCATGCAGGGAAAAATGGAAGGCAGCGCACCGGCGCCCGCCCCCGCAGCGCCGGCAGCGCCGGCAGCACCGATGCAGCCGCAAGCGGCCGCGCCCCAGTCCGCCGGCTTCGACCTCAAATAGGAGAACACCATGAAAACCGCACATTGCCTGCCTTGCGCCGCCCTGTTATGCCTGCTGGCCGGCTGCGCCGCCACCACCACGCCCGTGCTCGATTCGCACTTCGGCGAATCGGTGGCCCTGCTCAAGGCGCAGCAGATCATGTATCCGGACGCCTACCGCAACATGGACCCCGTCAGCGGCATCGACGGCAAGGCCGGCGCGAGCGCCTACCAGCGCTACCAGAAATCGTTCGCGGCGCCGGAACCGCAGCCGAATGTCTTCACCATCGGCGTGGGCGGACGCCAGTAGGCGCCAGTTTCGCGACGCACTTTCCCCAGGCCACCAGGAGACAGCCATGAACACCGCATTCCGCAGGCACGACAGGCAGCAGGGCGCGATCGCCATCGTGCTGGGGCTGACCCTGGTGGTGCTGTTCGCCATGGGCGGCCTGGTGCTGGACCTGGGCCACCTGTACATCGCCAAAACGGAACTGCAGAACGGCGCCGACAGCGCCGCCCTGGCGGGCGCCGTGGAACTCAATCAAAGCGCCGCCGGCATCGACAACGCGCAGACCAAGGCCATCGCCATCGCGCAAAAGAACCGCTATGACTTTTCCACCACCCTGACCATCACGGCCGCCAACATCAGCTTTGGCCCCAGCCCGGACGGTCCCTGGTCGTCCGGCGCCAGCGCCCGCACCAGCCCGCAGGGAATGACCTTCATCCAGGTCGACACGGGCAGCAAGACCTTCGCCACCTACCTGATGGGCATCGCCGGCATCGCCAGCACCAGCACCTCGGGCGTAGCCGTGGCGGGACGTTTCGTCAACGACGTCACGCCGATCGGCGTGTGCGCCGTCGATCCGGCCAACAAGACGGCGCAATACACGTATCCGGCCGCGCCGGCCGGCACAGGCCTGACGGAACTGGTCGAATTCGGCTTTCGCCGCGGCGTCACCTACAACCTGTTCGGCCTCAATCCGCTGGGCGGCCCGTCCGATCCCTACCTGATCAACCCTGTCGACGCGCCGCCCGGCAGCTGCAGCGCCTCGCACGCGAGCGCCGCCTCCACCGCGCCATTCATGTGCACGGGCAGCAGCGCCGTCATCACCAGCGGCACGGGCCAGGTCTACACGAACACGGGGCTGACGGCTTCGCTGGCCGCCTCGCTCAATTCGCGCTTCGACGACTACGGCGGGCCATCCGTGTGCGACCCCGCGACGGCGCCGCCCGACACCAACATCAAGGAATATCCGTGCGTGGGCGCCGCGTCGCCCTGCGCCGCCGCTGCCGCCAACTCGCCGCCCACCGGCTGGATGCAGCCGGGCGCCAGCACCTTGCCCAGCCAGCAGCCGGTCAGCCTTGCCGGCAACAAGCCGAATTACCAGCTGCCGTCGGCCGGCCCCGTCCCGGCGCCCTCGGCCACGTTCGCCCAGTTCGCCGGCTACGGCGTGCTGTGGTCGTATGGCCCCGCCTACCAAAGCAATGGCGCCACCCCGGCCAAGGCCGGCACGGCCTACAGCGTCGCGGACGGCAACGCCAACCCCATGTACAGCACGGCCAAGGCGAATTACTTCGACACGGCCAGCTATCCCGTCAGCCCCGGCGCAGGCTTTCCTGCCACTACGCCGCCTGCGCCGTACAACCAGACCAGCGGCCCCACGTTCCAGGCGCCGTCGGCGGCACATCCGGGCCAGCGCAACCGCCGCATCCTCAACGTGGTGCTGGTCGACTGCCGCACGGCGCCCGTCGGGCCGGCCTCGTGCGGCACCATGAATGCGGTGGGCATCGGCAAATTCTTCATGACGATGAAAGCCGATTTCAGCGGCGGAACCAAGCGCCTCGACGTCGAGTTCGCGGGCCTGATCGAGCCCGTGCCGAATTCCGAAATCAAACTCTACAAGTGAGGCGGCCATGCGCATCCACCTTTCCCCTATCAGCCAGCGCGGTGGCGCCGCCGTCGAATTCGGCATCGTGCTGGCCCTGCTGGTCACGCTGCTGGCCGGCATCTTCGGCTTTGGCCGCGCCTTCTGGTACTACGACGCGCTGAACAAGGCCACGCGCGATGCGGCGCGCAACATGTCCGTCAAGGCCAAGGCCGGCATCGCCTCGCAGGGCGTGCCTGCCGCCAAACAGACGGTGGCCGATGCGGCCGTCAGCGCCGGCATCAGCGACTTCACCACGGCCAACGTGACGGTCACCTGCCTGGACGCGGCATTCAACGACAGCAGCTGCACCGATGGCACGGCGCCGGGCGGCATCCGCGTCGAAGTCGTCAACTACACGCTGTCGGTAGGCCAGTACCTGCCCTTCGTGATCGGCGCGGCCAGCACCTATGCCACGCCGCTCGCACCGCGCACCACCATGCGCTACATGCTGTAAGGAGAACGCAATGCGCCACCGCCTTTCATCGTCTCCTCCAGCCGGGCGCCAGCGCGGCGCCGCCGCCGTCGAATTCGCCCTGGTGTCGCTGCTGTTCTTCACCCTGCTGTTCGGCATCCTCGAATTCGGCCGCATGCTGTACCTGTACAACACGGTGCAGGAAGTGAGCCGCCGCGCCGCGCGCGAAGCGGTGGTGCGCTGGATCGACCAGACCGACGCCGTCAAGACCCTGGCCCTGTTCGGCGGCACCGCCCTGCCGGCCGCCCCGGAACTGACGGCCGCCAATATCACCATCAGCTACCTGAACAAGAGCGGTGCCGAAGTAACCTTGCCGCCGACTGACCCGGGCGACAACCTGTCGGCCTGCGGCGACAACACACGCACGGCCAGCTGCATCGACAGCGTGCGCGTCTCGATCGACAACGTCAGCTATACGCCGATGGTCAGCCTGTTCGGTTTTCTGAATATCGCCGTGCCGGCCTCGGTGGTGGTCATGCACGCCGAAAGCCTGGGCTTCCAGATCAACTGAACGCTTTTACCGGGGAGTACCAAGTGAATATCGTCATCGTCTCGAAGAATGAAGTCCAGCTCAAGCGCCTTACCCGTTTGCTGCGCGAACGCAGCGCGGCCGACCGCGTCACCCTGCTGGCGAGCATACCGGATGTGTTCGACAACGGCGTCACGCCGGACTTGCTGCTGCTGGAGCAGGAACAGACGGGCGAAGCGGAGCTGGAACGGCTCGAGCTGCTGGGCGGACGCCATCCGAACCTGGCCCTCATCGTGCAATGTCCGCAGCAAAGTCCGCAATTCCTGCTGCGCTCGATGCGCGCCGGCGTGCGCGAAGTGCTGCAGCCCGACGACGACGCGGCCCTGTGCGCCGCCCTGCGCCGCATCGAAGACAAGCTGCAAAAACAGGTCACGCGCAAGGGCCAGGTGCTGGCCTTCGTCTCGTGCAAGGGCGGCAGCGGCGCCACTTTCATCGCCGCCAACCTCGGCTACGCGCTGGCCGCCGGCGAGCAGCGCAAGGTGGCGCTGTTCGACCTGAACCTGCAGTTCGGCGACGCCGCCCTGTTCGTTTCAGACCACAAGCCGGCCGCCACCCTGTCGCAGCTGTCGCAGCAGATCGTGCGCCTCGACGCCTCGCTGCTCAGCGCCAGCATGATCCAGATCACGCCCGCCTACAGCGTGCTGGCCGCCGCCGACGACCCGGCCCATGCGGCCGACGTCGAGGCCGACCATATCGACCGTTTGCTGACCCTGGCGCGCAGCCAGTACGACTACATCCTGCTCGACGTGGGGCGCGGACTCGACCCCGTCAGCGTGCGCGCACTGGACCGGGCCGACCTGATCTTCCCCGTGCTGCAGGCAACCTTGCCGTATGTGCGCGACGGCAAGCGCCTGCTCGACGTGTTCCGCGGCCTCGGCTACCGCGAAGACAAGATCCGCCTGATCCTGAACCGCTATGCCAGCAGCGACAGCATCCGCGTGGCCGACCTGGAAGCGGCGTATGGCAAGCACGTCTACAAGTCCATCCCCAACCACTACGAAGCGGTGGCCGCTTCCGTCAGCCAGGGCGTGCCCATCCTCAAGCTGACGCCGCACAACGCCGTCTCGCGCGCCCTGCAGGAACTGGCTGCCAGCCTGGCCGGCGAAACCCCGCCCGCCGCGCAAGGCTGGGTTTCGCGGCTGCTGGCGCGCGCCTGAGGCTCCAGCCCGATACTCAAGCCTGATACGCCCCCACTTACCGGAGACCGACCATGACTGCCGAAAAACTCACCCTGCGGGACCGCCTGGGATATGCCCAGGATGACGCCAGCCTGAATGACGATGCCGCGCACCAGGGCGCGTCGAGCCACAGCTACCAGCAGCTCAAGCACCGCACCCACCAGGCGCTGCTCGACCGCGTCGACCTGGAGGGCATGCAGCGCCTGTCGCGCGAGCAGATCCGCGAAGAGCTGAAAATCCTCGTCAGCGACGTGCTCACGGAAGACAATGTGGTGATCAACGAGCTGGAACGGCGCTCGCTGATCCGCGACATCCAGGACGAGGTACTCGGTTTCGGCCCGCTCGAGCCGCTGCTGGCCGATCCCGGCGTGTCCGATATCCTCGTCAACACCTACCGCCAGGTATATGTCGAGCGCCATGGCCGTCTGGAGCTGAGCGACGTCTGCTTTACCGACGACGCGCATTTGATGAAGATCATCGACAAGATCGTCTCGCGCGTGGGCCGGCGCATCGATGAATCGAGCCCCATGGTCGATGCGCGCCTGCCCGACGGTTCACGCGTGAACGCCATCATCCCGCCGCTGGCCATCGACGGCCCCGTGATGTCGATCCGGCGCTTCTCGGCCCAGCCCCTGCGCCTGGCCGACCTGCTGCTCAAGCACAGCCTGACCGAGGAAATGAGCACCACCCTGCAGGCGCTGGGCAAGGCCAAGGTCAACATCCTGATCTCCGGCGGCACGGGCAGCGGCAAGACCACCATGCTCAATGCGATTTCCGGCTTCATCAGCACGGCCGAACGCATCGTCACCATCGAGGACGCGGCCGAACTGCAGATGCAGCAGCCGCACGTGGTACGCCTGGAAACGCGACCCGCGAACATCGAGGGCAAGGGCGAGGTGACGCAGCGGGCGCTGGTGCGCAACGCGCTGCGCATGCGCCCCGACCGCATCATCCTGGGCGAGGTGCGCGGCGCCGAGGCGCTCGACATGCTGGGCGCCATGAACACGGGGCATGAAGGCTCGATGGCCACCATCCACGCGAACACGCCGCGCGACGCGCTGACGCGGCTGGAAAACATGATCAGCATGGCCTCGGCGGCCCTGCCCGTGAAAGCCATGCGCCAGCAGATCAGTTCGGCCATCAGCGTGGTGGTGCAGGTATCGCGCCTGACGGACGGCAAGCGCAAGGTCACGTCGATCCAGGAAATCACGGGCATGGAAGGCGAGATGATCACCATGCAGGAAATCTTCACCTTCCGCCAGACGGGCATCGGCGAGGACGGCACGGTGCAGGGGCATTTCCATGCCAGCGGCGTGCGGCCGCGTTTCCTGGAACGCCTGCGCGCCTTCGGCATCAGCCTGCCGGAAACCCTGTTCGATCCCGCCCGCCAGTACCATTAAGGGGAGCATCATGGACTATCTCTATTACGTATTCGCCATCCTCACCTTCATCGCCGTGGTGCTGCTGATCGAGGGGGTGTACCTGGCGTGGAACACCTCGCGCGGCCCGGAAGCGGAAAGGGTCGCGCGCCGCCTGCGCATCATGTCGGCCGGCGCGCATGGCGACACGGGCAGCTCGATGATCAAGAAGCGCCTGCTGAGCGACACCCCGGCCCTGCAGCGCGTGCTGCTCAGCGTGCCCCGCGTGCATGCACTCGACCGCCTGCTGGAGCAGTCGGGCCTGAGCTGGAGCGTGGCCAGCTTCGCCGGCGTGATGCTGGCCACGGCCGGCGCCGCATTTTTGCTGCTCAGCTACCTCAGCGTGCCGTGGCTGCTGCTCCTGCCGCTGGTGGCGGGCGCGGCCCTGCTGCCGCTGCTGGTGGTCTTGCGCGCCAAGGCCAAGCGCCTGCAGCGCATCGAGCAACAACTGCCCGACGCGCTGGATCTGATGGCGCGCGCGCTGCGCGCCGGCCATGCCTTCCCCACCGCCCTGAAAATGGTCGGCGATGAAATGAACGCGCCGCTGGCCGTGGAATTTCGCGCCACCTTCGACGAAGTCAATTTCGGCATCGCCATGCAGGACGCCCTGATGAACCTGGCCACGCGCGTGCCCAGCACGGACTTGCGCTACTTCGTCATCGCCGTGCTGATCCAGCGCGAAACGGGCGGTAACCTGGCCGAACTGCTCGACAGCATCAGCCGCATCATCCGCGAGCGCATCAAGCTGCTGGGGCAGGTACGCGTGCTGTCGGCCGAAGGCAAGCTGTCGGCCTGGATCCTGTCGCTGCTGCCCTTCGGCGCGGCGGCCATGATCCACCTGACCAATCCGCAGTTCCTGGAAATGCTGTTCGTCGACCCGGGCGGACGCAAGATGCTCGCCGGCGCCCTGGTGATGATGGTGTGCGGCATCCTGGTCATGCGCAATATCATCCGTATCCGCGTCTGAGCCCGCAAGGAGAACCCTCATGAATCCCGTGCATATCGCCTTTCTCGCCCTGCTCTTCATTGCCGTCTTCGGCACCGTGCTGGTGGCCATGCGCAGCTTTGCGCCCGATCCCTTGCGCCAGCGCATGGACAACGCCGCCGGCAAGAGCGCGGCGGCGCCCGGCGCATCGGCGCCCAGCCCCTGGCTGGCACGCATGGTGCGCCTGAGCGGCCCCCTGGCCAAACTATCGCTGCCCGACCAGGGCTGGGAAGGCTCCGTGATGCGCCGGCGCTTCATGAATGCCGGCCTGCGCCAGGCGTCGGCGCCCATCCTGTTCTTTTCCGCCAAGACCATGCTGGCCATCGGCCTGCCCCTGCTGCTGTTCCTGGGACTGAGCGCCTCGGGCAGCCAGATGGCGGGCAAGGCATTGCTGTTCTGGCTGCTGATCGTGGCCGCCATCGGCTACTACCTGCCCAATATCGTGCTGGCGCAAATGATCAAGCGGCGCCAGCGTGATATCTTCGAAAGCTTTCCCGATGCGCTTGACTTGATGACAGTGTGCGTGGAAGCGGGCCTGGCCATGGATGCGGCGCTGGCCCGGGTGGCGGCCGAGATCGCCCTGAAAAGCGCGGTGCTGGCCGAGGAATTGCATCTGGTGATGCTGGAACTACGCGCCGGCAACACCAAGGAACGGGCGCTGCGCAACCTGGCCCTGCGCACGGGCGTCGAGGATGTCGACGCGCTGGTGGCCATGCTGATCCAGGCCGAGCGCTTCGGCACCAGCATCGCCGCCTCGCTGCGCGTGCAGTCGGACCAGCTGCGCACCAAGCGCCGCCAGATGGCCGAGGAAGAAGCGGCGAAGATCGCCCTCAAGCTGCTGTTCCCGCTGATCTTTTTCATCTTCCCTTCACTGCTGGTCGTCCTGATGGGACCAGCCTTCCTGCAAATCTACCGCGTGCTCCTGCCCAGCATGGGCAGCGGCAGCTAACCGGAGAACCGCCATGTCACAGCACACCACCCTGATGCTCATGCTCGCCTGCGCCGGCCTGCTGCCCGCCTGCGGCCACCTGCCCGGCCCCGCCAGCCAGCACAGCCAGGACAATCACGCTGCGCCGTCCCAGGCGCGCATCGATGACAGCCCCGCCGCCCGCACCGCCGCGTTCTGCAAGCTGGGCAAGCGCATGCAGGAACTGGGCGATCCGCGTGCGGCGATGTCCGCCTACCGCGAAGCGATGCTGCTGACGCCCGACTCGGCCGACGCGCGCAATGGCGCCGCCGTACTGCACGCGCAGCTGGGCCAGCTGGAGACGGCCCGCGCCATGCTGCAGGCGCTGGCGCAGGAGGCGCCGACGGCCCGGACCTACAACAACCTCGGCTACGTGCTGTACCTGCAGGGAGAGTATGTCCAGGCGGCGGCCGTGCTGCGCCAGTCCCTGCAGCTCGACAATGGCCAGCAGCCGGCGCGCGCCAACCTGGAGCTGGCCATCGCGGCGCTGGCGCGCAGCATAGGGACGATCGATGCGGTCGATACCACCGCGGACGCCGTCGCGCCCGACCTGGCGCCGACGGCGCCGGTGCCCGCGGCGCCTGCCAGCCGCCTGCAGCTGACGCAGTTGCAGCCGAATATCTTTGCGCTGAGCTGGCGCGACGCTCCCGTAGCGCCACGCGCCGCGCCGGCCGCCTTGCCCGCCGTGGCGAAGCAGGCGGCGCCGCTGCCACGGCTGGAAGTCATCAACGGCAATGGAGAAACCGGGATGGCGGCGCGCATGCGCGGCATGCTGGGCGGCATGGGCATCAGCGTCCTGCGGCTGGGTAACCAGCGGCCGTACGGCGTCCAGGCCAGCAGCATCGTCTACCGTCCCGGCCATGCGCAGGCGGCCGCCGCCCTGGCGCTGGCCTTGGGCGGCATGCCGCAGCTGCAAGCGGCGGACGACAGCGGCATCGGCACGGGCGCCGACCTGCGTTTATTGCTGGGCAAGGATGCGGCGGCCAGCCTGCGTGCGCCGGACGTGCGCCTGGCATCGAACACGACACCGTGACGCAGGCATCAGCGCGGCAGCAAGCGGCTGTCGGCGGGGTCGATCAGGAAGCCTTGCAGGATATCCTGCAGCTGCGGCAGCTTCGCCACGTAGGCGGGAATGCCCAGCTGGCGCGCGCCGAAGTAGTGGGCGATGATGTCGCCCTGCTGTTCCATGTTGAAATCGGACAGGACGCCACCTGCCTGCGCATCGTAGCGGTAGGCGCGCTGGGCAATGTAGCCGCCGCGCAGCGCCAGCAGCACGCCATGCAGCAGCACGCTGTAGCCGAGCTGGTACTGCCACACGTGCACCATTTCGTGGATGAAGAACAGTTTGCCGCTGTTCCCTTCTCGGGAAAAATCGTCGCGGTATTGGGCTGGCATGAAATGCAGGCTGCCGCGCGGCGTCATCGCCGTGTTCTGGTCCTGCAAGCCGAACGGTAGAAAGGAGCCGCGCACAACGCGCACGCGCGCGTAGTCGATGGCGCCCTGGAAGACGCTGCGGGCCATGGCGGTTTCGCCGATGGTGAGGGGGCGGCGCAAGACTCGCATAAGAAGAAGAGAAGAAAGCGCGGCAAGCGTAAAGCCTGCCGCGCCAGTACCGCTTAAGCCAATCGAAGACCGCTGGCAGCCTTGGCGATTTCCGTGATACGGTCCCAGTTGCCGGCCGCAATCGCGTCTTTCGGCGTCAGCCACGAACCGCCCACGCAGGCGACGTTCTTGCACGCCAGGAACTGCGACGCCGTCTCTTGCGAGATGCCGCCCGTCGGGCAGAAGGTGATGTCCGGCAGCGGTCCGTAGATCGCGTTGAGCATGCCGATGCCGCCCGCCGGCACGGCCGGGAACAATTTCAGCTGCTGGAAGCCGTTTTCACGCGCCGCCATCACTTCACCTGGCGTCATCACGCCTGGCAGCAAGGGCAGGCCGCTGCTTTTCGCCGCCGCCACCAGGGCCGACGTCAGACCTGGCGAGACGCCGAAGACGGCGCCCGCATCGCGCGCCTGGGCGAATTCCTCGGGACGGGTCAGGGTACCGACGCCGACGATGGCGCCCGGCACGGCCGACATGGCGCGGATCGCTTCGAGGCCGTGCTTGGTGCGCAGGGTCACTTCCAGCACGCGGATGCCGCCCGCCACCAGCGCGCGCGCTAGCGGTACGGCGTGTTCAGGATCGTCGATCGCAATCACGGGGATCACGCTCGAGGTGCGCATAATTTCCAGTAGTGTCATGGTCATCTCTTATTTCCTAGCCAAAAAGTCTTCATCGGAACCCGGTACGGTATCGCCGACATTGTCGGCGTCGTGCAAGGCGACGGTGGTGGGAATCGGCGACGGCAGGCCGAAGGTGGTGGCACCTTCTTCCGCCGCGCTGACGGTGGAACGGAACATGGAAAACAGCTCGCGGCCCATGCCGACGTGGTTCGGCGACAGGTCGGCCGTGACCAGCGAACGCGCGTGCCAGACGTCGGCCGGCACCAGCGCCTCCAGTACGCCCGTGAAGGCGTCGAGACGGATGATGTCGCCGTCGCGCACCAGGCCCAGCGGGCCGCCGGCGAGGATTTCAGGCGAGACGTGGATGGCGGCAGGCACCTTGCCCGACGCGCCCGACATGCGGCCATCGGTGACCAGCGCCACGTGGCGGCCCGCATCCTGCAGATTGGCCAGCGCGGGCGTGAGCGCATGCAGTTCCGGCATGCCGTTGGCGCGCGGGCCCTGGAAGCGCAGCACGGCAACGAAATCGCGGTCCAGCGTGCCGGCCTTGTAGGCGGCCATGAATTCTTCCTGCGAATTGAACACCAGGGCAGGCGCTTCGACCGTGCGGTGCTGCGGCTTGACGGCCGAGACCTTCATCACGGCGCGGCCCAGGTTACCCGCTACCAGGACCATGCCGCCGTCCGGCGCGAACGGGTTCGAAGCCGGGCGCAGCACGTTCTCGTCGGCGCTGGTCGCCGGCGCATCTTTCCAGAAGACCTTGCCGTCTTCGCCGAGGAACGGCTCCATGCAGTGCGCGCGCAAACCGTGACCCAAGATGGTGTTGACGTCCTCGTGCAGCAGGCCCGCGTCCAGCAGTTCACGGATCAGATAACCGGTGCCGCCGGCCGCGTGGAAATGGTTCACGTCGGCGTCGCCGTTCGGGTAGATGCGCGTGAGCATCGGCACGATGGCCGACAGTTCGTTGAAATCGTTCCAGTCGATGACGATGCCGGCCGCCTTGGCGATCGCCACCAGGTGCAGGGTATGGTTGGTCGAACCGCCCGTGGCCAGCAAGCCCACGACGGCGTTGACGATACATTTCTCGTCGACGATATGGCCGACTGGCAAATAGCTGGCGCTTTGCGCCGTGATGACGGCCGCGCGCTGGGCGGCGGCCTTGGTCAGCGCATCGCGCAGCGGCGTGTTCGGCGTGATGAAGGCGGCGCCCGGCAAATGCAGGCCCATCACTTCCATCAGCATCTGGTTGCTGTTCGCGGTACCGTAGAAGGTACAGGTGCCGGCGCCATGGTAGGCCTTCGACTCGCCTTCAAGCAAGTCTTCGCGCGTGGCCTTGCCTTGTGCATACAGCTGGCGCACCTTGGCTTTTTCCTGGTTCGACAGGCCAGACGTCATCGGACCGGCCGGCACGAAAACGGCCGGCAAATGGCCGAAGTGCAGCGCGCCGATCAAGAGGCCCGGCACGATCTTGTCGCACACGCCCAGGTACAGGGCGGCATCGAACATATTGTGCGACAGCGCCACGGCCGTCGACATGGCGATGGTGTCGCGCGAAAACAGCGACAGTTCCATGCCCGGCTGGCCTTGCGTCACGCCATCGCACATGGCGGGCACGCCGCCGGCGAACTGGGCGACGGCGCCCACTTCGCGCACGGCTTGCTTGATGATCTGCGGGAAGCCTTCGAAGGGCTGGTGCGCCGACAGCATGTCGTTATACGAGGAAACGATGGCCACGGACGGCTTCTTGTATTCCTTCAGCGACAGCTTGTCGTTGGCGGGAAAGGCGGCAAAGCCGTGCGCCAGGTTGGTGCACGACAGGGCGCCGCGCTGCACGCCCTGGATGCGGGCCGCATCCAGATGCGCCAGATAGGCGCCGCGCGATGGCCGGCTGCGCGCGATGATGCGCGCTGTTACGGATTCGACTACTGGATGCAGCGCCATATGGATTTCCTTAAAAATGAGTATTTCGTGAAATTTTACTACAAAATAGTGAAGAAGAAGCACTCTTGCATGGCCCAACAACAGAAATAAGCCACAAATTGCGGCTTATCAAAGCCAGCCCAGGCAATATCGCGTATCAGCGATTGCCAACATATCTCTTATATATCACTGCTGCAATCGCTAAAAAAAGCACAACAAAATCGGCTTCACGTCACAAACTGTAGTGAAATTACGTTTTTCTGATGTATTATTCCCATATCAACGCCGGATCCGCTGTTCGCCACGACGAACGCGCCGCGCTCCTTTCAACCGAGACAAGCACCCAAGCCGACCGCCATGCGCCAGCCAGCACCTACTCCTGCCATCACCGCCACCGCCAGTTTCCAGTCCCTGCAAGCGCATAGCGCCAGCCTGCGCGAAGTGCATCTGCGCCAGCTGTTCGCGGCCGATCCCGCACGTTTCTCGACGATGACGGTCGATGCGGCCGGCCTGCTGCTCGATTACTCGAAGAACCGGGTCGACGCCACCGCCATGGCGCTGCTGATGGACCTGGCCCGCGAGCGCGGCGTGGAAGCGCAGCGCGAAGCCATGTTCACCGGCGAGAAAATCAATCTTACCGAACATCGGGCCGTTCTGCATACTGCCTTGCGCGCGCCGCGCGGCACCAGGCTGGTGGTCGACGGCCAGGATATCGATGCCGACGTGCAAGATGTGCTGCAGCGCGTCAAGGCATTTACGGACAAGGTGCGCAATGGCAGCTGGCTCGGCTACACGGGCAAGCCCATCTGCGACATCGTCAATATCGGCATCGGCGGCTCGGACCTGGGTCCGAAAATGGCCTGCCTGGCCCTGCGCTCCTACGCCAACCCGGGGCTGGAAATGCACTTTGTTTCCAACGTCGACGGCCACGACATGGAAGCGACCCTGTCCAAAGTCGATCCGGAAACGACCTTGTTCATCGTGGCGTCGAAAACCTTCGTCACGGCGGAAACCATGCTCAACGCCAACACGGCGCGCGCCTGGTTCCTGCTGGAAGGCGAAGAAAAGGATCTGACCCAGCATTTTGTAGCCGTCTCGACCAATACGCAAGCCATCGTCGACTTCGGCATTTCGCCGGACAACATGTTCCCGTTCTGGGACTGGGTCGGCGGCCGCTACTCCGTCTGGTCCTCGATCGGCCTGGCCGTGGCCCTGTCCGTGGGCTTTGAATACTTCAGCGATTTCCTCGCTGGCGCGCATGCGATGGATCAACACTTCCGCCAGGCGCCACTGGAAGACAACATGCCCGTGGTGCTGGCCATGGTGGGCTTCTGGAACCGCCAGTTCCTCGATTGCGGCTCCGTTTCCATCGCGCCGTATCATCAGGATTTGAGCCGCTTTGCCGCCTATTTGCAACAGCTGGACATGGAAAGCAACGGCAAGCGCGTCACCAAGGATGGCGTGCCCGTCGACGTGCCAACCGGTCCCCTCATCTGGGGCGACTGCGGCACGAATGCGCAGCATGCGTATTTCCAGCTGCTGCACCAGGGCACCGACATCACGCCCATCGACTTCATCGCCGCCCTGCGCGCCACGCACGACTTGCCGGGCCACCACGACGCCCTGCTGGCCAACTGTTTCGCCCAGTCGGAAGCCTTCATGACGGGCAAGACGGGTGAAGAGGTGCGCCTTGACCTGCAGGCGCAGGGCTTGCCGGAAAGCGAGATCGAGGCCTTGATACCGCACAAGACCTTCCCCGGAAACCGCCCCAGCAATACCATCTTGATGGACCAGCTGACCCCGACCACCCTGGGCGCCCTGATCGCGCTGTACGAACACAAGACCTTCGTGCAGGGCGTCTTGTGGAACGTCAACAGTTTCGACCAGTGGGGCGTCGAACTGGGCAAGGTGCTGGCGAAGAAAATCCAGGCCGAACTGACGGGCGAAGCCCGTCCCGACCACCACGACAGCTCGACCAATGGCTTGATTGCACTGGCGAAAGCCGCCAAGGCGGCGTATTAACTTAATTGAGGTTTATGAATATTTACGAAATCAAGGTCGTCAGCGACAAGCCCATGCAAGTGGGCGAATGTCCGCTATGGCACGGCAAGGAAGCGGCCCTGTACTGGGTCGACATCGATGGCCGCGCCGTGCACCGGCTGCACCCGGCCAGCGGCAAACATGAGCAGTGGAACATGCCGACGGAACCGTCGGCGCTGGCCATCAATGCCGGCGGCGGCCTGATCGTCGCCCTGCGCAGCGGCTTTGCCCACCTCGACACGAAGACGGGCAGCCTGGCGGAAATCGCCCCGGCGCCGTTCGACATGGCCACCACGCGCTTCAACGACGGCAAGGTCGACCCGGCCGGCCGTTTCTGGGTCGGCACGATTTTCGAGCCGCGCAACGCTGACGCCGCAGAAATGTTCGTGCTGGAAAAGGGCAAGGTACGCAAGGTCTGGTCGGGCGGCATGACCGTGTCGAACGGCCTGGGCTTTTCCCCGGACAAGCGCACCATGTACCACTCGGATACCACCACGCACCGCATCGACCGCTTCGACTTCGATGCGGCGACAGGCGCCATTTCCGCGCCGCAACCGTTCCAGCGCTTTTCCACGGACAAGAAAGCGTTTGATTACGGCGGGCGCCCCGATGGCGCGGCCGTCGACAGCGAAGGCAATTACTGGTCGGCCATGTTTGAAGGCGGCAAGATCTTGCGCTTCGCCCCCGATGGCCACCTGTTGGGCGAAATTACCGTGCCCGTGCGCTGCCCCACCATGGTGACGTTTGGCGGTCCCGACCTGCGCACCCTGTACATCACCAGCGCCAGCCACAACCGCTCGGCTGCCGAGATCGCCGACTACCCGTTGACGGGCCACGTGCTGTCCGTGCGCGTGGACGTGGCGGGCCAGCCGGAACACCTGTATCAAGCGTAATCGCTTGCCAGCATGAAAAAGCGCCGGACCCTCGCGGGTACCGGCGCTTTTTAACATTGGCCGCGCAGATTACCGGGCCAGCACTTTGCGTATCGTCTCGGCCAATTCGGCCGCCACGAATTTCGCCACATAACCATCGGCGCCCACGCCCTTGACGTGGTCTTCGTTGGTCGAGCCCGTCAGCGACGAGTGGATCACCACGGGGATGTTGGAGAAGCGGCCATCGTTCTTGATGTTGCGCGTCAGGGTAAAACCGTCCATCTCCGGCATTTCCAGGTCGGTCAGCACCAGCGCAACCTTGTCTTTCGCCGTCTTGCCTTCCGTTGCCGCCTGAGCCGAGATCGCTTGCAGGCGTTCCCACGCTTCCTTGCCGGTCTTGGTCATGATGAAGGGCACGCCCATCGCTTCGAGGCCCTTTTCGATCAGCGAGCGGGCCAGCGAGGAATCGTCGGCCGCGAGGATCACGGCGCCGGCCGGCAAGCGCACCTGCGGGCCGATGCTGTTCTCGTCCACGTCCGGATCGCCCGACGGCAGCACGTTGCGCAGGATTTGCTCCACGTCCAGCACTTGCGCCAGACGCGTCTTGTCCGTATCGCCATCGAGGCGCGCGATACTGGTGACGAGGCCGCCGCCGACACTCGATTCGGCCGACAGGACCTGGTTCCATTCCAGGCGCACGATTTCATCAACCTCTTCCACGGCAAACGCCTGTGTCGAGCGGGCGAACTCCGTCACCATCAGGATCTTCAAGCCATTGCTCTTGCAGCCGACCGCCATCGGCAAGTCGATCACGGGCACGATCTGGCCACGGATATTGACCACGCCCAGCATGTGCGGGTGCGAGCCAGCCACCGCCGTGATGGCCGGCATTTCCATGATTTCACGGACCTTGAACACATTGATGCCGAATAGTTCGCGGCTGGTCGAGTGATCACTGGTACCCAGCTTGAACAGGAAAAGTTCGAATTTGTTATTGCCTGTCAGGCTGGTGCGTTCATCGACATCTTGCTGCATTGAATTCATTGTGTCCCCTTGAGCCGTCTTGTAAAGTTAAGTCGCCTGCCCCTGATGCTGCGGGCAGTGCGGACTGCACGTCGCATGGACGTCGGATGGCGGGTTCGGGGCATGGCCGGCGCTAGCGGTGCAGTGTATATCGTACAATTTCTTACAACCAATAGTTGCTATCGATTCGAGCTTGAATTATACGGTTTTTTACTTTCCTCAAAGCTACTTTACGCTGCCAACGGCGATCCTGACAGCATTTCTTGATTTGCTTGTTGCTACAGCGCAAATGATGACGGAGAGAATCGAAAATTTCCCTGGCAACCATGGTTGCTTTGAAAAGCCGATGACAAGCATGATGCTGCGCCAGCACCGGCGAACGGCATATAATGGCCATGCCGGCATCGCTGGCAAGCATACGGGGCAAAATGGCGACGGCAGCGGATGGAATGTAGTAAAATTTCTTGCAATTGCCTGTTCTACGTAGTAAATTTACACCATCGATTATAGTAGCGACAGACTGGCACTTCCGGTCGGCTTCCTCCCCGCTCCGGCCCTTTTACTTTTGCGACGACACTCACTTATGGCACTTACCGATTTTGACCTGGTCCTGTTTGGCGGCAGCGGCGATTTAGCAATGCGCAAGTTGTTGCCTGCAATGTATGCGCGCGACGTCGCGAACGATTTGCCGCCGACGGCGCGCATCATCTGTGTGGGCCGCCAGGACAGCGGCCAGGAAGCCTTCCTGAAGATGGTGGAGACCAATTCGCGTCCCCACATCAAGGCCAGCACCCTGAACGCCGCCACCTGGAGCAAGTTCTGCGCGCGCATCGTGTATGTGTCGCTCAACGCCAGCGATGCGGCCACGTACGCGCCGCTGGTCGAAGCACTGCGCGGCGATGCCGACCTGACGCGCGTGTACTACCTGGCCACGCCGCCGCACCTGTTCGCCTTGATCTGCGACAACCTCGAAGACAACGGCCTGGTCACGCCGAATTCGCGCGTGGTGCTGGAAAAGCCGCTGGGCCGCGACCTGGCCAGCGCCAAGCAGATCAATGCAGAAGTGGGCAAGGTCTTCCAGGAATCGCAGATCTACCGTATCGACCATTACCTGGGCAAGGAAACCGTGCAGAACTTGCTGGCCCTGCGCTTCGGCAATATCCTGTTCGAGCCGCTGTGGCGCCGCGAATGGATTTCCGATGTGCAGATCACCATCGCCGAAAAACTGGGCGTGGGCAACCGCATGGGGTACTACGACACCTCGGGCGCGCTGCGCGACATGCTGCAAAACCACTTGCTGCAACTGCTGTGCATCGTCGCCATGGAGCCGCCGACCTCGATCGCGCCGGACGCCGTGCGCGATGAAAAGCTGCAAGTGTTGCGCTCGCTCAAGAAATTCACGCCCACCACCCTGGCGCAAAACATCGTGCGCGGCCAGTACCGCGCCGGCCACGTCGACGGCGCCACCGTGCCGAGCTACCGCGACGAACCCGATGCGCCGGAACACTCGCGCACCGAAACCTTCGTGGCCCTGAAGGCGGAAATCGACACCTGGCGCTGGGCCGGCGTGCCGTTCTACCTGCGCACGGGCAAGCGCATGGCCGACAGCCTGGCCGAGATCGTTGTGCGCTTCAAGCAGATCCCGCATTCGATCTTCAACCAGCCGACGTCGAGCTTCCAGCCGAACTGCCTGGTGATCCGCTTGCAGCCCGACGAAGGCTTGCGCATGAACCTGATGGCGAAAACCCCGGGCGACGGCATGCGTCTGAAACCGGCGGAACTGGAACTCGATTTCCGCGAATCGTTCAAGACGCCGCGCATGGATGCCTACGAGCGCCTGCTGCTCGACGTCCTGCGCGGCCAGCTGACCCTGTTCATGCGCGGCGACGAACTGGAAGCGGCCTGGGAATGGGTCGAACCGATTCTCGACAGCTGGGAACAGAACGACAGCGCGCCGATTCCATACACGGCCGGCACCTGGGGCCCTGCGGCCGCCAGCGCCCTGATCGGCCGCGACGGCTTGCAATGGCGTGAAGAGGCCTTGCCAGAGGACTGAAGCCGTTAAGATTTGGCTTAACCATGAACGGTGAAATACTGGGGTCGGCCCCTGAGGGTCCGACCCCGGAACTTTGCTTTTGGGGTGAAAAGGACGCAAACTTACGGCATTACTGCCAGAAGATTAATCAATGCTACTCGATTCCATCCGCACCCAGCTCGATTCGCTCTCCAAGTCGGAGAAGAAGGTCGCGTTGGCCGTGCTTGACCAGCCCAACCAGACGGTCAGCCAGAACATCACGGCGCTGGCGAAAAGCGCGCAGGTGTCGGAACCGACCGTGGTGCGCTTTTGCCGCACGCTGGGCTATGACGGCTGGCATGAATTCAAGCTGAAGCTGGCGCAGGGCCTGGCCCTGGCCATGCCGGGCGCGAACGAGCAGCCGGCGCAGGACGACCTGGCGGCCGACCTGGTGAATAAAATCTGCAGCCGCTCGATCAACACCCTGCTCGACCTGCGCAACAACCTGAACCCGGAAGCGATCCAGCGCGCGCTCGACATCCTGTCGCGCGCCAGCAAGATCGAATTCTATGGCCAGGGCACGTCGGGCATCGTGGCGGCCGACGCGCAGCACAAGTTCTTCCGCTCGGGCGTGCCGACGGTGGCCTACAGCGACCCGAACATTCACAGCATCGCTGCAGCCCTGCTGCGCGGCGGCGACTGCCTGGTGGCCATTTCGCAGCGCGGCAACAGCCCCGCCCTGGTCCGCTCCGTGAAACTGGCGCGCCGCGGCGGCGCCGACGTCGTCGTGCTGGCCCCATCGGGCACGCCGCTGGCCGACCTGGCAACCGTGCTGATCCCGATCGACCTGGTCTTCAACACCGACCCCTACACCCCGATTTCAGCGCGGCTGGCCTACCTGGTCGTGATCGACGTGCTGGCCGTGGGCCTGGCCCTGCAGCGCGGGCCTGAATTCCGCAAGAAGATGCAGAATGCGCAGAAGGCGCTGCAGGAATTCGACATGCAGTTCGATTCCTTCATCGGTTGAGGCAATAAAGAGCACAGGCGGACTTGCCGGATTATGTACAATACCCCGGCAAGCCCATTCACTCTTTCCCGTGCAGCCATGAACCAACTCGAACAACTGAAGCAATTTACTACCGTGGTGGCCGACACCGGCGACTTCCAATCGATCCAGGCTTACACGCCGCGCGATGCGACGACGAATCCGTCGCTGATCCTGAAGGCCGTGCAAAAGGATGAATACAAGCCGCTGCTGGAAAAGGCCGTGCGCGACCACCCGAACGCCTCCACCGCCGAAATCATCGACCGCCTGCTGATCGCGTTTGGCGTGGAAATCCTGCAAACCATCCCCGGTCGCGTCTCCACCGAAGTCGATGCGCGCCTGTCGTTCGACACGGAAGGTACTGTCGCCAAGGGCCGCGACCTGATCGCCCTGTATTCGAACGCCGGCATTGCCCGCGAGCGCGTGCTGATCAAGATCGCCTCCACCTGGGAAGGCATCCGCGCCGCCGCCATCCTGGAAAAGGAAGGCATCCGCTGCAACATGACCCTGCTGTTCTCGCTGGCCCAGGCCATCGCTTGCGCCGAAGCGGGCGCGCAGCTGATTTCGCCGTTCGTCGGCCGCATCTACGACTGGTACAAGAAATCGACGGGCATCGACTACGTGGGCGCAGAAGACCCGGGCGTGCAATCGGTACGCCGCATCTACAATTACTACCGCAAGTTCGGCTACAAGACCGAGGTGATGGGCGCGAGCTTCCGCAACACCTCGCAAATCCTCGAACTGGCCGGCTGCGACCTGCTCACCATCAGCCCCGACCTGCTGCAAAAGCTGGCCGACAGCGATGCGCCGGTGGAACGCAAGCTGAGCGCCGAAGCGGCGCCATCGACCAACATCGTGCAGATGTCGCTGAACGAAGAAGCCTTCCGCTTCATGATGAATGAAGACGCGATGGCGACGGAAAAACTGGCCGAAGGCATCCGCGCCTTCTGCGTCGATTCCGGCAAACTGAAACAGATGATCGCCGCGCTGCGGTAATCGCGTCATTACGACGGGCGAAAAAAGCGGCGCCGTGCATTGCACGGACGCCGCTTTTTTATTGTAGTCGTCCTCGTTGACCTCACGGCGACTGACAGCACCATTGCGAGCGGCAGGGAGTTGTGACCAAGAAGCGTAACTGTGCTGTAACACAGTGAGCATCGCCGGCCGCAAATCACGACGCGCAGCAGGTGCCGTCAGGCGTCATCAAGAGCAGCGGAAGGTGGCCACGCCCTGGTAATTGGCGCCATTCGCCAATTGCGCCTTGTAAGCCGCGATCAGCAGGTAGCGGCCAGCGCCGCCGTCGCCCAGCATCAGCTGCGCGCCCGTGCCGTTCGACAGGTAGCCGCCGGTGATGCTGCTCGACGCCGCCGACGCCATGCTGGTCGACGCACTCACCTTGCCCGTGCTGCCGCCGGCGCTGGCATCGATCGACAGCGCGACCTTGGCGCCGGAGGCATCGAACGACACGCTGGCCGTGCCGCTGGCCGTGCCGAAGTAAGCGGTCGACGAGACGCTGCTGCCACCCGTATAGCTTGGCGCCGTGAACGTGCCCGCATCGCAGGTAAACGTGCCCGTTGCTGGCAGTGCGGCGAGCACGTTATAAGCGACATAATGCGCGCTGGCATTGTTGCCGCTCAACGTAGTGGCGCCGGAGCTATTGCTGAACGCGCCCTTGAACCAGCGTCCCTGCGCAAAGCTGGCGTCGCCGCCGATTTCACGCGTCACGGCGGGATTGCCCGTCAGGACGATGCTGCCGATATTGCTCAAAGCACCAGAGGCATCCTGTACCAGCAGGCCGGCCCTGCCACTACTCTGCAAGCCGATCGACGTAAAGACGAAGCGGCTGTTGTCGCCATTGACGAAACGGGCACTGACAGTGCCCGTGTTTTCGCCGGTGGCAGTCGGCGTGACAGGCACGACTGGCGGCGTAACAGGTGTAACAGGCGGGACGGGCGTCACGGGCGGATTCACGGCCACTACCGGGTCAGCTGGGGAGGAAGAACCGCCACCACCGCAAGCGGCGAGCGAAGCGGCGATCAGGGTCAGAACAAAAGCGTGATTCAGTTGCATACGATTCCAATAAAAAAAGCAGGACATAAGGAATCCTTGGCACATGCCAAAAATTCAACGTCCAATATTATGCAACATTTCTCAAGAGAATGGTTGCATTAAAGAAATTTATTAATGCTAACAATGCGGCCATCACGCGCGCATCTGTGTCGTGACGCCGCGCTGGCGGTAAAATATCTGGTTACAGGCCGCCAGCGACTACTCATGCAATCACCGATCACCATCCGCCTGGGCCGCCGCGCCCGGGCACGCATCGCCGACCACGGCTTGCGCGCGCTCGACGTCGCCATCGTCCCGGCCGCCGCGGGCGGGCCGAAAGGCTTGATCCTGCATCAACTCGATTGCTGGCTGTTCGGCGACTTCCTGCCGCAGGCGCCGCGCCCGCGCCACTTCGTCGGCGCCTCGATCGGCGCCTGGCGCATGGCCGCCGCCGTGTTCCCCGACCCGGTGGCCGCGCAGCGCCGCCTGGTGCGCGAATACGTGGGCCAGCGCTATCCCGACAAGCCCGCTGCGGCGCATGTGAGCCGCACGTGCCGCGCCCTGCTCGACGCCGTCCTCGATGGCCAGGATGCACAGCTGCTGCGGCATGCGCAGCACAGCCTCTCGGTGCTGGCCGTGCGCGGCATCGGCGCGCTGGCGCAGCCGGGCAAATGGCGCGACCGGCGCGGCTTCGTGCTGGCGGCCGCCGGCAACGCCGTGGCGCGCGCGCGCCTGGCCGCCTCGCTGGAACGCACGGTATTCCATGCCGGACCGGACGGCGCCAGCTGGCTGCGCTCGCGCTTCGATGCCTTTCATTCGCATTTCGTGCCGCTGGCGCAGAACAACCTGCGCGACGCGCTGCTGGCCTCCGGTTCCATCCCACTGGTACTCGATGCGGTCACGGACATCGCCGGCGCGCCGCCCGGGCGCTACTGGGACGGCGGCCTGGTCGACTATCATTTGCACCTGCCCTACCAGCGCGAACCGGACCTGGTGCTGTACCCGCATTTTGCCGACCATATCGTGCCCGGCTGGCTGGACAAGGCCATGCCCTGGCGCCGCGCGCGCAACGGCGATAGCGCACTCGACAATATGATCCTCGTCTCGCCCTCGCCCGCCTTCGTGGCCAGCCTGCCCAATGGCAAATTGCCGGACCGGCGCGACTTCCCCCACTACGGCCAGGACCACGCGGCACGCATGCGCGACTGGCGCCGCGCCATCGCGGAAAGCGAGCGCATGGCGGCCGCCTTCGCCCGCTGGGCGGAGCAGCCGGACTTGCGCCAGGCGGGCGATCTGTAGCACGGGCGTGGCTGCAACAGGCGCAAAGACAAGCACGCTTTTCCCTCGCCTCTTGGTCACTTATCAGTGCATACTATGTCGCACAGGCAATTTAAATCCCCTCTGCGACAGGAGTTCCGACCATGCACGCCCTCTCCCACCTCCGTATCGGCACGCGCCTGGCTGCAGGCTTCGCGCTGGTGCTGCTGCTGTCCGTGATTTCCACCTCGTACGCGCTGTACAGCGCCCACGTGAATGCCGAAGCAACGCGGCAAATGATGGAAAAACCGCTGGCCAAGGAACGCCTCGTATCGGACTGGTACGTATTGATTTACTCGGCCATCGCGCGCACCTCGATGATCGCCAGGAGCACGGATGAAACCCTCTCCAGCGTGTTCGCCGACACCATCGCCGACAGCACGAAACAGGGCGGCGAACTGCTGAAGAAAATCGAGGCGCTGCTCGATACCGAAGAGGAAAAGAGCATTTTCAAGGCGTCCATTGCCGAACGCGTCAAGTACCAGGATGCCAAGACCCTGGTGATGAACGCGCGCAAGGCCGGCAATGCGGCGCAGGCGGAAAGCACCTACCGCGACAGCTTCGCGCCGGCCGCCGCCAAATACCAGAACAACGTCAAGGCCCTGCTGTCGCAGCAGCGCCAGGCCATCGACGCCACGGCGCAAGCGATCGAGGCGGCCAATGAACGCAGCTTCACCCTGCTGCTGACCTTGTGCGCGCTGGTGGTGGCGCTGGGCAGCGCCTGCGCGTGGCTGATCACGCGCTCGATCACGCAGCCGTTGAAGGCCGCCGTGAAGGTGGCCGAAACGGTGGCCGACGGCGACTTGCGCACGCATTTCGGCAAGGCGGCCAGCGATGAAATCGGCGACCTGATGCGCGCATTGCACGGCATGAACGAGGCGCTGCGCAAAGTGGTATCGGAAGTGCAGACGGGCACCAACGCGATCGCCACGGCGTCGGGCGAAATCGCCGCCGGCAACCAGGATTTATCGGCGCGCACGGAACAGCAGGCCAGTTCGCTGGAAGAGACGGCATCGTCGATGGAAGAATTGACCAGCACCGTGAAGCAGAATGCGGACAATGCGCGCCAGGCCAACCAGATGGCGGTGGCCGCGTCCGGCGTGGCCGAACGGGGCGGCAGCATCGTCAGCCAGGTGGTCGACACCATGGGCGCCATCGATACGGCATCGACGAAAATCGTCGACATCATCGGCGTCATCGACGGCATCGCCTTCCAGACGAATATCCTGGCCTTGAATGCGGCCGTGGAAGCGGCGCGCGCCGGCGAGCAGGGGCGCGGTTTTGCCGTCGTCGCCACGGAAGTGCGCAGCCTGGCCCAGCGCTCGGCCGCCGCGGCGCGCGAAATCAAGACCCTGATCGGCGACTCGGTGGAGCAGGTCAACAACGGCACGCGGCTGGTGCAGCAGGCCGGCAGCACCATGGGCGAAGTGGTCGACAGTGTGCGCAGGGTCACCGACATCATGGCCGAGATCACTGCCGCCAGCGCCGAGCAAAGCATGGGCATCGACCAGGTCAACCAGGCCATCGCACAGATGGACCAGGTGACGCAGCAAAATGCGGCCCTGGTGGAAGAAGCGGCGGCCGCGGCCGAAAGCATGCAGGACCAGGCGGCGCGCCTGGCGCAGGTGGCAGCCGGCTTCCAGCTCGAACACGTGGCCACGGCGGCGCCGGTGCGCACCGCGCGGCCGGCCAAGGCCGCTATTGCCACCACGCAAAAACTCGCGCCACGTCAGCCCCAGGTCGCAGCCAGCAAGGCCACGGCCAGCAAGCCGGCAGCGCCCAAGGCAGCCGATGCTGCGGCGCACAAAACGCCATCGCACATCGCTGGCGACCAGGACTGGGAAGAGTTTTAAGCCCGGTTTTACGCCCGGTTTTACGCCCGTTTTCAAGCGCCGCGATCGCTGGCGCCGATACGCCCGCAGCGGGCCGCTGAAAGTATTTGACAGCGGGGGCTGGCGCGCAGATACTGGTTTCAGGTGGGACGGGCGCGCCACCATGCAGCCAAGAAAGCCGGCGCCCCTCAGGGAGAGATGATGCGCCCCTATTTTGCTTGCGCCCGGCACCTCATGCGCCTGCTTGCCGCCCTGCTCTGCGCCACGCTGGCAGCCTGCGCCACCACAACGCCCGCCAGCTTGCCCCCCATTTTCAACGACAGCGATTTTGCGCCGGCCGTCGCCATCGACGCCAGCCAGGTCTTCGCCCTCGACGACGCCATGCGTCAGTATGTGCAGACGCAAGTCCGGCACGCGGCGCGCAACGGCAATCCCCGCCTGGCGCTGTATGACGCGCTGTACGACAAATCCAGACTGAAACTCGAATACGATGCGGCCATGACCCGCAATGCGCGCGAAACGTTTGAGGCGCGCAGCGGCAACTGCATGTCATTGGTGATCATGACGGCGGCGCTGGCGCATGAATTGGGCTTGCAGGTGCGCTACCAGGAGGTGCTGGGCGAAGAAAGCTGGAGCCGCAGCGGCGACATGTATTTTGTCGCCGGCCACGTCAACCTGGTACTGGGCCAGCGCCTGGGCGAAAATCCGAATAGCTACGATACCAAGGGCCTGCTGGTGATCGACTTCCTGCCGTCCGGCGACGTGGCGGGCTACCGCACGCGCGAAATCAGTGAAGCGACCGTGCTCGCCATGTACATGAACAACCGCGCCGCCGAAACCATGAGCGAGGGCCAGCTGGACCAGGCATACTGGTGGGCCCGGGCAGCGCTCCTGCAAGACCCCTCGTTCAGCGGCGCCTACAACACCCTGGGCGTGATTCAGTTCCGCCATGGCAACCTGGCGCAAGCGCGGCGCACGCTCGCGCATGCGCTGATGCGCGCGCCGGACAACACGGTGCTGCTGTCGAACCTGGCGCAGGCGCTGGAAGCGTCCGGCCTGCCGGATGAAGCGCTGCCGCTGCGCCGGCGCCTGCTGGCGCTGCAGCCGCAGCCGCCCTTCCACTACTTCAACCTGGGCAAGGCGGCCATGCAGCGCAACGATTACGTGCAGGCGATACAGCTGTTTTCACGTGAAATAGCGCGCGACCCGTATTACCACGAATTCCATTTCTGGCTGGCGCAAGCCTATGCGCGCCTGGGCCAGCTGGAGCAGGCCGGCAAGCAGCTGGAACTGGCGATGAACAACAGCACCACGCGGGGCGACCACACTGTCTATGCGGCCAAGCTGCAGCGCCTGCGCGCCATCACCCATTAATCTTCCAGGAACATCTGCTGCAGGTCGTTCAGGAAGCACAAGCCCCGTTCCGTCGGGCGGATAACTTGATGGTCGCGGTACAACAGGCCTTTCGCTTCGGCCGCATTCAGCGGCTGCTCGATGGCGTTGAGGGGCACGCCCGTGCGCTCGGCGAACAGGTTGGGCGCAAAGCCCTGCGTCAGGCGCAGGGTATTGAGCATGAACTCGAAACCCATTTCCTCGCGCGCCAGCTCGCGCTCTTCCTGCACCGGGTTACCGGCCAGTACCGCGTCCATGTAGGCGCGCGGCTGCTTGTAGCGGGCCTGGCGCAGCACGCGGTGCGGGAACGATATCTTCGAATGCGCGCCCGCGCCGATACCGAGATAGTCGCCGAATTCCCAGTAATTGCGGTTGTGCCTGGCCTGGCGGCCCGGCTGCGCATACGCCGACACTTCGTAGCGGCCGTAGCCCGCCTGCGCGGCGCGCGCGGCAACCATGTCGGCAATGTCGGCGCTCTCGTCGTCGTCCGGCAGCACGGGCGGATACTTGGCGAACAGGGTGTTCGGTTCGAGCGTCAGGTGGTACAGCGACAGGTGCGGCGGCGCGAACGACAGCGCCGTGGCCAGGTCCTGCTGCGCCTCTGCCAGGGTTTGCGTGGGCAGCGCGTACATCAGGTCGAGGTTGAAATTGTCGAAGTTGGCGTGCGCGATGTCCACCGCGCGACGCGCTTCGCTGTCGTCATGGATGCGCCCCAGCGCCTGCAGATGGCGGCCATTGAAGCTCTGGATGCCGATCGACAGGCGGTTGATGCCGCTGGCCCGGTAAGACTTGAATTTTTCCGTTTCAAAGGTGCCCGGATTGGCTTCCATGGTGATTTCGCAATCGGGCTCCAATGGCAGCAGGGTGCGCACGTCCGACATCAGCCGGTCCAGCCCCGCCGCCGACATCAGGCTGGGCGTGCCGCCGCCGATGAAGATGGTGTGGATCTTGCGGCCCCAGATCAGCGGCAGCGCCATTTCCAGGTCCAGCCGCAGGGCCGCCAGGTATTCGGCTTCCGGCAAGTCGCCGCGCACCTCGTGCGAATTGAAGTCGCAATACGGGCATTTTTTCACGCACCACGGGAAATGGATGTACAGCGACAGCGGCGGCAGCGCCGTCAGGTTCAGCGCGCCCGGCTGCAGGTACTTCAGCGCCGCCCCTGCCGCGCCGGAAAGGCCTTCCTGCGGCGCGGGGGCGGCTCCGGGCTTGGCTGCGGACTTGGCAACGGCGCCCACCAGTTTGATCGGGATCATCGCAGCTTTTCCACCAGCGCGCGCAGGGCCTGGCCGCGGTGCGACAGCGCGTTCTTTTCGTCGGACGTCAGTTCGGCCGCGCACTTGCCCAGCGCGGGAATGAAGAAATGCGGGTCGTAGCCAAAGCCGCCGTTGCCGCGTGGCGCCGGGACCATTTCGCCATTCCAGCGGCCGTCGGCGATCACCGGCTGCGGGTCGTCCGCATGGCGCACATATACCAGCACGCAGTAGTAATACGCGGACTTGTCGGCATGCGCCTCGAGGTCGGCGATCAGCTTGGCGCTGTTGGCCGCGTCCGACTTCGGCTCGCCCGCATAGCGGGCCGAATACACGCCAGGCGCGCCGCCCAGCGCATTGACGCACACGCCGGAATCGTCGGCCAGCGCCGGCAAGCCCGTCAGGCGAGATGCGTGGCGCGCCTTTTGCAGGGCGTTTTCAACGAAGGTATGGAACGGTTCGTCGCTTTCAGGCACATCGTACTCGCCCTGGGCGTGGACGGAAAAACCGATGGTCGAGAGCAGCTCGTTGAATTCCTTGAGCTTGCCGGCATTGTTGGAGGCGAGGATGAGGCGTTGGGTCATGTCAGTAATCCGGTTGAAGTGCCGACATTGTAAACCTTTTGCGCCCCCTCACCTCGCCCCGCCGCTGCCGCAAGAAGCGGCAAATGTGGGTTTTTTGCCCGGCACGGCGGGCAATGACATGTAAATCTGTGTAAAGATTAAATGCCGAGAGCTTGCTTTTGCAGGGCAATCAGGTCGGCGATGCCGCCCTGCGCCAGGTCCAGCAGGCGGTTCATGCCGGCGCGGTCGAAAGCGGCGCCTTCGGCCGTGCCCTGCACTTCGATGAAATGGCCCGCCTCCGTCATCACCACGTTCATGTCCGTGTCGCAGCCCGAGTCTTCCACATAGTCCAGGTCCAGCACCGGCATGCCCTGATAGACGCCCACCGAGATGGCGGCGACGAAGCTTTTCACGGGGATGGCGGCGATCGCGCCGCGTGCCTGCAGCTGGGAAAACGCATCATATGCGGCCACCATGGCGCCCGTGATCGAGGCCGTGCGCGTGCCGCCGTCGGCCTGGATGACGTCGCAATCGAGGTGCAGGGTGCGCTCGCCGAACGCCTGCAAATCGAAGGCGGCGCGCAGCGAGCGGCCGATCAGGCGCTGGATTTCCTGCGTGCGGCCCGACTGCTTGCCGCGCGCCGCTTCGCGGTCCATGCGCGTGTGCGTCGAGCGCGGCAGCATGCCGTACTCGGCCGTCAACCAGCCCTGGCCCTTGCCCTTCAGGAAACCCGGCACCTTGTCTTCGATGCTGGCGGTGCAGATGACCTTGGTGTCGCCGCACTCGATCAGCACCGAGCCTTCGGCATGCTTGGTGTACTGGCGGGTGATGCGGATGGCGCGCAGCGCATCGACGGCGCGGCCGCTCGGGCGGGATTCGAATGTCATGGGGATGTCCTGTGTGATTGGGGTTGCGGCAGCGATTCTACCACCGCGCGCCAGTCCATTTGCAGTCATGCAACAGCGCAGGACGCAATGGCGGGCGGTGCACACATGATCCCTACAATCCTGCCCCGCCAAACACAATTTTCTTTACAATGCCGTAAAACGCACACAATTCAGCAATTTTCAGGCCATCGGGCACTTCGGTCCTGTTTTGCGGCGCGGGCGGTATTGCCTGCGCTGGCTGATTAAGTGTATAAGTGACTGTATACAAGATCAAATCGGGGAATCCTTTGAGCATTTCAAGCATGACAGGCTACGCGGTTGCCACCAGCGAAGGTGCTGCAGGCACACTGACAATTGAAATCAAGAGCGTCAACTCACGCTTTCTCGACCTGCAATTCCGGATCAACGACGATCTGCGGGCTCTGGAGCCTGACTTGCGCGCTGCCGTCATGTCCGCCATCACGCGCGGCAAAGTCGAGGTACGCCTGAGCTTTGGCCGCAAGGCCGCCACAAACGGCACACAGGCGCTGAACGTGCCCCTGCTGGCCGAACTGGCACGCCTGCAAAACGAAGTGGGCCAGCATTTTGTCTCCGCCCCCGTCATGACGGTGGCCGAACTGCTGCGCTGGCCTGGCGTCATCGAAGAAGCGCAAGTGGGACAGGAGTCCCTGCAGGCGGATGTGGGCGCGCTGACCAAGCGCACCGTGGCCGCCTTCGTCGACAGCCGCAAGCGCGAAGGCGCCGCGCTCGAAGCGGTGCTGGTGTCGCGCATCGAAGCGATGGAAGCCATCGTCAAGCGCATCACGCCCTTGATTCCGCAAGTGGTGGCGGCCTTCCAGCAAAAAGCCATCGAACGCATGCAGGATGCGCTGGGCCTGGCCAGCCAGGGCTCGAATTCGGCCCTGTCGCGCCAGGACGCCATGGAACGCATCCGCCAGGAAGTGATCTTGTACGGCATCCGCATCGATGTATCGGAAGAACTGGCGCGCCTGTCGGCCCACCTGAGCGAAACGCGTCACATTCTCACCAAGGGCGGCCAAGTGGGCAAGCGCCTCGACTTCATGATGCAGGAACTCAACCGCGAAGCCAATACGCTGGGCGCCAAGGCCTCCGTCAAGGAGCTGGCCGACGCCTCGATGGACTTGAAGCTGCTGATCGAGCAGATGCGCGAACAGGTGCAGAACCTGGAGTAAGCCATGACCGCACCACGCATCCGGACACTCGCCAGCGTGACCCTGGCGCTGCTGGCAGCAGGCGTGCAAGCGCAACCCGTGCAGCAGCCGTCGCCATATGCGGTCGAAGGATGCGCCTCCGGGTGCTTCGCCCTCAAGGAACGCGGCGCTGCCATCTACACGGGCGCCGACGCCGCCTCCTACCGCATCTGCTCGCGCAGCAACCTGGGCGCAGAAGTCTCGGTCGACAGCGTCGTCGTGCGCATCAGCAACCGCGACTGCACCGATGTGAATGGCCGGGCCATCGTGCTCAATAGCGGCGAAATCGCCCTGGGCCGGCTGCCCCGCTGAGACAGGGCACGCAACTTACGCCAGACGCGCTCCGGTGCGCGCCCTGTCGCTGGCGGCGATGACGACGCAGGCGACAAACAGCACGATGCTGTACTCCACGCCGCCGGCGCCATGCTCGCCCACGAACCAGCCCTTGGCCGCATGCACGATAACGATGCCGCCAAGGCAGATCACCATCAGGCCGGCCGCCGCCCAGCGCATGTATTTGCCGGCGATGAGCAAACTGCCGCAAACGATCTCGACGGCGGTAATCGCCCACACCACGGCCAGGCCGTAGATGAATCCCTTGTCTTCCAGGAAACCGGCAAAACGGGGAATGGTGCCGTTGGCGATGCGCGTGATGGCGTGCGCCATGAACATCACGGCGATGGCCACGCGCAGCAACAGCATGGCCTGGGCAATACTGAGAAACGGGAAATTTTTCATGCGCGCATCCTGTCGATAAAGAAAAATATTCTAAATTAGATAACTATTTCTTCAGGATAACAAGCAAAATATGCGCAGGCGCGGCGGCCAGGCGCATCGCGGGGCTGGCTCGCCGCCTTGCCTCTTGGTAAAATACCGAATTGGGCGGCGCCCATGCAAGCGCACACGCCGCCATCACACGCAAATGGAAAGATCCGCATGAGCCACCCTACCGCCTTCTCCGGCAGCCTGTTCGTGGTCGCCGCGCCATCGGGCGCCGGCAAATCGACACTGGTCAATGCATTGCTGGCGCAAGAACCCGGCATCAAATTGTCGATCTCGACCACCACGCGCGCGCCCCGCCCGGGCGAGCAGCATGGCCGCGAGTACTATTTCACGACCGCGGAAGACTTTGTCGCGCGCGCCGACCAGGGTGAATTCCTGGAATGGGCGGAAGTGCATGGCAATTACTACGGCACCTCGCGCATCATGGTGGAACAGCAAATGCTGGCCGGCACCGACATCCTGCTGGAAATCGACTGGCAGGGCGCGCGCCAGGTGCGCAAGCAATTTCCCCGCGCGGCCGGCATTTTCATCCTGCCGCCATCGATCGATGCACTGGAAGAACGCTTGAACAAGCGCGGCCAGGACGAGCCGCACGTGATCACGCGCCGCCTGCTGGCGGCCGGCGGCGAAATCGCACACGCTCCCGAGTTCGAGTATGTTATTATCAATGAAGAGTTTACGGTCGCTTTGTCCGAACTGAGCGCGATCGTGAGAGCGGCCCGTTGCCGGTTTGCGCAACAAGCGGCCCGCAACGCATCGCTATTCGCCCAGCTGGGCCTGCACGCAGAGTAATCAGCCTGCACGCCAGTTCACACAGCACCACGCAAAAATTTTAGGAGTTACCATGGCCCGTATCACAATCGAAGATTGCCTGAAGCAGATCCCTAACCGTTTCCAGCTGACCCTGGCTGCGACCTATCGCGCACGTCAGTTGTTGCAAGGCCACACCCCTAAGGTGGAAGCCAAGGACAAGCCTACCGTTGTCGCACTGCGCGAAATCGCTGCCGGTAAAGTCGGCATCGAAATGCTGAAAAAGGTCCCGATGTAAGTGGGAACCCGCGTGCCGGAACAGTGCTGACCCCTGGTTCTACCGTATCCTTTATTCACACTGTGAAGCAACGCGACGTTTTATGAGTCTGACCCCAGCCGACACGACTTCCGCAGCACTGCCGCCCCTGGCCCCGCGCCAGGCGGCAAAACCGCAGGGCGCTTCCGCGCCCGGCATCGGCACGTCCGCTGGGATCGCCTCCGCCACACCGCCGGCACCCGCCCTGGGCGTGGCTTCCGTCAGCCACCTGGCCGACAAGCTGGCCGAATACCTGTCTCCCGCCGACCTGAAAAAAGTCAAGGAAGCCTACCGCTTCTCCGACGAAATGCACTTGGGCCAGATGCGCCGCTCGGGCGAGCCGTATATCTCGCATCCGATCGCCGTCGCGGAAATCTGCGCCGACTGGAAGCTCGACGCGCAAGCCATCATGGCTGCCCTGCTGCACGACGTCATGGAAGACCAGGACGTCAAGAAGGAAGAATTGATCGAGCGCTTCGGCGCGCCCGTGGCGCACCTGGTCGACGGCCTGTCGAAGCTGGAAAAGATCGAATTCCAGAGCCAGATCGAAGCGCAGGCGGAAAACTTCCGCAAGATGCTGCTGGCCATGGCCTCCGACGTGCGCGTGATCCTGATCAAGCTGGCTGACCGCCTGCACAATATGCGCACGCTGGACTTCATGACGGCGGCGAAAAAACGCCGCATCGCCAGCGAGACCATGGAAGTGTACGTGCCGATCGCGCACCGCCTCGGCCTGAACAACATCTACCACGAGCTGCAGGACCTGTCATTCTCGCACCTGTATCCGATGCGCTACCGCACCCTGGCGAAAGCCGTCAAGGCGGCGCGCGGCAACCGGCGCGAAGTGGTCAACAAGATCATGGAAGCGGTGAAAAGCACCCTCTCCATGGCCGAACTCGAGGCCGACGTCACGGGCCGCGAAAAGACCCTGTACGACATCTATAAAAAGATGCGCAGCAAACACTTGTCGTTTTCACAAGTTCTGGACGTGTACGGCTTCCGCGTGGTGGTGGGCAGCTTTGCCGACTGTTACGTGACCCTGGGTACCCTGCACAGCCTGTACAAGCCCATGCCGGGCAAGTTCAAGGATTACATCGCGATCCGCAAGCTGAACGGCTACCAGTCGCTGCACACGACCGTCATCGGCCCGTACGGCACGCCCGTCGAATTCCAGATCCGCACGCAGGAAATGCACCGCACGGCCGAATCGGGCGTGGCGGCGCACTGGCTGTACAAGAGCGGCGAATCGAACCCGTCCGACCTGCAGCAGCGCACGCATGCCTGGCTGCAATCCCTGCTCGACATCCAGCAGCAGACGGGCGACTCGGCCGAATTCCTCGAACACGTCAAGGTCGACCTGTTCCCCGATTCCGTCTACGTGTTTACGCCGAAGTCGAAGATCATCGCCCTGCCGCGCGGCGCCACGGCCATCGACTTCGCCTATTCGATCCACACGGGCATCGGCGACCAGACCGTGGCGGTGAAAATCAACAACGAAACCTCGCCCTTGCGCACCGAGCTGCACAATGGCGACATCGTCGAAATCATCACCGATTCCTCGTCGCGCCCCAGCCCCACGTGGCTGTCGTTCGTGCGCACCGGCAAGGCCCGCTCGGCCATCCGCCACCATTTGCGCACGATCAACCTGCCCGAATCGATCGCCCTGGGCCAGCAACTGCTGTCGCAGGCGCTGCACACCCTGAACATCGACGCCGACCTGCAAGCGCCGCTGGTCGAGCGCCTGCTCAACGAATCGAGCGCCAATTCCATGGACGAGCTGTACGCGGACATCGGCATCGGCAAGCGCATGGCCACCCTGGTGGCGCGCCACATCTTCGGCCTGATCGGCGGCGAAGCGGCCAGCATGCCCGTGGAACACAACAGCGGCAGCGAGCTCGACCCCGTCACCATCTGCGGCAGCGAAGGCGTCTCCGTGCAACTGGCGCCATGCTGCCTGCCGATTCCGGGCGACCAGATCATCGGCCAGCTGCGCCGCGACCAGGGCTTGCTGGTGCACACGAGCGACTGCTCGCAAGCGAAACGCCAGCGCGCCAAGGAACCGGACCGCTGGATCGCCGTGCGCTGGGGAACCGAACTGAACCGCCGCTTCGACTGCCGCATCAAGGTGCTGATCAACAGCGAACGGGGTATCCTGGCCCGCGTCGCGGCCGAAATCGGCGAATCGGACGCCAACATCATCTATGTCGGCATGGACGAAGACAAGGACAACGTGCTCGACCAGCTGCGCTTCACCGTGCAGGTGAAGGACCGCGTCCACCTGGCCGCCCTGCTGCGCAATGTGCGCCGCGTCGCCGGGGTCAACCGAATACTTCGGGAGCGCAATTAAAAAAACGGCTGGCCAGATTCTCTGCCCAGCCGTTTTTTTATGCCGCGAGCATCAGCTCAAGTTTCCCCCGGCGCCGGATACGTCACTTCCAGCAATTCCAGTTCCTGCTCGCCCTGCGGCGTGTTGAGGGTGATCAAATCGCCCTCGCGCGCCTTGGTGATGGTGCGGGCCATGGGCGAGACCCAGCTGATCTTGCCGTTCAGGGGATCGAATTCGTCGATGCCAACGATGGTGATGGTGTGCGTTTCGCCGTCGCTGGTGCGGTAGGTAACCGTGGCGCCGAAGAACACCTGGTCGTTGCCATGGTGCACGCTGGGGTCAACGATGGCGGCCAGGTCCATGCGTTTCGTCAGGAAGCGGATGCGGCGGTCGATTTCGCGCAAGCGCCGCTTGCCGTAGATATAGTCGCCATTTTCCGAGCGGTCGCCATTCGACGCCGCCCAATGGACGATGCGCACCACTTCCGGACGGTCGACGTCGATCAGCTGCAGCAGCTCTTCCTTGATGCGCTGGTAGCCGGCCGGCGTGATGTAGTTCTTGGCGCCAGCGGGAATGGCCAGCGCCAGCGCGGCCGCTTCTTCATCGTCGTCGTTGTCGGATTCTTTTACAAAGGCTTTATTCATCCGCCTATTGTAGCCCCGCCAGGGAGCCACGGGCACACCGGATGCGGGGGCAGGCGGGCTTTTTTGACGTATCATCGTGGCAATCGCGGCAAACCTGCGCCGCACACGGAGACGGATGAAAAAATTCTACAGAGTCAGGCGCTGGCTGTTCGCGCCGCTGGTCTACCTGGCCGCCATCTGCCTGCTGATCGAGGAATGGCTGTGGGCGACGGGCGCGCGCATCATGCAGGTGGTATCGCAATTTCCGCCCCTGCATGCGCTGGAAGCGTGGATCAAGCGCCTGCCGCCGTACTGGGCGCTGGCCATCTTCGTGCTGCCGGCCGTGCTCTTGTTCCCCGTCAAACTGCTGGCCCTGCTGGCGATCGCGCGCGGCCATGCGTTTTCCGGCATCGGCGTGATCGTCATCGCCAAGCTGGGCGGCGCGGCCGCCGTCGCCCGCCTGTACAGCCTGACGCGCCCGACCCTGCTCAGTTTGCCGTGGTTTGCGCGCTGGCATGGCCTGTTCATGGAAACCAAGGACCGCTGGATCGCCCGCCTGCGCGCCACGCGCCCGTGGCGCCGTGTCAGCCGCCTGTCGGCCGCGCTGGGCCGCGCCCGCCGCGCCTGGTGGCAGCGCTTGCGCAAGGGCACGCCAGGGCGCCATAATTCCCGCCCAGCCAGGGTGCTGCGCCGCTTTGCCGCCTTCTGGCGCGCCCGCCGCTGATGAAGAAAGGCAACTCCATGCACGACACTCCCCGGCTGGCCCCCGCCCTGCGCGCGGCGGCGCCGGAAATCTACCTGTACGACGCGGCCAGCTTGCAATTGCTGGACGCCAACGATGCCGCCTGCGACAACTTGCAGTATGCGCGCAAGGAATTGCTGGCGATGACGCCCTTCACCCTGGCGCCGCAGCTCGACGCGCCGCAGCTGGCCGCCGTGCTGGCCACCCTGGACGACGGCATCGGCGCGCAAGCCCGGCTGCACGTGCAGCAACGCCGCCGCGACGGCAGCCTGTATTCACTCAGCCTGCACCTGTCGCGCGCCCAGCGCCAGGGGCGCGCCCTGCTGCTGGCCGAGGGTGAAGACTTGCGCACGCCGCAGGCGACGGCCGCCGCCCTGGCCCAGGTGCAATCGCGCTTCAACGCCATCGTCTCGAATACGCCGGGCCTCGTGTACCAGTTCTGCCTGCATGCGGATGGACGGGCCTCCTTTGCCTACCTGAGCGACGGCTGCCAGGCCCTGCTGGGCCTGAGCCCGGCACAGCTGCACGCGCGCCCGGAACTGTTTTACCAGTTGATCCTGGCCGACGACCGGGCCTCGTATCTGGAATCGATGCAGGCCTCAAAAAACGCCTTGTGGAGCTGGAACTGGGAAGGCCGGATCTGGATCGATGCCTGGAAGGACGTCAAATGGATCAACCTGCGTTCCACGCCGCGCGCGCTGGCCGACGGCACGGTGCAGTGGGAAGGCATCATGACGAATATCACGGAAAGCCGGCTGGAACAGATCGAAGTGCGCCAGTCGCGCGCCCGCCTGGCCGAGCTGACGGCGCATATCGACAAGGTCAAGGAACATGAACGCACGCGCCTGGCGCGCGAACTGCACGATGACCTGGGCGGCAATTTGACGGCGATCAAGATGGCGCTGGCCATGCTGGCGCGCCGCCTGCCGCCGGACGACCCGCAGTTGCAGGAAAAGGCCGATTATGTCGATGCCCTGGTCGACCGCAGCATCGACGCCGTGCACCGCATTTCGCTGGACTTGCGCCCGTCCATGCTGGACCTGGGCCTGGTCGCCGCGCTGGACTGGCAAGTCAAGGAATTCGCGCGCCAGGCCGGTATCGAGTGCCAGTTCATTTCCAACCGCCAGCATATCGAACTGGAACTGGACCAGGCGACCAGCCTGTTCCGCATCGCCCAGGAGGCGCTGACGAATATCGCCAAGCATGCGCAGGCGAGCAAGGTCAGCGTGCGCCTGGCCCGGCAGCGCCAGCATATCAGCCTGTCAATCGCCGACAATGGCGTCGGCATGCGCCTGTCCGACCGCGCCAAGCCGCAATCGTTCGGCATCCGCGGCATGGCCGAACGGGCCAGCGCGCTGGGCGGCAGCC
Source organism: Janthinobacterium sp. GW822-FHT07A03 (assembly GCF_058798815.1). Taxonomy (NCBI): domain Bacteria; kingdom Pseudomonadati; phylum Pseudomonadota; class Betaproteobacteria; order Burkholderiales; family Oxalobacteraceae; genus Janthinobacterium; species Janthinobacterium sp. GW822-FHT07A03. The sequence goes on along the minus strand of NZ_JBXAKW010000001.1, from coordinate 113,715 downwards.
TGAGCCTGATGGACGGGCCGGACGGCGGCACCATCCTGAGCATAAAAATCCGGCTGACCACGCCGCGAGAGGCGATAATAGCGGCTGCAGCCAGCGCACCAGCGCAAAGCGGATCGCCGTAGGGCCACAGGGCCGCCGCAGGGCGCAGGGATTCAGATAGGAAACAACGCAGTCATGAAAGAAAAAGCCACCATCCGGGTATTCATCGCCGACGATCACGCGATCGTGCGCGAAGGCTTGAAGCAAATCCTCGCCGACACGAAGGACATCATCGTCGCCGGCGAGGCTGAAAATGGCCACGACGCCATCAAACTGTTCCGCGGCTCGAAATGCCAGGTGTTGCTGCTCGACATCTCCCTGCCCGACCGCAGCGGCATCGAGGTGCTCAAGCAGATCAAGAAGGAAAAGCCGGAACTGGCCGTGCTGATGCTCTCCATGCACCGCGAAGACCAGTACGCCATCCGTTCGCTCAAGGCGGGCGCGGCCGGCTACCTGACGAAACAAAGTGCGCCGCGCGAACTGGTCACGGCCATCCGCCAGGTGGCGCAGGGCTTGAAATACATCAGCGCCTCGCTGGCGCAGGAACTGGCCAACACGGTGGGCGAAGACCACGAAACGGCCTTGCACGACACCTTGTCGGACCGCGAATACCAGACCCTGGTCATGATTGCCTCGGGCAAGGCGGTGGGCGCCATTGCCGAAGAGCTCAAATTGTCCGTGAAAACCGTCAGCGAATACCGCGCCCGTTTGCTGGTCAAGATGAAACTCAAGAACAGCGCCGAACTGACGCATTACGCCATCCGCAACCAGCTGGTCGATTGACGGCAAAGCGGCATGCCCGCTGGCATCGGGCGAATTGGCAGGACTTCTCCTTGCTTCTCGCACAATAAGTTCTTTGCCAACTCGCATATCATGAGGATAATGAGAAATATCTGAAAAGGCTGTGCCTACATGTCCAGTAAATTGCCATCTTCACCAGCAGGCGCTCCCGCTGGCGCCACGAATACCGCCGCCGCTGCGGCGATGAACCCGGCCGATATCGCCCGCGAAGCGTTTCGCCGCCTGGCCACGCGCCGCATCGCCCCGACGCCGAGCGCCTACCGCGACATCTACAATGAAATCGCGGGCATCAGCGAAGCAGCGGACAGCCCTGCCGCGCCGGCTGCCGTGCTGGCCGCCAGCGCCCCCACGGAGAGCGGCGCGGAAAACGTCCTGACGCAATTCGCCGCCAAGATGAGCGAATCGGCGGGCGAACTGGGTGACTTTGGCCGGCGTTTCCAGCGCGCCCTGAAAGCGCGCGACTGGGACAGCTATGCGCGTACCCTGGCGCAACTGGCCGATAAACAGGTCAAGAAAGGCGGCGGCATCGAATTGCCGCCCCTGCCGGACGGCGAACAGACGCGTACCCTGCGTGAATTGCTCAGCCGAACCCTCGGTTTTGCCGTCGCCACCTTGCTGACGGGCACGCCCGCGCTGGTGGAAGAGGCAGAGTCCCTGGGCGCGGCCATCAAGCAGGCGCATACGGAAGAAGCGCTGAACGAAGCGGCCCTGCGCCTGAAGCAGCTGTGCTACCAGATCGAACTGAAAAGCGGCGACACGGCCGAGCAGCAGGAATTGCTGCTGCGCCTGTTCAAGTTGCTTCTCGACAACGTCAGCCAACTGCTGGACGACGACAGCTGGCTGCGCGGCCAGGTCGACGCCGTGCAGAACCTGATCGCCGGCCCGCTCGACCAGCGCGCGCTGGAAGACGCCACGCGCAGCCTGAAGGAAGTCATCTACAAGCAAAGCCAGCTCAAGCACAGTTTGTCCGACGTCAAGCTGACCGTCAAAAACATGATGATGACCTTCATCGACCGCCTGGGACAAGTGGCGGCCAGCACGGGCGACTTCCACGAAAAGATCGGCGGCTATTCTGAAAAGATCAGCCAGGCGGAAAATATCAGCGAATTGAACAGCGTTCTCGACGAAGTCTTGCGCGAAACGCGCATGGTGCAGAACGAGGCCTTGCGCGCACGCGACAAGATGGTGCTGGCGCGCCAGGAAGTGCAGGACGCGGAACAGCGCATCCACACGCTGGAAGCGAAGCTCCAGCATATGAGCGAGCTGGTGCGGGAAGACCAGCTGACGGGCAGCCTGAACCGGCGTGGCCTGGACGATGTGTTCGAGCGCGAGACGGCCCGCTCGGACCGCCGCGGCACGCCGCTGTGCATCGCCATGCTGGACCTCGACGATTTCAAGCGCCTGAACGACACCTATGGCCACCTGGCCGGCGATGCGGCGCTGAAACACCTGGTGAAGATCGTCAAGGAAACCCTGCGCTCGATGGACGTCATCGCCCGCTTCGGCGGCGAGGAATTCCTCATCCTGCTGCCGGAAACCACGGTCGAGGCGGCATCATCGACGATGACGCGGCTGCAGCGCGAGCTGACCCGGCATTTCTTCCTACACGACAACGAAAAAGTCTTGATCACCTTTTCCGCCGGCGTGGCCCTGCGCCTGCCCAACGAAGACCAGGCCGAGCTGGTCAAGCGCGCCGACCGCGCCATGTACCAGGCCAAGCAGACGGGAAAGAACCGCGTGGTGGTGGCTGACTGAGCCACCTCTCACGGCAGCCGCCAATAAAAATGCCGCTCATCGAGCGGCATTTTTCATTCCAGCGCTACCTCGGCGCCTGGCTGAAAATCAGCGGTAAGGATGCTCGTCGGCAAAGAAATCGATCAAGCCGCCTTCGTGCTCGATCAGGATGGACTTGGCGATGATGCCCTCGCGCGCCATTTCCGCGGCGATATCGCGCGCGCGCCACTGCGTGGGGATGATTACCACGTCGACGGGCGCTGTTTTCAGCACGTCGCGGTAGACGATTTCCTGGCCCAGGCCAGGCACGAAAGTGCCGGCCTTGTCCGGGTCGGAGTCGACCACCAGCGGGAAGCGCTGCGCATCGGCACCAAACTGGTGCATGAAGGCGGCGGCCTTGCCCGTGCCGCCCCAGATGGCCACGCGCTGGCCACTGGCGGCCAGGGAATCGAGCTGGGCGGCAATAGTCTTGCGGCTGCGCTGGGCGGCAACGGCGAACGCATTGCTGTGGCGCGCCTGGTCGCGCAGCGCCTTCGGGACCTGCAGGCGCACCAGCGCATACACGACTTCGCCGTCATAGCCATGCGCCAGCTGCACCACCTCACCTGCGCGCTGCATCAAGGTACGGAACGATTCCGTCGTGAAATGCGACATGTGTTCATAGAAGAAATCGGCCAGCCGGCCCGTGGCGAAGACACGGTCGATGCACGGCACTTCGGCAAACAGCCAGATTGGCTTGTCCGAGCGCGCCGCGGCCCACGCCATCTGCTCGACCAGCGAAGCGGGATCGGTCAGGTGTTCCAGCACGTGGCGGATCACCAGCGCATCGGGCGCGAATTCGGGCACATCCTGCAACGGCTGGAAATAGCGCGCTTGAAACTCCACGCCGCGGCCTGTTTCCGGCGTGGCATTCGGATCGAAACCGATGAAACGCCCCTGCTCGCTGCGGGCATCGGCCAGCGCGCGCACGAAATGGCCTTCGCCGCAACCGATGTCGATCACCGTGGGCGAGGCCGGCAACTTGGCCAACAACACGTCGCGCGTGTCGGCCAGGTGGCCTTTCCAGATGCCGCCTTTGTTGAACATGCGGTTGGGATTGTCTTGGTAGGGAATGGCGTCATAGGAAAACGCGCGGTTCCACACGTGCGTGCACTGCGGGCATTGCACGAAATCATGCGGTTGCACGACCATCGCCTGCGCGTCGGCCGCGCTGGCTGGCCAGCCCAGAGTGGCCAGGGCTTGCTGGCCACCATCGAAAAACGCCGCCGCCACCGTGTGGGCGCAGACCGGGCACACGGCCGGGAGCAATTGCTGTTTCATGCAAAGATCACTTTCTTGAAGTAGGCGATGGTTTCTTTCAAGCCATCATGCAAGCTCACCGTCGGCTCCCATTCCAGGCCGGCGCGTGCCTTGGTAATGTCGGGCTGGCGGCGCACGGGGTCGTCAGCCGGCAGGGGACGGAAGACCAGCTCGCTTTTCGATTCCGTCAGGCGCAGCACCAGCTCGGCCAGTTCGCGGATCGTGAATTCGGCAGGATTGCCCAGGTTCATGGGACCGATTTCCTGCGTCTGGTTCATCATGCGCACCATGCCCTCGATCAAGTCGTCGACATAGCAGAACGAGCGCGTCTGCTGGCCATCGCCGTACAGGGTGATCGGCTCGCCGCGCAGCGCCTGCACGATGAAATTGCTGACCACACGGCCATCGTTCGGATGCATGCGCGGGCCATAGGTATTAAAGATGCGCACGACGCGAATATCCACGGCCGACTGGCGGTGGTAATCGAAAAACAGGGTTTCGGCGCAGCGCTTGCCCTCATCGTAACAGGCGCGCGGGCCGATCGGGTTGACATGGCCCCAATAGTCTTCGCGTTGCGGATGCACCTGCGGGTCGCCATACACTTCCGAGGTGGACGCCTGCAGGATGCGCGCGCGCTTGCGCTTGGCCAGACCCAGCATGTTGATGGCGCCCAGCACCGAAGTCTTGGTGGTCGAACTGGGATCGTTCTGGTAATGCACTGGGCTGGCCGGGCAAGCCAGGTTGTAGATGCGGTCCACCTCCACGTACAGGGGCAGCCAGACGTCGTGGCGCAGCAGTTCGAAACGCTTGTGGCCCAGCAGGTGGCGGATATTGTCCTTGCTGCCCGTATAGAAATTATCCACGCATAGCACGTCATGGCCATCGGCGATCATGCGGTCGCACAGGTGCGAACCGAGGAAGCCGGCACCGCCGGTAATCAGGGTGGTACGGGGCATCATTGCTCTCCTGCATTATCGATCACCGTCATCCGGGCCCGCCACATGCCCCACACCGCATCCTCAAAATGCCGCGCAAAGCGAGGGGCATCAAACAGCGGTGAGGCCAGTGCCTGCTGGCGCAGCCCAATACGCAGCGCTGCCATGGCGGCCGGATCGGCCGCAAAACGGCAGGCAAGCGCCACATAAGCGTCTTCGTCGCTGGCGATCCAATCTGGCAAACCGACATTGTGCAGGATAGATTCCCCCAGGTGCGAAAGGAAATGGCTGCCGCGCAGGGTGACAATAGGCAAGCCCATCCACAGCGCCTCCATGCTGGTGGTGCCGCCTGGATAGGGAAACGGATCAAGCACGATATCTGCCTGCTGGTAGGATTCCAGCATCTGCTTACGCAGGCCCGTACCTTCCAGACGCAGGCGCGATGCATCGACGCCATGGGCAGCGAAGCGCGCCACGGTCCGCGTCCGTAGGGCTGCGTCATCGAGCTGCTTTGTCTTGAGAAACAAGCGGGACTGAGGCACCGCCCGCAAGATGCGCGACCAGACGCCGACCACCGCATCGTTCATTTTAGCGAGATTATTGAAACAGGCAAACGTCACATAGCCCCTGTCCAAGGCTGGCAGCGGCGTCACGTCGACATCAAAGCGCGGTGCCGTGAAGCACAGGTAACTGTCCGGCATGCGCCATAACTGCTCGACAAATTGTTGTGATTCAGTAACTGGTGCGACATGGGCATCGGCCAGTAAATAATCCATCTCCTGCATGCCCGTCGTCGCAAAATAGCCAAGCCAGCTCACCTGGACGGGAGCCGGCCGCCAGGCGAACAAGGGCAAGCCGTTGTTGCCCGTGTGGCCAGCCAGATCGAACAACACGTGCACCCCATCGTTTTCAATCAGCTGCGCCGCCGCACCGTCATCCATGCCGGCGATGGGCCGCCATGCGGCAAAATACGGCACCAGCCGCGCCGTCACGGCATCGACTTGCACAACGGTAGGATAGGCAATCAATTCCACGCGCGCATGATCAAGCTGGGCCAGCAAGGCCTCCAGGAAATGCGCGACCGGATGATCGCTCAAATCACCGGATACCATGCCAATGCGCAGGCGACGCGGTTGGCTGCTGCAGGACCAGCGCGTAAATGGCGCATTGGCCTTCGCGCTGGCGGCCTTGCCAAAACGCAAAGCATCAGAAAAACGCTTGGCCGGGGTAGCACGCGCATAGTAATTTTGCATTAATAGCAGGTTACTGTGGGCACGCAAATACCCAGGATCCAGGGTCATGGCATTGCGGCATGCAGACTCAGCTGCAGCCATATTCCCCAGCTCCTGCAAGATCACCGCCAGATTGTGCTGCACGCTTGGATCACGCGGGAGATAGCGGGCGGCCTTTTGCATACAGGGCAAGGCTTCGCGCGCCCGACGCAACTGTAACAGGATGGCGCCCAGCAGCTTCCATGCATCGCCGTTGCGAGGCTGCTGCGTGGTTAGCCGCCGCGCCTGTTGCTCGGCTTCCGCATACCGCCCCTGTTCGAACAGGGCAATCAGTTGCTCCTGCGTCTGCTGCGCGTCCTCTTCGCCCTCCGCGGGCTTTTGTGGGGCGATGGTCGATACCACCTCAATACCATCAAGTTTGCGTTGCAGTTGGTCAGCCCAGATGTTATCGAGGCCATGTTGGCGCCCAAGCGCGAGCACCTGCCCGGCCAACGCCTGATCACCAGCAAGTATCAACGCTTCTATATAGTCGAGCCAGCTTGCTGGATGTTCGGGACGGGCTTCCAGCGCAACGGCAAAAAAGGGAAGGCTGGCGACAGCGTCGCCGTGACGCAAGGCCAGCAAGCCAAGCTGGCGGTTGGCATCGGGTTGAGCCGGCTGCAATTGCAGCACGGCCCGATATAACTGTTCGGCCTCAGCAAACTGCGCATCTCGCACATGGGCGTTAGCGACACACATGGCTTCATGCACAGCCCGCCCGATCTTGTCTGCAGCAGGCAGGCGCGCCGCTTCAGCGGCTTCCGGATACATAGTCATATTGTCAATAAATAGGAAATCTTGCTACATTCTTGCATCAAGTGACGCAGTGACAGACATGTTTATCGCAATCAATAACGCTTGCTGATGACGATCTTGCATGGTGACAACGATCTTAACAGCTTATGCACTTGCTGCGGCTGGCCTGAGGGCGGCAAACGCCAACGTATATGCAAAATGCCAGGCACACCGACATGCCACTGCCGAAAAATAATTTTATTTCCCCCTCAAGTTTCTCAATAATGCGCCGCTTAGCGGAGACGAAAAACAAAAAATAAGAGTGAAAAAATAAAATAAAGAATGTTTTTTCCTATCAACTTTTGCGGCCACGTTCCGATAAACATTACAACGACGGTTTGATTGCTTCAAAGTAGAGAAGCAGACCAACGTGAAAAGCACTTAGCGCAATGCAATACCTGTCTGGAGAATTATCATGGCTGCAGTAATTAACACCAACATCTCGTCCCTGAATTCGCAACGCAACCTGTCGACCTCGCAATCGGCGCTGAGCACCTCGCTGCAACGCCTGTCCTCCGGCCTGCGTATTAACAGCGCCAAGGATGACGCTGCTGGTCTGGCGATTTCCGACCGTATGACGTCGCAAATCCGCGGTATGACCCAAGCAACCCGCAATGCCAACGACGGCGTCTCGCTGGCTCAAACGGCCGAGGGCGCACTGTCGAGCTCGGGCGACATCCTGCAACGCATCCGCGAGCTGGCTGTACAATCGTCAAACTCGACCAACTCGTCGAGCGATCGCCAAGCGCTGCAAACCGAGGTCACGCAACTGAACTCGGAACTGAACCGTATCGCCACGACCACCTCGTTCAACGGCCAGGCACTGCTCGATGGCACCATGGGTACGGCCAACTTCCAGGTCGGCGCCGATGCCAACCAGTTGATTTCCGCCAGCGGCGCGAACTTCCTGACCAATACCTATGGCAATAACCGCGTTGAAAACAACGCCGTCGCAGCCAAGCAAACCAGCACCAATGTCGTTGCAGCCAAAGATATCACCATCAACGGCAAGCTGGGTACGGACAAGTACACCACCGTCGCAGGCGATACAGCCAAATCGATCGCTGCCGCATTGAATGCCAAAACGGCAACCACCGGCGTCACTGCCAACGCAAAAACCGAAGCCAACCTGGGCCTGGCCGCGGAATCGTACTCGTTCAAATTGAATGGCGATAATTCTGCAGCTGCTGACGCTGTGACTGTGTCGTTCACCGTCACCGGCGCCGCCAACCAAGCCGCCGACTTTGCCGCAGGTATCAACGCAATCAATGCACAAACCGCCAAAACGGGGATCACGGCAAGTTTTGACGCCAAAAATCCAGGCATCAAACTGAGCAATGCAAATGGTTCCGACATCCAGGTGACCAATGGCGCCACGACCGCCACCAAGCTGGACGTCAAAACCTACAATCTGGATGGCACGACCTCGGCAGCCGCCGACACCAAGGCAGCAGCTGGTGTTGCCATCGCCAACGGCAGCGTGACGTTCGATTCGGACAGCAGCTTCTCCGTGACCGATGCGGGTTCCGGCCTGGGTCTGGGTGCAGCAGCTGCGGCAACCACGAATGCCGGTTCGACGTTGAAATCCGTTGCATCGCTGGACGTCACGACGTTTGCGGGTGCGCAACTTGCCCTGAAGATCACCGATGCGGCACTGTCGACCGTCAACAGCCAACGCGCCCAGTACGGTGCTTTGCAATCGCGCTTCTCCTCGGCCATTTCGAACCTGCAATCGACGACGGAAAACCTGTCCGCTTCGCGCAGCCGCATCGTCGATACCGACTTCGCTGCAGAAACGGCCAGCCTGACGCGCGGCCAGATCCTGCAACAAGCAGGTACTGCGATGCTGGCGCAAGCGAACTCGCTGCCTAACGGCGTGCTGAGCCTGCTGCGCGGCTAATCTTCGATTAGTCTCGTAACATCGCCAGACTCAGATTCCCCTGCCGGATTTTTTCGGCAGGGGAATTTTCACTAGGAGAGCACCATGACTATTGACACGATAGCGGCCGCCTCGGCTAGCCGCATCGACAAGAGTTACACCCCGGCAGACAGCGCGCCTGCGCGTGCCGCAGCATCCCGCAGCACCACTGGCACCGTGACAGCGCAGCAGAATGACCAGGAACCCAGCCGGGCGCAATTGGACCAGGCAGTATCGGAACTGAATCAGTCATCGCAAATCAAGACCCAGGGCCTGGAATTTTCCGTCGACGAAGACAGCCGACGCACGGTGGTCAAGGTGATTGACCAGGAAACCAAGGAAGTCTTGCGGCAAATCCCCACCAAGGAAGCCCTGGCGCTGGCCAAGACCTTTGCGACAGCCACAGGCTCCCTGATCAGCCAGAGTGCCTGACGGATGAGACTCTATCCGTACGCGCTGCCATGTATCGCCATGCATCCGCACGACACCGGGGTCCGCCAGCCAGCCTGTCGGACCCCGCATTTTTATTATCAAAAAAACACTCTCCCTGCACCCGCCCGTCCGCTTTTTTGCCCGAATTGAAAACAGCGCGGTAAATCCCTCTCTCAAGTCCTGATTGATTCTGCCGATAACAGCTTATATTAGTGTTTTCCTAGGAGCATTCAGTGGCCATTACACCAACCATATCTTCTCCTGGCATCGGCAACAGCATGCTGGATGTCAATGCCATCATCGAGAAGTTGATGACGGCAGAATCGGCGCCGCTGAACCTCTACGACAAGAAAACGGCATCGTACCAGGCCAAGCTCAGCGCCTTGGGCACCCTGAGCGGCTCCGTCAGCACCTTCCAGAACTCGCTGTCATCGCTCACCAACTCGAACAACTTCCGCGCCGTCAGCGCCACGCCGTCGGATCCGCTGGTCCTGTCCGCCACCGCCGGCGCGAAGGCCGTCGCAGGCAGCTACAATATCAACGTCTCCCAGTTGGCACAGGCGCAGACCTTGACATCGGGTGGCATGGCCAGCAAGCTGTCGACCATCGGCCTGGGCGCCAAGACGACAATTTCCTTCCAGCTTGGCTCGACCACCGGCGGCACCTTCGGCACCAAAGGTACGGCATTGAGCGGAAGCACCCTGCTTAACGGCGTCAGCAATGGTTCGATCACCATCAACGGCACGGCCATCCCGACGGACGCCAGCACGAAAAGCGCCCGTGCGCTGGCCGATGCCATCAATGCCAAGAGCAGCACCACGGGTGTGACGGCGACGGCACAAGCAACCAGCAGCGACGCCGGCATGTTCAGCACGTATGGAAATGTTGCCACCGGCGCCGGCAGCAGCTATTCCCTCTCCATAGGCGGCATTGACATCGTTTCACAAGGCGAGAATGTCGCCGCAGGCGCGGGCATCACCGCCGCCAGCCTCGATACCACGCTCGCAGGGCCGAATGCCGTCTCGAATGCCCTGGCCGCAGCCAATATCACGGTGACGGGCAAGGCTGCCGATGGCACCTTGCAGTTTACGCGCGCCGATGGCTCCAATATCAATATCGAGGAAGTCGTCACGGGCAGCGCCAGCGGTGGCATCGGCAAGGCAGCGGGCGCAAGCAACGCTGGCTCGAATGTCACGATTGCCAGCGCGATCACCCTGACATCCGGCAATGCCAGCCCGATCATCATCGCCGGCAGCAATCCGGCCGCCGCCGGCCTGGCCGCGGGCACAGTCGGCAGCTACATGGATGCGGGCTTCACCCAGGACGCGACGCAGGCAACGGGGTCGATCGTGATCGATTCGACCAACAACACCTTGCAGGGCATACGCGACGCCATCAATAACGCCGGCCTGGGCGTCACCGCCAGCATTGTCTCCGACGGTTCAGACAAACCCTTCCACCTGGTGCTCAGCTCCAGCAAGACGGGCGCCAATTCGGCCATGAAAATTTCACTGAGCGGCAGTGATGGCCAGCCGGCTGACAGCGCGCTGAGCGCCTTGCTTGCCTATGATGTGGGCGGCACACAAAATCTGAAACAAAATAGTGCTGCGCAGAACACCATGTTCAGCGTCAACGGCATTCCCATCACCAGCAACTCGAACAGCGTCGACACGGCAATCGAAGGCGTCACCCTGGGCATCACGAAGATCGGTAGCAGTAGCCTGTCAGTAGCCAAGGACACTTCCACTGTCAAGACCAGCATCAACTCCTTCGTCAAGGCATACAACGAACTGAACACGGCGATCGGTAAAATGACGGCGTACAATCCCGACACCAAGACGGGCGGCGTCTTGCTGGGCGACTCGACCGTCCAATCGATCCAGAGCCAGCTGCGCCGGCAACTGGGGGCGCCGATCACCGGATTGAACAGCGGCATGAGCACCCTCAGCCAGGTCGGTATTTCCTTCCAGAAAGATGGTAGCCTGGCGCTGGACACAAGCAAACTCGACAAAGCCATCAGCGCCAACTTTGCCGATATCGCCGGCCTGTTCTCTGCCATCGGCAAGACCAGCGACAGCAACGTCGCGTTTACTAGCTCGACAGCAGCCACCAAGCCCGGCACGTATGACCTGAGCATTACCACCATGGCCAGCCAGGGCTCGCTCACGTCGGATGCCGTGCTGGGCGCCAGCACGGTCATCGCCAGCGATACTACCTGGAACGTGACCTTGAACGATACGGAGCCTTCGGTCGCCAAGAACACGGCCCAGGTGACGATACCGGCAGGCACCTACACGCCGGCTCAGCTGGCGGCACTGGTGCAATCGTCGATCAATGGCGTAAAAGCCTTCTCGGATAATGGCGCCACCGTGTCCGCCTCAATCGATGGTGCGGGCAAGCTGGTCCTGGCATCGAGCCGCTATGGTTCCGTCTCGAACCTGGCCTTGAGCAACGGCACGGGCACCAGCATCGAAACCTTGTTTGGTGCAGCCAAGCCCGTCAAGGGCGCGGATGTGGCAGGGACACTGGGCGGACAACCGGTCATCGGTTCGGGCCAGACCTTGACTGGAGCGCCCGGTTCGCCATCAGATGGCTTGAAAATTGAAGTGACCGGCGGCACGACAGGCCCGCGCGGCACCGTCAGCTTTTCGCAAGGCTATGCCTACCAGCTGAACAACCTGGCCACCTCCTTCCTGGGAACGGACGGCATGATCACCGGCCGCACGACTGGCATCAACGAAACGCTGAAATCGGTGGCCGCGCAGCGCGACAAGTTCAGCGAAAAACTGACCGCCATCGAAGCGCGCTACCGCGCCCAGTTCTCGCGCCTCGACGTGTCGCTGAGCGCCATGCAAACCACGCAAACCTATTTGACCCAGCAGCTGGCCGCCATCGCCGCCAACCGTTAAGCGCTACCATCAGGAGAATATATGTTTGGAACCCAACAACGCGGCGTCAACGCCTATGCCAAGGTCGGCCTGGAAACGGGCATAGGCTCGGCCTCGCCGCACAAGCTGATCGTCATGCTGTATGACGGCGCCCTGGTGGCCGTGCTCAGCGCGCAGATGCACATGAAATCGGGCAATGTGCCGGAAAAAGGCAAGTCCATCTCGAAAGCCATCCAGATCATCGACAATGGTTTGCGCGCCAGCTTGGACAAGGAAGCGGGCGGCCAGATCGCCGAAGGCCTCGATGCCCTGTATGAATACATGAGCGCGCGCCTGCTGGCAGCCAACATCCGCAACGATCTTGGTATGCTGGAAGAAGTACAGCGCTTGCTGACCGACTTGCGTGAAACCTGGAACGCCATTGGCGCCACCCCCGCCGCCATTCCCGGCGCCGATCTGAAACGTATGCCCAGCCTTGCGAGCGCCTGACCCATGATGACGAATCAAGAAGTCCTGACCACCTACGAAGCCATGCAGACCCTGACGGGCCGGATGGTGACCGCCGCCGGCAACGCCGACTGGGACCAGCTCGAAGCACTGGAGCAGCAAGTGAGCGCGCATGTGGCGGCGCTGAAGGCGAATGAAGCAAAAGTCGTGCTGGAGACCGCCGGCCGCCAGCGCAAGGTTGCCCTGATCAAGCAGATCCTGGAAGATGACCGCAAGATCCGCGACCTGACCATGCCGTGGATGGCGCAATTGTCCAAGCTGATCAACAGCACCGGCACCGAGCGGCGCCTGGCCAACGCCTACGGCGTCTAAACGCCCACGGGGCGAGGTTAGCTATCATGTTGCCGAAGATGGATGCGATCGGCATGACGCCCTTGACCCCGGTCAAGGGAACTCGCCCGGCCGACACCGTCGCCGACCCGCGCCAGGCCGAGTTCCAGCGCTCGCTGCAGGGACTGATCGGCAAATCCATGCAGGGACAGGTGCTGGCCCGCATGGGCGACGGCAGTTTCCTCGTGCGCGTGGCCGGCACACCGGCCCGCATGCAGCTGCCCGCCGGCGCCCAACTTGGCACGGAGATTCCCCTGACCTTGATCGGCATCAATCCCCGCCCCTCTTTTCAAATCGGCAATAACCGCGACCAGCCCGCCAGCGCCCTGCTGACGTATGCGGATGCAGAAGCCGAGCCCGAGGCTGCCGACCTGCGCGGCCCCCAGGCCGGCGCCGCCCAGGCCGGCACACGCGCCAACAGCACGGCCGCCACCCTGCTCAGCCGTGCACCGCTGACGCCGGCCAATCTGCTGCCCGCCCTGGCCAGCGACACGCCCGCACCGGAACTGAGCACCACCGCGCGCGCCATCAGCACGGTGCTGAGCCAGGCGGAAAGCGTGCCTGGCGCGCCCCTGGCGCTGGTCGGCAAGACGCCGCTGATGGCCACGCCGGGGGCCAATCCCGCCCAGGTGGCGCAAAAGCTGCAGGATGCCGTCGGCAGCAGCGGCCTGTTCTATGAATCGCATGTGGCCGAATGGGCCGAAGGCAAGCGGCCGCTGGCGTCGCTGCTGCTGGAGCCGCAAATGCAGAAAGCGGCACAGGGCGACATCCCAAGGACGGGCACCGACCTGGCTTCGGCGCAACTGATCAATTTGCAGCTGCATACACACGAACAGGCGCGCGTACAGTGGCAGGGCGAAGCCTGGCCCGGCCAGAAGATGCAGTGGGATATCAGCCGCGATGCGCCGGAAGGCCAGCAGCAAGCAGGCACGCAGGCCGACGAGGAGGCGACGGCCTGGCGCAGCAATGTGCGCTTCCAGTTTCCCCTGCTGGGTGACCTGGCCGCGCATGTGGTCTTGCAGGGCGGCAGAGTATCCATCCAGATGCAGGCCGGCAGCGAAGCGAGCGCCGCGACCCTGCGCCAGCATGCGGCGGCGCTGGAAGCGTCGCTCGACGCGGCCGGCTGGCCCCTGTCGTCCCTGAGCATCGCCGGCAAGCCGCAGGCGGCCGAAGCGCCAGCGGCAGAAGCGGAAGAAGGAGCCGGCGATGCTTGACGACACCAAGCGCAAGGTGCCGCAGACGGCCGTCGCCCTCGCCTACCAGAGCGGCACGCCGGCGCCCAAGGTGGTGGCCAAGGGCAGCGGCCTGATCGCGGACCAGATCATCAGCACGGCGCGCGAACACGGCGTATTCGTGCATGAATCGAAGGAATTGGTGGCCTTGCTGATGGATGTCGACCTGGACCGCCAGATTCCGCCCGGCCTGTATCGGGCGATTGCGGAACTGCTGGCCTGGTTATATCATATTGAATCTGCGAATGGCGGGCCGATCCCGCCGCCGCCCGACACCAGCGCACTTTCCACCGATACATAGACAGGCATCAATGCAAGCACATATTATGGATTCCGGCCTCGAAAACTGGCATGACTTTGAAGTGGAATCGCGGCGGGAAATCATCGCCTTGCTGCGCAGCATCAGCGAAAAGAACCAGCTGATCCGCATGCTGATCCACGGCGAATCCGATGTGTGCGTCACGTCCATCCTGGAAGTCGATGCCGACCACAACACCGTCATCCTCGACCGTTCCGTGAACGCCGACCAGAACCGGCGCATGGTGGCCGCCACCGGCATTTCGTTTGAAACCTCGCTCGACAAGATCCGCATCCTGTTTGCCAGCGCCCTGGTGGAAGAGTGCACCTACGGCGGCACGCCCGCCTTGAAAATTGCCATTCCAGAAACATTGATCCGCTTGCAGCGGCGCGAGTATTACCGCATGACGACGCCCGTGAGCAATCCCGTGCGCGTGGCGATCCCCCTGCCGCCCTCGCTGGGCGGCGCCGATACCCTGTTCCCGCTGGCCGACATCAGCTGCGGCGGCATCGCCATCCTCGATAATAAATTGATGCTGGGCGAAACCATCGGCCGGGACTATCCGGGCTGCCGCATCGACTTGCCCGACGTCGGCATCGTCACCGCGACTTTGCAAATTCGCAACTCGCTGGACATGACCCTGCTGAACAACAAGCTGAACCGCCGCCTGGGCTGCCAGTTCGTCGACCTGCCGCGCAGCATGCTGGCGCACGTGCAGCGCTATATCACGCGTCTCGAGCGCGAGCGCAACGCCCGCATGGCGGGGTTAGGTTAACACCTTACAAACCTACTGCGCGTCGCCATTTGCGGCCTGCGATGCTCACTGTACTAGAGTACAGTTCCGCTTCTCGGCCACAACTGGCTTGCGCTCGCTACGGTTTGTAAGGCGTTCGTTACATACCAATACACTTGCCTATATCAAACTTGCATGTTCATGATCTCATGATATGCAGAAACTAATTTATTGCGCACCTGCACCGTCGCCTGGAATTCGATGCTCGATTTCTGCATCGACACCATCACGTCCGACAGGCTGACCTTTTCGTCGCCCATGGTAAAGCGCTGGCCCATGGCCGACGATTCCTTTTGCGAACTGCTCACGGAATCGAGCGCGCTCTTGAAGGCATCGGAAAAATTCACCTTCGCCGCCGGCTTCTCGGTCTGGATCGCCGGTATTTTCGCCTCCGGCCGCGTGGCCGCCGACTTCAGTTGCGCGATCATCGCCTCGATCCTGCTGCTATCGATACCGCCTGTTTTCACTTTGCCTCCCGATTCTGGTCTGCTGCATAACTGTTCCTTGCCTGTTGCACCCAGAGAACAAAACCCTGGCTTGCAAGGCAACGACGGGTACAATAACTTCCGTCACATGTTGCCAGGGTTCCACAATACCAGCGCCAACGCCAGCCGCTCGGCGGAGCAGGCGGCAAAAGCGCCTTCTATTTGGACGATTGAAGCGCGTGACAGTGGCGGATAATTCTGCATATCGCCCCCTCCTCCAGTGGAAGCGGCCCCCACGCATTACCGAACATATCTAAATACACGCGCCCCGGAAGGCAATCATGGCTGTAGCCGAAGAAATCGATGTGAACCGCATACCGCCGGAACCGGCGCCTGCCCGCTCGCCCGTGGAATCGGTGCAAGCCTTCGCCAAGACGCCGATGGGCAAGAATTTCCTGCGCGGCCTGGGCGTGGCGGCGCTGATCGCCATCGGCGTGGCCCTGTACATGTGGAACCAGCCGCCCGAGTACAAGGTGCTGTTTTCCAACTACACGGACCGCGACGGCGGCGCCATCACCGCATCGCTGGACCAGCTGGGCATCAAGCACAAGTTTTCCGAAGGGGGCGGCGCCATTCTCGTGCCGTCCGAGCAAGTCCACGATGCGCGCCTGAAACTGGCCGCGCAAGGCTTGCCGAAGGGCGGCAACGTGGGCTTCGAGCTGATGGAAAACCAGAAGCTGGGCGTGTCGCAATTCCTGGAACAGGTCAATTTCCAGCGCGCGCTGGAAGGCGAACTGGCGAAATCGATCGAATCGGTGTCCGCCGTCGACACGGCGCGAGTCCACTTGGCGCTGCCCAAGCCGTCCGTCTTCGTGCGCGAACAGCAAAAACCCACGGCTTCCGTGCTGCTGAACCTGCACCCGGGCCGCGGCCTGGACCAATTGCAGGTGAGCGCGATCGTGCACCTGGTGGCGTCCAGCGTGCCGGAATTGCTGCCGATCAATGTCACCGTGGTCGACCAGGCCGGCACCTTGCTGTCGAACCAGGAAAAGGACAAGGACCGCGCCAACGGCATCAAGAGCCTGGACCCGAACCAGCTGAAGTACGTGCAGCAATTGCAGCAAAGCGTGATCAAGCAAGTCGAATCGATCTTGCTGCCCATCGTCGGCGAAGGCAATGTGCGCGCCGAAGCGACGGCCGATGTTGATTTTTCGCAAAGCGAGCAGGCGGCCGAAACCTACAAGCCGAACTCGCCGCCGGAAGCGTCCACCATCCGCAGCCAGCAAACGAGCGAATCGACGGGCGCCGGCAATGCCAATCCGTCCGGTGTGCCGGGCGCGCTGTCGAACCAGCCGCCGGGCGTGGCCACGGCGCCGCTGACGGCCGAGGCGCCGGGTGCCCCGGGCGGCGCGCCGACGGCACCGACGCAAAAGGAATCGACGACGAATTATGAAGTCGACAAGACCGTGCGCTACGAGCAGAAATCCATGGGCGGCCTGCGCCGCCTGTCGGTGGCCGTCGTCGTCAACTACCGCCGCAGCTTCGACAAGGATGGCAAGGTCACGGTCAAGCCGATTTCGCCTGCCGAAATGATCCAGATCAATAATCTGGTCAAGGAAGCGATGGGCTACAACAAGGAACGCGGCGACAGCTTCAGCGTGGCCAACTCGCCGTTCGACGGCATCGACCGCGCGCCGGAAGGCAAGCTGGAGTGGTGGCGCGACCCGGCCAACTTGCCGCTGGCCAAGGAACTGGCGAAATTCCTCATCACGGCCCTGATCTTGCTGTATATCTTCATCAAGATCGTGCGCCCGATGCTGCGCCCCGTGATGCGCAAGATCGACGATTTCGGCGCCCCGCCCCCCGTCATCGAGCCGGAACTGGCCAAGGACGGCGAAGAAAACGAAGTCCTGCTCAGCGAAGCGGAGCTGGAAGAACTGGAAGAAGACACGGCCCGCGGCTACCGCGAAAACCTGGCGATGGCCCGCAAACTGGCGCAGGAAGACCCGCGCGTGGTGGCCAACGTCATCAAAGCATGGATAGGCAATAATGACTGAGACAACGGGACTGCAAAAAGCATCGATCCTGATGCTGGCACTGGGCGAGAGCGAAGCGGCAGAGGTCATGAAATTCCTCGGCCCGCGCGAAGTGCTGAAACTGGGCGCCGCCATGGCCACCATGAAGGGCATCGCGCACGAACAGGTGGTCGAGGTGCTCGACGACTTCCGCGCGCAGACGGAACTCAATTCCACCGTCGGCCTCGATTCGGACGAATACATCCGCCAGGTCCTCACCAAGGCGCTGGGCGACGACAAGGCGTCCGTGCTGCTGTCGCGCATCCTGGGCGGCAAGGACGCGTCCGGCATCGAATCGCTGAAATGGATGGATTCGCAATCCGTGTCCGAGCTGATCCGCAACGAACACCCGCAGATCATCGCCACCATCCTGGTCCACCTGGAGCGCGACCAGGCCTGCGAAATCCTCGGCCACTTCACGGACCGCCTGCGCAACGACGTGGTCTTGCGCATCGCCACCCTGGACGGCGTGCAGCCGGCCGCCTTGCGCGAGCTCAACGATGTGCTGACGAAACTGCTGTCGGGTAACGAAAACATCAAGAAATCGTCGCTGGGCGGCGTGCGCGCGGCGGCCGAGATCCTGAACTTCATGAGCGGCGAGCAGGAAGGCTCCGTCATGGACAATATCAAGAATTACGACAATGACATGGCGCAAAAGATCATGGACGAAATGTTCGTGTTCGACAACGTGATCGATATCGACGACCGCGGCATCCAGCTGCTGCTGCGCGAAGTGCAGTCGGAAATGCTGATCATCGCCCTGAAAGGCGCCTCGCAAGAGCTGCGCGACAAGATCTTCAAGAACATGTCGCAGCGCGCCGGCGAGATGATGCGCGAAGACCTGGAGTCGAAAGGCCCCGTGCGCCTGTCGGAAGTGGAATCGCAGCAGAAACAGATCCTGCAGATCGTGCGCCGCCTGGCGGACGAGGGGCAGATTGTCCTAGGCGGAAAAGGCGAGGATTCGTTTGTCTAATTTGATTCCCAAAGAGCAGCAAACCGCCTACCAGCGCTGGGAAATGACCTCGTTTGGCGACGAGCGTCCCAGCGTGGTGGCGGCGCGCAAGCTGCTCGAACCCGATCCTGAACCCGAATTTGACCCGGAAATGGATCCATACGGCGAGTTGCCGGAAGAAGAGCCGGCCCCGCCGCTCGAATACCCGACGCAGGAAGAACTCGACGCCATCCGCGAGGAAGCGCGCGCCACCGCCTTCGACGAGGGACGCGCGGCCGGCTATGCGGAAGGCCATGCGGCCGGGCATGCCGACGGCCATGCGCAATCGTATGCGGAAGGCAAGGCGGCCTCTGCCGTGGAACTGGCGCACCTGCAGACCATCGCCGTCGACTTCGGCACGGCCGTGCACCAGGCCGACGAACTGATCGCCAACGACGTGATGGAACTGGCCCTGCAGCTGGCCAAGGGCATGCTGAAGACGGCCTTGCCCGTGCGTCCCGAGCTGATGTTGCCGGTCGTGCGCGAAGCCATCGAATACTTGCCTGTCCTGCAACAACCGGCCTTGCTGATGCTCAACCCCGAAGACGCGCAAGTGGTGCGCGACGGCATCGGCGATGAGCTCGACAAGGGCGGCTGGAGGGTCATCGAAGACCCGTCCGTGGAGCGCGGCGGCTGCAAGATCGACACGGCCAGCAACCAGATCGACGCGCAGACGTCCACCCGCTGGCAGCGCCTGACGCATGCGCTGGGCAAGGACCTGGACTGGCTGGCGCCGTGAGCGAGCCCCTCAAAGGCCCCACGGCCCATGCGGCGCGCTGGCGCGCCTACCTGAACGATTGTTCGGCCGTGGTCGGTTTTGTCGAGCCGATGCAGATTTCAGGACGCGTCACGCGCGTGGCCGGCCTGGTGATGGAAGCCGTGGGCCTGCGCCTGGCCGTGGGCGCCGCCTGTACCGTGCCGCTGCCCAATGGCGGCCGGGTCGAGGCGGAAGTGGTGGGTTTCGAAGGCGACAGGCTGTTCCTGATGCCGCAAAGCGACGTCGAGGGCATCGTGCCCGGCACGCGCGTGTTTTCCGTCGAACCGGCCATCCCCCGCCCCGGCAGCGTGGCGCACCCGCGCCGCCGCCCCAGCGACCGCGCGCGCCACCTGCCCGTGGGGCCGCAACTGCTGGGCCGCGTGCTCGACGGCGCGGGCCGTCCGCTGGACCAGCTCGGTCCGCTGCACACGACGGACAGCGCCCCCATCAACGTGCGCCCCGCCAATCCCCTGGGCCGCGCGCCCATCGTCGACACGCTCGACGTGGGCGTGCGCTCGATCAATGCCATGCTGACCGTGGGCCGTGGCCAGCGCATGGGCCTGTTCGCCGGTTCCGGTGTCGGCAAGAGCGTGCTGCTGGGCATGATGGCCCGCTACACGGAGGCGGACGTGATCGTCGTCGGCCTGATCGGCGAACGGGGCCGCGAAGTCAAGGAATTCATCGAGCAAATCCTCGGTCCCGAAGGCCTGGCCCGTTCCGTCGTCGTGGCGGCGCCGGCCGACACGCCGCCGCTGATGCGCCTGCAAGGGGCCGCGTATGCGACGGCGATTGCCGAGCATTTCCGCGACCAGGGGCAAAACGTCCTGTTGATCATGGATTCCCTGACCCGCTACGCCATGGCGCAGCGCGAAATCGCCCTGGCCATCGGCGAGCCGCCCGCCACCAAGGGCTATCCGCCATCCGTCTTCGCCAAGCTGCCCGTGCTGGTGGAACGGGCCGGCAATGGCGAGGAAGGCGGCGGCTCCATCACGGCCTTCTACACCGTGCTGACCGAGGGCGACGACCAGCAGGACCCGATCGCCGACTCGGCGCGCGCCATCCTGGACGGCCATATCGTGCTGAACCGCCGCCTGGCCGAGGCCGGCCACTACCCTGCCATCGACATCGAACAATCGATTTCGCGCGCCGCCCACTCGATCACCACGCACGAGCACCAGCAGCAGGCGCGCAAGCTGAAACAGCTGTATTCGCGCTACGAGCGCAGCCGCGACCTGATCAGCGTGGGCGCCTACAGCGCCGGCACCGACCCCGTGCTGGACCAGGCCATCGCCCTGCATGAAAAGATCGAAGCGTTTTTGCAGCAGCAAATCACGGAGCGGGTCAGCATGGACGAGAGCTTGGGGCAACTTACCGCTCTATTCGACTGATTAGGACTTGCATAGCGGGAATATAATCAGCCATGGCTTCTCCTTCCCAACTTGCAACCCTGATCGACCTCGCCCAGCGCGAAACGGACGATTGCGCCAAGCGCCTCGGTGCGGCCCTGAAGGCGCTCGACGATTGCCGCCAGAAGCTCGAGATGCTGTCCGGCTACCGCGACGACTATGCCAAGCGCTTCGAGGCAAGCATGAGCAACGGCATCACGCCCATGGCTTACCGCAACTTCCAGGCCTTCATGGTCAAGCTCGACAGCGCCATCCTGGGCCAGCAGCAAGTGGTCGAGCATGCGCAGGCGCGCAGCGACAATGAAAAGATGCGCTGGCAGCTGGCCGAACGCAAGCGCATGTCGTACACCACCCTGAACAACCGGGCGCAGGAACAGGCGCTGAAGCTGGAAAACAAGCGCGACCAGAAAGCAATGGATGAGCACGCGGCGCGACAAGCCTATTACAAACGCTAAGCAACACTGAGGCAGCATCATGCAAACCCAGCCAACCCCGATTTCCCAGATCGTCTCGTCGAACGCCACGCCGGGCGCCGCCAACCGCAGCCAGCCGTCCACCAGCGGCACGGCGGGCGACTTCCAGCGCACCCTGAACCGCCAGATCGAACAACGCCAGGCCAGCCGCAATACGGCGCAGGCGCAAGCGCCGGCGGCCCGTCCTGCCAGCCCTCCTGCCGCCGCGCCGTCAACTGCGGCGCCGGCGCCCGCCAATGAAGCGAAGCCGGCGCAAGCGGGCACCGAACAGGCGGCCGGCAGCGACCAGCCGCCCGCGCCGGTTGCCGAAGCAGCCGCACAAGCGACCGGCGACAGCGCATCGGCCGAGGCCAGCGTCCCCGCCACAACAGTCGTGCCGCCAGCCGATCCGGCCGCCGACATGCTGGCCCTCGTAGGCAGCATCCAGCTGGCCATCCAGCCGCCGGCGGCCAAGGCCGCGCCGGAACTGCCCGCGCGCGCCAGCGTCAAGGCCGACGGCAAGGGCCTGGCAAGCGGTCCATTGCTGGCAGCCGGCCAGGGCAGCGGCAAGGCCATCGCCGCCGCGCCAGCGGACAGCGGCGACTTTGCCGGCAGCCTGGGCCAGGCCCAAGGCAAGGCGGCCGCGACACAAGCTACCAGCGTGCCGGCCGGCAAGGCCGAAGCGGGCAAGCTGGCCATCGACGCGCAGCTGGCAGCGACCGCAAAGGCGGGCGCCGCCGTGGCCGAACCGGTCATCAAGGAAACGCCTGCCGACCTGAGCCGCCTGGCGGCCCAGTTGCAGCCGGGTGCGCTGCAGCAGGCGGCGGCCGCCGTGGCCGTGCCGGCCGACAAGCTGACGGGCCGGGTCGGCTCGCCGGCCTGGGACCAGCAGCTGGGGCAGAAAGTCGTGTGGATGGCGGCCGGCGGCGACCAGAGCGCCACCCTGACCCTGAATCCGCCCGACCTGGGGCCCGTGCAGGTGGTCCTGACGGTCACCAATGACCAGGCCGATGCCGCCTTCATGTCGGCCCAGCCGGAAGTACGCCAGGCGCTGGAAGCGGCCATGCCGCGCCTGCGCGAAATGATGAGCGAAGCGGGCATCGCCTTCGGCAACGCCACCGTCTCGGCCGGCACGCCGGAACAGCAAAACCATGGCGAACGCGCCGCCTCGGGCGAGCGCCGTGGCAATGGCCAAGGCGGCGGCGTGACGGGTGGCGAGCTCGCCATCGCGCCGGCGGCGGGCGGACGCAGCCGGCCCAGCCTGAGTGCCGTGGATACCTTTGCCTGAGGACAATTCGTCGTCCGCAGGCCACAGGCGCGCCCCACGGCATAACTTTTCGTATAAAAACAGCGAGTTGAGGGCGCTTCCGCCCTCTTTTCACTGCATCCTTCTGCGCAGAATTTGCCGATAATGACATAATGGCGTCGTGATCCACTTCCATGCACCCGAGTACCATTGAAAGCAAATCCAAAAATGAAAGCAGATCCGAAAGCAGATGCAGGCCTGGCCCCCGCCGGCGCCTCGAAAAAGAAGCTTCTGATCATAGTGCTGGCCTCGGTGCTGGTAGCCGGCGGCCTCGGTGGCGGAGCCGCCTGGTATTTCCTGCATGGCAAGGCCGATAAAGAAGAATCGGCGCCCAGCAAGAAAAAACACGCCGCTTCCAAGGCAGGTCCGCCCGTTTTCGTGCCCGTCGATGCCTTCACCGTCAACTTGCAGCCGGAAAATGGCGAGCAATATCTGCAGATCGCGTTTACCCTGCAGGTGGGCAGTCCGGAAGAAATGGATACCATCAAGCTGAACATGCCGAAGGTGCGCAGCCGCTTGCTGCTGTTGCTGTCTGGCAAGAAGGCGTCCGAACTCAATACCGTGGAAGGCAAGCAGCAACTGGCGGCCGAAATCATCAATCAGGTGAACCAGCCGTTCGAGGACAAAGGGCCGGAACAGGACGTGACGGACGTATTATTTACCGCATTCATCATTCAATAAGCAGCCATGGCCGATAATTTCCTCTCCCAGGAAGAAGTCGATGCCCTTCTGAAGGGCGTCAACGGAGACCAGGACGACGCGCAGGCGCCGGAAGATGTCACGGGAGTTCGTACCTACAACCTGGCAACCCAGGAGCGCATCGTGCGCGGCCGGATGCCAACGTTGGAAATTATCAACGAGCGTTTCGCCCGGCTGCTGCGCGTGGGCCTGTTCAACTTCCTGCGCCGCAGCGCCGAAGTGTCGGTCGGTTCCGTGCGCGTCTCGAAATACAGCGAGTTCATCCGTAATCTGGTGGTGCCGACCAATTTGAACCTGGTGCACATGAAGCCGCTGCGCGGCACGGCCCTGATGGTCTTCGATCCGGGCCTCGTGTTCCTGCTGGTCGACAACCTGTTCGGCGGCGACGGACGTTTTCATACGCGCGTCGAAGGGCGCGACTTTACGCAGACGGAGCAGCGCATCATCCTGCGCATTCTCGACATCGTCTTCGAGGCGTACACCAAGTCGTGGGAGCCGGTCTTCCCCGTCGAATTCGAATATATCCGTTCAGAAATGAACACGCAGTTCGCCAACATCGCCACGCCGAACGAAGTGGTGGTGGCATCCACGTTTACGGTGGAATTGGGCTCCGTTTCCGGACAAATCCACTTCTGCATGCCGTATTCGATGATCGAGCCGATCCGCGATTCGCTGACGTCGAGCCTGCAGGGCGAGGCCCTGGAAGTGGACAAGCGCTGGATCCGCCTGATGACGCAGCAGATCCAGATCGCCGAAGTCGAACTGGTGGCCTCGCTGGGCACGGCGCGCGTGTCGTTCGACGAGATCTTGAACATGAAGGTGGGCGACATCATCCCCCTGAACATCCCCGAACTGATCGCCGCCACCGTCGACGGCGTGCCCGTGATGGATTGCACGTATGGCGTGTTGAACGGACAATATGCGCTCAAAGTCGAAAAGTTGCTGGCTAACGCCGACAACATGAACAATCATTAAGTAATGCACCCGGGCCGCGCTGCGGCCCGCATCTGTACAACAGGAGAAACACATGTCTGACAACCAAGACGACCAAAGCGCGGAAGACGATTGGGGCGCGGCCATTGCCGAGCAGGCCAAGGCGGAAGCCGAAGCGCTGCAGAACCAGGCCGCCAATACGGCCAGCGCGGCCAGCGCCGCCGTGTTCAAGGACTTTTCCAAGCAGGCTTCGAAGTCGGAAACGCACAACGATATCGATTTCATCCTCGATATCCCCGTGCAGCTGACGGTCGAACTGGGCCGCACCAAGATCGCCATCAAGAACCTGCTGCAACTGGCACAGGGTTCCGTGGTCGAGCTCGACGGCCTGGCCGGCGAACCGATGGACGTGCTGGTGAACGGCTGCCTGATCGCCCAGGGCGAAGTGGTGGTGGTCAATGACAAGTTCGGTATCCGCCTGACCGACATCATCACGCCTTCCGAACGCATCCGAAAATTGAATAAATGAAGCCTGGCCTGTTGATTTCCACTCTGCTGCCGCTCCTGGCGGCATGCAGCATTGCGCACGCGGAACCGGCAGCCGCATCGGCGCCGGCAGCCAGCGCCGCCGCCGAGGTTGCATCTGAGAAACCCGCATCTGCCGCCCCGAAAGCCCAAGTCCCGGCGGCAGCCTCGCCGGCGGCCGCCTCGCCTGCCGCCGCCCTGCCCGCCATGCCACCGGGCGCCCCCATGACGATGGCACCGACCAGTTCGGCCGGCAGCCTGCTGCAAACCATCTTCGCGCTGGTATTCGTGCTGGCCCTGCTGATCGGCCTGGCCTGGTTCATGAAGCGCTATGGTCCCAAGGTCATGGGCGGCAACAACAAGATGCGCGTCGTCAGCTCGCTCAACCTGGGCGGACGCGAACGCATCGTCCTCGTCGAAGTGGCCGACCAGTGGATCGTCGTCGGCGCCTCGCCCGGCAGGATCAATGCGCTGGCCACCATGCCGCGCCAGGAAGGCGAGTTGCCGCAACTGGCGACGGCGCAAAACGGCCCCGCGGCCGCCAATTTTTCCGAGTGGCTGAAACAGACCATCGAAAAACGCAATGGGAAATAAGCAGCAGATGGCGTGGTCCACCTTGAAGACTCCCCTGACCTGGCTGCTGGCGGCCGCCGCCCTGGCCATGCCGCTGTGGGCGCTGGCCGAACCGGGCATCCCGGCCTTCAACAGCACGCCGGCGCCGGGCGGCGGCCAGAATTACTCGCTGCCGGTGCAGACGCTCATCCTGATGACGTCGCTCACCTTCCTGCCGGCGGCCTTGCTGATGATGACTTGCTTTACGCGCATCATCATCGTGCTGTCCCTGCTGCGCCAGGCCATCGGCACGCAATCGGCGCCGCCGAACCAGGTACTGGTGGGCCTGGCCCTGTTTTTGACCCTGTTCGTCATGGGGCCCGTGTTCGACAAGATCTACACGGATGCATATCTTCCTTATCAGGAAAACAAGATCAGCATGCAGCAGGCGATGGACAAGGGCGTCGATCCCCTGAAAACCTTCATGCTCAAGCAGACGCGCCAGGCCGACCTGGCCCTGTTTGCCAAGATGTCGCGCTCGCCGGCCCTGCAAGGTCCGGAAGACGTGCCGCTGCGCATCCTCGTGCCCGCCTTCGTCACCAGCGAACTGAAGACGGCGTTCCAGATCGGCTTTGCCATCTTCATCCCGTTCTTGATCATCGACATGGTGGTCGCCAGCGTGCTGATGTCGATGGGGATGATGATGATGTCGCCCGCGACGATCTCGCTGCCGTTCAAGCTGATGCTGTTCGTGCTGGTCGATGGCTGGCAGTTGCTGCTGGGCTCGCTGTCCCAGAGTTTTTACTAGGGGAAATACGATGACACCCGAAAGCGTCATGACCCTGGGCCGCCATGCGATGGAAATCACCTTGATGGTGGCCGCGCCCATGCTGCTGGTCGCCCTCATCATCGGCTTGATCGTGAGTATCTTCCAGGCGGCCACGCAGATCAACGAGGCGACCCTGTCCTTCATCCCCAAGCTGGTCGGCATCTTCGTCGCCCTCGTCGTGGCCGGCCCGTGGATGCTGTCCGTCATGCTCGACTACATGCGCCAGGTATTTACCGGCATTCCGAACCTGGTCGGCTAGGCATGGGGCCACGGCATACGCCATGCTGACCCTGTCGAGCATCGAACTGAACACGTGGATCGCAGCACTGCTGTGGCCGCTTAGCCGCATCCTCGGCCTGATCGCGGCCGCGCCCCTGTTCGGCAACGCGGCCGTGCCGGCCACCGTCAAGGTGACCCTGGGCGCCCTGCTGGCCATGATCATCGCCCCCACCGTGCCGGCCTTGCCTGCCGTCAACCCCATGTCCTTGCCCGGTCTGCTGATCCTCACGCAAGAGATGCTGGTGGGCTTGGCCATGGGTTTTTCCATCCGCATCGTGTTTTCCGCCATCGAAATGGCAGGCGAGATCAGCAGCCTGACCATGGGCCTGGGCTTCGCCTCGTTCTTCGACCCGCAAACCAAGGGCAGGTCGTCCGCCATCAGCCAGTTCCTCGTCATGCTGGCCACGTTGATGTTTCTCACTGTCAACGGCCACCTGGTCTTGCTGGCGGCGCTGGCGGAAAGTTTCGTCAGCCTGCCGATTTCATCGAGTCCCATCAGCGGCGGCGGTTTCCAGCAATTGGCGGCCTGGGGCGGGGAAATCTTCCGTTCCGGCCTGCAAATTGCGCTGCCCATCCTCGCCGCCTTGCTGCTGACCAACGTGGCGCTGGGCATCCTGACGCGGGCCGCGCCGCAGCTGAACATCTTCGGTATCGGCTTCCCCGTCACCCTGGGCGTGGGCTTGCTGGTGATCAGCATGGTCTTGCCCTACCTGGCCACGCCGTTCCAGAACATGTTCCTGCGCGGCATAGAAACGGCGCGCTTGCTGCCGCGCGGCTTTGCCACGCGCGACCGCCCGCCGCCGCCCGCGCCGCCGAATCCCCTGCGTCCCGCGCTGCCGACGCCGGCGCCGCTGCCGTCCGCGCGCTGATCAGGGCTGCCAGCCCAGCGCGTGGCGCAGCAGCAGCGCCGACAGCACGAACATGGTGACGCCGATCAAGCCATCGAGCACTTGCCAGGCGCGGGGCCGCGCAAACCACGGCGCCAGCCAGCGCGCGCCATAACCCAACGATGCAAACCACAGCAGGCTGGCCGCGCTGGCGCCGGCGATGAAGCAGCCGCGCAGCGCGCCCGGTTGCTGCGCGCCGATGCTTCCCACCAACAATACCGTATCCAGGTACACATGCGGGTTGAGCAGGGTAAATGCCGCCGCCTGGGCCAGGACGGCGGGCAGGCCCAGTCCGCCCCCGCCTTCGGCCGCGCGCAGCTGCTGCGGCCGGCGGGCGCGCCGCAGCGCTTGCCAACCGTAGACGGCCAGGAAAGCGGCGCCGCCCAGCGCCAGCGCGCTGGCCAGCAAGGGGAGCTGCCCCAGCGCATGGGCCATGCCCAGCACGCCGGCAGCGATCAGCGCCGCGTCGGCCAGGGCGCAAAACAGCACGATGGCGCCCACATGTTCGCGGCGCAAGCCTTGCCGTAAGACAAAGGCATTTTGCGAGCCGATGGCAACGATGAGGCCCAGGCCCAGGGTCAAGCCCTGGAGAAAGACGGAAAAAACGAGTGGGGTGGCGGCAGTCGAGAGTGTCATGCGGCGATCTTGCCAGCCGCACACAATGAAGGCAAACTACCTTTACTACAGCAAGTTAAGGAAAACTTCATTCATGCTCGATTATTCCGCCCTCGCCGCCTTGGCAGCCGTCATCCGCGAAGGCAGTTTCGAGCGCGCGGCACGCGCCTTGCACGTGACGCCATCAGCCATTTCGCAGCGCATCCGCCTGCTGGAAGAGCGCGTCGGCTGCGCGCTGGTGATACGCGACCAGCCCTGCCGCGCCACGGAAACGGGACGGCGCCTGTGCCAGCACGTGGACCAGGTGCAGCTGCTGGAGCAGGATTTGCAGGGCACCTTGCCGGCGCTGGCAGCGCAAGGCGTGACGCGCGCCAGCGTGCCCGTCGCCGTGAATGCGGACAGCCTGGCCACCTGGCTGGCACCCGCCATCGCCGCCTTCGCGGCCGGGCACCCGGTGCTGCTGCAAGTGGCCGTCGACGACCAGGACCACACGGCCGAATGGCTGCGCAGCGGCGCCGTGCTGGCCGCCGTCAGCGCCACGGCCCGGCCCGCCTCGGGCTGCAACAGCCGCCCGCTGGGCGCCATGCGCTACCTGGCGGCCGCCAGTCCCGCCTTCCTGCAGCGCTATTTTGCCCACGGCGTGGGCGCCGCCAGCCTGGCGCTGGCGCCCAGCCTGGTATTCAATGCCAAGGACGAGCTGCAGGCGCGCTGGGTGCGGCGCCTGTGCCACCGGCACGTGGAGCTGCCGCGCCATGTATTACCCTCGTCGCATGCCTTCGTCACGGCCGGCCTGGCCGGCATGGGCTGGGGCTTGCATCCGCAAGTACTGATCCAGCCGCATCTTGACAATGGCAGCCTGGTCGAACTGCTGCCCGCTACGCCGCTGGACGTGCCCTTGCACTGGCATACGGCGCGCGCCGCGTCCAGCCTGCTCGACGGCTTGAGCGGCGCCATCCTGGCCGCCGCCCGCACGGGATTGCTGCCGCCCTGACGGACCGCCTCAATGCTGGTCGCTGCTGAATGCAAAGCGCCAGCGCCGCAGGTCGACGTTCAGGCGCAACTGGTGATGTTTGACCAGATAGCGCACGCCGACCAGGGCCGCCGCCAGGCCCGACAGGGCGCCGATGCCCAGCGCCCAGCGCGGGCCGAAGGTGTCGGCCACCCAGCCCACGATGGGCGCGCCCAGCGGCGTGCCGCCTGCCGAGATCGCCAAAAGGATGGCCATCACGCGGCCCCGCATGGCGGGCGCCGTCGACAGTTGCACGCTGCTGTTGACGCTGGTGGTAAACGTTTGCGCGGCGATGCCGATGACCACCAGCATCATGCCGAACAGCCAGTAATTGGGCATCACGGCGGCCAGCGCGCAGGCCAGGCCGAACAGCGCCGCCGCGCCCAGCAGCAAGGCCAGGGTGGGCTGGCCACGGCCCGCCGCCAGCAAGGCGCCCGCCACGGAACCGCAAGCCATCACGGAACTGAGCACGCCATACTGGCCGGCGCCCGCGTGGAAGGCCGTCACCGACATGGTCGAGAGGAAAATCGGGAAGTTCAAGCCGAAGGTGCCGATCAGGAACAGCATCAGCAGGATGGCCATCAGGTCGGGCCGCTGGCGCACGTAGCGGAAACCCTCGCCCAGGCTGGCGCGCGTGGCCTTGACGCGTGGCGCGCGGCGCAGCAATTCCACGCGCAGCAGCAACAGCGAACCGATCACGGCCGCAAACGAGACGGCGTTGATGATGAAGACCCAGCCGCTGCCGACGCTGCTGATCAAGAGCCCCGCCACGGCCGGGCCCAGCATGCGCGCCGCATTGAACGAGGTGGAATTGAGCGCCACGGCATTCGTCAAATCTTCCTCGCCGACGATTTCGGAAACAAAAGTCTGGCGCACGGGCGAATCGAAGGCCGTCACGCAGCCCAGCAGGAAAGCAAACACATACACATGCCACAGCTGTACCAGGCCGCTGATACACAGCAAACCCAGGCCCAGCGCCAGCAAGCCCATGGCCGCCTGCGTGCACAGCAGCAATTTCCTGCGGTCGAGCAGGTCGGCCGCCATGCCCGTCAGGGGCAACAACAGCAGTTGCGGGCCGAATTGCAAGGCCATGACGATGCCGACGGCGCTGGCATTGTGCTGCGTCAATTCGCTCAGCACCAGCCAATCCTGCGCCGTGCGCTGCATCCAGGTGCCGATATTCGACACGAGGGCGCCGCCGGCCCAGATACGGTAATTGGGAATGCGTAGCGAACGGAATGTGTTGTTCATCTGGGCGTGCGGGCTCCTTGCCGGGGTCGTGGTGAAAAATCCAGCGGATCACTCCGCCAAGCGTTTGAGTAATGCCACCGCTTTGTCCAACTCGGTGACTTCGTCCGGCGTGAGCCGGGTTTCAATCGTGCGCGCCAGCCAGTCCTCGCGCGCGGCGCGGCTGGCCGCGATCCAGGCGCGGCAGCTGTCCGTCAGGGTCAACAGCGTTTGCCGGCCATCGAGCGGATCGGGCGAACCCGTCACCATCTGCGCTTCCGTCAAGGCTTGCACGGTGGCGGCCATCGACTGGGGCCGCATGCCTTCGGCGCGCGCCAGGCTGCTGGCCGTGGCCGGGCCGTCGCGCTCGAGACGGCTGAGCACGGACGCCTGCGACATGCTGACATCGCCCAGGTGCGCCTCTTCGCGCAGGCGGCGGCGCAATTTACCGATCAGAATGCGCAATTCGCCGGCCAGTTGCAGCACCTGCTCGTGATCTTCGTGGTCTTCTTGTGGGGTGCTCATGGGGGACGCTGGTAAATCAACAGCCTCCACTATAACAGATATACAGGTAGACTGCACAGTTTGCCTGTATATGTTGCCAAAGTAAGCAAAATGCGGACGCAAAAAAGCCGGGGCGGGAGGTCTGCTCCCTGCCCCGGCCCGGCCAGCCGTCATGCTGGAACGACGGCTTAGCTGATGTAGTTGAACAGCGACAGGCCCGAGATCGACGTAAAGGACTTCTGCGCCGCCTGCAGGGTGATCTGCTGCTGGCTGAACAGGGAAATCGCCTTCACCATATCCAGGTCCTGCAAGCCCGACAAGGTGCTCGCATATTGCAGGTCGAGATCGTCGCCGGCGCTGTCGAGCGTGTCGAGTTCCTTCAGGCGCGAACCGACTTCCGCGCGCACGGACAGCACATTGTCGTAGGCCGTGTCGAGCAGATCGTGCGCGGCATTCAGGCTGGCCGTCAGGCGCGCCTGCCCCGCGTCGCCCGAGGCCGGCTGGCCCAGTGCGCCGATCAGGTTGGTAATCGTGGTAAAGATCGATTCCTTGCCGCTGGGCTCCAGGGTGAACTTGTCCAGGTCGGCCGGCTTGCCCGCGACATTGACTTGCTGGCCGTCAAAGTTGATGGCGTCGCCCGATTTATACGCCACCGGCACGGCGGGATTCGGGATGGTCTGGCCCAGGGTCACGTCCGTCACGGTATAGGTCGTCTTGGCATCCGTACCCGTGCCCGTCACCTGGAAATCGATCGAGTACTTGTGCCCCGTCAACTTGGTGGGATCGGTGACAGTGCCGCCGGAAATGATGCCGGCGCCGCCGCGCGCAAAGTTGCCCGGATCGGCTGCCGTGGTGAACTTGCCGTTGCCCGTCAAATTGTTCTCGAACACGGCCGCGCCCGAGTCGCTGGTGGCCAGGTAGCGGGCCGAGCCCACTTGCAGCTCGCGCTGGCCCTGGTCGCCCACGTAGGTGGCGCCGCCCGGCGTCTGGCTGAACGGCTGCGTCGTCGACTTGTAGCCGCCGAACAGATAGCCGCCCGCGTTGTCGGACGTGTTGGCGATGCCCATCAGGTCGGTCAGGCGTCCCTTCAGCTCCGTGGCCAGGCTCTGGCGGTCGATATCCTTCAAGGCCGGATTCCCGGCCTTCAGCACCAGCTCCTGCACGTCGGCGATCAGCGACGTGGTGCTGGCCAGCGCCAGCTCTTCCTGCGAAAGGAAATTCTTGGCATTCGAGCGGTTCGTCACGAATTGCGTATTGATCGATTGCGACTGCGTCACTTCCAGCGCGCGCGCCGAGGCGATCGGGTCGTCGGCCGGCGTCAGGTTGCGGCGGTTTGCCGACAGCTGCATCTGGGTGCGGTTCAACGCGCCCTGCAGATTGTTCAGCTGCGTGCTGCCCGCGTCATAGATCATTTTGGTACTGATGCGCATGATGCTGCCCTTCCTGATGGCGGCGGGCGCCAGGCGCCGCCGCTTGAATAATTAACGTCCGAGGCCGATGACCACGTCGAACAGGGTGCTGGCGATCTGCATGACCTTGCCGCAAGCCTGGTAGGCTTGCTGGTAGCGCAGCAGGTTGGCCGCCTCTTCATCGAGGTTGACGCCGGAAACGGCCTGCTGCTGCGTGCTGCTCTGCTGCAGCAAGGCCATGCTGGCCAGGCCGCTGACCTGCACTTCGCGCGTCTTGTTGCCCACATAGCTGACGGTTTCCGCGTACGAACCCTGGAACGTGGCCTTGCCGCCATCGAGAATATTCTTCGTCTGCAAGCCCGCCAGCAAACTGGCATTACGGTTGTCACCCACGCCGCCCGAGTTCGGCGCGATGGTGAATTTATCGCCCTGCGCCGGCGCACCCGTCATGTTGACGTTGATGCCGCCAAAGCTGAAGCTGTCGCCTTCCGTGTAGGGAATATTCGCCGTGCCGGCCGGATACGTGGTGGTGGCGCCGTTCAAGCCTTTCACCGTCACGGCCTGGCCCGCGGGGAAACCCGTCAGCGAGGTGGTCGCTTTGTCGTACGTCAAGGTGACGGTGCCCGTCAAGGCATTGCCCGGCGTTAAATAGGCTTTGTCCACGCTACCTGCGCCCAGCTTGCCGCTGCCCGTGTTGCTGACGGGCGCGCCCGTGACGATCGGCGCGCCGGCGGCCAGTTTGTTGCGGTCGGTAATCGCCACGGCCAGGTCGGCAGCGCCGTGGGCCGTCGGCCTGACCATGAAGTTGTCGCCTTCGGCAGCCGTGCCCGAGATCGAGAAATCCACGCCGTCGATGGTTTGCGGCACCGTTTGCGGATACGGGTTGATGGTCGTTTTCGCGCCGTCGCTCTGGCGCGTCACCACATAGTTGGTGCCGTCATATTTCACGGCATAATCGCTGGCCGTCAGCTGGGTCGGATCGCTGACCTTGGCCGACAGCGCGGTCGTGCTGGTCGCGTTGTTGCGGTAGTCGGCGCCAATGACGGGATCGGGCAGCTTGAAGAAGTCGGTCCCCATGTCGCCATTCAAGTCCTGGCCCAGCTTGTGCTGCTCATTGAAGCTGGAAGCGAGCGCGATGGCGACCTTGCCCAGCGAATTCTGGATGCGGTCCAGGCTGCCGCTGCGGAATTCCAGCAAGCCGCCCAGCGCGCCGCCGCTGAGGGAACTTTCCGACAGCTTGGTGACGCTCGTGCCCGTCACATAGCCCACGTCCAGGCGGTTCGGGTCCGTCGGCGACGGCGTGACGGCCAGTTCAAAGTTCTTGTTGCCCACCACCAGCGGCTGGCCCGAGCCGATCGAGACGGTAATCGAGTTACCGGCACCAGGCTGAACCGTTGCCTTGACGTATTTGTTCAGCTCCGTGATCAGCTGGTCGCGCTGGTCCAGCAAATCGTTGGGCTGATTGCTTTCATTCACGGTCAGGTTGGTAATCGAGGTATTCAGGTCCGCGATCTGCTTGGCGTAGGAGTTGATCACCTTCACGTTCGAGGTGATCTGCGAATTGACGCCGTCGCCGATTTCCGTCAGGCGCGCGCTGAGGCCCTGGAAGCGCGCCGTCAGCGAGTTTGCGCTCGACAGCAATGCCTGGCGCGACGACACGGACGAGGGATTCGAGCTGAAATCCTGCACGCCCTTGAAGAAATCGGCCATCGCCGGCGACAGCCCGGCCGTGGGATCGGCCAGCATATTGTCGATCTGCGTGATCTGCGTGTAATACGCGTCGAGCGAACTGGTGGCCGACTGCGCGGCATTCACCTGGGCCGCCATGAAACCGTCGTACTGGCGCTTGACTTGCGATACCTCGGTACCATTGCCAACAAAGCCATAACCGGCATTGTTGAACTGCGCCGTCTGCTGCAGCACCACCTGGCGGTTGTAACCGTCCACGTTGGCATTGGTGATGTTATGCCCGGTCGTCGACAGGCCCACCTGCGCTGCAAGCAAACCGCTCTTACCGATGCTGAGTAGATTCGAAGTCATGGTGTCTTATTGGTTACCGTCAAATGTATTTACGGCAGCCGCGGCGAAAACTTGAAGCGCGCGGCTTGCGCAGGGGACAGGCGGGGAATTAGCCGACCAGCGAATTTTTGATAATTTTTGTCAATTTGGCAGCGTAATTCGGGTCCGTCGCATAGCCGGCCTTTTGCAAGCCCTGGGCGAACGTGCTGGCGTCGCCCGCGCTGGCCAGCACTTTTTCGTAGCGTTTGTTGTTGGTAATCAACTGCGCATAATCCTTGAAGCTGTCCGCGTAGCTGTCGTAGGCGCGGAATTTTTCCACCTTGCGCTGCGCCTTGCCATTCACATATTCCGTGGTGACGGCTTCCGTGACCTTGCCCTTCCAGTCGGCCGACGCCTTGATGCCGAACAAATTGTGGCTGCTGCTGCCGTCGCGGCTGATGATTTCGCGCTTGCCCCAGCCCGTTTCTAGCGCCGCCTGGCCCAGCATGAACTTGGCCGGAATGCCGGTGGCGCGGCTCGCTTCCTCCGCATGCACGCCCAGCTTTTCCTGGAAGGCGCGCACGTGCGGCGCCTGCGTGGCGTTGGCCCTGTCGCTCAGGGTCTTGCCGGTGCCGGCGGCGCTGCCGGCGCCGTCGGTCAGCGCGCCCTGCTGCTGGCGGAACGCGGCCAGGGCCTGCGCCATGCTCGACGAGCGGGGCGACGGCGCTTCGGCGCCATCGGCGGCCAGCGCCTGGTTCGACGACGACAGCTGGCGGATCAGCACGTCCGCCAGGCCCGTGCCCCGCTTGGCCAGGTTCTGGCTCGTCTGCTGGTCCAGCATCGAGGTGTACATCTTGCTTTGCTGGCTATCCATGATGCCGTCCTGCGGCGTGGCTTCGCGCATGCTTTTCATCATCATGTTGATGAACATGGCTTCGAATTGCGTGGCAGCCTCTTTCAGGGCGGCAGGATCCTTCGCCTTGGCGGACTGGCGCAAGCCATCCATGCCCTTGACGTCATAGGCGGCGGTATTGCTGAGGTCGGTTTGGCTGATCATGGCGTGCCCATCAAATGATTTCGAGTTCGGCGCGCAGCGAACCGGCCGCCTTCATCGCCTGCAGGATGGCCAGCAAGTCTTGCGGCGAGGCGCCGATGGCGTTCAAGGCCTTGACCACGTCGG
The DNA here is from genome assembly GCF_058798815.1 of Janthinobacterium sp. GW822-FHT07A03. Lineage (NCBI taxonomy): Bacteria > Pseudomonadati > Pseudomonadota > Betaproteobacteria > Burkholderiales > Oxalobacteraceae > Janthinobacterium > Janthinobacterium sp. GW822-FHT07A03. The sequence goes on along the minus strand of NZ_JBXAKW010000001.1, from coordinate 78,385 downwards.
ACAGCGAGGCGCCGCCCTTGACCAGCATGACCTTGCCCGGTTCCTTCTTGATATCGATCTGCGCCGTCTGCGTGACCACCGTGCGCCCGCCCGACAGGGGCGCCGGCTGGCTCACCTGCGGCTCGACATTGATGGTGACGGACAGGTTGCCGTGCGAAATGGCGCACGTTTCCAGGGTCACGGACTGGTTCATCACCACGGAACCGGTGCGCGCATTCATGATGACCTTGGCCGCCAGGCGGGCCGGGTTGACTTCGATGCTTTCCAGCTGGCCCAGGAAGGACACGCGCTGGTCGCTGCCGCCCGGCGACTGCACCTGGATCACGCGCCCGTCCAGCGCGGCGGCCGTGCCGGCGCCGTAGCGGCTGTTGATGGCGTCGACCACGCGGCTGGCGGTGGCAAAATCGGTGGCATTCAATTCCAGGCGGATCGTGTTGTTGGCGCCCAGCACCGAAGGCACGGTGCGTTCGACGGTGGCGCCGCCGGAGATGCGTCCCACGCTCAGGTGATTGATGACGACGGAGCTGCCGGCCGCCTGCGCGCCCACGCCGCCCACCAGCACGTTGCCCTGCGCCATGCCATACACCTGGCCATCGGCGCCCTTCAGCGGCGTCATCAATAAAGTGCCGCCGCGCAAGCTTTTCGCATTGCCCATCGACGACACGGTCACGTCGAGCAGCTGGCCCGGCTGGGCAAACGCGGGCAAGGCCGTCGTCACCATCACGGCGGCCACGTTTTTCAGCTGCAAACTCGTGCCTTGCGGCAAGTTAATGCCCTGCTGCTGCAGCATCGCCGCCACGCTCTGGATGGTGAATGGCGTTTGCGTGGTCTGGTCGCCGCTGCCGTCGAGGCCGACGACGAGACCATAGCCCATCAGCTGATTCTGGCGCACGCCGGCGATGCTGGCCAGGTCCTTGATGCGCTCGGCCTGCGCCACGGGCGCCAGCAGGGCACAAGCCAGGCCGCAGATGGCCAACAAGCGGGGAAAGGTCACGGTCGCCATGATCAGAACGGCAGCAGGCTGAGGAAGAAGCGCGAGGCCATCGAGGCCATTTCGGCGCGGTCGATCTGGCTGTTGGTGCGGTATTCGACGCGCGCGTCGGCCACCTGGGTCGACGGCACGACGTTGCCGATGCCGATGGTATCGGGATTGACCATGCCCGAGAAGCGGATGAATTCCGTGCCCTTGTTCATGGCGATCTGTTTCTCGCCGGCCACGATAAGGTTGCCGTTTGGCAATACCTCGATCACCGTCACGCCGATCGTGCCGGAAAACGTGTTGCTGGCGGACTGGTTGTCGCCATCGGCAAATTTCGTCGCGCCGTTCGCCGAGACCGTGCCGCCGAAGCGGCCCTGGGCGATGCCCGGCGTGGAAAAGCCCACGCTGCCCGACTTGTTGCCGGAACTGGCGCCCGCCTTGACGGCATTCGTGCGCTCGGTGATGGCGATCGTCATGGTGTCGCCCACGTGGCGCGCGCGGCGGTCTTCGAAGGCGGGACGGTAGGTCGACGGCTGGTAGATGGAACCATTGCTGACGACCACGGGTTCCGGCATCGGCGCGCGCGTGGTAGTCGGATATTGCACGATCGAGGTGGGCGTGATGGCGCAGCCGGACAGCAGGACTGCGGACAACAGGGCGATGATGGGGTATTGCATGACGAACCTCCGCTGCCATCCGGCGGCGGATGGCATGACGACTATGAAAATTAAAGTTGCGACAATTTCTGCAGCATCTGGTCGGATGTGGTGATGGCCTTGCTGTTGATCTCGTAGGCGCGCTGCGTCTGGATCATGTTGACCATTTCCTCGGCCACGTTGACGTTCGAGGTCTCGATATAGCCCTGCATCAGCACGCCGGCGCCGTTCGTGCCCGGGGTGTTGGTCTGCGCTACGCCGGAGGCGCCCGTTTCCATGTACAGGTTTTCGCCCTTCGACTCCAGGCCGGCCGGGTTGACGAAGGTAGTCAGCTGCAGCGAGCCGATTTGCGATGGCGCAACGGTGTCGGGCAAGGTGACGGACACGGTGCCGTCGCGCGCCACCGTCAGGCTCAGCGCATTCGTCGGCACGGTAATGGCGGGCTGGATGACGAAACCTTCGGAGGTGACCAGCTGGCCGTTGGAATCGGTCTGGAAGGAGCCGTCGCGCGTGTAGGCGGTGGCGCCGTCCGGCATCAGCACCTGGAAGAAGCCCGTGCCGTTGACCATCACGTCGCGCGAATTGCCCGATGCCTGGGGATTGCCCTGTGTATGGATGCGTTCGGTAGCCACAGTGCGTACGCCCGTGCCGATCTGCAAGCCCGATGGCAGTTGGGTTTGCTGCGACGATTGCGCGCCCGGCTGGCGCACATTTTGATACAGCAAGTCCTCAAACACGGCGCGCGACTTCTTGAATCCCGTGGTGCTGACGTTGGCCAGGTTATTGGCGATCACGTCCATCTGCGTCTGCTGCGCTTCCAGGCCGGTTTTGGCAATCCAAAGGGAACGAATCATGATTTTTCTCCAATAACAGCGCTTGACAGCCCTGTAGACTATTTCTATGCAAGCATTATGCGGGCGCCCCCATCAATTCAAAGCGAGGATCTGGGTGGCTTTCGCCGCGTTATTCTCGGCATTCTTCAGCAGGCTCATTTGCGTTTCGAACTGGCGCGCCAGGGCGATCATGCTGACCATGGAGTCGACGGGGCTGACATTGCTGCCTTCCAGCGCACCGGTGGTGAGCTTGACGGCCTGGTCGGCCTGCGCCACCGTGCCGTCCTTCAGGCGGAACAGGCCGTCGTCGCCGCGCACCAGTTGCTGCTCGGGCGGGTTGACCAGCTTGATGCGCCCCAGCACCGTCGATGGCCCTGGCGGCACGTCGGTGGAAATCGTGCCCACCGTGCCGTCGCTGGCAATGGCCACCGTCACGCCGGGCGGAATGGCCATGGGGCCCGTATCGCCCTGCACCATCAGGCCCGACTGCGTCTGCAGCATGCCGTTTTCATTGAGCTTCAGGGCGCCGTTGCGCGTGTAGGCTTCGGAACCGTCGGCCGACTGCACCGCGATCCAGCCCGCGTTTTCCACGGCCACGTCGAGCGCGCGGCCCGTGTGCTGCATCGGGCCTTGCGTGAAATCGGAGCCGACCGTCGAATCGACGACGAAGGCGCGCGTCGGCATCATGCCGTCGGCCACCACGGGCACGGCGCGGAACGAGTCGAGCTGGGCACGGAAACCCGTGCTGGTGGCGTTCGCCAGGTTATTCGCCGTGGTCGCCTGTTTGTCCAGGATGTGCTTGGCGCCCGAGCCGGCGGTATAGATGAGACGGTCCATGTGTTTCTCCTGCCTGTATCGCAACTGATGGGTTTAATGCAACTTCCCGCAACGTCACGGGTGCCTCGGGAAGCGTAGCGAACGGTTCAATACCGGGTTGAGTAGCGCAGCTGTACGAAGGTACAGCGAGCAACGCCGGCCCGGCAGTGAGACGCGCAGTAGCTTAACGAGGCGCCCCAAGTTAGCGCAGGTTGACCAGGGTCTGCAAGACGGAATCCTGCGTCTTGATGGTCTGCGCATTCGCCTGGTAGGCGCGCTGGGCCGTGATCATGTTGACCAGTTCCGCCGTCAGGTCGACGTTCGACACTTCCACGGCCGAGGCGCGCAAGTTGCCCAGGGTGCCCGTCTTCGGCTCGCCCGTGATGGGCTTGCCCGAGGCCGAGCTTTCCACCCAGGCGTTGTTGCCCAGCGGCTCCAGGCCGTTCGGGTTGGTAAAGTTGCTCAACACCACCTGCCCCAGGGCGCGCGTCTTGCCATTGTTGTACTGGCCCTGGATGACGCCGTCGTCGCCGACGATGAATTGGCTCAGCTGGCCCGCCTTGTAGCCGTCCGCTTCCGTTTTCTTTTCCGCCGTGGCGGTGCCCAGCTGCGTCGATTTGCTGAAATCAACCTGGACCGACAGGGTCGGATTGGCGCCCGTGGCCGGGAAGATCGGCAGGTTGACGGTGACGGGCAAGGTTTGCGGCGGCGTCAGGGCCAGCATGGCGGCCCGGTCCAGGCTGCCGACCGTGTTGAAGACCAGCGAACCGGTCTTGACGGCAGGCACCATGGTCACGGCGCGGATGGCCGCGTCGATCTGGTCGGGCGTGCGGCTCGAGTTGATGCCATCAGGCACGGCACTGCCGTAGGTGGCGGCGATGGCGGCCAGTTGCGCCGGCGTGGCGCCGGCGGCGGCGGCAGCAGCCGAGACGGCGGCACCGACCGCATTGCCATAGGCGACGGCGGCCGTCGTCACATTGGCCGGCACCAGCGGCACGGCCGTGGCGGCGGCCTGGTAGGCGGCGCGCGCGGCCAGCGAGGCAGGGTCCGTCTGCAGGGCCGCCGCGGCCTTCATGCTGGTCACTTCCGTGCCGTCAACGGCCGAGTAGACGTCCCAGGTGTTGGTGCCCGTCTTGACGTAGAAATTCGACATGATGTGGGAATTGCCCAGCGAATCGAAGACTTCGACGGGGAACTGCTTGCTGTACGTGGTGTCGTCACCGATCTTGAACGGCACCGTGGTCGGCATGGCCGTGTTCGAATTGAGGTTGACTTGCGTGTCGACCTTGGTCGTCGCCTGGGGCTTCATGTCCGACTGGTCGATCTGCAGGGGCACGACGGCGCCGGCGACGATCTTGCCGTTGGCGTCGGCCGCATAGCCGGTCAGCTGCGCCAGCTGGGCGTTGACGATGAAACCGCTCTTGTCGACCTGGAACTGGCCATTGCGCGAATACTGGACGGCGCCGTTGACGCTGGTACGGAAGAAGCCGCCGCCATTGATGGCGATGTCGAGGGGATTCGACGAGGTTTCCAGGTTACCCTGGTTAAATTGCTGGGCGATTTGCGAGACGGACACGCCGATCCCCGCCTGGTTGCCGCCCACGCCATACAGCGAGTTGGCATAAATGTCGGCGAACTGGGCCTGCGACTGCTTGAAACCGACGGTGGACGAGTTGGCGATGTTGTTGCCGATGACGTCCAGCGATTTGGCGGCGCCATTCAAGCCGCTCAGGCCTTGTTGGAAAGACATTGTGTTCTCCTGGTAGAAATTAGGGGTAGAGGGTCAGCTAAGGGGAAGCGGCTTACAGAATCTGTTTCACGTCGGCCATGGTGATGCTGCCCACGCCCGGGACATTCAATTTCACGCCATTCGCGCCCGTCGACACGCTGGCGACCGAACCGAACATCAATGCCGTCGCATCCTTGAGCTTGGTGCCGCCGCGCGTGGCTTCCACCGCAAAGGTGTAGGCGCCGTCGGCCAGCACGACCGGCTTGCCGTCCTTGTCGAGGTCGGCGGTGGAACCGTTCCAGCCCAGCGGCAAGGTGCCCGCTTCCTGTGCGCCCAGGTCGATGGAATGGACTTCCTTGCCATCCTTGTAGATGATGACCTTGACCTTGTCGGCGGCCGTGGCCAGGTCCACGCCCAGCAGCGCAGCGCTCTTGCTCAGGTTGATATCCTTGCCCGCCGTCAACACGCCGTGGCCGATGATGTTGGCCGCTTGCATCGATTCGGCTTGCTGGTAGCTGGTCTTCAGGGTTTCCAGCGTCGTGTTGAGCTTGTTGACGCCCGTCACCGTGGACAGCTGCGCCAGCTGGCTGGTCAGTTGCGCATTGTCAAGCGGGTTCATCGGATCCTGGTTTTTCAGCTGCGTCACCAGCAGGGTCAGGAATTTGTTCGTTTCCGCTTCGACACTGCCTGCCGCGGCCGTCGTCTTCTTCGGATTCATCGTCGCCATCAGGTCGGTGGTGACGGAAGTCGTGGTATCGATGGTTGCCATAATGATCAGTCAGCCTTATTGGCCGAGGGTAAGGGTTTTCAAGAGCAGCGACTTGGCCGCGTTCATGGTTTCCACATTGGTCTGGTACGAGCGCGAAGCCGACAGCATGTTGACCATCTCGTCGACCGTATTTACGTTAGGCATGGTGACGTAGCCCTTCTCGTCGGCCAGCGGGTTCTTCGGGTCGTAGACGAGCTTCATCGGCGACGGGTCCTCGATCACCTTCTGCACCTTGACGGCCGTGGCGCCGTTGGCCATGGGCACGGCTTCGAACACCACCTGCTTGGCGCGGTAGGCTTCGCCCGTGGCGCTGGTGGCGCTGTCGGCATTGGCCAGGTTGCTGGCTACCGTGTTCAGGCGCTGCGCCTGGGCGCTCATGGCCGAACCGGACACATTGAAGATATTAAATAGCGACATGATTATTGTCCTCCCTGGATGGCCGTCAGCATGCCCTTGATCTGCGAGTTGAGGAACGTCACGGCCGCCTCGTAGCGGATGGCGTTGTCGGCGAAGGCATTGCGCTCAAGATCCATGTCGACCGTATTGCCGTCGACGGCGCCTTGGGCCGGCGCGCGGTACAGCAGCGGCGTGCCGTCGGCCAGGGTCTCGACCTTGCCACCCGGGCTGCTGCCCGCGGCGGCGGCGACGCCCTTGCCCGGCATATGCTGCGGCGCCGTGCCCTTCAGGGCAGGCGGCACGCCATCCTTGCGCGCCATCGCGCCCTTCAGGGCGCTGGCGAAATCGACGTCGCGCGCCTTGTAGTTGGGCGTGTCCGCATTGGCGATATTCGAGGCGAGCAATTCCTGGCGCGTCGAGCGCAGGCTTAGCGCCGTCTCGTTGAAGCGCATGTAATCGTCGAGTTTCCCTATCATGTCAGGCTCCGGAAAGATCTGCCACTGGCGCCTGAGATGGCGGAAGGATGGCGGTATAGTGATGACAGGAAACATAGTACGGCGCCCGCCGGCAAGGCCATCGCCGGATCAGACCGTACTTTTACCCCTTAATCGGCGCTTCGAACGGGGCGGCGCGCACTATCATGGCAGTATTCCAGAGGCCTATCACCATGAAAACACCGCTCGCTTTCCTCCTTGCCCTAGCCATCCCGCTTGCCGCCCTGCCAGTATTGGCACAGGCGCAAAACGCCGGCCGGCAGACGCCGGAAGCGCTGCGCAACAGCGTGGAACAATTCCTGCAGGTGCAAAGCAACGGCTTGCCGGGCAAGGTGACGATCACCGTCGGCGCCGTCGATCCGCGCCTGAACCTGGCCGCCTGCCCCGCGCCGCAAGCATTCATGGCGCCGGGCGCCCGCGCCTGGGGCAAGACCACCGTGGGCGTGCGCTGCACGGCCCCGTCCAGCTGGACCATCTATCTGCAAGCGAACGTGGCCGTCGTGGGCGACTACGTGGCCAGCGCCGTGCCGCTGGCGCAAGGGCAAGCCATCGACGCCAGCCAGCTGGTGACGATGCAGGGCGACCTGGCAGCATTGCCGGCAGGCATCGCCACGGACATGGCCCAGGTGGTGGGCGCCAGCACGAATATTTCCTTGCCGCCAGGCACGCCGATGCGCCTCGACACCCTGCGCCGCAAGCCGGTGGTGATGCAGGGCCAGCTGGTGCGTGTCGTTTCCAGTGGCAACGGTTTCCAAGTGGCATCAGAAGGACGCGCCATCGGCAGCGCCGGCGATGGCCAGACGGTGCAGGTCCGCACGCAGAGCGGCCAGCAGATCAGCGGCGTGGCGCGGGCTGGCGGCATGGTGGAGGTGGCGTTCTAAACACGGATGGACAGCGATATTGTGGTCTGGCGCACTAAAGTTTCGGAAGAAGGTGCCGATAATGACACATATCCCGGAGTTTCTTGACTTCGACCAGACGAGGATCACGCTGTGAAAATTACCGATAACACCATTAAAAGCAATCCCGGCCTGCCGGTGGCGCCCGCCAGTACCTCGGGCGCCCGGAATGCCGAGAAAGCCCAGGCAACACCGACGACGTCGGACAATGTACGCCTGTCGCCGCAAGGACAGGCATTAGCGGCCAGTGCAACTGCCGGCAGCGGCGCCGTGTTCGACACGAAAAAAGTCGAACGCATCAAGCTGGCGATCGCCGACGGCCAGTTCCAGGTCAACTCAGAAAAAGTGGCGGACGGTCTCCTCGACACGGTCAAGGACTTGCTGCACTCACGAAATAGATAGGTTTCCTCATGCAATCAGTGACTCCGTTTTCCAGCCTGCGCGACGAGCAACAGCTCATGACCACATTGCTGGCATTGATGAAAGAAGAACAGCGGCATCTGGTTGCGGCTGACATCGATGCAATCACGGAGCTCACGGCGCGCAAGACGGCGCTCGTCGGACAATTGAGCCAGCTGGCGGCGCAACGCCACCAGGCGCTGGCGGCAGCCGGTTTCACGGCCGCCGAAGCGGGCATGGAAGACTGGCTGGTCGGCGCCAACGAGGCTGAGGCGGCATCCCTGTGGAAAGCCCTGCTCGAGACGACGCGCGAAGCGAAGGAACAGAACCGCCTGAACAGCCTGCTGGTCAACAAGCACATGGTACATACGCAAGGCGCCCTGAACGCCATGCGCCCCCCGGCCCAAAGCGGCAATTTCTACGGCCCCAGCGGCCAACCGACGACGAACACGGCCAGCCGGCGCGTCGTCATCGGCTAAGTTTTTACTCCACGCCCACTACTTCAAGCCAGGAAACAGCGGCGACAAGCACAGCAATAAGCCATTGCTGCTGCAGGCATGCGCCGTGGCCGGGTGAAAAGACACTTGCTCCCCGCTCAAGCCTGTACGTTTGAGCGCGCTCAAACGCGAGACGAATGGTGTGTATATGCTAATCCTTAGCGCACGCCACACCACAACAGGCGGGACTTTCCCCGCTGACAAGAATAGCCTTTCCCGCTGGCATAGCTAATCCATTCTGACGCGTCAGCCTGCGCATTCGCGCTGCGCCATGACGCACGCCATTCAATCGCAAGACCATCTGGAGCACGATATGAACGCTATCTCAATATCCAAGGCTGGCGCGGCGCTGCTGCTCGGCAGCGCCCTGCTGGCGCCGGGCGCGCAGGCCGATACCCAAGCCGTGTTTTATAACCATCTCGTCTCGACTGCCGTGGTGGCTGCGCCGCTGCTGGCGCAAGACACGCTGTTCATCGACACTTTCACGACGGAGCGCGGTTCGCTGCTGCAAACGACCACGTTTACGGTCGGCAGCGGCGTGCAATCGTTCACGGGCAACGCCGCCTGGCTGGTCACCGGCGCCAACGACTTCGGCCCCCGCCTGACCGGGGTCAACATCGACCTGTTCGACGCGAGCAACAACCTGGTGCAATCGGATACGTTCGCCGGCGTGCTGGGCGGCTTCGCCCATTCCACCTTCAGCGGACTGCTGGGAGCAGGCACGTATACCATGGTGGCGACGGGCGTCGGCGTGCGTGATTCCGTGCTGGACATTTCCATCACCACGGCCGTGCCCGAACCGGCAAGCTATGCGATGCTGCTGGCGGGGCTGGGGCTGGTGGGGTATGGCATACGGCGCCGCAAGACGCTGGCCTGACAGGCCCTGACACGCCGCGCAGGAGTTGAAGTGCCGCGCGTGCAGCGCATGGTCGCCGCTCAGCCGTGCGCGGGGCGGCCCGTATGCTGGCGAAACTTCGCCGCGATGGCGTGCGCCTTGGCGCTGGCGGCAGCTTGCTGCTCCGGCGTCAGTTCGTTCTGCAGCCAGTGCCAATAGTCATCCTGGTAGGGATTGGTAACGCCGGGGGCGAGGATGTCGTCGTACACGAGGCGCAGGGCCAGCAGGTAGCCATACGCCTGCGGCGCATCTTTCTGCACCACCTCGCCATCGCGCAAATACGCCATCATCAGGGTCGACACGCTGGTCAGCTCCGCCTCGTCCGCCTGTGCCGTCAGCTGGGCGATGGCTTGCCGCTTCCACGCCTGCACCAGCGGGTCGTCGGGACGGTTGCGCAGCGCGCTGCGGTCGCCGAACGGGCCTTCCGACAGGAACAGGGTGGCCGCGCCCGGCACACCCGCCTTCGCGGCCGTGGCCAGATAGCCCAGGCGGTCCTCGCGCTGGCGCTGCGTCAGGCCCGCGCACAGCTGCTGCTGGGCGGCTTTTTCTTCCGCCGTCATCTCGCGTCCCAGCTCGAATTCCAGCCCCGGCAATCGGCCTTCTTTCTCAAAAGAAATACAGTCATCGAGCAGATTGTAGGCCGCATACGCGTCTTCCGGCTTGCCGCTGGCACCCAGGCGCGCAAGCTGCTGCGCGAGCGTCACGGGAACGGGCGCGGCACCGGCGGCCGGGGCGGCATCGATAGTCAGATACGATGCCAGGCTGCGTCCCGGCGGCGCGCCGGCGGCAGCGGTGGCGGCAGTGTCCGGCGTGCCCCCGTCGGGCGCGGGCCAGTACGCCAGCGCCAGCAGTGCCGCGATGGCAGCGGCGATGGCGATACCGGTCAGTTTGCTGTTCATAGGAGGTGGCACATAAGAGGAAATGCACGTTACCACAGGCGCACGGCACAGTGCCGCACGCGGCGCAGGCAATCAGCCGCCGGCCTTTTTCGGCTGGTGGCCCAGCTTCACCAGCGCAGCCAGGATGGTCTCCACATGGTCGCCCTGCACTTCGATCACGCCATCCTTGACCGTGCCGCCCGAGCCGCACTGCGTGCGCAGCTGCTTGCCCAGCAGGGCCAGGGCGATGGCGTCCAGCGGCAAGCCCTTGACCACGGTGACGCTCTTGCCGCCGCGGCCCTTGGTCTGGCGCGACACGCGCACCACGCCGTCGCCCACGGGCGCCGTCCTGGCTTGCGCCTTGCAGGCGCATTGCGCCAGCGGCTGGCGGCATGCGGGACACATGCGGCCCGTTTCGGTAGAGTAGACGAGACCGCCCTGGGAGCTGCTTTTCATGATGAAGAAATAAAAGATAGAAGGCCGCGATTGTACCAAGCGGGAACAGAATCAGGCTCCCACCCGCCCCATCCGGCAACGCGCGGCCGCCTGCACTATCAACGCAAGGTGACGAACACGGGATTCGAATAGAACCACAGGCTGCGGTAATTGCGGTCGTTGATGTCGTTAAAACGCTGGGTGCTGTCCGTCGTGCCCGTGCGCTGGTCGGCCAGCGGCTCGCCGCCCTGCGTCAGGCCCGCGACATCCGTACCCAGATTGGTGCCGCGCAGACGGAAATACTGGTTCTTCGTTGCCGTCGTTTCGTAGCTTACGCTGGCGTAGCCGTCGGCCCCGACTTTCCAGTCCGCGCTGGTGAAGCGCTTGAGCACGCGCGTGCTGGCATTGCCGGCAACATTGTAGGCCGGCGTGCCCGCCACCGCCTTCGCGCCCACATCGCCGACGATCAGGTCGACATGGTCGACCACGGGCCTGACGCCGGCAGCCACGCCGCTGTCGACGGGCTTTTCGTAGTTGTTTTTGGACGGGCTCCTGAAGCGGATGGTGATCGTGACTTTCTCGCCGCTGCCCACCTTCAGCTCGCCGCCCATCTCCTTGCGGTCGTCCTTGCTGGCGAGGTTGAAATCGAGCGCATTGATCAGGTCGCCGTAAGTCGAGAACATCTTGCCCGAACGCAATCCGGCCAGCAAGTCCTTCGCCAGCGGGGCGCCCTGCGCGCCGTTGAACACATAATTCTTCGCATACTCGCCGGGAAAATAGCCGCTGCTGTTACCGCCGACGATCTTGAAGTGGGTATCCGAATCGGTCAGGTTCCAGATGCGGCGCCCCTCGCCCAGCAGCGCATCCCATGGCCCGCCCAGCTTGGCCACCACGTAATCGACGCCCCCATACACGCGCAGCAGCGCATTCTCGTCCGTGTAGGCGGCCGTGTAGCCACCCCGGTCCGGTTCCATCTGGTTGCCGACCATGCCTTCGATGGCGAACATGATGTTCGGCGCGGCATCGTTGAAGGCGCGCAAGTCGGCGATGCTGTAGCTGCCCTTGTTGCGCGACGGATGGTTGATGACGGCGTAGCTGGTCTCCGGATAGTTCTGCTTGAGCCAGTTGATCGCTTGCAGCGCATCGGCAGCCGTCTTGTTGTAGCGGGTATCGCCGTATTTGGCTTTCCATGCGGCAACATCGGCAGCATCGAACATGGCCGCGTCGCGCGTGGTGAACAGGTATTCGAATTCCTTCATGCCCCGGGTGCTGGCAGCCAGTTTGTCCACCCCTTCGAACAGGCCGATGCCGATGTGGTCGTGGGTCGGCATGTCCCACTCGAAGCCGGAGAAAATCAGCTTGTCGGCGTAGCTGCCGCCCGCCTGCAAGGCCTGCACGCGCGGAATTTCATAACGCCCGGCGCCGATGGACATGGGAATCGGCGCCGCCAGCGGCGCGCCCAGCGCGTCGCGCGTGGAGACGCGCAAATGGTTCGACAGCGCCATCCAGTCGAGGCCATACGTGGTAAAGGCCTTGGCCAGCACCTTGTCCAAGGTCTGGCTGACATCGGCGTCGGCCGATTGGGTGGTATGGGTGTGCAGGTCGCCGGCGATCCAGCGGCCGGCCGGTAGCGGCGGCACGCTGCCGGCCGGGTTGCTGTCGCCGCCGCAGGCGGCAACACTCAACAGGATGGCGATGGCCGAAGCAAGCAATGTTCTGGAGTAAGACATGGGATGGACCTGGAAGCTGAAAAGAAGGGCGACAGCCTAGCATTCCAGTATGACCAGCAAATGACATGCCCCACGCCCTGCCGGCCCGAAAAACCCGTCCTAGCTGGCCGGCGGCGGCGTCGGCACTTCCGTCACCGTCTCGGGGATACCGGACAAGATCGTCACGGCAACCCGGCGGTTGCGCGCGCGTCCTTCCGGCGTGGCGTTGGGCGCCACGGGGATGTTGTCGGCGTGGCCCACGGCCGTCAGGCGCGACGCCTGCACGCCGCTGGCGATGAACAGGCGCACCACGGCGCTGGCACGGGCGGCCGACAGTTCCCAGTTCGAGGCAAAATTGGAATTGCTGATCGGCTGGACGTCCGTATGCCCTTCCACCTGCACGTCGTGCGTGTCATCCTTGAGCAGCACGGCGACGGCGCGCAGGGCCTGGTCCGATTCCGCCGTCAGGCGCGCCGCGCCCGGGTCGAACAGCACGCTGGCATTGATTTCCACGCTGACGCCGCGGCTCGTCTGCGTCACGCGCACCTTGCCTTCCTTGGCCAGCGGCGCCAGCGTGGACGTCAGGTCCTGCGCCAGGCGCGTCATGTGTTCGCGCTCGCGGCGGATGGCTTCCGTGCGGCGTTTCAGGGCGGGGTTCGGCAGCGGAATGGCTTGCGGCGCTTCCATGATGATGGGCGGCGCGCCCTTTTCCAGGCTGAAGGCCTGGCCGATGGCGTTCTGGAAGACGCGGTATTTGCCCTCGTTGACTTGCGAAATCGCATACATGACGACGAAAAACGCGAACAGCAGGGTGATGAAGTCGGCGTACGAGATCAGCCAGCGGTCCTGGTTGTCCGGTTCCTCGTCATACTTCCTGCGCGCGCGCCGCATCATGGTCAGTGCTCGCTCAGTGCTCGTGCAGCAGGCTGGAGACGCGCTCTTCGATGATGCGCGTATGGTCGCCCGTGGCGATGTCGTACAGCACGGCGGCCGTGATTTCATACTGCACCACGCGGCGCGAGACGATGGCCTTGAGTTTATTGGCCACCGGCAGGAACAGCAGATTGGCCAGGCCCACGCCATAAATCGTCGAGACGAAGGCGACGGCGATGCCGCTGCCCAGTTTGCTCGGGTCGGTGAGATTTTCCATGACGTGGATCAAACCGAGCACGGCCCCCAGGATGCCGATGGTGGGCGAATAGCCGGCCGCCGATTCCCACACCTTGACGGCCTGGCGCTCGGCCATTTCATAGGCGGAGATTTCCACGTCGAGCAGCTGGCGCAGCTTGTCGGGCGCGATGCCGTCGACGATCATGCGCAAACCCTTGGCGTTGAAGCGGTCGGCCGTGTTTTCCATCAGGCGTTCGAGCGCCAGCGGGCCGTCGCGGCGGGCCGTCAGGCTCCATTGCCCGATGTCGCGCGCCAGCGCGGCGCGCGTGTCGGACGGCGGCAGGAAGACCCAGCGCAGCATTTCCAGGCCGCGGACAAAAGTGCGCAGCCGCGTCTGCAGCAGCACGGCGCCGAAGGTGCCGACGATGACGATGGCAAAGGCGGCCGGCTGCAGCAGGGAGGCCATCTTGCCGCCTTCCAGTGCCTGGCCGACCAGCAGGCCCGCCAGCGCCAGGAGCAGCCCGATTACGCTGGACCAGTCCACGCCTGCTCCCTCAAGGTTGCGCGCAGGCGCGCGACGGCCTGGGTATGCAGCTGCGAGACGCGCGATTCGGATACGCCCATCACCGCGCCGATCTCCTTCAGGTTCAGCTCTTCTTCGTAATACAGGCCCATGAGTATTTTCTCGCGTGGCGGCAGCGCGTCGATGGCATCGATCACGGATTGCCGGAAATCGGTATCGAGCAGGGAACGCAAGGGGTCGCTGTCCTCGTCCACGCAGTGGCGGTCGAGGAAGCTGTCATTGCCGTCCGGGTCATGAAAGTCTTCGTAGTACACCAGCTGGTGGCCGCCGCCGTCGCCCAGCATTTCCTGGTAGTCGGCCAGCGACATTTTCAGCAGTTTCGCCACTTCCGACTCCGTCGGCGGGTGGCCAAGGCGCTGCTGCAAGGTGCTCATCGCTTCCTCGATCTTGCGCATGTTCTGGCGCATGCTGCGCGGCAGCCAGTCGCTGGTGCGCAATTCGTCGAGCATGGCGCCGCGGATGCGCAGCACGGCATACGTCTCGAACTGCGCGCCATGCGTCTCTTCATAGCGGGTAATGGCATCGAGCAGGCCGATCATGCCGGCCTGGATCAGGTCATCGACCTCGACCGAAGGCGGCAATTTCGCCTTCATATGGTGCGCCAGACGCTTCACCAGCGGAATGTGCTCCGTCAGCAAATAGTCCTTGTTCGATTTCCCTTTGACCGTGTACATAGGCTGCTTATTGTTTTCTCGTCTTATCTGGTGCTACGGTTGGTATCAGGCGCTGAACTGGTGCGGGCTCCCCGTCTGGTACAAGGTGCCGCCCAGCACCGGCGCCGCCGAACGGGCCAGCCGCTCGGCCAGTCCGCGAAACGCCACCGAGGCGCCCGCCAGCGGAAACGCATCGACCACGCTGCGGCCCAGGCGCGCCGCGCGGTGCAGATACTCATCGGCAGGCACCGAACCCATCGAGGTCAGCTTCACGGCCAGGTAGCGGCTCGCCGCCTGCGCCATATTATCGTATACCACTTTTGCCTCGGATTCGGAAGCGCCGGTGACGAGAATGCCGAACGGACGGCGTCCCAGTTCCTGGCTCAGGCGCTTGATCAGGCAGTACGCCGCCTTGATCGAGGTGGCGCTGGTCGACACTTGCACGACGATATCCGACGAGGCCATCAAGGGCACGGGGAAGCAGGCGCCCTCGTCGGCCACGACGCCGTCGACCAGCACGATGCCGCTCTGGCGCGCCAGCACCTCGAAGGTCTTGCCCAGGCGGCGCAGTTCATCTTCGCCCGCATAGTCCATGCTGTCCATCAGGTGGTTGCGCGCGCCCAGGCTGGCCACGCCGAAGCCTTGCGGCACCTGGTGGATGACCTGGTTCAGGCCGCACTGCTGGCGCGCCACGTCGCGCAGGCTGGCGCCGTGCGCCAGTCCCAGCCGCGCCGCCACGCCGTCGCTGCCGCCGCTGGCGTCGAGCAGCAGCACGTCATTGCCGCCGTAGACGAGCGAAGCGCCCAGGTTGACCAGCATGGCGCCCTTGTCGTCCTGCGGCGTGGCCGAGAGGAACGTCATGACGCGCGGCTGCGGGCCGGCCAGCATGCGGCGCAAGCCTTCGGCCTGGTCGAAATCGAAATTAGCCAAGGTGCACCCCGCGCGCTTCATTGTTGCGGGCGGCCGCCTGCGCCATCAGCAGCGGCAGTTCGGCATCGGAAAACTGCGTCGCCGCCGCATCGCGCTTGAGCTTGAAGGCGCGGTCGATCAGGTAGCCGCGGTCGGCCAGGTACAGGTCTTCCGGCACGCGCTGGCCGTTCGACACATAAAACAGGTTCAGTTTCTGGCGGATCACCACGTCGAGCACGTTGCCGATCGACGCCGCTTCATCGAGCTTGGTCATGATGCAGCCGGCCAGGCCGCTGCCCTGGTAGGCGCGCACCACTTCGTTCAGCGTTTCCTGCGTCGCCGTCGAGTTCAGGCACAGCAAACGCTTCACGTCGGCGCCGGCGCCCGACAGCATGGCCACCTGTTCCGTCACCATCTGGTCGCGCTGGCTCACGCCCACCGTATCGATCAGCACCGTGTGCTTGTTCTTGAGTTCCTTCAGGGCGATGCGCAAGTCCGCCTCGTCCTTCACCGAATGCACCATCACGCCGAGGATCTTGCCGTAGATGCGCAGCTGTTCGTGCGCGCCGATACGGTAGGCATCCGTGGTGATCAGGGCCAGCTTTTCCGGGCCGTGGCGCATCACGCAGCGGGCCGCCAGCTTGGCCGTGCTGGTGGTCTTGCCGACGCCGGTCGGACCGACCAGCGCGAACACGCCGCCCTGCTCCAGCATGGCGTCTTCATTGGCCACAGTATTCAGGTTGCGGCTCAGGACCGTCTTGATCCAGCGCATGCTTTGCGCACCATCGAGACCGGCGGGCAGCTTGTCGATCAGGTAGCGCGCCAGGCTGGCCGAAAAACCGGCAGCCAGCATTTCGCGCAGCACCACGGCTTTTTGCGGCTCGCGCTGCTGCGTCGAACCCCACGAGATTTCCGCCAACTGGGTTTCCATCATGCCGCGCATGGCGCGGATTTCATTCATCATGCCGCTCATCTCGGCGGCGGCGTTTTCCTTGACGTGCGCCAGCGCGCTGGCCATCATCTGCTGCATGCGGGCCATGTCCACTGGCTCGCCGGCTGCCTGGCGCGGCGCGGCAGGACGTGGCGCAGCCGGGCGCTGGGCCGGGGCGGCCGGACGCTGCGGCGTGGCGAACTGGGTCTGCAACTGGGGACGGGGCTGGGCCATTTCGGACGCGGCCGGCGGCGAAGCCAGCGAAGCGGCATCGTCATTGGCCAGCGCGAGGATTTCCACCACGCCATCGGCCTGGCGGTTCGACAGGATCACGGCATCGGGACCCAATGCTTCGCGCACCTTGCGCAACGCATCGCGCGACGAGGCGCCCGTAAATTTCTTCACATTCATGACCGGCCTCCCAAGGCGGGGGTGGCGCAATATTGGCTGAACTGTGTGACCATCATCGACTCCTGTTGCTTGAGTGCTGTCTTCCACATGGACACAGATCACCCGGACAGTTTCCATTATTAGCGATGCTTGGAGGAAATGATCGAAGGAACAGGACGGGAAAGTACCCGTTATTCAGTTTGCCGGCAGGAAATTGATGTTTATTTGACCAAAAGCAAGGATCGAGGGTCCGTCCCGCAGGAACCGACCCCGGTGCCGATTAACACAACTACTGCGCGCCCACCAGGCTGGTGACGCGGATCGTCTTGGTTTCCGGCACTTCCGCATGCGACAGCACCTTCAACTGCGGCAAGGCGCGGCGCAGGAAGCGCGACAGCAGGGCGCGCAGCGGCGCCGGCACCAGCAGCACGGGCGTCAGGCCCAGCGCTTCCTGCTGCTGCGCGGCCAGGCCCGCCTGGTGCGCGATGGTGTCGGCCAGGCCAGGCTCGATGCCGACGCCGTCGCCGCCATTGCCCATCGCCTGCATCAGCAGGCGCTCCAGGCGGCTGTCCAGGGTCATCACGGACAGTTCGGCCGCGCCGGGGAACAGCTGCTGCACGATGGCGCGGCCCAGGGCCACGCGCACCAGCGCCGTCAGGTCGTTCGGGTCTTGCGTCTGCACCGTGTGCTCGGCCAGGGTTTCGATGATGGTGCGCATGTCGCGGATGTGCACGCCCTCGGCCAGCAGGTTCTGCAGCACCTTCTGCAGGGTGGACAGCGACAGCATCTTCGGCACCAGGTCTTCCACCAGGCGCGGCGACTCCTTGCCCAGGTGATCGAGCAAGGACTGCACTTCCGCGCGGCCCAGCAGCTCGGAAGCATGCGAGGTGATCAAATGGTTCAGGTGCGTGGCCACCACGGTGCCCGCATCGACGACCGTGTAGCCCATCGATTGCGCCTGGTCGCGCAAGCTGGCGTCGATCCAGGTGGCGGGCAAGCCGAAGGCGGGGTCATTCGTGGCCAGGCCCGGCAAGGTACCGCTGGCCATGCCGGGATTAATCGCCAGGAACTGGCCATTGAACGCTTCGCCCACGCCCACTTCCACGCCCTTGAGCGTGATGCGGTAGGCGGATGGCTTCAATTCCAGGTTGTCGCGGATATGCACGGGCGGCGCCAGGAAACCCACTTCCTGGGCGAATTTCTTGCGGATGCCTTTGATGCGCTTGAGCAATTCCCCGCCCTGCGTCTTGTCGACCAGGGGAATCAAACGGTAGCCCACTTCCAGGCCCAGGGTGTCGACAGGCATGATGTCTTGCCAGCTGGCCTCTTCCTGCTCGGGCGCCACGGTCGCTTGCGGCACTTCGGCCGGCTTCTCGGCCGCTTCCTTGGCCTGCGCGCGCTTCTTGCTGATCAGATAGGCGGAACCGGCCAGCAATGACGCCAGCAGGATGAAGACCATGTTCGGCATGCCGGGAATCAGGCCCATGCCGCCGATGATGCCGGCGGTAATGTACAGCACTTGCGGTTTCGCAAACAATTGACCGACCAGCTGGGTACCGATGTCCTGTTCGCTGGCCACGCGCGAGACGACGATACCGGCCGCCGTGGAAATGATCAGCGAAGGAATCTGCGCCACCAGGCCGTCACCGATGGCCAGCAGGGTGTAGTTTTTCAGTGCATCGGCAAAGCCCATGTCATGCTGCAGCAAGCCCACCAGCAGGCCGCCGACGATATTAATGACGGTGACCATGATGCCGGCGATGGCGTCGCCGCGCACGTATTTGCTGGCACCGTCCATGGCGCCATAGAATTCCGCTTCCTGCGCCACTTCCGTGCGGCGGCGGCGCGCTTCGTCTTCGCCGATCAGGCCGGCGTTCAGGTCGGCATCGATGGCCATCTGTTTACCTGGCATGGCGTCCAGCGCGAAGCGGGCGCCCACCTCGGCGATACGGCCCGCACCCTTGGTCACGACGGTAAAGTTGATGATCGTCAAAATGATAAACACCACGATACCGACCGTGTAGTTGCCGCCAATCAAGAAGTGACCGAACGCTTCGATCACTTTACCGGCCGCGTCGGCGCCCGTATGGCCTTCCGTCAGCACGACACGCGTGGACGCCACGTTCAGCGACAGGCGCAGCATGGTCGACACGAGCAGGATGGTGGGGAAGGCCATGAAGTCGAGCGGCTTGACCGTGTACAGCGCCGTCAGCAGCACGATGATGGACAGCGCGATATTAAAGCTGAAGAAAATGTCGAGGATGAAGGCCGGCAGCGGCAGCACCATCATCGCCAGCAGCATGATGATGATGATCGGCGCGGCGACACCCTTGCTGGCGTTGTTGCCCATTCCGCTGAGCCAGGCTGGCAATCTCAGGCCGTTCATGGTGTACTTCCTTTATTCTTGTCTGCCGCGTCTGCCGCGGGTTTGGTCTGCGATGCGGGGTCGAGCGGATCGAGCTCGGGCGGCACGTCGAGTTTTTTCGGCTTGTCGGGACGCTCGCCCTGACCCTTGCCGTAGCTGCGCAGCTGGAACACATATGCCAGCACTTCGGCCACGGCGCCATACAGCGCCTCGGGAATCTCGTCGCCGATGTCCGTGTGCTGGTACAGTGCGCGCGCCAGGGCGGGCGCTTCCAGGATGGCGACCTTGTGTTCGCCCGCCAGTTCGCGGATCTTCGCCGCCACCTCGTCGATGCCCTTGGCCACCACCTGCGGCGCGCCGCGCGAATTCTCGCCATACTTCAGGGCCACGGCGTAGTGGGTCGGATTGGTCACCACCACGTCGGCCGTCGGCACGTCGGCCATCATGCGGCGGCGCGACATTTCATGCTGCATCTGGCGTATCTTCGCCTTGATCTGCGGATTGCCGTCCGACTCCTTGGCCTCTTGCTTGACTTCCTGCAAGGACATTTTCATCTTGTTGGCGTAGTGCCACATCTGGTACGGACCGTCGATGGCGGCGATCAGGCCCAGCGCGCCCACGATCAGCAAAAAGGCCGTGATCAGCAGGCTGATCAGATGGGCCGAACCGGCGCGCAGGGATTCCACCGACAAGCCCAGCACGGCATCCTTTTGATGCTGCATCACCATCCAGGCGACGACGCCGACGACGAGGGTCTTGGCGATGGCCTTGAGCAATTCCACCAGCGCATTCTTCGAAAACATATTGCCCAGGCCGCGAATCGGGTTGAGCTTGCCAAAATTGGGGGTAAACGCCTTGGAACTGAACAGCCAGCCGCCCACCAGCACGGGCGAGGCCAGGGCGACGAGCATGATGGCCGCGGCGTACGGCAGGCAAGTCAGCAGGACGGAACCCACGTCGTAGCCGATGCGCAGCATCATCGCGTCGGGATTGAGGATTTGCTCCCGGTCCAGGGTCAGCCCGGAAACCATGACGGCCGTCAGCCGCCGCACGATGGCGTCGCCGGCAAACCACAGGCAGCAGCCGGACGCCATCAGCACCGTAAACGTGGCCACTTCACGCGATCGCGGAACGTCGCCTTCCTCACGCGCCTGCTCGAGGCGCTTCGGTGACGCGGCTTCGGTCTTTTCTGCGTCGCTGTCTTCCGACATCAATCAACTCCGGTGAAGTCCTGCGGCCTGGCTAGGCGCAATACGGACTGGGCATGGAGCATTATCGGTTGAATCAGCACCACGCCATCAAGGGAAAAGGAGGGCGAATCCCCTGCTTTTCCTTTGCCGGGATGAAACAAGGCGCCGCAGGCGCCCATTTCAGAGGGGACCGAAAAATGGTCAGGGCAAGGCGCAGCCCCGAAGACAGTACGAATAGTACGGCGAGGGACTGCAACGCAGTCATGGCCATTTTCTCGGGGCCCCTAACGATTTTTTCGCGCTTCGGCCTGTTTCACGGTTTGTTCTATCGCGCCAAACAGCGACTTGCCGTCATCGCCCAGCATTTCCAAACGAACAACATCACCAAACAGCAAGTACGGCGTGCTGGCGACGCCATCGGCGATCATCTCCTGGTTACGTCGCTCAACGATGCTGGAAAAGCCCTTCTTGATTTCCTTGTTGGCGACGCCGCCCGCGCTGACCACGCTGCCGGCGCGCGCATTGCGC
Source organism: Janthinobacterium sp. GW822-FHT07A03 (assembly GCF_058798815.1). Lineage (NCBI taxonomy): Bacteria > Pseudomonadati > Pseudomonadota > Betaproteobacteria > Burkholderiales > Oxalobacteraceae > Janthinobacterium > Janthinobacterium sp. GW822-FHT07A03. The sequence goes on along the minus strand of NZ_JBXAKW010000001.1, from coordinate 57,342 downwards.
GTCTGGCACAGATGGGCGAGCAATTGCGGGTAATTGAACGCCATGTCGGCGCCCGCGTGGGGCTGGCCCGTCAACTTGCCGTTCAGGCTGCAGCGCAAGGCGTAGTGCACCTTGCCGCCGCGCCAGGCGTCGCCCAGCTCGTCGGGCGTGATGGCGACAGGCGAGCACGCCATCGCCGGTTTCGCCTGCAGGAAGCCGTAGCCGCCGGCCTGCTCGTCCGGCGCCAGGTTACGCAAGGTGATGTCGTTGACCAGCATCAACAGCTTGATGTTCAGGTGCGCCTGGTCCGGCGTCGAGCCCATGGCCACGTCGTCCGTGATGGCGGCGATGCCTGCCTCGTAATCGATGCCCCACTGCTCGTGCGCCAGGGTGATGTCGTCGTGGGCGCCGAGGAAATCGTCGCTGGCGCCCTGGTACATGCGCGGCGCGTCGCGCAGATTGGCGGGCACTTCAGTTCCCGCCGCCTTGCAGGCCCGCTCGATCTGCTGCAGATAAGAAACGCTGGCCACGCGCAAGCTGCTGCGCGGCAAGGGCGCCATGCAGTTGGCGGGATCGAACTCGAAGGCGCGATGGCCGCGGCCGCTATTGATGGTCTGGTACAGCAAGTCCAGCTGGGGCGCGATGAAACTCCAGTCGTCGAGCGCCTTTTGCAGGGTCGGGGCGATGCCATCGGCCAGATGGGCCGTTTTCAGGTCGCGCGAGACGACAGCCAGCTGGCCGTCGCGCGTGCCATCCTTCAGGGTAGCTAATTTCATGTAGGAAAAACTTCGTCAAATGCAGGCAATTGAAGGCCAAAGACGCCAAAAAGCCGGGATATTCCCGGCTTTGACGGTCAGGAGAGTTTTACGCGAGGAGAGCGATCTGCTCGGGCGTCAGGTAGCACCACTCGCCTTCCGCGATGCCCAGTGACTCCAGGGTCAGGCTGCCGATGGCGGAACGGTGCAGCGCGCTGCAATGGTTGCCGGCGGCGGCCAGCATGCGCTTGACCTGGTGATATTTGCCTTGCTCGAGCACGATTTCCAGCTGGTGCTCGCCGCGCTTGACGCAGACCAGGGCGGCCAGCGGGGCCGGTTCATCGTGCAATTGCACGCCGGCCAGCAGCAGGGCCACCAGTTCATCGGTCACGGGCTCTTGCGTGGTGGCCTGGTAAATCTTGGGAACGTGGCGCTTCGGCGACGATTGCGCATGGATAAACGGGCCATCGTCGGACATCAGCAGCATGCCGGTCGTATCGTGGTCGAGCCGGCCGACGGGCTGGACTTCGCGCCAGGTGAACTGTTCCGGCAGCAGGGTCAGCACGCCAGGATGGTGGCTGGGCTTGCGCGAGCATTCGAAGTTGGCGGGCTTGTTCAGCGCCAGGTACAGGTGCGCGCGGTAGACCCACTCTTCTTCGAACACGTGCAGCACCAGGCCGTCGGTCTCGACGGTGGTGCGGTAACTGGTCTGGGTGACGCCATCGATGACGACATCGCCATCCTCGATGAGGGAACGACAATATTTACGGGTGCCAAAACCCTGCGATTGCAGGATGCGGTCTAGGGATAATTTACTCATGGGCGTGACTTTACCAGAAGCGGCTGGCAGCGTGAAGCGGCGACACCTGGCGCTGGCGCCAGGCCGCCAAGGGCACACCAGCCTTGCGCAGGCACAGATAAGCTGAAGTACAAGGTGAGATTTCGATATAAATGGACAATTCCTTTGAGCAATATCAAATGCTCGGAATATCGCATTGATAGACTGAAACTTCGTTAGGAATCCGCCTAACCTACTTTAGGAATTGTGGCAGTCGCCACGCTCTCACAAGGACATTGTATGAAGCATACCGATACCATCGCCTTACAAGGCAGCATCGCCGACATGCGCACGCGCATCGCCGCGGAACAGGCGGCCATGCACAAGGTCAGACTCGGCGTGGCGCGCTGGAGCAACACCCCTGCGCAGCAGGACGGGGACGCAACGCCGTCACCAGCAAGCCAGACGCACTGGCATGCCGAGGCCCAATGCCATTTCATGTGCTGGCTGGAACTGGGAGGTTTTGCGCACGCGGATGCGGACGAAAACACGAACGCGGAAATCGACACCGCCCCCGCCATGGCGGACACGCCGCCTGACATCAGTTCCGGCACCAACGCCAGCACCATCGCGACGCCGGCCCGGCAGGCAAGCAGCGTGCCCGCGCACTGCAACGGCTGCGCCGTCTGAAACCGGCCCATCCAACCAGCCATGCCCCGCCCTCGCATGCCTGCCTTGCCAGCACGACCAGACACAGGATCCGGCAACACCATTCCATCCGGCACGCACGACGCACAAAAGGAAACGGCGGCATTGCGCCGCCGTTCCCAAGCCCCATCGGGACTTCAGTGAGGAATGTAAATTCACTCAAAACCACATCTGCGATGCGGCGAGTAGTTCCAAGACCTGCCAATCAAGTTAGTACTGACAACATAGTTGATATATCGCCCCTCCTTGAAAAGAACTACGCTTTCACTATAGCCCAAGCAGCCCCTTTTTCAAGCCAATTTACCACCTAATTGAAAATCATTCTCGACTGGCTTGCCTGCCAGCCAAGAGTCATGTCATCAGCGCAACGCCGGTTGTGACTGCTGCACGGCCGCCTTCATGGCGCCCGCCCCCATGGCCGCGCCGAATTTCTTCAGCACCCGTTCCGGCAAGCCTTCATGCTGCGTGTAGTCGACGATGTCTTCCGCCTTGACGACATCGCGCGCCACGCTGTCGACCGTGCCGAAGTCATCGGCCAGGCCCATTTCCACGGCTTTCGCCCCCGTCCAGTACAGGCCCGAGAAGGTGTCCGGCGTTTCCTTCAGGCGCTTGCCCCGTCCCGCGCGCACGACGTCGATGAATTGCTGGTGGATTTCATTGAGCATGCCTTGCGCATACGCCTTGTGCTTGTCCGTCAGGGGGCTGAATGGGTCCATGAAGCCCTTGTTCTCGCCCGCCGTCAGCAAGCGGCGCTCGACGCCCACCTTTTCCATCACGCCCGTGAAGCCGAAGCCATCCATCAGCACGCCGATGGAACCGACCACGCTGGCCTTGTTGACATAGATGCGGTCGGCGGCGGCGGCGATGTAATAGCCGCCCGAGGCGCACATTTCATCGACCACCACATATAAAGGCTTGTCCGGATAGCCCTTGCGCAGGCGCTGCATCTCGTCGACGATCATGCCCGCCTGCACGGGACTGCCGCCCGGACTATTAATATGCAGCACCACGGCCACGGAGCCGGCGTCGGAAAACGCCTTGTCCAGCGCGGGGATGACGACGGCGGCCGAACCGCTGCCTTCGGACTCGATGGCCCCGCTGATGTCGATCAGGGCCGTGTGGCGGCCCAGGGTTTCGCTGTCGTCGGCCGTGTTGTAGTCATAAAACACCCACAGGGCGAACAACACGATCAGCAGGCCGAACACCTTGAAGAAGATGCTCCAGCGGCGATGCGCGCGTTGTTCTTGCAAAGTGGCAAATACCAGCTTTTCCAGCACGTCGCGCTCCCAGTTCCCCGCAGGGGCGCCGTGGCCGGCGGCTGGCGCGCTGCTGTCCAGCTTGTCATTCGTGTTTTCGCTCATGGTTCACTTTGTTTAAATTACAATAATGCCTGCACCGGGCTTCAGGCCGGCAGCGGCTGGACATACTCGTCGGGCTGCCAGTACAGCTGGCCATCGCGCTCGGTCACGGGAATCGGACGCAAGCGCCCCCCCTTGCAGGGGCCGCCCGCGCAGTAGCCGCTCTCCGGCACATAGATGGCGCCATGCGTCGAACACATCAAATACAAACCGCTGGACTCGAAAAACTCGCCCTCGGCCCAGTCCAGCTCGATCGGTACGTGGGCGCAGCGGTTCAGGTAGCCATACGCCTTGCCGCCGTGGCGCACGACAAAGCCCGTGGTCGCCTCGCCGCCGGCCGAGACGGGAAAGCGCACGCCCTTGCCGCCATCGGCCACGGCGTCGGCCGCACAAATGAACACATCGACAACGTCGCTCATCATGCGTGCTCGCTCAGCCATTGGTGCAAATCGGCCACCGTGGCGGCCGAATACAGCGGCTTGCAAGCCTGCAACTGTTCCACCGGATGCGCTCCATACTCTACGGCAATACCGGCCGCGCCTGCATTGCTTGCCATCAATAAATCATGGCTGGTGTCGCCGATCATCACGGTACGGCGCATGTCCTGCCCCAGTTCGCGCGTCAGCTCCTGCAGCATGGCCGGATGGGGCTTGGAAAACGTTTCATCGGCGCAGCGCGTCGCATCGAACAAGGACAGCAGCTTGACGGCATTCAGCGAACGGTTCAGGCCGACACGGCTCTTGCCCGTGGCGACGGCCAGAAAGTACGCTTGCTGCGAGAGTTCCTGCAGCATCTCTTGCACGCCGGGAAACAGGGTCAGTTCATGGTCGCGCGACAGATAGTGATAACGGTAGCGTTCGGCCATGCGCGCATGGTATTTCGGCTCCACATCGGGCATCACCAGTTGCATCGCTTCCTGCAAGCCCAGGCCGATCACATGCGAGGCCAGCAACTCGGTGGGAATTGGCAAGCCCAGGTCTTTGGCCGACGCCTGGATGCACTTGACGATGGTCGAGGTACTGTCTATCAGGGTACCGTCCCAATCGAAGACGATCAGATCAAATTGCTTTCTTGCCATGTTTCCCGACGGCAAAGCCGCCGGCTCCTTGAGAATGAATGATGGCGACTGACTACCTTGTGGGTAGCGTCGCGCGCACGGTGACTATTTAGCGTGCGGCAACGGCCAATGGTTTGCCCAAGCTTACCAAGAAACGCTCGCATTCGGCAGCCAGCGGCGCGTTCAGGGTCATCGTCCTGCCCGTTTCCGGATGCGTAAACGTGATCTGGTGCGCGTGCAGGAACATGCGTTTCAGGGCGCCGCGCGTGCTGTCGGCTTTCAACAGGGCGCGGTTGAGGGCGAAGTCGCCATATTTATCGTCGCCGGCGATGGGGAAACCGGACGACGACAGGTGCACGCGGATCTGGTGCGTGCGTCCCGTCTTCAATTCCGCTTCCAGCAAGGCGAAGTTGTGATATTTATGCAACAGCGAAAACACCGTGTGCGAGGCCAGGCCATCGGCCTGCACGGCCACCCGGCGCTCGCCTTCGGCCGTCGTATATTTATGCAACGGCAACTTGATATGCTGGCGCGCATTCTTCCAGTCGCCGGCCACCAGCACCAGATAGCGTTTATCCGTGACGCCGTCGCGCATCTGTTCGTGCAAATTCGTCAACGCGGAACGTTTCTTTGCCAGCAACAGCAGGCCGGACGTGTCGCGGTCCAGGCGGTGCACCAGTTCCAGGAACTTGGCGTCGGGGCGCGAGGCGCGCAATTGCTCGATCACGCCGAACGACACGCCCGAGCCGCCATGCACGGCCACGCCGGCCGGCTTGTCGATGACGAGCAGCTGCGCATCTTCGAAGATGATCTTGAATTCGGCGGCCGGCGCGCCCGTGGGCGCCTTTTCGGCCACGCGCACGGGTGGAATGCGCACCACGTCGCCGGCGGCGAGACGGTACAGCTGATCGATACGGCCTTTATTGACCCGCACTTCTCCTGATCGCAAGATCCGGTAGATGTGGCTTTTAGGCACTCCCTTGCACACTCTTAATAAGTAGTTGTCGATACGCTGGCCTGCTTCTTCCTCGGCGATCGTTACGAATTGGGCTTGCGGCTGAACCGGGGGTGTTGAAGGGGGAACAACATCATTTTGACTCTTCATTTACTATGTCTTCCCAGAAATCTCTCTAAGTCCTTCATTTTGAATATATAATTGTTTTTGCTGCGGCCCTGGCTGCTGCGAGTGTAAGAATAAAAGCACATTTTACACAGGGGCGTCTCCACCGGCCTCGCCAAATTGCAAATTCGGTGGAAAAAAATGTATATGCACCATCCCTGCGCGAATCAAGGTTGCACCGTAGTTGTAATCGGATAACGCGTGGAGATGCTGAAGTGAGTGTATTGGATTATAAGGATAAGTACCCGTTAGCGCGACTTATCGAGTCGGGCTCGCGGGTTGATGAAGTTGATAACGCTTGCCGTTTTCGCCAAACCCCGTATGCGGCCACAATACTGAGGGTTGTCGATGAATAGGCTGAGGCCAAGCCTCGCCATCGCGATCCCTGTAATAAGCCGGCTTACGATTTGGCTCTGAATTTGCTGACCACTTGCATTCTCTGCCCCCGATGCCGTTCATTCTCATTCGGGCTGTTTCAGATGAGTTGCAAGTGTCCTGTGCACTCGGCATGACGATTGACCTCACCGCGCCTGTTGCGGCCGTAACGTATACCTCGTACGCGTTGTTGCTCCGCACGCTAAGGCATTTCCCCCGCCAACACTCCCGTTCTCGCATATATCCCTGTACTTCGCCGCTTCCCCGGAAGCGGCTTTGAGATGGCCTACGGGTCGCGGAGTTATAAAAATGAAACGCATGTTGTTTAATGCCACGCAGCAAGAAGAACTGCGCGTAGCGATTGTCGACGGACAAAAACTGATCGACATCGATATCGAGACAGCCGGGCGCGAACAGCGCAAATCCAACATCTACAAGGGCGTGATCACGCGCATCGAGCCATCGCTCGAAGCGTGCTTCGTCAGCTATGGCGAAGACCGCCACGGCTTCCTGCCTTTCAAGGAAGTTGCCCGCACGTATTTCCGCGAAGGCGTGGATGTGCGTAACGCTTCCGTCAAGGAAGCGCTGCGCGAAGGCCAGGAAATCATGGTGCAAGTGGAAAAAGAAGAGCGCGGCAACAAGGGCGCCGCCCTGACCTCGTTCGTCTCGCTGGCCGGCCGCTACCTGGTATTGATGCCGAACAACCCGCGTGGCGGTGGCGTATCGCGCCGCGTGGAAGGGGAAGAGCGCCAGGAATTGCGCGAAACCATGGATAAACTGGACTTGCCTGCTGGCATGTCCGTGATTGCCCGCACCGCCGGCATCGGCCGCAACGTCGATGAACTGCAGTGGGACTTGAATTACCTGATGCAACTGTGGCGCGCCATCGAAGGCGCCGGCAAGTCGGCCAACGGCGCTTTCCTGATCTACCAGGAATCCTCGCTCGTCATCCGCGCCATCCGCGACTACTTCCAGCCCGACATCGGCGAGATCCTGATCGACACCGACGAGATCTACGACCAGGCGCACCAGTTCATGAGCCACGTGATGCCCGACATGGTGCACCGCGTCAAACGCTACAGCGACGACGTGCCGCTGTTCTCGCGCTTCCAGATCGAACACCAGATCGAAACGGCCTACAGCCGCACCGTGCCGCTGCCATCGGGCGGCGCCATCGTCATCGACCACACCGAAGCGCTGGTCTCCGTCGACGTCAACTCGGCCCGCGCCACGCGCGGCTCGGACATCGAGACGACCGCCTTCAACACCAACTGCGAAGCGGCCGAAGAAGTGGCCCGCCAGCTGCGTTTGCGCGACCTGGGCGGCTTGATCGTCATCGACTTCATCGACATGGAAGTGGCAAAAAACCAGCGCGAAGTGGAACAGCGCCTGAAAGACGCGCTGCACCATGACCGTGCCCGTGTACAAATGGGCAAGATTTCCCGCTTCGGCCTGATGGAACTGTCGCGCCAGCGCCTGCGCCCTTCGCTGTCCGAAGGCTCGCACGTGACGTGCCCGCGCTGCTCCGGCACCGGCCACATCCGCGACACGGAATCGTCCGCACTGCAGGTGCTGCGCATCATCCAGGAAGAAGCGATGAAGGAAAACTCGGCCACCATCCACGTGCAAGTGCCCGTGGACGTGGGCGCCTTCCTGCTGAACGAAAAGCGCGGCGAAGTGCTGAAGATCGAGAACCGCCACCGCATCGCCGTGATCCTGATCCCGAACAAGCATCTGGAAACGCCGCACTACAAGCTCGAACGCATCAAGCACGACGATCCGCGTCTGGAAGACAGCCAGGCCAGCTACAACCTGGCCGAAAGCGCTGAAACCGATATGGCGTACAGCAAGCGCCAGAAGGAAGAAGCCAAGCCGCGCCAGGAAGCCGTCGTCAAGACGATCACGCCTGACCAGCCGGCACCGCTGGTCGAGCGCAAGCCCGTCGAAGCGAAACCGGCTCCCGTGGCCGCGCCTGCCGCACCGCAAGGCCTGATCGCCAAGATCATCAGCTTCTTCACCGGCGCCCCGGCACCGGTGGCGCCAGCGCCCGCCCCTGTCGCACCGGCCAAGCCGGCCGGCACCGACCGCGGCGACCGCAACAGCCGTGGCCCGCGTGGCCGTGGCCGCAACGGCAAGCCTGGCCGCGAAGAGCGCGAACCAGGCCAGGGCCGCCCAGCCCAGGACGATGCAGCGAAAGAAGCGGAAGCACTGGAAAAAGCGGCACGTCCGCCACGCCCGCCGCGTCCGCCACGCGAACCGCGTGAAGCCCGCGAGAACGGCGATACGGCAGCAGCACCACGCGAACGCGGTGAACGTCCTGAACGCGCGGAACGTCCCGAGCGCGCAGAGCGCCCGGAACGTGCCGAACGTCCGCCACGCCAGCCGCGCGAAGGCCGCGAACCACGCGCCGACAAGGCTGTTGTTGCTGAAGTGAAAGCTGACGAACTGGCCCTGGTTGGCGCCAGCGCCAGCGCAATCAACGTGGTCGTGGCGTCAAACGGCCCTGAATCCGACGCCGCACCAACGAGCTTGCTGAAAGCGCCGGCGAATGCCGGTCCTGAAGGCGAAGAGACGGAAAACGACGTGGAAGGCGAAGAACCGCGCCGCCGCCGTCGTCGTGGTGGCCGCAACCGCAACCGCCGCGACCGCGAAACGGGCGAGCTGATCGAATCGGCAAATGGCGAAAACGAAGGCCAGGACGCGCCAGTGATCAGCTTTACGGTCGCTCCGGCGCCGGAAGCTGCCGCTGATGCGGCCCCGGTCGCCGTCGTGGCTGCCGCCGCTGTCGTCGCCGTCGCGGCGCCGGTGGAAGCTGCCGTCGTGGAAGTGGTCGAAGTGGTGGAAGTGGCCAAGGTGGTGGACATCGCCAAGGCCGAAGTAGCCGCTCCTGCCGCTGCAGCTGCGCCAGTTGCTGAAGTGATCGTGCCGCAAGCCCCTGTGGAAGCCGTCGTTGCTGCAGCGCAAGCTGAACCAGCCGCTGCCGAACCGGCACCAGCTGCCGAGTACAGCTTTGCCGAGAAAGCGGAAGCTGCACCGGCGCCAGCGCCTGCGCCAGCGGAAGTCATCGTCGAAGCGGCGCCAGTCGTGGAAACGGCTGCGGTCGTGGAAACCGCCGCAGTGGCTGAAGCAGCGCCAGTCGCCGAAGCAGCGCCGGCCGTGGTGGAAGCTGCCCCGGCGGTTGCCGAAGTTGCTCCTGCGCCAGCACCTGTCGCTGCTCCGGCTCCTGTAGCAGCTCCTGCTCCTGCTCCTGCTCCTATCGCGGCTCCTGCTTCCGCACCGGCGCCATCGCCAGTGCCTGCGCCGCTGGACTTGAACGCGGTGCTTGGTTCGGCCGGCCTGACCCTGGCTGCTACCGATCCGGAAAAACTGCGCCTGGCGCAGGAAGCCGCTGCCAAGGCCGTCGCTCCCGTGCGCAAGCCGCGCGAACGCAAGCCATTGCCGCCGCAATCGGATGAGCCGTTGATCCAGGTCAACACGCAACGTCCATAAGCGCGCCGGGTTCGCCCAGCCGCCAATGATGAAAGGGGGAGCTCAGGCTTCCCCTTTTTTATGTCCACTCTCCTTGCCAGCCCGCCGCCATGCACGAGAACGCCAACCTGCCCCGTCCCGACCCCGTCAGCCTGCGCAGCGCGTTCTGGTACTGGCTCAAGCTGGGCTGCGTCAGCTTTGGCGGCCCCGCCGGACAGATCGCCATGATGCATGCGGAACTGGTGGAAAAGCGGCGCTGGATTTCCGAGCAGCGTTTCCTGCACGCCCTCAATTACTGCATGCTGCTGCCGGGGCCGGAAGCGACCCAGCTGGCCATCTACATCGGCTGGCTGATGCACCGCACGCGCGGCGCCCTGGTAGCGGGCCTGCTATTCCTGCTGCCCTCGCTGCTGGTGCTGATCGCCCTGTCCTGGCTCTACATGGCGTATGGCCACGTGGCCGCCATCGCCGGCATCCTGTACGGCATCAAGCCGGCCGTCGTCGCCATCGTGCTGGCGGCCGCCTGGCGCCTGGGCCGGCGCACCTTGCGCAGCCCCGGCCTGACGGCCATCGCGGCAGCGGCATTTATCGCCATCGCCGTGCTACGGCTGCCATTTCCCTTGATCGTGCTCACCGCTGCTCTGCTGGGCATGGCGGGCGGGCGCTGGCTGCCCACCCATTTTCAAGCCGGTGGCACGCAACATGGCGGCGTGGCCCGCTACGGCGCCGCCCTGATCGATGACGACACGCCCACGCCGCAGCACGCGCAGCTCAAATGGCCGCGCCTGCTGGCCACCTGCGCGCTGGGCCTGGCGCTGGCTTTCATCACCTGGCTGAGCCTGGCGCTGGCGGGCGGGGCCGACCAGCCGCTGGCGCAGATGGGTGTGTTTTTCAGCAAGGCGGCCCTGCTGACGTTCGGCGGCGCGTATGCCGTGCTGCCCTATCTGGTGCAGGGCGCCGTCGATCATTACCACTGGATCACGAGCGCGCAGATGATGGATGGCCTGGCCCTGGGCGAAACGACGCCCGGCCCCCTGATCATGATCGTCGCCTTCATCGGCTTTGTGGGCGGCTGGAGCCACGCCGTGCTGGGCAGCAACCTGTGGCTGGCGGGCGTGTGCGGCGCGCTGGTCGCCAGCTGGTTCACCTTCCTGCCCTCGTTCATCTTCATCCTGGCCGGCGCACCGCTGGTGGAAGCGTCGCGCGGCAATTTGCGCCTGAGCGCGCCCCTGAGCGCCATCTCGGCGGCCGTGGTGGGCGTCATCGCCAGCCTGGCGCTGTTCTTTGGCCGCCATGTCTTCTGGCAAGAAAATCCGCTGCCCCACTGGGACTGGCTGGCGATGATCATCGCGCTGGCGGCCGGCGTGGCGCTGCTCAAGTTTCAAATGGGAACCATCAAATTGCTGCTCGCCTGTGCCATCTTCGGCCTCGTGCTATCGTATCTGCCTTGACCGATTTAACGTAAGTGGTATCACCTTTCATGGCTGACAAGATTATCTACCTCGCCGAAGCCCGCAATGGGGTCCCGGCGATCCCCGCGCGGCTGGAAAGTCCCAGCGGCAGCGTGGCCGACAGCCTGGGCCGGCCCCTGCACGACTTGCGCATTTCGATTACCGACCGCTGCAATTTCCGTTGCGTGTATTGCATGCCCAAGGACGTGTTCGACAAGAACCACGTGTATCTGCCGCACACGGATTTGCTGTCGTTCGAGGAAATCACGCGCATCGCGCGCCTGTTCGTCGCGCACGGCGTGGAAAAGATCCGCCTGACGGGCGGCGAACCGCTGCTGCGCAAGAATATCGAAAAGCTCGTCGCCATGCTGGCCGAGCTGCGCACGCCGTCGGGCCAGCCGCTGGACCTGACCCTGACGACCAACGGTTCCTTGCTCGCCAGAAAGGCGCAAGCACTCAAGGACGCGGGCCTGAACCGCGTCACCGTCTCGCTCGACTCGCTCGATGACGCCACCTTCAAGCGCATGAACGACGTCGATTTCGCCGTGGCCGACGTGCTGCACGGCATCGATGCAGCGCACGCGGCGGGCCTGGGGCCCATCAAGATCAACATGGTCGTCAAGGCCGGCATGAACGAGCAGGAAATCGTGCCCATGGCGCGCCACTTCAAGGGCACGCCCTACATTCTGCGCTTCATCGAATACATGGACGTGGGCGCCTCGAACGGCTGGAACTTGCAGGAAGTCATCCCGTCCGCCGAGGTGGTGCGCCGTATCGGCGAACACATGCCCTTGCTGCCCATCGACCCGAACTACACGGGCGAGACGGCGGCGCGCTGGCGTTATGCCGATGGCGGCGGCGAAATCGGCCTCATCTCCAGCGTCACGCAAGCGTTCTGCGCCGACTGCAGCCGCGCCCGCCTATCGACCGAGGGCAAGCTGTACACGTGTCTGTTCGCCAGCAGCGGCCACGACTTGCGCAGCCTGCTGCGCGGCGGCCGCAGCGACGCGGAAATTTCCTCGGCCGTGGCGCAATTGTGGCGCGGCCGCGGCGACCGCTATTCGCAATTGCGCACCAGCCAGACGGATTTGACGGGCGGCGCGCTTGAGCACGGTAAAAAGAAAGTGGAAATGTCGTACATCGGCGGCTGATTCGGAAGCGGCGCGCGCCCGCCGCTGCTACCATGGCGCATGCACCAATTTTCCTACCTGACATGATCAACAAACACGATATTACCGGCCTGATCCTGGCCGGCGGCCTGGGCACGCGCATGGGCCAGCGCGACAAGGGCATGCTGCCCCTGCATGGCCAGCCCCTGGCGCGCCACGTGCTGCAGCGCCTGGCGCCGCAAGTGGGCCAGCTGGCCATCAGCGTCCACGCCGATGCCGGAGATTACGCGCGCTTCGGCGTGCCCGTGTGGCCGGACGCGCTGCCGGGCCAGCTGGGGCCGCTGGCCGGCTTGCACAGCGGCATGCAGCACGCCGGCACGGCCTACCTGCTGACCGTGCCGTGCGACTCGCCCCTGCTGCCGCCCGACTTGGCAGCGCGCCTGGCGGCCGGTTTGACGCAGGACAATGCCGACCTGGCCATCGCCGTCACCGAAGAGATCGATCCGGCGACGGGATCGGCGGTACGCCGCCCCCATCCCGTCTTTTGCCTGGTGAAAACATCGGCCCTGCCCCGGCTCGATGCCTACCTGCGCGGCGGCGAGCGCCGCATGCGCACCTGGCACGGCCCCTTGAAACTGGCCGAAGTGCTCTTCGAGGATGGCGCCGCGTTTGGCAACATCAATACGCCGGACCAGCTGGCCGCCCTGCAGGCGCAGGGATTGAGCGTGCCGGTGGCGCAAGCCATCCTGGCCGGCAGCGTCACGCCCGTGGCCGGGATCGAGGAATTGCCGCTGCCGCAAGCGTTCGAGCGCATGCTGGCGGCCGACATCATCTCGCCCATCAGCGTGCCCGCGCACGACAATTCCGCCATGGATGGCTATGCGCTTCACGGGGCTGACCTTGGCGCCGACCTGGGCGGCGACACGCCAGTGACCTTGGCCGTGGTCGACACCATCCTGGCGGGCCGCCCCGGCACCGTCAAAGTGGGGCGCGGGCAATGCGCGCGCATCATGACGGGCGCCGTCATGCCCGATGGCTGCGACAGCGTGGTACCGCAGGAACTCGTGCTGCAAGCCAGCGAAACCAGCATCACGCTGGCGCCGGACTGCATCCGCCCCGGCGACAACCGCCGTTTCAAGGGCGAAGACTTGATGCAAGGCAAACCGGCCTTGCTGCAGGGCAAGCGCCTGGGCCCGGCCGAACTGGGTTTATTGGCCTCGCTGGGCATCGCCACGGTGCCCGTGCGCCGCCGCCTGCGCGTGGCCTTCTTTTCCACCGGCGACGAATTGCGCTCGATCGGCGAGCAGCTCGACGCGGGCTGTATCTACGACAGCAACCGCTACACCCTGCTGGGCATGCTGACCCGCCTCGGCTGCGACGTGCTCGACATGGGCATCGTCAAGGACAATCCGCAAGCGCTGGAAGCGGCCCTGCGCGGCGCCTGCGCCAAGGCCGACGTCATCGTCACCTCGGGCGGCGTCTCCAGCGGCGCGGCCGATTTTACGCGCGAGATCCTGGCGCGCCTCGGTGAAGTGGCCTTCTGGCAAATCAACATGCGCCCGGGCCGCCCCATGGCCTTTGGCCGGATTGCCAGCGAAGGCGACACGGCCTTGCTGCTGGGCCTGCCCGGCAACCCCGTGGCCGTGATGGCGGCGTTTTATTTCCTCGCCCGCCCCACCCTGCTGCGCCTGATGGGCGCCGATGCGGACACGGCCAGCCTGCCCCTGCTGCAGGTGGCGGCGCAGGCACCGATCCGCAAGAAACGGGGCCGCACGGAATACCAGCGCGGCATCCTCGAGCGCGGCGCAGACGGGCGCCAGCACGTGCGCGTGACGGGCGCGCAAGGCTCGGGCATCCTGCGCTCGATGACGCAGGCGAACTGCATGATCGTGCTGCATGAGGCGCAAGGCCACGTGGCGGCCGGCGACCTCGTCGACGTCGTGCTGTTCCATGGGCTGATGTAAGCAACTCCCCCCGCCCCTTCTCCCTGACGGCCCGCCATGCGCGGGCCGTTTGCTTTTCCCCATTGCAATCAATTTCCCCCGCGCGGCAGCCGTTCGCCTATCGAGATAAAAATATTAATAATCTCCCGCTAAAATAAATCAATAAACACAACACTAATTGTAATAATTTTATTTATTAGTTGATATTGAAGTTTCTTCGGTGATAACATTCGAACTCACACAAAAGTTCAATTTTGATATTGTTTTCACGAGGAAACTACCAATGAAACACGGCCCATGGATAGCGAGCACCTGCATGCTGGGTGCGGCAGTCATATTCGGCATGTTGTCTCTGGCTCCCCTGCCTGCCTACGCGAAAGGCGTGGCCCGCGCCGACGTGCTCGATAACTGCAACTGGAACCGTCCCGGCGTCGATCCGTTCATGGGTGACGTGGTGGCGGCCGTGGACCGCTATACGGATATCGCGCCGCAGGTGCGCGAACAATTGAAGGAGCGCATGCGCGCGCGCCAGTACGACGAGATCGTGGTGATCAGCCGCGACGCCATCCGCGGCAAGGGCAATTACAACGCGCGCATCAGCGAGATGCATTTCGGCCCGGGCCGCGTTTGCCGCAATGTCACGCGCGCGGGCTGGAGCGAACAGATGCAGGAACGGGGACTCGTGTATTGCGTGCAGGGCCAGTGCATCCTGGTGCCGACGATTTGCCGCAACGTCAGCCGCATCACGCAGGCGCCCGCGTCGGCGCCGCCGGCGGCCGGTGCCGCTCCCGGCGGTGCCGCACCGGGAGCCGCCGCGCCCGCCGCCCCGGAAGCGGCAGGCGTGCCCGTGCTCGACAATCCCGACGCCTTGCGCGGCGGCTCGTTCACGGGCGGCGCCATGCCGACCGAGGTGGCCAGCATTCCTTTCCTGCCCTTCGATTATGTGCGTACCGTCAGCGACATCGGCCCGCCGGCCGGCACGGGCGGCGGCGGTGGCGGAGGTGGTGGCGGCAAGCCGCCAGACCAGGGCAGCAGCATCATCGTGCCGCCCACCGTGATCCTGCCGACCCTGCCGCCCACCGGCCCGACAGTCCTGCCGGCCGTGCCGGAACCGCACACCTGGGCCATGCTGCTGGCGGGCCTGGCGCTGACGGCCTTCGGCGCCAGAAAACGCCGGGCCGGCAAGCATGCCGCCTGAGACGTAGCCAGCCGGATGCGGACTTGTTACTATGATGTATTCCAGACAAGGACCGCCATGCCCGACATCGATAGCCGTTTGACACGCATGACTGCGCTACGCAGGGAAGGCCGGCATGCGGAGGCGCTGCAGCTGCTGCAACAGCTGTTCGCCGACACCGGACGAGTCGTGAATCCGGCAAGGTCGAGCCATTTCATCCCCATGCTGGAGTGGAAGTTTTTGGCCGAGGCCTACGCGCCGGCGTACACCGCACTGCAGGTGGAGCGTGACGCGCAAATACAGCTGCTGCTGTCAGGCGAGCACGATTTCGGACGCCACGACAGTAGCGTGCCGCCGGCAAGCAACGCGTTCGGCCACACATCGCGTTTTTCTCTCATCGCCGAAATGAACGAGACGCTGGGCGATGTCCATTCCACCGCCGACCTGTTCGCCAAGCTGGACGCCAGCGCCCCGGAACTGGCGCGCCAGTACGCCTGGCAAGCGCTGCCAGCCGTCGTCGAAGTGGGCAATTTTGCGCTGGCGGAGCGCTACCGCAGCCCCGCCCCGCTGGCACACCTCGAGACTGTCAATGCCCTCGCCGCCAGCCAGCCCCTGCTCCCTGCGCCGGGCACGGCACCGCGCCTGGCGGCGGAGTTGATGAATCTGGTGACAGACGTGCGGATCGCCGCTGCCGTACTGCGCGGCCAGGGACAGGCCGCCGAGGCCGGCGCGCTGTGCGCCGCCTTGCTGGCCGGCCTGGCGAATGACGCCATGCGCACGCTGGCGCAGCGCGAGCTCGATGCGCCCGGCAGCATCACCGCTGCCATCGTCAGGCGCCAGATGGACGAGGACGCACAGGCCTAGCCGGCCGCTGCGGCGAACAGGACGGCGCTATTCGCCGTCCGCCTTACCCAGCAGCAAGGCAGCCGCCTCGCCCGGCAAGGCTTCCACGGATTTCAATTTGCGCGCCATCTGCCGGCTGCGCACTTCCGCGCTTTCGATGTTCTTCGCCGCCTTTTCCAGGGTCAGCCGGGTTTGCGATAGTACGTCGCCGAACTTGCCGAACTCCGTCTTGACGGCGCCCAGCACCTGCCACACCTCGGACGAGCGCTTTTCCAGCGCCAGGGTGCGGAAACCCATCTGCAGGCTGTTGAGCAAGGCCGTCAGGGTCGATGGCCCGGCGATGCTGACCCGGTGCACGCGCTGCAATTCGTCGGCCAGGCCCGGGCGGCGCAGCACTTCCGCATACAGGCCTTCCGTAGGCAGGAAGAGGATGGCAAAGTCGGTGGTCTGCGGCGGCGCCAGGTATTTCTCGGCGATGGTCTTCGCCTCGCCCCGCACGGCCCGTTCCAGTTCGCGGCCGGCCAGGGCCACGCCGTCGGCATCGGCCCGCTCGGCCGCCTCGACCAGGCGTTCGTATTGTTCCTTGGGGAATTTCGCGTCGATCGGCATCCACACGGGCGCGCCGCCCTCGACCATGCCCGGCAACTTCAAGGCAAATTCCACGCGCGCGCCGGTTCCAGGCACCGTTTCCACGTTCTTCGCATACTGGTCGACAGTGAGTACCTGCTCCAGCAGCATTTCCAGCTGCACTTCGCCCCACGTTCCCCGCGTCTTGACGTTGGTGAGCACCCGCTTCAAGTCGCCCACGCCCAGCGCCAGCTGCTGCATCTCGCCGAGACCCTGGTGGACCTTTTCCAGCCGCTCCGACACTTGCTGGAACGAGGCGGAAAGCCGCGTTTCCAGCGTGGCGTGCAGTTTCTCGTCGACCGTCTTGCGCATCTCTTCCAGGCGCGCGCCATTGTCGGCCTGCAAGTCACGGATCTTGTTTTCCAGCGTGGCGCGCACTTCCAGCATGCGCTGCGCATTCGATTCCGTCAGCTGGGCCAGGGTCTGGTTGGTACTTTCGGCAAAGCGCGCCAGGCTTTGCGCCTGCTCCTCGCGCCCGACCTTGCCCTGCGCCTGCATCTGCGTGCGCAGGCTGTCGAGCTGCTGCAGGGTTGCTGCCTGGAATTGCGCCAGGCCGGCGGCCAGGTCTTGCCGCGTGGCTTGCGCCGACGCCTGCAGTTGCAGCCGCACTTCGCGCTCGACCCGGTCGATGCGTTCCAGGCTTTGCTGCTGGTGCTGCTGCACCAGCGCCAGGGTGGTGGCGCCATCGCCGGCCGCGCCACGGGGGCGCAGCAGCAGCAAGAACAACAGGACGATGGCGGCGATGGCGGCGCCCAGCAGGCTGTAGAACTCGATTGGGCTCATGGGATCAGTCAGGTTTGTTGCGCATCCAGTCGGCCGTCTGATAGAACGATTCCATCAGGCGCACGCGCAAGGATTCTTCGATGCCCGTGTCTTCCATGGCCCAGGCCATGGCGCGCAGCCACTGGTCGCGCTCGCTGGTGCCGATGGCATAGGGCAAGTGCCGGGCGCGCAGGCGCGGGTGGCCGAATTTCTCGATATACAAATCCGGGCCGCCCATCCAGCCCGTCAGGAAGAAATACAGCTTGTCGCGCGAACCGTCCGTCGAGGGCGGATGCATGACGCGGATGCCGGCGAACTCGGGTTCGAGTTCCATCAAGTCATAAAAACGGTCGACCATTTCACGCAGCACGGGGGCGCCGCCGATGGTCTCGTACAGGGTGGGGGCAGTGGTATCAGTCATGGCCGCCATGATAGCGCAAGCATCGGCGCTCCATGCGGCGCCAGCGCTCCCTGCCACAATAAATGGCAATGTACTTGACCACTCAAGCTTTAATCAACTACCATGCAATTTTTAAACATGGACAAGACGAATATGCCAACCGCCACAGACACTGATTTGCTGCGCAATACCAACTTCCGCTGGCTGCTGGGCGGCGGCCTCGTTTCCATGCTGGGCGACCAGTTCAGCCTGCTGGCCCTGCCCTGGCTCGTGCTGAGCCTGACGGGCGATAGCCTCAGCCTCAGCATCGCCGTGGCCCTGATGGGCGCCCCGCGCGCCGTGCTCATCTTGCTGGGTGGCACCATCGCCGACCGTTATTCGCCCCGGCGCGTGCTGCTGCTGAGTAAATATGCGAACGCCGCCATCCTGCTGGCACTGGCGGGACTGCTGTGGCTGGACCAGGCCAGCCTGGCGCTCGCGTATGCGGCCGCGCTGGCACTGGGCATCGCATCCGCCTTCGGCATCCCGGCCGGCACGGCCATCCTGCCGCAAGCCGTGCCTGCATCATCGTTGCAGAAAGCCAATGGCTTGCAGATGGGTGTGCGCCAGCTGTCCTTGCTGGCCGGTCCCCTGCTGGCGGCGCTCGTGCTGGGCGCCCGCGGTACCGGGCAGCACACCTCCATGGCGGCGCTGGCCGCCGCCTTTGCCATCGATGCGCTGACGTTTGTGTTTTCCGCATGGACCTTGCGCCAAGTCAAGCTGCGGCCGCTGCCCGCGGCTGCCGCACCGCAAGGCATGTGGCGCGACATGGCGGCGGGCCTGGCCATGGTGTGGCGCGACTTGCCCCTGCGCAGCTGTTATGCCTACTGGGCGGTTGTAGCCTTCTTCGTCATGGGTCCGCTGCAGGTGGCCTTGCCCGTGCTGGCCAGCGAACGCCTGCACGGCGCCTCGGCGCTGGGTTTGCTGATGGGTGCGCATGGCGCCGGCACCCTGGCCGGCATGCTGGCGTCCAGCCTGGGCGGCGCCTGGCTGCGCCGCCATTTCGGCGCCACCTTGCTGCTCGTCGACGCTGTCGTCGGCTGCCTGCTGATGGCGCTGGGACAGATCAGCAGCGCCTGGCACGGCGCGGCCCTGCTGGCCGTCACCGGCATGCTGGGCGGCTATGTGCAGGTGGCCATCTTTACGTGGATACAGCGGCGCGTGGCGCCCGCCATGCTGGGCCGGGCGATGGCCTTGTTCATGGGCATCTTCCTGGGACTGGCGCCCCTGTCGGCGGCGGCCACGGGCGCGCTGCTGCGCCACCTGAGCGTGGGCGAGCTGTTCTGCGGCGGCGGCGCCCTGCTGCTGGCCGCCGCCATGGCCGCCACCCTGCTGACCGACATTCCCCGCATCGCGGGCAGCACTTCCGTATCGTCACATTGAGAAAGTTCTACCATGGATAAAACACGACAAACGGCCCTGAAAGCGGCCTACCGGCAACAAGCGCCAGCGCTGGGCATCATCGCGCTGCAGCACTTGCCCAGCGGGCGCACCCTGCTCGAACGCAGCCGCAACGCGCCCGGCACGCTGAACCGCCACCGCTTCGAACTGAACCTGGGCAAGCACCGCAATGCGTGCCTGCAGGCGGACTGGCGGCGCGACGGCGCGGCGGCTTTTCGCTTCGACATCATCGACACCGTCGATCAATCCACCGATCCCGCCTTCGATGCGGACGCCGAGCTGGACGCCCTGCTGGCCCTGCACCAGGCGCAGCTGCTGGAACAAGGGCAATCCCTGTATTGAGCGGCCATGCTTTACACTTGCGCACTCAAGCACTGCGCAGCCAACACAAGGAAAACATGACCGATCACCCTACCCTGTCGCCGGACGGCGGCAACGCGCTGGACTTTTGCCTGCGCCTGGCGCGCGCCCAGGCGCTCATCGTGCGCCGCTTCGACAGCATCCTGGGCAATCTGCACGGCCTGAGTTTCAGCGATTATCAATTGCTGTACCACTTGCAGCGGGCGCCCGGCGGGCGCCTGCGCCGCATCGACCTGGCCGAGCGCCTGGCGCTGACGGCGTCCGGCATCACGCGCTCGCTGATGCCGCTGGAAAAGATCGGCCTGGTGGCGCGCCAGGCCGACCAGCGCGATGCACGCGTCGGCTATGCCGCCATCACCGAGGCGGGACTGGCATTGCTGGCGCACGCGAACACGACGGCGCAGGCGCTGGCGCAGGAATTGCTGGGCAACGCCAGCGCGGACCAGCTCGCGCCCCTGTCCCTGCTGCTGGGCGCTATCGCCGGCAAACAGCCCTCTAACGGCTGACGCGCGCTACACCAGCGCCAGCTTGCGCAGGCGCCGCGTCGACGGCCAGCGCGCCATGCCCGTCTCGTCGCGGATGGCGGCGCAGGCGGCCAGCACGCGGGCGCACTCGTCCTCGCGCAAGCCCGCATTCAGGGTCAAGCGCACCAGCGAACGGTTCTTCGGCGTGGCTGGTGCACAGAAGACGGCGCCATAGATGCCGTGCCGCTCCAGCGCCTTGCGCAGGATCAAGGTATCGGGTTCGCTGCCCGCTTCCAGCGCGATGATCTGCTCGGTGCCGTCGCTGACGTTGTAGCCGAGAGCCATCAACCCCTGGCGCAGCTGCACGCTGTGGCGGCGCAAGGCGGCGCGGCGGGCATCGGCGGCACGGATGAAATCGAGCGCCGCATCGAACCAGGCCAGTTCGTGTTCCAGCAGGCAGGAACTGAAGATGGCGGGCCGCGAGGCGGACAAAAAGTAACCCTTGAAGCGGGCCGAGCACGTGATCAGCCCCGCCCGGCCCGCGAACGCCTTGGCCAGCGACGCCGTGCGGAAATGCACCCTGTCGGCCAGGCCCAGCTCCGCCACCAGCCCCGCGCCCTGCGGACCATGCGTGCCCAGCGAGTGCGATTCGTCGACGATCAGCATGCTGCCGCTGCGCTCGGCGATTTCCACCATGTCCCGCAGCGGCGCCACGCTGCCATTGGTGCTGTACAGCGCATCGACGACGATGATGCCGGGGCCATGCTTGTCGAGCTGGCGCTGCAGGTGGGCGCCATCGTTGTGCAGGAAGGCAACGGGCACGGCTTGCGCCGATTGCACGCCTTCCCACAACGACGCATGCGCCTGCATGTCCAGGTACACGGGGATGCCGGGCCCGGCCAGGCTTTGCAGCAAGCCCACGTTGGCGGCCCAGCCCGACTGCGCCAGCACGCACGCTTCGCTGCCGAGAAACTCCGCGAATTTATGTTCGAGGCGGTGCTGGCGGCTGCCTTCCTGCAGGAAGACGGACGACATCAGCATGGCGCCGCCGCCCTGCAAGACGCGCGCCTGGGCCGCCAGCAGCGCCGCCTCGCCGGCAATGTTCAGGTAATCATTGCCAGCGAGCATCACGGCACCGGCCGGCATGGATTGCCATTCGTGCAAGTGTTCGCCGCCGAGCAGCTTCTCGATGCGCTCGACATAGTGTTCATCCATGCGCGCGCGCACGAAGGCGGGCATCCGTTGCTCGGCGTGGATGGCGCGGGACGACAGGGGGGAAAGGGCGTGTGACATAGGGACTCCTGATTGGTTGCGGTGGGAACTACCGCGTCCAACATGCGCGAGCCATTCGGCAAGAGATTGATACAGCTCAACAGTTATGCCGATATTCTGCTGGTAGGGAGGGAACCCGCCGATCATGTTGTATTGACACGCCTCAACGAACACGCCCCCTGACCATGATGCACGCGCAGTCCCCTTCCGGAAAACAATGGCAAGGCAAGCTGCTCCAGCCTTTCCTGCATTTCCACGACGCCATCGAACACACGCCCGTGCGGCGCGCCCAGGTGCGCGCCCTGGCGCTCATCGGTGCGCTGGGCATGCCCCTGTATTACGCGCTGTGGCATTATCTCTTTCCGCAAGAATACGAATCGCCGCTGCTGCGCACGGTGGCGGCGCTGCTGTTCCTGCCCGCGCTATGGCCCGGCCGCTTCAGCAATACCTGGTTCAGCGTCTACCTGTTGCTGGGGCTGACCTTCGAACTGCCGTTTTTCTTCACGTATATGTTCCTGATGAACCACGCTTCGGCGCTGTGGGTACATTCGCTGCTGGTGGCGCTGATCGTGCTGTTTCACTTCGATACGCGCATCGCCGTCCTCGCCTATCTGAGCGGCACCGTGCTGGCCTGCCTGGCGTTTGCCGTCGCCGGCGATCCCGCCTTTTTGCTCAGCCGCGACGTCTTGCAGCAACTGCCCGTGCACTGGTTCACGATTGCCGTGCTGTCCGTGGTCAAGGTGGGGCGCCATGTGGGTGCGCAGGAAAAGCTGGCCGGGCTGGCTGCCGGGCTGGGCAGCGTGGCGCACGAGTTGCGCACGCCCCTCGTCAGCGTCGAGGCGAATGTGCGCGGGCTGCAGCGGGGACTGCAGCAAAGGGCGCAGCAAGGGGCGCAGCAAGACCCGCAAGGCCAGCCGCCCGATGCGGACAGCCTGGACGCGCTGGCGCGCATCCGCTTCGAAGTGCGCCATATGCACCACATGATCGATCTGTTCCTGCTCAGCGCCAGCGCCGTCAACCGCAAGCTCGAAGCGAACGAGACGGTCGCCATGCATGACAGCGTCACGTCCGTCCTGCGCCGCTATCCATTTACCAGCACGGCGCAGCGCGACATCGTCAAGGTCGACGTGCGCGCCGACTTCAGCTTTTCCGGCCAGTCCGAACTGTGCGTGGTCATCCTGCTGAACCTGCTGCGCAATGCCTTGAAAGGCATCCAGCGCGCCGGCAAGGGCCGCGTGCGCATCATCATCGATGGCGCGCGGCCCGTGCCGCGCCTGCTGTTCATCGACACGAGCTGCGGCATCGCGGCCAGCCGGTTGCCGCTGATCTTCGACCGTTTCTATTCCTATCCCGCGCACAACGGCAGCGGCATCGGCCTGGCCCTGTGCCGGCAAATCATGCAAGCCTGGCACGCGCGCATCAGTTGCGTCGCGCGCGAAGGCGCGTACGCCATCTTCGTGCTGGAGTTTCCGCAGCCACAGGCCAGCACCAGGCACAGCCGTTTTCCATCCATCCACCGCGCGAGGTGACGCATGCAACTGCCCGTCTACACCCATCCGACCCTGACCGTATTGATCGACGACAGCGATTCCTTCCTGAAAAGCATGGCGTTCCAGCTCGATCCCAGCCTGGCGCGCAAGACCTTCCACGACACCAGCAGCGCGCTGCACTGGCTGCGCCACAGCGCGCAACTGGGCGAGACGCCGCTGCACGTCAATTTCGATACGCAAAACCTGCCGCCCGACCAGTACAACGTGGCGCTCGACATCGAACGCATCTGGCGCATCAGCAGCCAGGCGCAGCGCTTTGCCGTGCCCTCCGTGCTGGTGGTCGATTATTCGATGCCGCAGATGAACGGCCTGGAATTTTGCCAGGCCGTGCGCGACTTGCCGTGCAAGAAGATTTTATTTACGGGCGCGGCCGATGAAAAGGTGGCCGTGACGGCCTTCAACCGGGGCTTGATCGACCGCTTCATCAAGAAGAGCGACGACGATGCGCTCGACATCCTGGAACAGGAAATCGTCAGCCTGCAGCGCGAATTCTTCCTGCAGCAATCGGATACCGTGCGCGACTTGCTGATGCTGCACGACTACAGTTTCCTGCAAGACGAAGCGCTGGCCGCCGTGGTGCAGGAGCTGTGCCAGCGCCACGGCTTCGTCGAGTTCTATATCTTTCCCAATCCCAGCGGCATCCTGTTCTTCACGCGCGATGGCCACGCCAAGCTGATGATCATCGAGACGGAACGGGGCCTGCACACGCAGTACGAAATGGCGCGCGACAGCGACGCGCCGGAGTCGCTGCTGCTGGCCTTGCTGGAAATGCGCGTGATCCCGTATTTTTCCGATGCCGACAGCGATGGCATGTATGCGGCGCACATCGGCGAAAACTGGTTCCGCTATTGCGCCGCCCCCACCATCTGCCTGGGCCGCGTGACGTATTTCTGGGCCCTGTTCGACGTGCCGGCGCACCAGCTGGGGCAGCCGGTCATGTCCTACGCGCAATTTCTGCGCGCGGGCGCGGGCGACAGCGTCAGCGCTTAGGATCAGCCTTCGCGCAGGGTCTGCAGCGGCGGATGCTTGAGGACATTGCGCAGTCCCAGCCAGCCGCCGGCGATCGCGCACAGGGCGCCGGCCAGCAGGCCGAAGGCCCACACGCCCGGCGCGAAGCTCCAGGCGAACTTGAACTGGTACGTCGCCAGCGCCCAGCCCATGGCGGCCGCGCCCGAGGCGGCCAGCAGGCCGGCCAGCGCGCCGACGAGGGAAAACTCGATCAGCTGCGCCTGCGCCAGCTGGCGCCGCGTGGCGCCCAAGGCGCGCAGCAGGCCCGCTTCGCGCGTGCGCTCATCCTGCGAACCCATCAGGGCCGCATACAGCACCAGCAAGCCCGAGGCCAAAGTAAAGGCGAACAGGAATTCGACGGCCGTCACCACCTGGTCCAGCACGCCCTGTATCTGTTTCAGCACGCCGCCCACGTCGACCACCGTCAGGTTCGGATAGTCGCGCAGCAGGGCGTTGCCCAGGTCCGCCTGCGCGGGCGGCAGGTGGAACGCCGTGATCCACGTCTGCGGCGTGTCCGCCATGGCGGCCGGATTGATGATGACAAAGAAATTGACGCGCATCGAGCCCCATTCCAGCTTGCGCAAGCTGGTAATGGCCGCTTCCACGGGCTGGCCGGCGATGTCGAAGCGCAGCTTGTCGCCCAGTTTCAGCTTCAGGGTCTTGGCGATGCCCTCTTCCACCGACGCTTCCGCCGGCGCGCCGGGCTTGTCGCTGAACCACCTGCCGGCCACGAGCTTGTTTTCTTCCTGCATGGCGGCCATCGTCGACAGGTTGAATTCGCGGTCGGCCAGGCCCTTGGCGCGGTCGTCCTCGTACGTGGCTTCCGTGATGGCATTGCCGTTCACGGCCACCAGCCGGCCCCGTATCATCGGATACAGCGGTGCGTTGGCCACGCCCGCCTGCGCCAGGCGCGCGGCGATCGGGTCTTTCTGCTCGGGCAGGATATTGATCATGAAGCGGTTCGGCGCATCGGGCGGCGTGGCATTGCGCCAGGCCACCATCAGGTCGCCCCGCACCACCGTCAGCAGCAGCAAGGCCATCAGGCCCAGCGCCAGCGACACCACCTGGATGACGGTGGCGCCCGGACGCCGCTGCAGGGACGTGACGGCAAAGCGCCAGCCCTGGTGCCTGAAGGCGCCGCGCAGGCTTTTCAGCGACTTGATGCCCAGCCAGCCGGCCAGGGCGAACAGCGCGAAGCCGCCCAGGAAGCCGGCCGCCGTCAGCAAGGCCAGTTTCACGTCGCCCGCCTGCCACAGCAGCAGCACGACGAAGGCG
The DNA here is from genome assembly GCF_058798815.1 of Janthinobacterium sp. GW822-FHT07A03. Taxonomy (NCBI): domain Bacteria; kingdom Pseudomonadati; phylum Pseudomonadota; class Betaproteobacteria; order Burkholderiales; family Oxalobacteraceae; genus Janthinobacterium; species Janthinobacterium sp. GW822-FHT07A03. The sequence continues at coordinate 32,063 of NZ_JBXAKW010000001.1, read as the reverse complement.
GCGATGCCGAGGCCATACGTGGCCAGGGCCAGCGCCTGCGGCGGCTCCTGTTCGCGGCGGATCACGCGGTTATGGGGGACATTGCGCAGCTGCAAAATCGGCGGCAAGGCAAAACCGAGCAACAGCAACATGCCGGTGGCCACGCCCTGCAGCGCGGGCAGCAGGGACACGGGCGGCAAGTCGCTCTGCACCAGTTTGCCCAGCAGCTCCAGCAGCACCAGGTGGCCGCCGAAGCCCACCAGCACGCCGATCACGCTGCCCGCCAGGCCCACCAATAAGAATTCGATCACATACATGGCCGTGACCTGGTTTTGCGTCAAGCCCAGGCAGCGCAGCATGGCGCAGGCGTCGAGGTGGCGCAGCATGAAGCGGCGCGCCGCCATGGCCACGGCGACGGCCGCCAGCATGGCCGACAGCAGGCCGACGAGCGACAGGAAACGGTCGGCGCGGTCCAGGGTCGATTGCATTTGCGGGCTGCCCGATTCCAGCGATTCGATGCGCACGCCTTTGATGGACTGCGCCTTGATCTGGCTTTCCAGCGAGGCTTGATATTGCGCAAGCTCGGCCGCCTTCGCGGGCGGCGCCGACAGCAGCAGCCGGTACGACACGCGCGAGCCGTTCTGCGCCAGCGCCGTGGCGGCAAGATCACTCAAGGGCAGCATCACTCTCGGGGCGAAATTGAGGAACGATGCACCGCGGTCCGGTTCGCTGGCGATCAGTTGCGTGACGGTAAAGGCCTTGTCGCCCAGGGTCAGGGTGTCGCCCAGTTTGGCGTTCAGGCTGGACAGGATCGCCGCATCGACCCACAGGGTGCCGGGCGCCGGCACCTGGCTGGTCGGCTGGCCCACGGCATCCTGCGCTTCGCTCAGCTTGGTGGTGATTTTCAGCTTGCCCCGCTGCGGGTAGCCGGGCGAGACGGCCTTGATGGACGCCAGCTGCGACAGCGATTGCTCGCCTTCGCCCGCCTGTGCCATGCTGGGAAACGTCACCGTGTCGGCCAGGATAAAACCGCGCCTTTGCGCTTCGGCGCGCCAGGCCGCATTGACGGGCTGGTCGGCGTTGATGACGAGGTCGGCCCCCAGCAGCTGGTGCGCGTCGCGGTTCAGGCCCGCGCGCAGGCGGTCGACGAAGAAGCCCACGGCCGACAGGGCCGCCACGGCGACGATCAGCGCGACGAGCAGGAAACGCAGTTGCCCGGCACGCCAGTCGCGGCCGGTCATTTTCAGGGAGAGGCGGAACATGGGCGGCGGGTCTTTATGCTGGTTTACTGCGTGGCGCCGTGGGCGGCCGCGTGCTGCGCGAAATACGCATCGACGGTAGCGAGGAAGGCATCTTTTTGTGCCTGCGGCAGGAAGGCGGCGATGAAACCGTTGCGCGCCAGGCGTTGCGCGTGGGACAGGCCCAGCGGCAAGGCATCGAAGATGGCGTCGAAATTGTCGTTCATGTAGCCGCCGAAATAGGCGGGATCGTCCGAGTTCACCGTCACCAGCAGGCCCGCGTCAAGCAATTGCACCAGGTTATGGTCATGCATCTGGTCGAACACGCGCAGCTTGGTGTTCGACAGGGGGCAGACGGTCAGCGCGATCTGTTCGCGCGCCAGCCGGGCCGTCAGCTCCGCGTCTTCCAGGCAGCGTACGCCATGGTCGATGCGTTCGACTTGCAAATCATCAAGGGCCGTGCGGATATACGCTGGCGGACCTTCCTCGCCCGCGTGGGCCACCAGGTGCAGGCCCAGTTCGCGGCAACGGGCAAACACGCGCGAGAACTTCTCGGGCGGGTTGCCCACTTCCGAGGAATCGAGGCCGATGCCGATGAACTTGTCGCGGTGCGGCAGCGCGTCTTCCAGGGTTTCGAACGCCTCTGCCTCGCTCAAATGGCGCAGGAAGCACAGGATCAGGGCCGCGCTGACGGGGCTGTCCTGGCAGGCCCGGTGGATGCCGTTGATCACGTCGGCCATCGGCACGCCGCGCGCCGTGTGCGTCTGCGGGTCGAAGAAGATTTCCGTGTGCAACACGTTATCGGCTTCGGCGCGGCGCAGGTAGGCTTGCGTCATGTCATAGAAATCCTGCTCTTTCAAGAGCACGCTTGCGCCAGCGTAATAAATGTCGAGAAAAGACTGTAAATCCGTAAAAGCATAGGCGCTGCGCAAGTGTTCCACAGATTCATAGCCCAGCGGCACGCCATTGCGCTCGGCCAGTGCGAAAATCAGTTCTGGCTCCAGCGAGCCTTCGATATGGATATGCAATTCGGCTTTCGGCATGCCGCGGACGATCGCGCGCAATTGGGGGTTCATCATGGGTGTTCCTTATAGGGTGGCGATAAAAATGCTGGCACGCGCGCGCGGCGCGCAGGGCCATCAGACATGCAGGCATCTTAGCGCAAGATGGCCGGCCTCACCGGCGCCCGGCCGCCGTGGCGCCGGCAACGGCAGCGCCACGGCACGCACCGGCACGCGCTGGCGAATTGTCGTATGATGATTTAAAAGGGACAAAAAGGTTCATTGAAATGGATGAAAAATTTGATGGTTTATCCAATTAAATCAACAATTTACAAACAAGTATTAAGGATATGCTGACATATCTTTTGACTTCCTGATCCTTTAGAGCAATAATAAATTTCATGGGGTAATGGTAGGTGCAACAAGCGCTATCAACAGTGAAAAAAAAGCCGGCTGGCCACGTCAGCGCACGGCATCAAGCGCCAGTTTTTTGGTCCGGGCAATCCGGACTCGCAAAGACAGCCGGGCTTGAAACAACAATAAAAATCGGTACGGGGTACAGGAAAAGTTCAGACGGCAAGCCCAGGCGAGTGCCAGGCGGGCGGCCATGGTGACTGGCAGTTCAGGTTTACATTAAAGGACATTGACATGACCATTTTTGATAACTATGCAGCACGCTACGAGCGCACCCGCGAAGAGGAAATGTCGCTCACCGAGTACCTGGCCCTGTGCAAGAAGGACAAGCTGACGTATGCCAGCGCGCCCGAACGCATGCTGGCCGCCATCGGCGAGCCGCAGCTGGTCGACACGCGCAACGACACGCGCCTGTCGCGCATCTTCGCCAACAAGGTGATCAAGATCTACCCCGCCTTCCGCGAGTTCTACGGCACCGAGGAAGTCATCGAGCAAGTCGTCTCCTACTTCCGCCACGCGGCGCAAGGCCTGGAAGAACGCAAGCAGATCCTGTATCTGCTGGGGCCTGTCGGCGGCGGCAAGTCGTCCATCGCGGAAAAACTCAAGTCGCTGATGGAACACGTGCCCTTCTATTGCCTGAAAGGCTCGCCCGTCAATGAGTCGCCGCTGGGCCTGTTCAACGAGGAAGAGGACGGCACCATCCTGGAAGAGGATTACGGCATCCCGCGCCGCTACCTGCGCAACATCCCCAGCCCGTGGGCCGTGAAACGCCTGCATGAATACAATGGCGATATCAACCAGTTCCGCGTCGTCAAGCGCTATCCGTCCGTGCTCAAGCAAATTGCCATCTCGAAAACGGAGCCGGGCGACGAAAACAACCAGGATATTTCCTCGCTGGTGGGCAAGGTCGACATCCGCAAGCTGGAAGACTATGCGCAGGACGACCCCGATGCCTACAGCTATTCGGGCGGCCTGTGCCTGGCCAACCAGGGCTTGATGGAATTCGTGGAAATGTTCAAGGCGCCCATCAAGGTGCTGCATCCGCTGCTGACGGCCACGCAGGAGGGCAATTACAAGGGCACGGAAGGCTTTGGCGCGATACCGTTCGACGGCATCATCCTCGCTCACTCGAACGAGTCGGAATGGAAGACGTTCAAGAACAACCGCAACAACGAGGCGTTTCTTGACCGTATCTATATAGTCAAGGTGCCGTACTGCCTGCGCGTGTCCGATGAAATCAAGATCTACGACAAGCTGGTGGCCAATTCCTCGCTGGTGAAAGCCCCGTGCGCGCCCGGCACCCTGCGCATGATGGCGCAGTTCGCCATCCTGTCGCGCCTGAAAGACCCGGAAAACTCCAGCATTTTCTCGAAGATGCTCGTCTACGATGGCGAAAACCTCAAGGATACGGACCCGAAAGCCAAGTCCATGCACGAATACGTCGATTACGCGGGCGTGGACGAGGGCATGAACGGGCTGTCGACGCGCTTTGCCTTCAAGATCCTGTCAAAAGTGTTCAACTTTGACAATTCCGAAGTGGCTGCCAATCCCGTGCACTTATTATATGTACTGGAACAGCAGGTCGAGCGCGAGCAGTTCGCGCCGGAACTCGAGCAGCGCTACTTCTCCTATATTAAGGAGCACCTGGCGCAGCGCTACGTGGAATTCATCGGCAAGGAGATCCAGACGGCTTACCTGGAAAGCTATTCGGAATACGGCCAGAACATCTTCGACCGCTATGTGACGTTCGCCGATTTCTGGATACAGGACCAGGAATACCGCGATCCGGACACGGGCGAGAGCTTCGACCGCGAATCGCTGAACAATGAGCTGGAAAAGATCGAGAAGCCGGCGGGCATTTCCAATCCGAAGGATTTCCGCAACGAAATCGTCAACTTCGGGCTGCGTGCGCGGGCCTCGAACGGCGGCAAGAATCCCGCCTGGACCAGTTATGAAAAGTTTCGCACCGTGATCGAAAAGAAAATGTTCTCGAATACGGAGGAATTGCTGCCCGTGATTTCCTTCAATGCCAAGGCCAGCGCCGACGATGCCAACAAGCACGCCGACTTCGTGGCCCGCATGGTGGAAAAAGGCTATACGGCCAAGCAGGTACGCCTGTTATGCGAATGGTACTTGCGCGTGCGCAAGTCATCCTAGCGCGGACAGCGGAGGCGCGCTCCCGCCCGGTGACTGGCGGGGCGCGCAAGACGAGAGGCAAGGAGGCACCCTTTGACATATCTCATCGACAGGCGCTTGCAAAGCAAGAATAAATCCGCCGTCAACCGCGAGCGTTTCCTGCGGCGTTACAAGGGCCAGATCAAGGATGCCGTGGGGCGCGCCATCAAGGGGCGCTCGATCACGGACGTCGAGAATGGCGAGAAGGTCAGCATCCCCGTCAAGGACGTGGGCGAACCGTCGTTTGGCCACGCGCATGGCGGCGTGTGGGAAGTGGTCAATCCCGGCAACAAGGAATACCTGAAGGGCGACCAGATCGCCCGGCCGAAAGGCGGCGCCGGCAGCGGACGGGGCAAGGCGGGCAATAGCGACGAGACGACGGAAGACGATTTCATCTTCGAATTGTCGCGCGAAGAATTCATGAATTACTTCTTCGAAGACCTGGAATTGCCGCACATGGTGAAAACCCAGCTGACGGCCACCACGGAATTCAAGAACCAGCGCGCCGGCTACAATATGTCGGGCACGCCATCGAACATCCACGTGCTGCGCTCCCTGCGCGGCGCGCTGGGGCGGCGCATCGCCGTCGGCGGCGGCGCCCGCAGGCAGCTGGCGCAGGCCGAGGAAGACCTGGCCGTCCTGCTGCACGAAGGGGCGCCCGACAGCGACCCGCTGGTCACGGAACTGCGCCGCCTGATCCACCACCTGCACACGCGCCTGCTGGCGATTCCCTTCATCGACCCGTTCGACTTGCGCTACAGCAACCGCATCAAGGTGCCCAAGCCCATGACGCAAGCCGTCATGTTCTGCATCATGGACGTCTCCGGCTCCATGGACGAATCGCGCAAGGACACGGCCAAGCGCTTCTTCATCCTGTTATATCTGTTCCTCAAGCGCGTCTACGACAAGATCGAGGTGGTCTTCATCCGCCACCATACGGCCGCGTCGGAAGTCAACGAGCACGATTTCTTCAATTCGCGCGAGTCGGGCGGCACCGTCGTGTCGTCCGCGCTGCACTTGCTCAACACCATCATCGACGAGCGCTATGGCGCCGGGCAGTGGAACAGCTATGTGGCGCAGGCGTCCGACGGCGACAACTGGGACAACGATTCCGTGCTGTGCCGGCAACTACTGATCAACACCATCATGCCCAAGGTGCAGTACTACACCTATGTCGAGATCACCGACGGCCCGCAGCAAAACCTGTGGGAGCAATACGCGGGCGTGCTCGACCATCACGCCCATTTCGCCATGCAAAAGATCGTCACGCCGGCCGATATCTACCCGGTCTTCCGCGAACTGTTCAAGAAACAGGTGAAATGATGAGTGCAGCCTTTGACCGCGCCAGCAATACTCCGGGCGAACCGTTCGTGCGCCTGCGCCACCCGAACGCCCTGCCCGAGCAGTCGGAATGGACGTTCGAGCTGATCGAGCAAATCCACGAGGAAATCCGCCGCGTGGCCAGGCAGTTCGGCCTCGATACCTATCCGAACCAGCTGGAAATCATTACGGCAGAGCAAATGATGGATGCCTACACCTCGGTGGGCATGCCCGTCTCGTACAACCATTGGTCGTTCGGCAAGCATTTCCTTTCCACCGAGAAAAGCTACAAGCGGGGCCAGATGGGCCTGGCCTACGAGATCGTCATCAACTCGAACCCGTGCATCGCCTATTTAATGGAGGAAAACAGCCTGACCATGCAGTCGCTGGTGATCGCGCATGCGGCCTATGGTCACAACTCTTTCTTTAAAGGCAACTATCTGTTCCGCGCCTGGACGGATGCGGACGCCATCATCGACTATATGGTGTTTGCCAAGAATTACATCGCCGAATGCGAGCAGCGCCATGGCGTCGATGCCGTGGAATTGCTGCTCGACTCGTGCCACGCCATCCAGAACTATGGCGTGGACCGCTACAAGCGCCCGGCGAAACTGTCGATGGCGAAGGAATATGCGCGCCAGAAAGAGCGCGAAGCCTATGTGCAGTCGCAGATCAACCAGCTGTGGCGTACCCTGCCCCGGCGCGACGAGGACGAAGACGAGGACGACCAGCGCAAGGCCGCCCCCCGCTTTCCGCCCGAACCCGAGGAAAACCTGCTGTACTTTATCGAGAAGTACGCGCCGCTGCTGGAACCGTGGCAGCGCGAGATGGTGCGCATCGTGCGCAAGATTTCCCAGTATTTCTATCCGCAGCGGCAAACCCAGGTCATGAACGAGGGCTGGGCCACCTTCTGGCACTACACGATATTGAACCAGTTATATGACGAAGGTGTGGTGGGCGACGGCTTCATGATGGAATTCCTGAAAAGCCATACCAACGTGGTCTACCAGCCGCCCATCGACAGCCCGTATTACAACGGCATCAACCCGTATGCGCTGGGTTTTGCCATGATGAGCGACATCCGCCGCATCTGCGAGCACCCGACGGACGAGGACCGCGCCTGGTTCCCCGACATGGCCGGCACGGACTGGCGCAAGAGCCTGGACTTTGCCATGCGCAATTTCAAGGATGAAAGCTTCATCGCCCAGTACCTGTCGCCGCGGCTGATCCGCGAATTCCACTTCTTTGCCGTGCTCGACGACGACAAGAATGAAAAGCTGGCCATTTCCGCCATCCACGACGATGCCGGCTACCGCTACGTGCGCCAGCAGCTGGCGGAGCAGTACAACCTGGGCAACCGCGAACCGAACATCCAGGTCTGGTCCGTGAATACGCGCGACGACCGCGCCTTGACCCTGCGCCACACGCAATTCCAGCGCCGTCCGCTGAACCAGCAGGCGGCCGAGGTGCTCAAGCACGTGGCACGGCTGTGGGGATTCGATGTGCACCTCGATACGGTCGACCCGCAGGGCGCCGTCCTGGGCACCTTGAATTGCCGTCGGGAAAAACGCAACCGGCGCGACGACCCCGTTGTCCGGCCATGAAATGATTTGTTGATAATAATCAATAGCAAGAATATAAGCGCTTCCTATGCCTATATAGGAATTCAGTATGGCCTGGCGGCGTCAAATGGGCCGCCAGGACCGCCTTTTTTGACCTGGATAAAGTGCGTTCCGCACCCGTTTGGTGCGCGCGGGCCGCTAAGTGGTCTGGTTCCGAGCCAAAACATTTCCAAAAAGAAAGATTTTCCTCCAAATTTAGCGGTTTCCATATTGAATATCACGAAATATAATTCCGCCATATGGGCACATCGGAGAACTTAGCAGTGGTAGCCCAAAACGGCTGTAAAAAACCGATAAGACCGCCTTTTTTTCTGTCCGAAAGCGTGCAAAGATGACATAAGCAAGTACGTTTTCAGGGCGCAAAAGCGCCAAAAATTTAACCGGTTTTAGGCGTTAAAAATCTGTGTAAAATAAAGAATTCGTATGTATAATTCGGCGACGTCCCGGATACGGCTGGAGCTTTGTGTCGTCATTTTGGGGTTCAGTTGCAAGACAAGAGATGGTATTTGGAGAAAGCAGGCATGAATTTTTCGAACGAGAAAAGTCCCAAGAACTACACAGGCATCACTATCGTTGTCCTGCTGCACGTTCTCGCGGCTTACGGGATCGTGACGGGCTTGGGCAAGCGGTTGGTCACCAAAATGATGGAACCGGTTGAAACCAAGATTATCGAGGAAGTCAAACCGCCTCCACCGAAGGATCTTCCACCGCCACCACCGCCGCCAGAAATGAAGGCGCCACCGCCGCCATTCATTCCGCCAGTCGAGGTGAACGTGCAGCAGCCGCCGCCACAGCAAAACGTGATTGCAAATACGACTGCTGTGAAGCCAGCCACGAATGTATTGGCACCGCCAGCACCGCCTGCACAGCCTGCGCCAACTCCTGGACCAGCCAAATCGGTGCGTACGCCGGCCGTGGTTGACTTCAGTGTCTGCGAAAAGCCGGCTTATCCAAAGTCGTCGCAGCGCAATGAGGAAACCGGTGTGGTGACACTGTCGTTCCTGATCGGTGTAGACGGCAAGGTCGCTGATTCGAAGATCGTGAAGTCCAGCGGCTTCAGAGACCTGGACAAAGCTGCGGTGCAAGGTATCAGCCGCTGTACATTTAAGCCGGCAACAGTTGACGGCAAGCCGGAACAAGGCTGGCAGCAAATGCAATACGTTTGGTCGCTGGATTAAAACCCGAGGCAGTTATCCCCTGTCTCACACTATGATTTCGTTGTCATTACGTTCAGCGATCTGTTATTTTTAATTTTGGAGGAAGCATGTTTAAGAATACCCGTTTGTCCGCATTTTTTGCCGCGGTTCTGTTGTCCGTTACCGCTACTACCGCTCTGGTAGCAGCTCCGGCATTCGCTGACGCGCCAGCATCGGCTGCCGCTTCGGCTCCTGCGGCAGACGCTGCACCAGCACCAGTTGCCGCAGATGCCGCCGCTCCAGCAGCAGACGCAGCAGCTCCAGCCGCTGACGCAGCCGCTCCAGCCAAAACCGAAGAAGTCCACAACCCGTTCGGCCTGCAAGCAGTGTGGGACGGCGGCTTCGTGCCACGCGCCACCCTGATCATCCTGGCCATCATGTCGATCGGCAGCTGGTACATCATCATCACCAAGCTGATGGATCAAATGAAGATCTTCAAGCAAGCTAAAGAAACCGCTGCCAAATTCTGGAAAGCGCCTTCGATCGCTGCTGGTTCGGCAACCCTGACCGAAGGTTCGCCATTCCGCTTCATCGCGGAATCGGGCACCAAGGCAACGGCTCACCATGACGGCGCCCTGCTGGAACAAATCGACCTGTCGACCTGGGTGACGATGTCGATCCAGCGCGCTTCGGACAAAGTTCAATCGCGTCTGCAAGATGGCCTGTCGTTCCTGGCAACCGTTGGTTCGACCGCACCGTTTATCGGTCTGTTCGGTACCGTTTGGGGTATTTACGGCGCGCTGACCAACATCGGCATGACCGGTAACGCGTCGATCGACAAAGTTGCAGGTCCAGTTGGTGAAGCACTGATCATGACCGCTTTCGGTCTGCTGGTCGCCGTTCCTGCCGTTCTGGGTTACAACTGGCTGGTGCGTCGTAACAAAACCGCAATGGAAGACGTACGCTCGTTCAGCGCCGACGTTCACTCGGTACTGATCTCCGGCGCAATGTCGACCAGCGAAGCTGGCCGTGCTGCCGGCGCTAAAAAGATCGGATAAGAATCATGTCGATGTCCGTCGGCTCCGACAGCGGAGATGAAGATCAAGTAATGTCAGAAATCAACACGACGCCGCTCGTCGACATCATGTTGGTTTTGCTGATCATTTTCTTGATCACCAGTCCGGTTGTCCTCAAATTGCAGAAAATCGATCTGCCGATCGAGGCCAACCAAGCCCTTCAAAGCAAGCCAGAAAACGTCAACATCGTTGTCAACAAGGATGGCGAGATTTATCTGGGCCAGAAGAAACTGAAAGATACGAGCGAACTGTTCGATTATCTGAAAGTTGAAGCAGTGAAAGTACCGCAGCCGGAAGTACACGTTCGTGGCGACCAAGAAACACGCTACGAATCGATCGGCCGGGTTATTTACACGACCCAACGTGCCGGGATCCAGAAGGTCGGCTTCATCACCGAACCACCTGACAAGGGCTGATAGCAACTGGCAGCGGCGCCCCGGCAACAAGGGCGCGCCACTGCCGGAAGCTGACCGGGCGGCAGTTTCGCCCGGTGCTTCGTTGGACTTCTTAAAGGAAACACTATGAGTATGAATGTCGGTTCGGGAAGCGCTCCAGGCGCGGATCCGGAACCAATGATGGAACTGAACATGACGCCCCTCATCGACGTGATGCTGGTGCTGATTATCATGTTGATCATCACGATTCCTAAGCAAAACCACTCGGTGAACTTGAACATGCCGGTCGGCACCCCGCCGCCACCGACAACCGAACCAGTGGTCGTCACGATCGATGTCGATTTTGACGGTACGATCTTGTGGGACAATCAGGTCGTTCCTGACCGCGCTTCGCTGGAAGCCAAGCTGAGCAACGTTGCTGCGCAAGCAGACCAGCCGGAAGTGCATCTGCGTCCGAACAAGCTGGTGGAATATAAAGTCGTCGCCGGTGTGATGGCGTCGGCGCAGCGTCTGGGCGTGACCAAAATCGGTCTGGTCGGCAACGAGCAATTCCAGTAAGCTGCAGCAATCAGGTTCTCTTTACATCCGAATAGGCAGGACTTCCTGCCTATTCGCTTTTTACTGAAAGACTTTCTTATGTCCAAGTTTCGTCTCGCTCATCTCGGCCTCGTCATGGCCGCTATCGGTTTTACCGCAGCAACTCCCGTAATCGGCCTGGGCTCGCTGGCATACGCCGCGGACACCGTGCGTGCCGAAGTGGGCAAGCCACTGCAAGAAGCGCAAAAACTCGCTAGCAGCGGCAAAAACAAGGAAGCGCTGGCCAAGCTGCGCGAAGCTGACAGCGTCGGCGGCAAGACCGCCTTTGAAAGCTACCAGATCGAGCGCGTGCGCGCCTCGGCTGCCGCCGCCGCCGGCGATAACGGCACTGCCATCAAGGCTTTCGAAGCCGTCATCAATTCCGGCCGCCTGAGCGCCGCCGAAGCCCCCAAATTCACGCAAGCGCTGGCAGGCATGTACTACCGCGCCAAGGACTGGCCGAACACCATCACCTGGATCAAACGTTCGCTGAAAGACCGCGAAGATCCACAGATGCGCGAACTGCTGATCCAGACCTACTACGTCAGCGGCAACTACGCCGAAGCGGCGAAAGAACTGCAAGCGCGCGGCGGCAACTCGGAAGCGAGCCTGCAAATGCTGGCCAACATCCAGTTGAAGCAAAACGACAAGGCCGGCTATGTTGCCACCCTGGAAAAACTGGCCGGCAGCTATCCGAAGACCAGCTACTGGGCCGACCTGCTGAACCGCGTCTCGGGCAAGCCTGGCTTCTCGCAACGCCTGGGCCTGGACGTCCAGCGCCTGCGCCTGGCCAACGGCCTGTTCAGCAAGCCATCCGAATACATGGAAATCAGCCAGCTGGCCTTGCAAGCAGGCAATCCTGGCGAAGCGTTGAGCATCATCGAGCAGGGCTACAAAAAAGGCGTGCTGGGTACCGGCGCCGATGCGCCCCGTCACCAGCGCCTGAAAGACCTGGCCCTGAAGACCCAGGCTGACCTGAAGGCCAATGCCGCCAAGTCGGAAGCGGAATACGTCAAGAACAAGGACGCCGACAGCTTGAGCAAGCTGGGCTTCGCCCTGGTCTACGATGGCCAGGCCGACAAGGGCCTGGGCTTGATGAATGACGCCGTGAAACTGGGCACCGCCAAGTATCCGGAAGAAGCCAAGCTGCACCTGGGCATCGCCTACATCCACGCCGGCAAGAAAGCCAACGCATCGACGGCGCTGAAAGCCGTCAAGGGCACGGATGGCGCGGCTGACCTGGCCCGCTACTGGGCCTTGATGAATAAATAAGATAATATCCCCAGGATATTGTCGGGCAGCTAGTCGAGTGCCCACCACCAAAAGCGTTGCCAGCACCCTTGCCGGCAACGCTTTTTATCATTTCAGCAGGGAAATTGCCCCTGTGCCCGCCCTGCCGGGTGTGCATCCCTGAAACAGTCCGTATAATCCCCCTTTTGGCACAGTTTTTCATCAGATTCCTATGAAGGTATTCCGCGGACTTCCCAATGCCCAGGCACGAGCGCCTTGCGCTCTGACCATCGGCAATTTTGACGGTGTCCACATCGGCCATCAGGCCTTGCTGGCGCGCGTGCGCGAAGCTGCCACCGAACTCGGCATCGAAGCGGCCGTGATGACGTTCGAACCGCACCCGCGCGAGTTCTTCGCGCAGCGCGCGGGCGACCTGTCGAAGGCGCCGCAGCGCATCGCCAACCTGCGCGACAAGCTGCAGTCGCTGGACGACGCCGGCATCGACCGGGTCGTGGTCGAGCACTTCAGCGCCCAGTTCGCCGCCCTGACGCCGCAGGAATTCACGGAAAAAGTCCTCGTCGACGGCTTGCACGTGAAATGGCTGATGGTCGGCGACGACTTCTGCTATGGCGCCCGGCGCGCCGGCGATGTGGCCATGCTGCAGGAAGCGGGCCGCCAATATGGTTTCCATGTAGAAACACTGCCCACCGTCATGAATGGCAGCACGCGCATCTCCTCGTCGGCCGTGCGCCTGGCGCTGGCCGCCGGCGATTTCCCGCTGGCCACGCAGCTGCTCGGCCATCCGTACGCCATTTCCGGCCACGTGATCCACGGCCAGAAGCTGGGCCGGACACTCGGTTTTCCCACCCTGAACCTGCGCGTGGCGCACCGCCCCGCCCTGTCCGGCATCTTCATCGTGCAAGTGCACGGCCTGGGACCAGTACCGCTGCCGGCCGTGGCCAGCCTGGGCGTGCGTCCTACCGTCGACGACAGCGGCCGCGTCTTGCTGGAAGTGCATCTGTTTGATTTCAATCAATCCTGCTACGGCAAGCTGGTCCGCGTGGAATTCCTGCAAAAGCTGCGCGACGAAGAAAAGTACGACGACTTGCCCACCCTGACGGCCGCCATCGAGCGCGACTCGAACCAGGCGCGCGCCTGGTTCGAACAGCGCAGCGGCGCCATTACCGCCACCGACCGAATTTGACGCCGGCCAACTCCGCCGCCTGGCGGCCCCTGCCGCCGCAAACCATTCAATATCATTAAAGAAGATTATGTCCGATCAAAACAAGCCAGCCACGCCCAAGCAAAACAAGAAGCCTGAAAGCAAATACCCGGTCAACATGACGGAAACCCCATTCCCGATGCGCGGCGACATGGCCAAGCGCGAGCCGCAGTGGGTGCAACAATGGCAAGACAAGAAGATTTACGAGCGCGTGCGCAAGGCTGCCGCCGGCCGTCCGAAATTCATCCTGCATGACGGCCCGCCGTACGCGAATGGCGACATCCACCTGGGCCACGCCGTCAACAAGATCCTGAAGGACATGGTCGTCAAGTCGCGCTCGCTGGCCGGCTTCGACGCGCCGTACGTGCCGGGCTGGGATTGCCACGGCATGCCGATCGAGATCCAGATCGAAAAACTGCACGGCAAGAACCTGCCGACGGCCGAAGTGCTGGAAAAGGCCCGCGCCTACGCCAACGTGCAGGTCGAGCGCCAGAAGAAGGATTTTATTCGCCTGGGCGTGCTGGGCGAGTGGGACAACCCCTACCTGACCATGGCGCACGGCAATGAAGCCGACGAGTTGCGCGCGCTGGGCAAGCTGCTGGAAAAAGGCTATGTCTACCGCGGCCTGAAGCCCGTCAACTGGTGCTTCGACTGCCAGTCGGCCCTGGCCGAGGCGGAAGTGGAATACGCGGAAAAACGCGATCCCGCCATCGACGTCGGGTTCAAGTTCGCCGAGCCGGAAAAGCTGGCGGCCGCCTTTGGCTTGCCTGCCCTGCCGACGGATAACGGTTTCATCGTCATCTGGACCACCACGCCGTGGACCATCCCGTCGAACCAGGCGCTGAACGTGCACCCGGAAGTGAAATATTCGCTGGTGAAGACCGAGCGCGATGGCCAGCCATTGCTGCTGATCCTGGCGCAAGACCTGGTCGTGGCCAGCCTGGCGCGCTTCAAGCTCGATGGCACGACGATTGCCACCTGCGACGGCGCGGCCCTGGCCGGCATCAGCTTCCGCCACCCGCTGCATGCAAGCGATGCGTTCTACGACCGTTTGTCGCCGTTGTACCTGGCCGAATACGTGACCACGGAAAGCGGCACGGGCGTGGTGCACTCGGCACCCGCCTACGGCCTGGACGACTTCATCTCGTGCAAGGCGCACGGCATGAAGGACGACGACTTCATCAAGCCCGTCATGGGCGACGGCAAGTTCGCCTCGACCCTGCCCCTGTTTGGCGGCATGACCATCTGGGAAGCGTCGAAACCGATCTGCAATGCCCTGAAAGAAGCAGGAGCCTTGTTCGAAGTCAAGATGTTCGACCACAGTTACATGCATTGTTGGCGTCATAAGACGCCGATCATCTACCGCGCCACGTCGCAGTGGTTCGCCGGCATGGACGTGACGCCGAAGGACGGCGGCGCGACCCTGCGCGAGACGGCCTTGCAAGGCATCGCCGATACCGAGTTCTTCCCGGACTGGGGCCAGGCGCGCCTGCACGGCATGATCGCCAACCGTCCCGACTGGACCCTGTCGCGCCAGCGCCAGTGGGGCGTGCCGATGGCCTTCATCGTGCACAAGGAAACGGGCGACCTGCATCCGCGCACGCCGGAACTGCTGGAGCAAGTGGCCAAGCTGATCGAAAAGGACGGCATCGAGGCATGGCAAGCGCTGGATCTGAAAGACCTGATCGGCGACGAAGCGGCCATCTACGCCAAGAACAAGGACACGCTGGACGTGTGGTTCGATTCCGGCGCCACGCACCAGACGGTGCTGGGCGGCCCGCAGGCGCACGGTTCGCACTCGACGCAGCTGCAGTTCCCGGCCGATCTGTACCTGGAAGGCTCGGACCAGCATCGCGGCTGGTTCCACTCGTCGCTGCTCGTGTCGTCGATGCTGAACGGCCGTCCGCCATACAAGGCCCTGCTGACGCACGGCTTCACGGTCGATGGCGAAGGCAAGAAGATGTCTAAGTCGCTGGGCAACACGCTGGCGCCGCAAAAGATCTCGGACACCCTGGGCGCGGACATCCTGCGCCTGTGGATCGCTTCGACCGACTACACGGGCGAGCTGTCGATCTCCGACGAAATCCTGAAACGCGTGACGGAATCGTACCGCCGTATCCGCAACACCCTGCGCTTCCTGCTGGCGAACACCTCGGACTTCAATCCGGCCACGGACGCCGTACCGGTGGCGGAGATGTTCGAAATCGACCGCTATGCGCTGGCCAACATGGCATCGCTGCAGCAGCAGATCGAGAACAACTATGCGCGCTACGAGTTCCATCCGGTCGTGTCGAAGCTGCAGACGTACTGCTCGGAAGACCTGGGCGGCTTCTACCTGGACATCCTGAAGGACCGTCTGTACACCTCGGGCTTGACGTCGCACGCGCGCCGTTCGGCGCAAACGGCCCTGTGGCACATCACGCAAAGCCTGCTGCGCCTGATGGCCCCGGCCCTGTCGTTTACGGCAGAAGAAGCGTGGGCAGTGTTCGCCGGCGCGGAGGCGTATGCCGCCAGCGATGAAACCATCTTCACGCAAACCTGGTGGCAGCTGCCGGAAGTGTCGGACGCGGCGGCCCTGCTGGAGAAATACACGGCCCTGCGCGCCGTGCGCACGGACGTCACGAAACAGCTGGAAGACTTGCGCACCTCGGGCGCCATCGGTTCCTCGCTGCAGGCGGAACTGACGATCAAGGCCGCGCCGATGAAGTACAAGCTGTTGACCACCCTGGGCGACGACTTGAAATTCGTCTTCATCACATCGCAGGCCAGCGTGGCCGAAGTGGCAGACGAAGCGGCCGAGGAAGTGGTCGTGGCCGCGTCGACGGCGCCGAAGTGCGAGCGCTGCTGGCACTACCGTGCGGACGTGGGCACGGACGCCGCGCATGCTACCCTGTGCGGCCGCTGCGTCAGCAACCTGTTTGGCGCGGGCGAGAAACGCCGCTTCGCCTAACAACGTCGTCAAAATCTACTGCGCGTCGCGATTTGCGGCCTGCGATGCTCGCTGTACTAAAGTACAGCTGTGCGTCTCGGGCCAACGGGGGCGCCGAGCCTCGCTGCCGCTCGCTACGATTTTGCCCGTCGTTGTATGCTATGAGTCCAACCGCCGCCTGCTGCCAGGCGGCGGCTTTATCTTCCCTGGAAAAATATGGCCACTAAAAACCGTTTTTCATCGAAATCGTCATCCTCGGCGTCGCTCGTGCCCTGGCTGGGCATCGCCGCCATCGTCATCCTGTTCGACCAGATCACCAAGATCACGATCCTGAAGACCTTCCGCTATGCGCAGGAAATGGTCATCACCTCGTATTTCAACCTGGTGCTGGCGTATAACAAGGGCGCCGCGTTCAGCTTCCTGTCCGACCAGGGCGGCTGGCAGCGCTATTTCTTCACCGGCATCGCCCTGGCGGCTGCCATCTACATCATTTATCTGCTGAAAAAGCACGCCGGCCAGCGCATGTTCTGCTGGGCCCTGGCGCTGATCCTCGGCGGCGCGCTGGGCAATGCCATCGACCGCCTGGTGTACGGCCACGTGGTCGATTTCCTCGACTTCCACTGGAAAAGCTGGGGCCATTTCCCCGCTTTCAATATCGCCGACAGCGCCATCTGCATCGGCGCGGCCCTGTTCATCATCGATGAACTGCGCCGGGTAAACAAATAGACAAGCAGGAGAACGGCATGGAACTGTCCGGCAAAAAAATCGTCCTGGGACTTTCGGGCGGCGTCGCCTGCTACAAGGCTGCGGAACTGTGCCGCGCGCTGACGAAGGCGGGCGCCTCGGTACAGGTGGTCATGACGGATGCGGCCAGCCACTTCATCACGGCCGTGACCATGCAGGCGCTGTCCGGCCACCCCGTGCACACGAGCCAGTGGGATGCCCGCATAGCCAACAACATGGCGCACATCGATTTGACGCGCCAAGCGGACGCCATCCTGATCGCGCCGTGCTCGGCCGATTTTCTGCGTAAACTCGCCCATGGCGTGTGCGACGACCTGCTGTCGACCCTGTGCCTGGCCCGTCCCTCCCACCTGCCCCTGCTCGTGGCGCCGGCCATGAACGTGGAAATGTGGCAGAACCCCGCCACGCAGCGCAATGTGCAGCAGCTGCGCGACGACGGCATCACCCTGTTCGGCCCGGCCGCCGGCGAACAGGCCTGCGGCGAAGTTGGCCTGGGCCGCATGCTGGAACCGGAACAGCTCTTGACGGAACTGATCGCCGCCTTCCAGCCGAAAGTCCTGGCGGGCAAGCGCGTGCTGGTCACTGCCGGCCCCACGTTCGAGGCCATCGACCCCGTGCGGGGCATCACCAATCTGTCCTCGGGCAAGATGGGCTATGCGGTGGCGCGCGCGGCGCGCGAGGCGGGCGCCGAGGTGCTGCTCATTTCCGGCCCGACGGCCCTGGACGCGCCGTTCGGCGTACGCCGCATCGACGTGCAAAGCGCGCAGCAGATGCATGATGCGGTATTGGCCCACGTCGACGGCCAGCATGTCTTCGTCGCCGTGGCCGCCGTGGCAGACTGGCGCGTGGCCAACGCCAGCGAACAGAAGATGAAAAAGCAGGCCGACGGCTCCGTGCCCGAACTGCAGTTCGTGCAAAACCCCGACATCCTGGCCACCGTGGCGGCGCGCACCAACCTGGCCGGCTATCCGTACTGCGTGGGCTTTGCCGCCGAATCGGAAAACCTGGTGGAATTCGGCTCGACCAAGCGCGAGAAAAAAGGCATTCCATTGCTGGTGGGCAATATCGGCCAGAACACCTTCGGCCAGGACGACAACACCATCATCCTGTTCGATGAAGAAGGCCATACCGTGCTGCCGCGCGCCTCGAAACTGAACCTGGCGCGCCAGCTGATTTCGGAAATCTCGAAGCGGATCGCCAGGAATTCGCTGCTCAAGTAACCCTTTATACGACTTAGCTTAGTTAGTTAGATTAATGAAAAATATCGACATCAAGATCCTCGACGCCCGCATGCAAGAACTGCTGCCGGCCTACGCCACCCCGGGCAGCGCGGGACTCGACCTGCGCGCCTGCATAGCCGAGGCCATCACCATCGAAGCCGGCCAGACCGTGCTCATTCCGACCGGCCTGGCCATCCACATCGGCGACCCCTCGTATGCGGCCATGATTTTGCCGCGCAGCGGCATGGGCCACAAAAACGGCATCGTATTGGGGAATCTGGTAGGCTTAATCGACTCCGATTACCAGGGCCAGCTGATGGTATCGACCTGGAACCGGGGCCAGAGCGCCTTCACGCTCAACCCCATGGAACGCCTGGCGCAACTGATTATCGTGCCGGTGCTGCAAGTGGGCTTTAACGTCGTCGAGGAATTCGGCGACAGCGAACGCGGTGTTGGCGGTTTCGGCAGCACCGGCAAACATTAAGGATTGACACTTATGCCAGGTTTCCGCCATCTGATCCCAGCCCAGACTTCGCTGCGCCGATTGGCCACTCCCCTCCTGCTGGCCGGCGCGGCCATTCTGGCCGGCTGCACCACGCCGGCGCCGCATGTCAGCGGCCCGTTCAACGTCGTGCCGGCGCCCGATGCGCCCGCGCCGACGGCGCAGCAAAAGGCGGCGCAGGAAGAGCTGGTGAAGATGGTGGCGCTGCAGGACCGCCTGTCGAAAGTCTCGGCGCCCCTGCTGATCAACAATGCGGACCTGTGCAAGTCGTACGCGCGCAACCTGCTGGGTTTCACGGCGCAGAACAAATATTCCTACCCCGGCATCTATGCGGACGCGGCGCAGGCGGCGCTCGGCTACGGCGAACAGATGCAGGTCTCCGGCGTCTTGCCGGGCAGCGGCGCCGCGCGCGCCGGCTTGCGCAAGGGCGACGGCTTGCTGGCCGCCGAAGGCAAGCCGCTGCCGGCAGGCCCGAAAGCGGAAGGCCCGTTCGGCGCCATCGTCGGCCCGCTGGCCTCGAAAAGCGCCAGCCTGAACATGACCATCGCCCGCGACGGCCAGCAGCAGGACCTCAAAATTCCCGTCACGCGCGCCTGCGCCTTCCGCGTCGCCCTGGGCAATGCGGACAATATCAACGCGTATTCGGACGGCGCGCGCATCATGCTCACGCGCGGCATGGTCAATGCGGCGCAAAATGACGAAGGCATCGCCTTCGTCATCGCCCGCGAAATGGCGCACAACATCCTCGACCACGCGCGCAGCCAGCGCACGGCGGGTACGGCCGGCAGCATCATCGACAGCCTGGGCGCCGTGCAGCCCGACGTGTCGATGCTGACGGGCGCCGCCGGCATCAAGGCCATGCCGCAGGAACTCGACGTGCAAGCCGACACCCTGGCCATCTACCTGCTGGCGCGCGCCGGCTACAACGTCGACAACGCGGCCCGCTTCTGGCAGCGTCTGGCCACGCAAGTGCCGGCCACGGTCGCCAACGGCTACACGGCCCTGCACCCGGGTACCAATTCGCGCATGGCGGCCATCAACCGCGCCGTGACGGACGTACGCGCCAAGCAGGCGGCAAAGAAGCCGCTCAAGCCTTAATCCTGACAAAGGGAGGCGCCTGATAAAACCAGGTTTGCTCAGGCGCCGGGGAAGTTCGGGAAGTAGGTGCCCATGATCCAGGTCAGGGCACCGCAAAATACCACCGCCAGGAACAGGGCGATGAGCAGTTTGCCAAACTTGGGGATGCCGTCATCTTGCGTCTTTTGGTCGTTCGACATGAAAACTCTCCGCAGGCTGTTGGAGAGGGTAGTATAGCCACAATATTGAAAAATATTCCATACTTTGCCGCAAACATACGGCATGTAACTCCCGCGCCCCATGGACAGCATTGACCTTGAAGTTCTGAAAACCAGCGCCGCCTGGCTTGCCGCCGGGCACCGCTGCGAACTCGTCACCGTCATCAAGACCTGGGGCTCCAGCCCCCGCCCCGTGGGCGCCACCCTGGCCATCTGCGACGACGGCACGGTGGTCGGCTCCGTCTCCGGCGGCTGCATCGAGGATGACTTGATCGACACCGTGCGCGTGCACGGCATCGTGCGCACCTTGCCGGAAATCGTCAGCTACGGCATCAGCGCCGACGAGGCGCACCGCTTCGGCCTGCCCTGCGGCGGCACCATCGAACTGGCGATCGAGCCGCTGCACGCGGACAGCAAGGTGGCCGAACTGCTGGCGCGCCTGGAAGCGCATGAACTGGTCGAACGCCGGCTCGACCTGCGCACTGGCGCCGTCACCCTGCAGCGCGCCGCGCCGGGCGCCGTGCTGGCCCTGAATGATGCGGTGCTCACCACGCAGCACGGCCCCCGCTGGCGATTGCTGATCATCGGCGCCAGCCAGCTGTCGCGCTTCGTGGCGCAGATCGCCACGGCCATGGATTACCACGTCATCGTCTGCGACCCGCGCGAGGAATACCGGGGCGGCTGGAACGTGCCCGGCGTGCCCCTGCTGCACGCCATGCCCGACGACCTGGTGCTGGAATTAAAGCTCGACAGCCGCAGCGCCGTCGTCGCCCTCACGCACGACCCCAAGCTCGACGACCTGGCCCTGATGGAAGCGCTCAAATCCCCCGCTTTCTACGTCGGCGCCATCGGTTCGCGCGCCAACAATGCCAAACGCCGCGAACGGCTGCTGCAGTTCGACGTCAGCGCGGAACAGCTGGCGCGCCTGCATGGCCCCATCGGCCTGTACATCGGCAGCAAGACACCGGCCGAAATCGCCATTTCCATCCTGGCCGAGCTGACGGCCGTGAAAAATGGCGTGCCCGACGCGCTGCAGATCCAGCACGCGGCGGCCCTGAGCCCGCCCACCACCGATATCTGCGCCCGCTAAGGGCCGCAGCAAGAAACGCGGTGCGCCGGCGGCGCGCCCCTGCTACCTTCACTGATTTTGGCCACCATGACCCTGCTGCACTGGACCCTCCCCCTGCCCGCCGGCTACCGCCGCGACGACGTCATCGCCTTTCACAGCCGCGACGGGGAAGCCGTCGCGGAACAAGTCACGCCGACAGGCCTGCGCAAGGGCATCCTGCTTGCCGGCGTGCCCGTGGTGCTGGACGTGGCCTTCACGGACGATACGGCCGTCTGCCGCGCCGAGATCGACGGCAGCGCCAGTGACGCTCTGCAAACGGCGCTGCACGGCGCCCTGCTCAACATCCTCGGCCTGCGCATCGACCCGCAGCCTTTCGCCCGGATGGCCGCCGCCGACCCGCTGCTGGCGCCCTTGATCCGCGTCAACCCGGGCTTGCGCATCGTGCAATCGGCCAGCCCGTTCGAGGCGCTGACCTGGGCCATCATCGGCCAGCAGATCAACCTGTCGTTCGCCATTTCCCTGCGCCGCACGTTTATTCTGCAGGCGGGACGCCGGCATGGCAGCGGCTTGTGGTGCTACCCGGAGGCGCGCGACGTGGCGCGGCTGGAGATCGAGGATTTGACCAGCCGCAAATTCTCGCGCGCCAAGGCGGAAACCGTGCTGCGCCTGGCGCGCCTGGTCGACGAGGGAGCGCTGTCGCTGGAACTGCCCCCTTCCGGCGACGTGGCGGCCATTTCGCAGGCGCTGCTGGCCGTCAAGGGCATCGGCCCGTGGACCGTCAATTACGCGCTGCTGCGCGGCTACGGCTATGCCGACTGCTCGCTGCACGGCGACGTGGCGATCCGCGCCGCCCTGCAAAAGCTGCTCGGCGAAGAAACGAAACCGGACATGGCGCGCACGGAACAATGGCTGCGCCAGTATGCGCCGCACCGCACCATGGCGGCCGCCCACCTGTGGGCCAGCCTGCATGCGCCGGCAAAAAATATTTCAAACGAGCGGGAATAAACGGCGGGCGGCAGGCGTCTATCCCTTGCAAGCCCCCCAAAACCTCAAGGAGACCATCATGCGCTTTACTACTTTTGCCGCCACCGCCCTTTTCACCGCCTTGTCCGCCCCCCTGGCCTTCGCCGCCGACGTCATGCCCGCCAACGGCATGCTGGTCAACGCCAGCGGCATGACCGTGTACGTGTTCGACAAGGATGTCGCCGACAGCGGCAAGAGCGCCTGCAGCGGCGGCTGCCTGGTGGCCTGGCCCGCCGTCATCGCCACCGACGCGGCCCCCGCCGCCCCGTATGGCAGCATCAAGCGCGAAGACAACGGCGCCATGCAGCTGACCTACAAGGGCAAACCCCTGTACCTGTACAAGGAAGACAAGAAGCCGGGCGATGTGGCCGGCGACAATTTCAAGAACGTGTGGCACGTCGTCAAGCCGTAAGCAGCCCTGCCCGCCGCCACGATGACCACGCAAAAGGATAGCCGCCAGCTGCAGGCGTGCCTGCCCGGCCTGCGCCGCTATGCGCGCGCGCTGGCGGGCGCCCTGCACGCGGACGACCTGGTGCAGGACACCGTGGAACGGGCGTGGCGCAAGCTGGACCAGCGCGTCGGCGAGATGCGGCCCTGGCTGTTCTCCATCATGCATAACCTGCACGTGGACCAGCTGCGCCGCCCCGGCCTGGCGCTGCAGGAGCTCGATGACGATACCGTGCTGCCCGCGCCGGAGCGCGCGCCGGGGCAAGCCATCGCCATCGGCGAAATGGATGCGGCGCTGGCACGTTTGCCGCTGGGACAGCGCGAAGTCATCCTGCTCGTCGCGCTCGAACAGATGCCTTACGAGCAGGTGGCGGCCACCCTCGACATCCCCGTCGGCACCGTCATGTCGCGCCTGTCGCGCGGGCGCGACAAGCTGCGCACCCTGCTCGATGGCAGCCCTGCCGGCAGCCAGGGCAGCGGCCCACCCACCCTGAAAGTCGTGAAATGACAACGCAAGCCATCAGCGAAGCGCAATTGCACGCCCTGGCCGACGGCATCCTGCCCGAAGGCCAGCGCGCGGCCGTCGACGCCCACCTGCACGCGCATCCCGGCGACGCCGCCAGGGTCGATGCGTGGCGCGAGCAGAACCGGCAATTGCGCGCCCTGTTCGATCCCGTGCTGGACGAAGCCATCCCCCCGGCGCTGCTGCAGGCGGCGGCCCCGCCGGCGGCGAACGGCGCCTGGCAGCGCCCCGCCATGCAGGCGGCAGCGGCCATCGTGCTGCTCATCGCGGGCGGCGCGGGCGGCTGGCTGCTGCGCGGCGGCGACAGCACGACCGCCAGCGCCAGCCCGGTCTCCCTGGCGCGCAGCGCCGCCATCGCCCATGCCGTCTACACGCCCGAAGTGCGCCACCCCGTCGAGGTGGGGGTAGAACAGGAGGCGCACCTGGTGCAATGGCTGTCGAAACGCCTGGGCAGCAAATTGCAGCCGCCCGCGCTGTCGCCGCTCGGCTATCACCTGATCGGCGGGCGCCTGCTGCCCGGCGACGGCGACGGCCCCGTGGCGCAATTCATGTATGAAGATGGCAAAGGCCAGCGCCTGACCCTGTACGTGGCGAAAGAGCGGGCCGGCAGGCAGGAAACGGCCTTCCGCTACACGCAGGAAAAGGACTTGAGCGTGTTTTACTGGATCGATGGCCAGCTCGGTTATGCCCTCTCGGCGAGCCTGTCCAAGCAGGAGCTGGGCAAGATCGCCGGCGCCGTGTATGCACAGCTGGAGCAGCCGCGCTAAAAGGCGAGCCCTTACGGCAGCACCGGCGCGCGCCGTAGTGCGCGTGCACCGGCCAGGTGGATCCAGCCCGCCAGCAGGCCCAGTGCGATGCCGAACACCGCCACGCCCGTCCAGCCGTAACGCTGCATCAGCCAGCCGCTGGCCGCCACGCCGGCGGCGCCGCCGATAAAGGTGGCCGTCATGTACAGGCTGTTGATGCGCCCCTGGGCGGCGGGATCGACGGCAAAGGCGCGCGTCTGGTTGGCCACCAGGGCAGCCTGCACGCCGATATCGAGCACGATGACGCCGATCACCAGCAAGAACAGCGACGAGGCGGCGCCCGCCAGCAGCAGGTAGGACAGCGTCACGATGCCGATGCTCAGGCCAATGACCGTGCGCGCGCCGAGTCTGTCGGCGGCCCTGCCGCCCAAGGTGGCCGCCAGCGCGCCGGCCGCGCCGATGATGCCGAAGGCGCCGGCCCAGGCACTGCCCAGGTGCCATGGGCCGTTGGCCAGCAACGCCGCCAGATTGACCCAGAACGCATTGAAGCACGCCCACAGCAGCGCCTGGATCAGCATCGATTCGCGCAGGGGGCGATGGTCGCGCGCCAGTGGCCACAGCGACGCCAGCAGGCGCGCGTAAGACAGGCCCGTGCCGAGTTTCCCCCGTGGCAGCAAGGCTGCCGCCGCGAGCCACACGGGCAGCATGAATGCCGCTTCCATGGCATACACGGCGCGCCAGCCCCAGGCTTCGCCCACCACGCCGGCCACCGTGCGCCCCAGCAGGATGCCCACCATGATGCCGCTGACCACCGTCCCGACAGAGCTGCCGCGCTCGCCGGGCGGCGACATGCTCGCGGCCAGCGGCACCAGTTGCTGCGGCACGCAGCTGACGATGCCCAGGCCAAACGAGGCCCCGATCAGCGCCCAGATGCCGGGCGCCAGCGCGGCCGTCAGGGCGCAAACGAAGGCCAGCGCAATCTGCCCCAGCACCAGGGTGCGCCGGTCGTAGCGGTCGCCCAGCGGCAGGAGCAGCGCCAGGCCCGTGGCAAAGCCCAGCAGCGCCGCGCCGGCGACCAGGTTGACGGCCGCCAGGTCGACGCCGAGGCCGGACTGGATCAGGGGCAGGATAGGTTGGGTGCAATAAATATTGGTGATCACCGCGCCGGCGATCACCGCCATCATGAGGATCTTGCCGCGCGGCGGGGCGGCCACGGTGTGCGCATCGGGCGGGAGAGTCGGGGTGGGGCGCATGGCGCTGTCCTTTCAAGTTACCGCGGCAACATGCCGCGGCGAAGGACTCCAGCTTACGTACTTGCACCCATAAAGAGAATCCCATAAGATTGAGAATGATTCTTCCAAAATTTGATAGGCTGCACATGAAAACAATCGATGGATAGGCTGGAATCCATGAGCATCTTGCTGGCGGTGGTGGACGCGGGCAGCCTGTCGGCCGCCGCGCGCCATCTCGGCATGCCGCTGGCGAACGTCAGCCGCAAGGTGGCGGCGCTGGAAGCGCACCTCAACACGCGCCTGCTGCACCGCACGACGCGCCAGTTGTCGCTGACGGAAGCCGGCCACGCCTACGTGGCCGCGTGCCGCCGCATCCTCGAAGAGATCGGCGAAGCGGAGCGCATGGCGACGGGCGAATATGCGGTGCCGAAGGGCGAGCTGACGATTACGGCGCCCGTCGTGTTCGGACGCCTGCACATCGTGCCCGTGGTGGCGGCGTTCCTCGCCCACTATCCGGACATCGAGATCAAGCTCGTGCTGACCGACCGCGTGCTGCACCTGATGGACGAGCAGGTCGACGTGGCCGTGCGCATCGGCGACCTGCCCGACAGCAGCTTCATGGCGACGCGGGTCGGCACGGTGCGCCGGGTCGTCTGCGCCAGTCCCGGCTACCTGGCCACGCATGGCACGCCGGCGGTGCCGGGCGACCTGGCAACCCATGCCTGCATCAGCTTCGAAGTGCTGGAATCGCGGCGCGCCTGGGTCTTCGGCACGGGCAAGGCTACGCAGTCCGTGCCCGTGCATTCGCGACTGGCCGTCAATACGGTGGATGCGGCGATTGCCGCCGCCACCCTGGACGCGGGCGTGATCCGCGTGCTGTCGTACCAGGTCATGAATGCCCTGCGCGACGATGCGCTGCGCATCGTGCTCGCACCGTTCGAAGCGGCGCCCTTGCCAGTCAGCCTGCTGCACAAGGGGCAGGCGCCGCTGCCGTTGAAATTGCGCGCCTTCCTCGATTTCGTCACGCCGCTGTTGCGCGCGGTGGAACTGGACGTCAGCCCAGCGCGCGCCTGAGCTCCGCGTAGGCGTCGACCAGCCGCTCCTTCGAATAGCCGCGATTGAGGCCACTGGGATTGGGCAGTATCCACACGCGCGCGCCGCCGAAGCGCTCGGGCTGTTCGCCCCATTCCAGCTGGCGTTTTCCCGTCATCGCCGCGTAGGCGGCCTTGCCCAGGAAGGCGATCCACTGCGGCTGCATCAATGCCAGTTTGTGCTGCAGGCCGGCCGCCGCCTGCGCGAATTCGTCCGTCCCCACCTGGTCCGCGCGGCTGGTCGGGCGCCCGACGGCCGCCGTCAGGCCCAGCCCGAAACCGAGCACGCTGGCATCGTCCTGCGGCGCCACCAGGTGCGGCGTGAAGCCGGCCAGGTGCAGCACGGGCCAGAAGCGGTTGCCGCGGCCGAGAAAATGGTGGCCGGCCGCCGCCGCGTCCACGCCGGGATTGAGGCCGCAAAAAACCACCTGCAAGCCGGGAGCGAGAATGTCGGGCAAGCCTTGCACCGCTGTGATGTATGTCATGGAAAACTCCAATATCGGAAGCCGCAGTATGCCACCGGCCTCCGCCATGCAGCGCAGGACGGCTGGTGCTACCATCCCATACTGATGCGCTCATCCATATGCCGGATGGCCGTCGCGCTTCCCCGCACCATCCCCACTCCGAGGACTACACATGACGACCCTGACCATCAATGGCAAGCAGCACGACCTTGCACTGCCTGAAGACACGCCCCTGCTGTGGGCTCTGCGCGACGAACTGGGCATGACCGGCACCAAATTCGGCTGCGGCATGGCCCTGTGCGGCGCCTGCACCGTGCACCTCGACGGCGAAGCGATCCGCTCCTGCGTGACGCCCGTCTCGGCCGCCGCCGGCAAGAAGATCACCACCATCGAAGCGGTGGGCGAAGACAAGGTCGGCTTTGCGCTACAGCAAGCCTGGCAGGAACACGGCGTGCCACAATGCGGCTATTGCCAGGCCGGCCAGATCATGTCGGCCACGGCCCTGCTGCACAAGACGCCAAGACCGAACGACCAGCAAATCCGCGAAGCGATGAGCGGCAATATCTGCCGCTGCGGCACCTACACGCGCATCCACGCGGCCATCAGGCAGGCATCGGCCAGTATCCACGCGAAAGGAGCGGCCAAATGAGCATCCATGACACTGCCGCCGCACATTCGCCTGCGCGGCGCCACTGGCTCAAGGCCGCCGGCGCGCTGGCCGGTTTGACCCTCGTGGCCGGCCCTTCCGGCCTGGTGATGGCGGCCGACGCCGTCAAATACGGCGGCGACAAGATGCCGGGCGGTGTGGTCGACGACACCCTGGTCTTCCTGTCGGTCGCCGCCGACGGCATCGTCACCATCGTTGTACACCGCTCGGAAATGGGACAGGGCATCCGCACCAGCCTGCCCATGGTGGCGGCCGACGAACTGGGCGCCGACTGGGCGCAGGTGCGCGTGCAGCAGGCGCCCGCCGACGAGGCGCGCTACGGCAGCCAGGATACGGACGGCTCGCGCAGCATGCGCCACTCGTTCCGCGCCATGCGCCACGTGGGCGCCACGGCGCGCCTGATGCTGGAAACGGCGGCCGCCGTGCGCTGGGACGTGCCCGTCACGCAAGTCAAGGCCGTCAACCACACGGTCGTGCATGCGGCCAGCGGACGCTCGCTGTCGTTCGGCGCGCTGGCCGAAGAGGCGGCCAAGCTGCCGGTGCCGCCGCGCGCGCGCATCAGCCTGAAAACGGCGGGCGAGCTGCGTTATATAGGCCAAAGCAGCACGCGCGGCATCGACCTGCACGACATCGTCACCGGCAATACGCACTTCGGCATCGACACGCGCCTCGACGGCATGGCGTATGCCGTCATCGCCCGTCCGCCCGTCTTCGGCGGCAAGCTGAAAAGCGTGGACAAGACGGCGGCCCTGAAAGTGCCGGGCGTGCTGCGCATCGTCGAACTGGCGGGCAGCCCGCCGCCGGCCATGTTCAATCCGCTGGGCGGCGTGGCCGTCATCGCGAAAAATACCTGGGCCGCCATCAAGGGCCGCGAAGCGCTGGTGCTGGAATGGGACGACGGCCCGAACGGCGATTACGACTCGAAAGCCTTCCGCAAGACCCTGGAAGCGGCCGTGCGCCAGCCGGCCAGCCCGGCGCGCGACCAGGGCAAGACGGTAGCCACCCTGGCCGCCGCTCCCGCCGCGCGCAAGCTCAGTGCCGAATACTATCTGCCCCACCTGGCCCACGCCACCATGGAGCCGCCCGCCGCCACCGTGCGCATCGCCGGCGGCAAGGCCGAAGTGTGGGCCTGCGTGCAGGCGCCGCAGGCGACGCGCAGCAACGTGGCCAAGGCCCTGGGCCTGGCATATGACAACGTGACCGTGCACGTGACCCTGCTGGGCGGCGGCTTCGGGCGCAAATCGAAGCCCGATTTCGCCGTCGAGGCGGCACTGCTGTCGCAATCCATGGATGGCGCGCCCGTCAAGCTGACGTGGACGCGCGACGACGATCTGCAGCACGACTACCTGCACACGGTGTCCGTCGAACGGCTGGAAGCGTCGCTGGACGCGCAAGGCATGCCGACGGCCTGGCTGCACCGCACGGCCGCGCCCACCATCACCTCGACCTTTGCCGCCGGCGCGAACAAGCAGGCGCCGTTCGAGCTGGGCATGTCGGCCATCAACGTGCCGTTCGCCATTGCGAACATCCGCGTCGAGGTGCCCGAAGTGCCGGCCCACACGCGCATCGGCTGGTTCCGCTCCGTGTCGAACATCCCGCACGCGTTTGCCATCCAGTCGTTCACGGCCGAACTGGCCCACGCGGCGAAGAAGGACCACCGCGACTACCTGCTGGCACTGCTGGGCCCCGCGCGCAAGATCAATCCGGCCGACCTGTCCGATGGCTGGAACTATGGCGAAGATCCGGCGAAGTATCCGGTCGACATAGGCCGCATGCGCCACGTGATCGAACTGGCGACGGCCAAGGCGGGCTGGGGCCGCAAGCTGCCCAAGGGACGGGGGCTGGGCCTGGCCGTGGCCTACAGTTTCGTCACCTATGTGGCGGCCGTGATCGAAGTGGAGATCAATGCGGCCGGCGAAGTCATCGTGCCCAGGGTCGATATCGCCATGGATTGCGGCCCGCAGATCAACCCGGACCGCGTGCGCTCGCAGATCGAGGGCGCCTGCATCATGGGCCTGTCGCTGGCCATGAGCGGCGAGATCAGCTTTAAGAATGGCCGGGTCGAGCAAAGCAATTTCCACGACTATAGCGTGCTGCGCGCTGCCGACGCCCCCCACGTGATCCACACGCACCTGGTGCCGGGCACCCTGGACATGGAGCTGGGCGGCGTGGGCGAGCCGGCCACGCCGCCCATCGCGCCGGCCCTGTGCAACGCCATCTTCGCCGCCACGGGCAAGCGCATCCGCGCCCTGCCCGTGGGCATGCAGCTGGCGAAAAAAGCCTAGGAACGCCGCGCGGCGGGCAATTGCAGCAGCAGCGCGGCGGCGGCGACCAGGGCGGCACCGGCCGCCAGCAGCCACATGGGCCAGTCCAGCAGGAGCAGCACCCCGCCTGCGGCGGCGCCGATGGCGCTGCCCAGGTACAGCGCCGATTCATTGAGGGCGATGGCCAGGTTGCCATCGCCCTGCCGCGCGCGCACGGCCAGCAGTTGCTGGTTCTGCGGCACTTGCAGGGCCCAGCCGGCCGCGCCCCACAGCACGATGGGCGCCAGCATCAGCCACGCCGACCAGCCGGCCGCCAGCGGCAGCGCGCACAAGGCCAGCGCCAGCAACAGCAGGATGAAGCAGCTCAGTTTCGGCGCCGCCACCTTGTCCGCCCATGGCCCGACCAATACGCTGCCCGCGATGCCGCCCACGCCCCAGGCCCACAGGAAGGGCGTGGCGGACACCGGCGCCCCCTGCGCGGACCATGCCAGCAGCGGCGCAATAAACGTGTACATGCCCAGGCTGGCGATGGCCGCCAGCAGCGATACCAGCAGAATGGCCAATACCTGCCCGTCGGCCAGCAAGGCCAGCTTGCGGCGCAGCGACATGGCCGGCGCCACCGGCAGCGCGGGCAGCTTCCACAGCAAGCCCGCCAGCGCCAGCGCACCGAGGAGGGCGACCAGCCACAGGGCCGCCGTCCAGCCCAGCTGCTGCGCCAGCAGCAGGCTCGATGGCACGCCCAGTACCGTGCCGCCCGCCATGCCGCCCATGATCGCGCCAATGGCCTTGCCCCGCTGCTGCGGCGCCGACACGCCCGCTGCCGCCGCAATGCCCAGCGCTAGGTAAACGCCCGCCCCGATGCCTGCAACGGCCCGCCAGGCCAGCAAACTGCTGAAATCGGGCGCCAGCGCGCTGGCCCCGTTCGCCAGCACGAACACGCCCAGGGCGGTCAACAGGCCGGAGCGCTGCGCGCGCGCCGGCAGCAAGGCCACGGCCAGGGGCGAGCCGAGGCCATAGGCCAGGGTGAACGCCGTCACCAGCTGCGCCGCCATCGCCAGGGACACGGAAAAGGCGCCGGCGATCATCGGCATCAAGCCCGCCGTCACATACGACGCCATGCCCAGCGCGAAGGCGCCCACGGCGATCAGGTAGACGGTGACAGGCAGCGCGGCATCGGCAGGCGCTGCGGCACGGGAGGAAGAATAGTCAGACATGGGCACGCTTTCGGGAAGAAAGCAGGCATTCTGGAATATAATATAAACAATTACAATTTAACTGTTTATGCTATTACTGATAGCAACAGGCTCACCGGAAAGACCGCACCATGCGCACTTTGGCCCGCACCCGCCACGAACTGGCCGCCTACCTGCAGGCGCGCCGCGCGCGGCTGTCGCCGGAAGACGTGGGCTTGCCTGGCGGCGGGCGGCGCAGAACGCCGGGCTTGCGCCGCGAAGAAGTGGCGGCGCTGGCCGGCGTGGGGCTGACCTGGTACACCTGGCTGGAACAGGGGCGCGACATCGGCGTCTCGAGCGCCTTCCTCGACAAGCTGGCCGAAGTACTGAAACTGGACGCGGGCGAGCGGCGCCACCTGTTCCTGCTGGCGCATGCGCGTCCGCCAGCCGAAGAGGGCAAGACCTTTTGCGTGGTGCCGCCGCCGGTGCGCCGATTGATGCACGAGCTGGCGCATCCGGCCTATGTCCTCAACCTGCGCTGGGACGTGCTGGCGTTCAATGCGGACGCGGACGCCCTGTTCGGCTTCGGCGCGCATGTGCCGGCGCGCCGCAACCTGCTGTGGCTGTTGTTTACCGACCCGCTGCTGCGCTCGCGCTTCACGGCCTGGGAAGAACAGGCGCCGCTGATGCTGTCGGGCTTTCGCCGCGACTATGCGCGCGCCACGCGGGAAGCGGATATCCACGCGCTGGTGGAAGAACTGGAAAAGGTCTCGCCCGAGTTCAAGCTATGGTGGCGCCGCCATGACGTGCATGCGCCGTGCGCCGGCGTGCGCCGCCTGACAATCGATGGCGAGCAGGCCGCGTATGAGCACACTTCGCTGACCATCGATGCGGACCGCCACCTGCGGCTGGTCGTGTATGCGCGCCAGCAGGCAGAAGACACCGCGCCGTAAACGAAAAAACCGCCGGCCCTCTTGCGAGGAACCAGCGGCTTCGAATTGGTTGCGGGGACAGGATTTGAACCTGTGACCTTCGGGTTATGAGCCCGACGAGCTGCCAGACTGCTCCACCCCGCACTCGAATTATATACCAGATTGTTGCGCGGCGTAAAGGGCATGATTTGACAATGTCATGCCTGCCCCGTCTGCCGGTGTTTGCCGTTGGCTGGCCATGAAAAAAGCCGCTGCTCTTTTGCAAGAGTCAGCGGCTTTCCGGTATTGGTTGCGGGGACAGGATTTGAACCTGTGACCTTCGGGTTATGAGCCCGACGAGCTGCCAGACTGCTCCACCC